>CASEMQ010000001.1 GCA_949289005.1 uncultured Lentisphaeraceae bacterium
CGAGCTGGCCTTCGTGCGGGCGCAGGAGGCCGCGGCGCGCGAACTGTTGGGCGAGGACCCGGCGCGCGCCTATCAGGCCGCGTTGGACCTGGGGGCGCTGACGGCGCGCCTGCACGCGCGGACGCTCGCGGCGCCGATGGGGGAGATCCGGGCCGTGTGGGACCATTCGGGGCGCGGCCTCTGGCCGGGCGACTGGGAGCGGACGGCCACCCTGCTGGCGCGCGCGGGGGTGACGGATCTCTTCGTGAACGTGGCGGGCGGCGCCTTCGCGCTCTATCCCTCGCAGGTGTTGCCGCGCAAGGGCGAGGCCGACGAGCTGGCGGCGGCCTTGGCGGCGGGGCGGCGGCACGGCCTGCGCGTCCACGCCTGGGTGCTGGCCTTCTCCTGCGAACGCGCGGCCGCGCCGACGACGATCGAGGACTTCCGCAAGCGCGGCTGGCTCCTGCAAACGGCCTCCGGCGAGGCACAGCCCTGGCTGGACCCCACCCACCCCGCGGTGCGCCGGCGCCTCGCCGAAAGCGTGGCGGAAATCGCGCGCCGCTATCGGCCCGACGGCATCCACCTGGACTTCATCCGCTTCCCCGGCCTGCCGCAGAGCCTGGGCCCGGCCACGCGCAGACGCTTCGAGGCCGCGCGCGGCAAGGCCGCCGGCTGGCCCGCATGCGTGGCCGACGCCTCGGGCGCGCGCCGGGCGGACTTCCTGCGGTGGCGGGCTGCCGAGGTCACGCGCGCCGTGCAGGACATCCGCGCCCGCCTCCGCGCCGACGCGCCCGACATCACCCTCTCGGCCGCCGTCTACGGCAAATATCCCGCCTGCATCGACAGCGTGGGCCAAGACTGGCTCTCCTGGCTGCGCACCGACCTGCTCGACCTGGCCTGCCCCATGAACTACACCGAGGACCCCGCGCGCCTGGCCGATTGGCTGGGCACGCAGACGGCCGACCCCCGCCTGGCCGCGCGCATCGTCGCCGGCATCGGCGTCACCGCCGCGGAAAGCCGCCTCTCGCCGCGCCAAACCCTCGAGCAAATCGAGACCGTCCGCCGCGCCGGCTGCGCGGGCTTCGCGCTCTTCGACCTGGACGAGACGCTGCGCACGGACATCCTCCCCCTCCTCAACGCCGCCTCCGGCACAAACGGAGCCACGCCATGAACACCCCGTCCATCCACCCCGCCCTTCAAGCCGCCTTCCCCGTCGCCCAAGCCTGGATCGCCGCCAACGCACCGGCCGCCATCCCCACCATGACCGGCGCCTCCTGCCTCTGGGAGTTCGTCCACCCCGCGCTGGGGCACGCCTCGCTGGAAATCGCCCACGTCTCGGAGCCGCCCTTCCGCGGCGCCTGCCTCACGCTCAGCGTCGCGCTGGGCCTGCCGGAGCCCAAAACGGCCGAGGACTTCCGGTCGCTCCTCAACGTCGCCGCCTTCCTCCCGCCCGGCGTCTGCCTGTGCGACATCGGCACCTCGACGCGCCACACCGAGCCGGGCCTCCTCATCCGCCTCGACCTCGCCACGCCCCCCACCGCCGCGACCATCGACGCCCTCGTCGCCCGCCTCGTCGAAGCCAAGCACTTCCTGGAAGACGACGAAGCCTGACGCGCAGCCGCGCGGTGCGCACGGCAAGACGCAGCCGACCCGGCGCGGGACTTTTGGCCTTGCGCCGCTTTTGCCGTGACGTTAGACTGGTGGCGAAAGGTTTTGGACATGAAGCGTCTTTGTTTTTGCGTTTGTCTGGTTGCGGTGGCGGCGTGCTCGGCCGTGGCGGGGGGCGTGGCCGCCGCGCCCTCCGCCGAGGACTACGCGCGCTCCGCCAAGGTGCAGGAGCGCTGGAAACAGGTCTACGAAGGCCCCGTGCGCCCGAATTGGCTCGCCGACGGCCTGGGCTTTTGGTACGAAACGCAGACGCGCGCGGGCAAACGCTTCCGCCTGGTGCGCGCGGCCGACGGGCAACGCTGGGAGGCGACCTCCAAGGAGGCCTTGGCCGAGGCCGCCTTCCGCGACGCGCCCGCCCTGGCCCGGGCCCTCACCGAAAAACCCGAAAAGCGCCAAGACAAGCCGCGCCGCGACAACCTCCTCTCGCCCGATGGCACGCTCCGCATCACCGTGCGCGACGGCAACCTCTGGCTGGGGGAGACGCGCAAAGACGCCCCGCCCGCCACGCAGCTCACCTTCGACGGCGCCCCCGGCGCCCCCTACGAGTGGGAATCCGCGCGCTGGTCGCCCGACGGGCGCCGCGTCGCGGTCAATCGCCTCCGCTTCGCCCAGGAGCCCACCATCACCCTGCGCACCTCCGCCCCCAACGACGCCATCTTCCCCACCGCCCGCACGGTGGCCTACGCCCGCGCGGGGGACGACGTGGCCGTGCGCCTGCCCGCGCTCATCGACATCCCCAACCGCCGCGCCATCCCCCTGGACAACACCGGCCTGGAAAAACAATGGTTCATGGCCGCGCCCCGTTGGCGCCCCGACTCCAAAGCCTTCACCCTCGAATGGACCGAGCGCGGCTTCGGCGCCGTCACGCTCTGGGAAATCGATGCCGACGGCGTGCGCCGCGCCCGCCTCGAGGAGCGCCCCGGCACCTTCGTCAACCACAAGACACGCCAACTGCGCCACCTCGCCGACGGCCTCTCCACCCTCTGGGTCACCGAACGCACCGGCTGGCGGCAGCTCTGGCGCTTCTACGCCGACGGCCGCGCCATCCCCCTCACGCAGGGCGCCTTCGTCGTCCACGACATCCTCCGCGTGGACGAATCCGCCGGCAAGGTCTGGTTCACCGCCGCCGGCATCGACCCCGCCGAATGCCCCTACCAGCGCCACCTCTGCGTGGCCGAGCTCGACGGCTCGGGCTGGCGCGACCTCACCCCCGGCGACGCCCACCACGACATCGCCCTCTCCCCCGACGGCGCCGTCTTCGTCGACAACGCCTCCCGCGCCGACCGCCCCGCCGTCTCCACCCTCCGCCGCGCCGCCGACGGCGCCATCGTCGCCGAACTCCAGCGCCAGGACATCGCCGACCTCCCCGCCTCCGGCTGGACCATGCCCATCGTCTTCAACGCCAAGGGCCGCGACGGCAAAACCGACATCTGGGGCGTCCTCCGCCTCCCCCCGCGCTTCGACCCCGGCAAACGCTATCCCGTCCTCGAGCAAATCTACGCCGGCCCCCACGGCAACCGCTTCCCCGCCGCCTTCCTCCCCGTCGACTACTTCTCCGACATCTTCACCGAACTCGGCTTCGTCGTCGTCCGCATCGACGGCATGGGCACCGCCGGCCGCTCCAAGGCCTTCCACGACGTCTGCTACAAAAACCTCCGCGACGCCGGCTTCCCCGACCGCATCCTCTGGCTGAAAGCCGCCGCCGCACGCTACCCTTGGCTCGACATCGGCCGCATGGGCATCTTCGGTTGGTCCGCCGGCGGGCAAAACGCGCTCGCCGCCCTCCTCTGGCACAACGACTTCTACAAAGCCGCCATCGCCCTCTGCGGCTGCCACGACAACCGCCTCGACAAACTCTGGTGGAACGAGCAATTCATGGGATGGCCCGTCGATGCCTCCTATGCCGAGAACTCCAACGTCGTCAACGCCCACCGCCTCAAAGGCGACCTCTTCCTCATCTGCGGCGAGGACGACGACAACGTCGACCCCGCCACCACCCTCCAAGTCGCCCACGCGCTCATCCGCGCCAACAAAAACTTCGAGCAGCTCTTCCTCCCCAACACCGGCCACAGCATCGCCGGCCCCTTCGTCGAACGCAAAATGAAAGACTTCTTCGTCCGCTCCCTCCTCCACGCCGCCCCGCCCCCCTGGGACTGACCGCCCCACGACGCCTCAACCGCCCCGCCGCGCAAACGCATAGAAGACCAACGCCAGGAAGGTGATGGGGATGGCCAGCAGCGCCGAGGCCAAAAAAGCCAAGAAAGGCGCCACGCCCAACACGTTGTGCAGAAGCGCGACGAGCACGTTTTGGATGAGAAAGTTGGGGACATAGGCGATGACGTAGCGGCCATAACCCGCAAGCGTTGGGCGGGCACGAAAGGTAAGCGCGGCATTGAGAAGGTACGAAAGCGCGTGACTAAGCGCATAGCCCGCCACGAAGGCCAGGTTCGCCTGGAGAAACAGCGCGAAAGCCCAAGAGAAGCCAACGCCGGTGGCCACGTTCATGCCGCCGCAAAAGAGGAACCGCAAGAAGCGCACGCTCAGGAAGTGTGCCGCCACGCGCCGCGCGCCACACGCCCCCTCCGACCAAGGGACCAGCGCCCCGCGACGCAGCAGGAACGGGCGGGCGGCCAGCGCGGCCAATGGCGCATCGGTGAGCGAGTCCGAGACGAAACGGTCTATCGGCGTATCGGCGAAGCGCTCGCGGAAACGGCGCGCCTTCTCCTCCTCCCGACAGTTGCGCCCAAAAATCCGCCCCGTGCGCGCGTCCGCCTCCGTGGCCAAGACCGTCGCCGAGGCGGGCAGCCACGGGCACGCCCGCACAAGGAAACCGGGCGAGGCGGAAATCACGCAATCGTCGTCCCGGCGCAAGGGCGGATACCACGCGGCGGGGCCCTTGGCGCCCCCCGCCCAGAAGGCGCGGACCTCGGCCTCGACATCCGGCACGGCGCGCAGGAAGGCGAAGAAGCGCGACTTGAAGTTCGTCCGCCCGCATATCCCGGCCAGCCAGAGCCCGAAAAAGAACAATTGCCCCGGCAGGAACCGCCACGTGGCGGGATGGCAACGCAGACACCACCGCCAAAAGTCGAGCGAGACATCGCCGGGATAAAGCGTGCGGTCGAAATCGTAAACATTCATGCGCCGAATCCCGGGAGATAAAGCAAGGCCAACAAGACCGCGCCATAAGCCGCGCACAGAACCAACGCGAAAGGATCGTGCAGCAACACCTCCACCGGGTCGCCATCGGCATCCGCGTCCGCCGCCAGGCCATAACGCATGAGGATGAGCAAGACCAAAGGCACCGTCCAAATCAGCCCCGCGCAGGGCTGGTTCGCCGCCCACAACGCATAGAACGTCAGCGCCAATCCCATGCAGATGGCCATCTGTTGCTCCAGAAAGCCAACCTTGTAGAACCGCAACACCCGGCGCGTGCGCCCCCCGCCCAAGCGCCGCAACTCGTTGCGGCGCTTGCCCAACCCAAGATAAAACGCCCCCGCCAGAACCGTCAGATACAACCAGTGCGACACCGCCACGCCCGTCGCCGCCGCACCGAACATCACACGGATGAGAAACCCGGAAGACAGCAACGCCACATCCAGCACCGGCCGGTTCTTCAATCCCAGGCTGTAAAGCGCGTTCACGCCCACATACGCGCCCAACCACGCCAAGGCCATCCCCGGCGCGCGCACGGCCAAAACCGACGCCCCCGCCGCCACGCACAGCCCCACCGCCAAAGCCAACGCAACGCCCCGCGACACCTCGCCCGAAGCCACCGGCCGAAACCGCTTCGTGGGATGCAAGCGGTCGCGCCGCGCGTCCATGCAATCATTGAGTGCGTAAACCGCCGAGGCCACGCACGTGAACGCCACAAACGCCACCGCCGCCTCCCCCCACCGCGCAGGGTCGAAAAGCCGCCCATTGAAAAACAACGGGCACAGCACCAACACATTCTTCACGCAATGGTGTGGCCGCAACAGCCGGACAACCGCCTTGAGCCTCATCGCAACCTCCTCACCTCGGCCACATCCCGGAAAGATACGCCACCATCGAGACAAACGCCCGCACCGTCATCCACCCCGTCACGCACGCAAAGCCAAGAAAAACCCACGGCGTCGCCCGCCCCAAGCGCAACCGCCCGAGCGCCCACGCCACCCCGCCCGCGAGCGGCGCGAGGAACGCCCACGCGAAATGCGTGACGTAGAGGCTCTGCTCATTCTGCGCCGTCCCCATCCCCCACACGCCCAACACGAGAAACGAAAAGCCGACCCAGCAGAGACACAACCGCATAAAAGGCTTCCACCACTGCACCAGGCAACACGCCACCGTCAACGCCAACACCGCCGCACCGGTCGCCACCATCGCACCCGAAGGCGGCGCGGCCACCCACCACGCCTCCCCATCGTCCATCACCCGCCCGAACGCCTCCGGCGGCCGCACCGTCATCCCCACGAACGCCAACCAATGCCAAACACGCTCCCCAACCGTCAGCGCCGCCCCGGAGAAACGGTCATTGTATTCCCCGGCCACCCGGAAAACGTCCAGCGCCGCGTTCAACTTCCCAAAGACCGCCAACGCCGCGCCAAAACACGCCCCCAGCGCGACCAAATGAACAAACCACCGCCTCGCCCCAAGCCGCACGCGCGTCAGCGCCGACAAAGCCACGGCCAGCCCGCTCGTCGCCAAACTCCCCACCGCGCAAACAAACGCCACGGCCTGCAACACCCCCCGCCGCCGAAACGTCGGCCCAAGCACACCCAACGCCACCATCAGCCACATGAAGCCAAACGCATACGAATCCGCCCCCAACACCACAATCGAAAGCCCGAACGAAGCCCCCACCCACGCGATAAACCCCGCACGCGCCACCGCCGACCCCAACCCCGCCAGCCGCCCCAACGCCAACAGCCCCACCCCCGCCGCCAACGCCTGCGCACACGTCACCGCCACATACGGCGCCCACGGCACAATCCCCGAAATCGCGTACCCCACAAACAACGCCGCCCCCACCCACGGCCCGGCCGCCACCGCAAACAACGCATGGCCTATGTGCGTCCGCACCTCGGACAAACAAAGAAAAGATGTTCCGGAAGTAAGTCGAGACGGTATATCAATATCCATATTCAAGATTATGTCCAGGTCGTGAAATGCCGGCCAAATCGCGGGGATTACCTTCCATGCAAACAAGAACGACCCTATTCCGGATATCGCCAAAGCCGTGAATACCTCCACGCGCGAAAATGCGTGTAGACAGCCCCGAAAAGATCTGCCCGCCCAACCGAAGAAAAAAGCCAACAGGCAAAACAAAACAGGCAATGAAAGAAGCGTTGCGGTTATCAAGGTTAGCGGGAGGCAGGCCTTCACCCCTCCTGGCGCCATCTCGAACAATCGTTGCACCATGCCACCATTTCCCGAGCAAAACACCAGTTTCCCCAATGTTCCTTCGACTGTTCCGGCCGCCGTTAGCAATGCGACAAACTGGAGTCGCTTCGGTTGTTCACGCGCCTTTCGCCAAATGGGAGGAAGCGCCACCGCGAGTGGGAAGGCGGCAAGGATTGCCACGCTCACCGCAACGATAAGCGTCACGGAAAACCCCACGCCCGGGATTCCGGCAACCAAGTAGGCTCCCCAGCAAACGGGGAACCATAGATTCTGCCACGAGGGACGAATCCGCCCGATTTGTTTCCCGAAAGCGCTATCCCAAAAAGTAAGCATGGCGCGATCCGCTCATTCTTCTGTTTTCGCATTCGCCATTCGCCACAGGCTATCTGCCAAAAGCCATCGATTGTTGCGTGTGGCGAAGCGGGCGCGGAGATTGGGGAAACGGCGGCGGATGGGTGGCAGGAGGGCAAGGATCGGCGCGAGACAGGCTACACACCGGCAGAGGAGACGCCCGGCCAACCATTTGCCGCACGAAATCCTCGTGCTTTCACGGCGGGGAATGCCGAGCAACGCCGCGCAACACCGCACCCAGACGCATGCGGCATCGGAATAACCGACATACCATCGAAAACGCAACGCCCATGGCAGCTCCCCGGCATAGTGGATGCACCCAGGGCGCTCCAAGGCAAGCGCCGCGCCGCTGAAGACGCCCCACGCATCGGGAAGCACGCCCACGTGCCCAGCACACAGGACGTTGAGTGCGTCTTGGTCGGGGAAGGGCGCGTCGGGATGCGTACGCAGGAGGCCATCAACGCCTCGGGGAAAAAGTTAAGGCTCCGCCGGGCGATGGCTTGCACGCGCATCCACTCCAGATTGAGCAACAGAAAGCCTGCGCACACATAATGCGACCAATCTTGCACAAGACCATGCCGTGCGAACCATTCCGGTTGCATCGTCAGACTCGTTGTGTGCCCTTGCATGGCGCACGTGCCATCGAAAATCGCTTCCAGCTTGAAGGGATCGTCGGTAAAAAGCGTGTCGCCATCGGCATAGACACACCATGCGACGTCCGGCAGCAAATCCGGCAGGCAGAGCCGCGCATAAGTCGCCAAGCTGCCGTGCCATTCCGCGAACGAACGGAAAAGGGCGAGGTCAATCGTATGGCGGACAACACGCGTTCGCCCTTCGCCGTAAAGGCTGTTGCCGAACGTTTCCCACTTGTCATCGGGAATGCCACAATCAAGAACGTGAATGACCAAATCCTGCGGACGGCTGGCTTGGGCGATGGCACTGCTTGCCGCGACCCGGAGCGGGAAGAGGTAATTTGCGTCGGCGGCGTAGACAAGGTGAAGGTTGTTCATGGTTCTGTCACTCCGGTTTGGCCATCAAGCCAAGATTGACAAGTGCACGATGACAAGCAACGAAAACTTTGGCGGCGCCATCCGGGAACCACCGATAGCCTAGATGTGACAAACCGACATACCACCATCCATGGCCATTCCCAACAAATGTCGCAAAGCGAACGTGCAAGAAGTGCGCGCGGTGTTTTTCACGTAACCATCCCCAATAGGCACCTAACAAAATCTCAAACAGATAGCCAGGTTCCCGCGCGTGCGTATGCGACGCATCCGGTGCGCTTTCCCATTCTTGGACAAACTGTTGTGCGATTGGGAAAAGCGTGGCACACATTTCGGCGAACATTTTTGCGCGAACCACAAACGTTTCATAGCAGTAGATTTTGCTTGGTGAATGAAAGGCTTTCTCCAAATACACCCCGAAATCCGGCGCTCGCGACAAGGCGATGTCGATCATGCGTTGAATCCACTCCGCGGACGCTCGATGGGCATCCACCAGCGTCTGCGCGACCCCTCCCGCATTGAGAAATGGCTCCCGCAGGGGCAAAATGCCATCGACGGAGGAAACCTCCAGGCAACGTGCGGCATCACGTGCACGCACAGGCAAACGGTGCAGGCGGTTTATCAACGATGGTTTGAGATGGCAACCGCGCAAACGACTTCGGAAAGAACCTTCGCGTTCTTGCTCCGGTGAAAACAGCAAAAAGCGGCGGTAATGACAAAGGCCGATGTAGTCGGCGCCTCGTCGTGCCTCGGGGTGTTGCCAAAGCCACCAGAGGGCGGTGGCTTCGTTGAGGTGGGGGTTGAGGTCAGCGATGTTGGCGCCGTCACAGTCGTGCAGAATGCCAGGTTGGCGATTGGCGCCCACGCCGATGGTGGCCAAGTCAAGCGGGTTGCGCAAACCGTCCGGGCGATGGTCGACGCAGAAGATGCGCACAATCGGCGGCATAATCAGGTTTCCTTTCGGATGACGCGGTTTTTGACGATGCGGGCAGGGTTGCCGGCGACGACGGCGAGGGGCGGGACGGGGCGGGTGACGACCGCGCCGAGGCCGGCGACGGCGCCGTCGCCAAGGGTGACGCCCGGGAGGAGGGCGGCGCGGGCGGCGACCCAGCAGCCGTTGCCGACGACGATGGGGGCGGTCTTGAGCGCCATGACGGGGCTGGCGAGGTCGTGCGTGGCGGTGCAGAGGTAGGCGTGTTGGGAGACGACGGTGTTGTCGCCGAGGGCGATGGGGGCCTTGCAGTAGAGTTCCACGCCGGGGCCGATGCAGGAGAGGTTGCCCACGCGCAGGTTCCAAGGGGCGTAGACGCGCACGGAGCGGTAGACAAGGCTTTGACCGACGTGCGCGCCGAAGGCGCGCAGGAGCAGGCGCCGCCCGCCGGCGGGGAGGAGGGGGAAGAGCGTGGCGTTGAGGAGACGCCAGAGCGCCAGGCGCAGGCGGCGGGGCTTGGCCTCGCGATACCGGCCGAGGTCAATCATGGCACACCTCGCGGAAGAGCGCTTCCCAACGGTCGACGATGGCCTCCACCGCGTAGGCGGCGGCCGATTCGCGCGCCGTCTCGGCCAGGCCTTCCAAGACGGCAGGGCGGGCCATGAGGTCGCCGACGGTTTGCGCGAAGGCGTCGGCATCGAAGGGCGGGGCGACGACGATGCCGTTGGTGCCGCGGAGGATGTCGTAGGCCGCCGGGTAGGTGCCGAGGGCGACGGGGACGCAGCCGGCGGACTGCGCCTCGACCAAAACAAGGCCAAAGCCCTCGAAGTCGGAAGTAAGCAGCAGGAGTTTGGATTGCGCGTAGAAGGGCGCGGGGTCGCAAAAGCCGTGGAAGGCGACGCGCGGCAGGCCGGCGGCTCGCGCCTCGAGCATGGCGCGGTCGGGGCCGTCGCCCACGATGTCCAGCCGCCAGCCCGGGAAGCGCGGCGCGAGGCGCCGCCAGACGTCGAGCACGCGCGCGACGCGCTTTTGCGTCTCCTCCAGGCGCCCCACGTAGAGCACGGCGTCCGTCTTTTCCCCCGGCGCGCAGGCCAGGGTGAGCGGGTTGCCGATGGTGCGCAGTCCGGGTGCGTCGCGCAGCCCCGTGACGCGCCGGAAGATGGGCTCGAAACGCTTGGAGAGCACCACGAAGGCATCGCTCCGCCGATAGGTCAGCCGCAGGCTCAGCCCCGAGAGCCGCGCCCAGAGCCACCGCTTGAGCCCACGCGCCGCGGCGATGCGCCCGTTGTTGTCCGGGATGTTGTGGAGCACGGAGACCAGCCGCACGCCGAGCCCCCGCCCCGCGCGCCGCAGCAGCCCCGCCACCCCGCACGGCAACGCCCACTGGTTGACCACCACGCGCACGCCCCGCGCCGCCATCAACGCCCGCAGCGCCTTCTCGTTCGCCACGCCCCGCACGGGGAAGGCGAGCGCCTTCACCATGATATCCGGCCCCAGGCCCCCCAGAAGCGCCCGATTGTCGAAGCGGAAGGCCACAATCGTCACGCGCCAGCCCCGCGCCGCGAGCGCGTTCGCCAACACCGCCGTCACACGCTCCACGCCCCCGACGTCCCAGACACCGAGCGCAAAGAGCACACTCCGCTCATCCTCTCCGGCCATAATAAAGCACGCTTCCTTTACCGCTTTCCACTGAGGCCTTCGGAAGCCCACATCGATCACGTGCAAAGAAAGCGCGCCATGACGGCGCACCTTGCAAAACACGTTGCCCGATGTTGAAAGTTCCGAAGTTTCAGTGGAGCAACCTGTTTGCGCAAAGCGCAAGAATTGGCGAGGACTCTCCCCTCGCGTGCCCATAGGATAACAAAAAACGCGCGCCCCGTTCACGCCCGGGCGTGCCCGGGGAAACTTTGCCCGGGCACCGGGGCATGTCGCGGATCCGGGGCAGGCTGCCGCCCGCAGGGCGGCCGAGGGAGAAGTTTTCGGTAAGCGGGGCGTTTTGGGACACGGCGTCTCCCACCCCGGGATGCGCCGTGTCTCGGGGGGAGATACGGCGCATCCCGGGAAATGACCCCGCGTATAGATTGAAAAGGCGGATTCGGGGCGCCTCCGGGTCCGCCCGCTTTCGACAAGTTTTCAACAGGTTTGCGAAAGTTATCGACAGGCCTGGCGAAGGGCGCGGGGAGGGACGGCGGTCAGCGGAGGATGAGGCGGAAGCCGTGACGTTCGTCGCGGATGAGGGATTGTTCTTCCCAGAGGGTGAGGGTGGCGGCGGCCGAGTCGGCCTCGCCGTCGTGGAGGATGGCCCGGACCCACAGGCGGGAGGCGCCGGCGGGGAGGAGGTCGAGCAGGTTGCCGTAGCCGCAGTAGGGGTCGTCGGGGGTGTGGGTGCGCGACTGGAGCAGGCGGGTCTCGGTGAAGCGGGCCCAAGGGTCGTAAAGCATGGGCAGGGCGGTCATCCCGGCGAGGACGGGCGTGGCGACGGGGGCGGCGGCGAGGTCGTCGACGGGCTGGCGGACAATGGCGTTCTGGACGGGGGCGAGGCTGTTGACGGGGGTGCCGTCGCGCAGCAGGGTGAGCGTGTAGGCGGGGGTGAAGTTGAGGGCGGGGCCGCCGTAGAGGTAAACGCCCGCGCGCATTTCCAGGGGTTGGTAGCGGGTGTGGGCGATGACGACCTCGCCGCGGGCGGGGACGGTGATGGGATAGACCCAATCGCCCGTCCCGTCGTCCGTCAGGTGGAAGTCCCACGCGCTGGTTTTGGCGGATTCGATGTTGGTGGCGAGGAGGGTGTAGCGATTGCCGTCGAGGGAAATGGGCGCGTCGGTGGTGTTGGTGAGGGCGATGGCTTTGCCGGTGCCGACGGAGGCATCGGTGAGACAGACGCGCGTGAGGTAGAGCCCGGGGGGCGTGGCTTGCGGCAGGGCCACCTCGGCGAGGAAGGAGACGGTGGCCGTGTAGCCGGCCTCCGCCGCGCCTTCGGGCCACCGGAAGTAAACCTGCTCGAAACGCGTGTCGGCCGAGAGGCCGAGCGTGGGGAGCGCCTCGAGCGTGACGGCGATGGCGTCGGCGTTGGAGGTGACGCGCCGGCCGTCGTTCAGCTCGCATTGGGCGCCGAGGGTGACGATGACCGTGCGGCCGGGCGGGAGTCCCGTCACCGCGTAGTCGCGGCGCTGGGCATCCGTGGGCAGCGCCACGTCGCAGTAGACGTTGCCCACGCGCGGCAGTTGGGCGCGCACCCACGCGGGCGGCCCCTTGCCCTCGGCACGAAGTTCCAAGGCGACGCGTTCGGCGGCGGGCAGGTCGAAGCCGAGATGCATCCCGCCGATATTGACCAAGGGCTTCCAATCGGCCTCGCCATCCAGGCGCACCGAGAGCGTGCCTTCCCACGCCGGGTCGGTCTCCAGGAAGCAGGTCGCGCACGCCATCCCGGCGGCGGCCGCGGAAAGGTCCCACACCTCGCCGGCGACCCAGCGGGTCTCGGCCTCTTGCAGCCAGACGGGCGCGGCAAGCGCCTCGCCCGTGGTGCCGTAAAGTTCGTCGATCACGCGGATGGTGTAGGCCACGGGCGTGAGGCCGGTGGCGGACATCTCCCAGGTGAGGCGAAAGCCGGTGCGCGTGACGTCGCGCACCGTCACGTCGCGCGGCGGCGCATAGGGCGTGATGTGCAGCGGGCACGCCCACGTCTTCACCGTGCCCGCGGCGTCCTCCACCTCCACCGTCACGGACGTGTCGCCGTCGAGATAGGGCGCCGTGAAGGCGACCGCCGCCATCAAATCGTCGCCCGCGGCCGCGCGGAGCGTCCGCTCCTGCCCCTCGAAGCGCCACGTCACCCGGGCGTATTCCCCCGCGCCGCCCTCAAGCGTCGCCAGCGCGCACAGAAAGGTCTCCCCCGCCAACACATCCTTCGGCACCGAGAACGTCGCCGCGAGTTCGGGCGCCTCCGCATCCCAAACCACCCGCGCCACCTCGAAGATGACCCCGCAATCCGCCCCACTCGACAAGGCAAGGCAATCGGCCTCCACCGCCGGGTCGAGACGGAAGGCCACGGTGACGGAAGCATCCACCGCGGCGGGCGTCTCGAACGTCTGCGTCTGCGCCGGCCCATCGTCCGCCAAGCGAAGCGAGAGCGACGCCTCTTTGCCAAGGTTGCTTTTCGACTGCGTGCCGCATCGCACCTCCACGTAAGCAATGCGCTCGGGCGCGGGGAAATCCTTGCGCAAGGTGCTGCCGCCATTCTTGCGCAGCCCCACGCCCCCGGCCCGCGCCATGCAATAGCCCGTGCCATCGATGCCATACCACCCGTCGCGCGCATCCCGCTTCGGGTCGCTCGCGCTGCCGAGTTTGATGCCGTTGCCCGTGTTGGGGACAATCTCCCCGCCCGAAATCTTTTCCGGGGTCAGCAGAAAATCCGCGGAGTCCCCCGCGGCGCACAGTGCCAAGGCCCACCCGAGCGCACCGATTGCCGCGACCACCCAATGTCTCGTCATGCGTCAGCCCTTGTTCGCGTTGTCCTCCTCCCCAAGCGCCCACTCCGCCCGCGCCTTGGCGAAGGCCCGCGCGCGATGCGACAGGCGCGCCTTCGTCTCCGCCGGCAACTCCCCAAAGGTCTTCGCCTCCCCCTCCGGCACGAACAGCGGGTCATAGCCAAAGCCCCCCGCCCCGCGCGCCGCCTCCACGATCCGCCCCCGGCACTCCCCGCGCAACGTCCGCGTCGCCTCCCCCGGCACCGCCAACGCCAACGCGCACACAAACCGCGCCCCGCGCCCCGCCGCGGGCACCCCCGCCAGCTCGCGCAGCAACTTCGCGTTGTTCGCCGCCGTGTCCCCATGCGCCCCCGCGTAACGCGCGCTGCGCACCCCCGGCGCCCCGCCAAGCGCCTCCACCTCCAGCCCCGAATCGTCCGCCAACGTCGGCAGCCCCGTGGCATCGCGCCACGCCTCGGCCTTGATGGCCGCGTTGGCCTCAAAGGTCGCGCCCGTCTCCTCCGGGTCCGGCACGCCCGGCCACCCCTCCGTGCCCACGATCTCCACCCCCGGGAGCAAGCCCCGGATCTCGTCCAGCTTGTGCGCGTTGCGCGTGGCGATGAGGAGCCGCCTCACAGCGCCCCCTCGCGCAATTTGGCCGCCACCGCGCGCAACCGCCCCACCGCGCGCCCCTGCCCCAACAGCCACAACATCTCAAAAAGCCCCGGCCCCTCCATCCGCCCCGACACCGCCACCCGGATGGGATGCACCAGCGCCCCGAGCCCCACGCCACGCGCCTCCGCCAAGCCGCGCACCGCCCCCTCCGCCGCCGCCGCCGTGAAGTCCGGCAACGCCTCCAGCGCCCCCGCCGCCGCCTCCAACGTCTCCGCCGCGCCCTCCGCGTGAAGCCGCTTCGCCACCGCCTTCCCGTCGAACGGATAATCCTCCGCGAAAAACCACCGGCAATTCCCCGGCACGTCCCCGTACGTCTTCGTGCGCGGCTGGATCTCGTCGAGCAACGCCCCCCGATGCCCGTTCAACGGCTCCGTCGGCAACCCCGCCGCGCGCAACCGCGCGTCAAACGCCGCCTCGAACTCACCCCGCGGCTCGCGCGCGATGTACTCGCCATTCATCCACGTCAGCTTCTTGATGTCAAACCGCGCCGGGCTCGCCTTGCACTTGGCAAAGTCAAACGCCTCCACCATCTCCGCGCGCGACATCACCTCACGGTCGTCCCCCGGCGCCCACCCCAGCAACGCCAGATAATTGAACAATGCATCCGGCACAAACCCCAGCTCGCGAAACTCCCCCACAAACGCCGAGCCGTCACGCTTGGAATAAGGCTTGCCCCCGTTGTTCACGATCATCGGCAAATGCGCATACCGCGGCACCGGCGCCCCGATCGCCCGGAACAGCATGATATGCTTGAACGTGTTCTCCACATGATCGTCCCCCCGGATGATATGCGTCACCCCCTGCGTGACGTCATCCAGCACATTCGCCAAATGGAACACCGGCGACCCATCCGACCGCACAATCACGAAATCCTGCGTGTCCTTCGCCTGCTTCTTCATGTGCCCCTTCACCAAATCGTCAAACTCGATGACCCCCTCCCTCGGCATCCGGAAAATCACGCACTCCCCCTGCCCACCCTTGTTCTCACGATACGCCAACCCCCGGCGCAACAAATCCTCCGCCACCTCCAAATGATGCGCCCGCTGGCTCGTCTGATAAAGGATCTCCCCGTCCCAATCCAGCCGCAGCCACCTCATGCAATCCAACAACGCCCGAATCGCCTCCGGCGTCGACCGCTCCAGATCCGTGTCCTCCACGCGCAACAAAAACGCCCCGCCCACGTGCCGCGCGAACAGCCAATTGAAAATCGCCGCACGAATGTTCCCAATATGCACCTTGCCCGTCGGCGACGGCGCAAACCGAACGCGAATCCGCTCTGCCATTGCTAACCTTCCTCTCGTTGTCCCCATACTATACCACAAATCCCCCACCCCACGCCGCAGCAAAATTCCCTCCCCCGGCACGCCCAAGGAAAAGGCCCGCCCCCGAGCGTCCCGGACCTCCCCACGGACGCCACAAGCCCTACCAAAGCAGATGCACCAACTCGTCCAACAACGCCTGCTTCTGATCACGATTAAGGTTCGTGTAGACAGAATAAACCAATCCATCCCTGTCCTTGACGCGCCACACAAACTTGGCAGGAACCTTACACCCCCGCGATACCCAAAGAATCCGCGCCCGCTTGTTGCCAAACAGCCCCTGTTTCTCGCAAAGGTCGCAAACCCTGCGCAACCCGATATGCGTCAAAAGATTGCACATCTGCTCATTTTGCGACTTGCCAACCCCCGCCAGCTTCCCCAACCACAAATTAGCCGGCGCCTTCTCGCACGCCACGACCGCCCCTGGGAGCACATGGATGGCTCCGACCTCCCATTTCCCATCCTCTTCCGGGGGCTGTGGCAAGGAGGACGTCGCAGCCGGTTCCGACAGCGGCGGCTTCTCATTCCCCTCATTTCCCAACAAAACGCTACATTCACGTGCCACCGCCCCCAACGTAACGGAAAGATTGCTCAACCGCCGATGTCGATCCTCCACACGATGCAACTCCAACGAGCCCGACTTCCCATGAGCCTTCAACTTAGCCATACATACAGACAGTTCGCCCAGCTCGTCTTTGATTTGCCGCAGCAGCTCCTCAAAAAAGGTCTCACAGTCCAACATTGTCTGTCTCCTTGTCCAAGTTTACGTTCGCGTTGCCGTTGGCCATTTCCTTCCGTAATTCGGCCTTGGCAACGACAAGATGACGCAATTCCGCCTCAATCTCACGCCGCGCGGCATCCGCATGGACGTAACCGAGTTGCGCATTCAGCGCGGCACGGCGTTCGCGTATTTCATCAAGGCGTTCTTCGCGGTGAAGGGCGGAAAAAGCGGCATGGGCCCATCCGAGCGCGGTCGTGGCGGCAAGACCGGTGTCCGTCCAAAAGACGGGAAGCGTGGAGACGATGCCATTGTGCGCGGTGAGGGCACCCACCGTTACCTTGGGGCCATCCTTTTCGGGGAGGATGAGCGCGGGGCGGATCTCGGTGCAATACCCCATCGGATGAATGAAAGCGACCGCCACGGGGTTAAGTCGCAGGGCATGACCCAACCAAGTTGCCACGCGGCGGATTTGCGCCGTATCCTTCAATGGGGCATCCCACGCTACCTCCACCACCTCCACGCCGCGAACCTTCCCATCTGCCGCATAGCGGGCATGAAGCGTCTCATCCAATCGCGTTTGGCAAACGACGCGTCGGATGGAGGCACTATCCGTCTTGTCGAGTGCGGATGCGCCACGCCGCTCGGCCGCCTCGGCGAGCGCTTTCTTGGGCAACCACACCGGCGCGGGTGCCTTGTCCACCACGCTCAGCCAGGCAATATGCAAAGGTTTCGTGCCCATCGGGTTCATCCTTCCGACAAATCCGGCAACCCGGAGAAAAGTCCACCGTCATCCACTCCGTCCGATGCGAGCGCCTCGTCGTCTTTCGACATCTGGGGCAATGGGCAGACGGACGTGCCAGGCGCAGGCGTAACCTGCGGTTCGTCCAAGTGCACCCAGGGTAAGAACAGCCGGGTGGCGTCCCCCTGTGCCTCAATCAATCGGTCAAAGTCTATGGAGACATCTTCCTTGTTTTGGGCGACAAATGCCAAAATAGTCTTCTGGCAATTGCCGTTGTGCTCGATCATTTCCTTATAGAGGCGATTGCGCAGATGTTCGATAGCATTCAGCAAATAAAGTTCACGGGCCAGGATGGCATCGTCGTCCGACCGTTTTTCACGGCAACGTTGCACAAATGTTCTTTTGTCCCTCCACGCTTTGGGGAGCCCCCAACTTTGCGCCTCTTTGAGAAGTTCGCCGGTTAGGGTGAAGGAACCGATATTGGGAAGCGCGTCATATTCCGCCCGAAATCGGGATTCCCGTGGCAAAACATTCTCGTAGGGCAGATAGTCAACACCGTTGAGAGCTTGTTTGCACCAATGCTCGCATCCGGACGACTTGCGGCGCAGGAGATACAGATAATCCTCTACGTGCCAAATGGGCAAGCCCCGTGACTTATCCTGATCGTGTTCGCACATGGCATTCTCTTACTCAGACTTGTTTTGGGGAAGAATGAGGGCGAAGGTAAGGAGGGTGAGGGCGGCGAGGTCATCGGTGAGGCCGGTATGGAAGTCAAAGGGAATGTCGCCGAGGAGAAGGCGGACACGATTGGTTTCGCGGACGATGCGCAAGAGTGCGAGCGCGCCCCTAAGAGGATTGGTGAAGGCGGTTGCGGGACGTTTGACGAGCCAGGCATCAAGTTTGAGAACGGTTTCGTCGCGGTCTCGGCAAAGGGCTCGGAGCAGGGCAAGGGCACGTTCGGGCGGCAACGGCACAAGTACACCCGGAGCGGCCCCGTCGTCCGCGGGGGTGAAATCTGCGGCCGGGGCGGTGAGGGGGCACCCCTCGGCGTCGACGGCCAAGAGGAAACAATCGCCAAGGGGATTCGTCGCGCGTTCGGCGGCATCCATCCCGGCGCGGCGCAAGAGGAAGAGGACACCGCCCTTTGATGGTAGCGGGGGGAGGGGCTCGCCGACGAAAGCGTCGGTGAGTTCGCCCGGGGTAACGGCGCAGAGGCCAAGGGGCGCGGCGGCGCAACGTTTGGCGTTGTTCCCGACTTGGAGCCAGGCATCAAGGTCGCCAAGGAAGTCATCGAAAACCACGTTGCGCCCACCGCCAACGAACGTATCAAGGTCGAGACGGCCTCGCTGGATGGACAAAAGCTGTTGCTGACGGTAGGCAAGGTCTTGCTGTGTTTCGGTGGAAAGCGTTCCCGCACCCGCGGCGGCGGTGGCGGCAACGGCGTTTTTCATGCGCACACGCCGCTCCAAGCCAATATAGCCATCCAGTTGCGCGCACGGCCAAAAGAGAAGCGCGCGAACGTGGGCATTGGGCGAGCCGATACGATCGACACGACCAATCCGTTGCACCAGGCGCAGGGGATTCCAGTGAATGTCGTAGTTCACGACGAAGTCGCAATCCTGCAGGTTCTGGCCCTCGGAGAGGCAATCCGTGGCGACAACCCAGTCGATGGGCTCAAGCCGTACGCGTTCCGCCTCGGGCACCTCTTGGCCACCGGGCGCAAAACGCCGCAACACCGCGCTCATGGACGCACCCGTGGCACGGCCATCCCGCCAGACACGACAATCGGAACCCGTGACGCAAGCGATGGCGCGATTGGGGAAGCGTCGCGCCAAGGCCTCGGCCACGTAGTCGGCAGTGTCGGCAAAAGCAGTGAAAATGAGCGCCTTCGCGTTGCCGGGATTGATTGGCCGACGGCACTTGGTCTCCAGCGCGGCACCAAGCGCCTGCAACTTGGCGTCGCGCACGGACGTGACGGCTTGGGCACGGGCAAGCAACTTCTCGGCAATGTCCAGATCCGCCTTCAGAGCCCTGCGCAAAGCCTTCACGTCAAACCATTCCCGTGCGACGAGCGTGACCTCCTTGGCAAGGCGTTCGGAGACCTCACCCTCCTCCTCGCCCAAGGCATCGCCATCGGGCACGCCGGCGGCGGTGCGTGCCAAGGCGTCCGCGTTTTCCGCGCCCAAGAGATCCCTCGCCGTGGAAAGCGGCACACGCACACGCCCCAAATCCAAATCCCGCAATTGTGCGCGCGTACGGGCAATCAACACCTCCTCCAACGTCTTGCGGAAGGAGGCAATGGAACTCTCCAAGCGCTTGAGCAAATTGATGCGCATGAGTGCGGCAAGCGAACGCTGGCGATGCTCAGCGTTGAATGCGCCTTTATTGACCCATTCGACGCCGGGGCGCAAAAATGCCTCGTCAGTGGGCGTGTAGGAGGCCAAAGTAAGGTCAAGCAGGCGCTCGCTGAGCATATCCACGTCAAGGTCGCCATTCGCCGTGTCGAGCCCTGGCCGGGCCTCCGCAAAGTCGCACTGCGGCATACGTAAGGCTTCGGCGATGGAAGCGTAGAATTGACGAATGCCGGCGCGGCTGCGGGCGATGGTGGTGCGCGTGAGCAACTTGAAGTAACCCTCGCCCAAAAGCCCGGCCATCGTGGCGGCGGAGAAGGTCGCAGGGTCGTCCGCGTGCGCCTTCACATAGTCCCGCACGCGCCTCTGGGCCGCGTTGATGGGCGCCACGACGGCGCGGCGAAAATCGCGGCTCGGCACGTTCGGATCCTCCCGCCGGATCAACGCCAACTGCCCCGTGAGGTCGGCAAGCCTGTTGCTGACAGGCGTGGCCGTAAGCAAAAGCAAATGCGTGGAAGAACGTGCCTTCAGATGATTGAGAAGAAAAGAATAACGCTTGCCGCCAGGATTGCGGAAGTTATGGCTCTCATCGATTACAATGAGACTGAAGCCCCTCGGCCAGAAACGCTCAGCCTCGACCTCCCCATGCCCTGTGTCAAATCGTTTCCGCCCCAGGTCGGTGTGATTGAGCACGTGATAGTAAAAATCCGGCCGCCCGTTCACGTCTGTGAAAGCGTTGGCTTCGTCCCGCAAAAAACGCATCCAATTGGAACGGAGTTTTTTTGGGCAAAGCACCAAAATGCGCCCCCTCCCCATGCGCTCGTAGGCCTTGACGACGGCCAGCGCCGTGTAGGTCTTGCCCAGGCCCACGCTGTCGGCCAAAATGCATCCGCCATCCGTTTTGAGTTTACGAAGGATGGCCATCGCGCCATGCCGCTGAAAAGGATAGAGCGACTTCCAAATCGGGGTTTCGCCCAAACTTACGTCCCCGGAAAACGCACTGCGCCACTCGGGGAGGCGGTCGCGGAAGAGATGCCAGAGGGTGAGATAGTAGAGGAAGCGCGGGGCGACGGGGCGGTAGGCGTCAAGCCGGTCGCGCAGGGCTTGCTTGCAGTCCTGCCCCTGCGCCCAAAGGCGCTCGAAGACGGCGACGAGCGCGTCGCGGCTGGCGGCGTCGGGCGCGAAGAGCCCGGCCTCGGCCATCGGGCGGGTGGGGTCAAGGCACTCGCGCGTCAGCTCCGGGTTGCCCACCACGAGCGCGCCGCCCACCCAAGCCATCCCGGGGAGCGAGGCATCCGCCCGCACCGTGCGCACTTCGATGGTCTCCGCGCCCAACCAACGCCGCACGCGTTGCGCCTCCGCCCCCTGCGCCAGCTGATTGTCCAGCACCAGCTCCGCGGGCGTGGTGTCCAGGAGCGTGTAGCGCAACGGCCCGGGCGCCCCCTTGGGCAACGCCCGCACCGGCAACAAAACCCGCACCCGCGCCGGCCTCGGGAAGCGCTCCCGCAGGAGCCCCAGGCCGCCCAACGTCAGCCGCGGCACCAAGAAGGCCACATCGTCGGGCGGCACGGCATCCGCCGCGCCGCCGAGCCAATGCGCAAACGTGCGCGGCGACGCGCCGTCAATCCACGACGAGGCATTGCCCCCCCCCCGTAGCCGAGGCGGGGACGGCGACGCCTGCACCCACGTTTTGCCGCATTCCGTTCATCGTGGCGTTATACTACCATATCCTTCACGGCCGTTCAAGCAGCCAGGGCCGCGACTGTCGCCCCGAAAGGTCGTCCCGTTCACCGGGCGCCGTTCCCTGTTTTCGCGCGAGTGGCCCTTCCCAAGCCCTTGCGCGCCTGTTCCCCAGACACGCCGGCCGCCAATCCGCGGTTCCCGGACGGCGTTTCCCGGGCACTGCCGATCCCATACCGTTCGCCGGGCATGGCGCGCTTGTGAACCTTTGCGCCCGTCCTTGCGAAAAGCGGCGGGGCGCCGAGGCGCCCCGCCGCTCGGTCGGAGAGGGGTGGGTTTACTTGAGGATCATCCAGAAGCGGGAGTCGGAGCGGTAGAGGTAGAGGCCGTCGGTCTTCTGGCGGAGGGTGAAGGAGCCCTCGACGGGGTTGCCCTCGGGGTCGACGACGGTGACGGTGCCGTTGATCTTGCCGCCGCCGGCGAGACCTTCCCAGCCGATGATCTTGACGTTGGAGGCGGTGGCGTCGGGCTCGATCTCGACGGTGACGTCGATCATGACCTCCTCGGCGTCGCCGGTGACCATGGGCAGGCTGAGGGTCTTGGTCTCGACGCAGGAGACCCACGGGGCGCCCTGGAGGTCCTTGCGCACGAGCACGCGGAGTTTGGTGGCGGGCTCGAGGCGGAGGGTGTCGGCCACGGTGAGGGTGGTGGGGATTGTCTCCTCGCGGTAGGTGCCGTTGGCCTGCTCGCGGCGGCCGTAGGCGGCGGCGGAGAGCGTGGCGCCGGCGGGGATGCGGATGGTGCGGCCTTCGGCGCCGAGGGTGCCGGAGCCGGCCAGCTCGCCGCCGTCGGTGTCCACCGCGATGTCGCCGGACCAGATGCCGTTGACCTCCACGCGGGTGTTCCGGCCGACGGTGAGGGCGCCGAGGTGGGCGTCGGTGGAGGCGCCGGAGTAGACGAAGCGCGGCTTGGCGGCGGCATCGTCGGGGGTGGCGCTGAGGACGGTGAGGCCGGCGCGGATCTCGCGGCCCTCAGGGGAGAGGGCGCCCATGAAGGAGCCGGCGAAGGTGCGCGAGGCCTCGTCCAAGGCCGGGTCGAGGGTGAGGGTGACGACGCGGTTCGTGGCCCAGACGGGGTTGGCGAAGGTGTCGATGGCGGGCTCGACGCCGATGATGCCGCCGTGCGCGGCGTCGGCCGAGAGGCCGGCGAGGGCGAAGACGGAGCCGCCGTCGGTGTTGTTGCCCAGCCAGAGGGCCTCGGTCTCGGTGGCGCCCTGCTCCAACGCCAGGGTGGCGGAGGCGTGGAGGATGCCGGGGTCGAGGATCAGGTGGCCCTGGGCGGAGTCATAGCGCACATGGGCGACGCCGAGGGGCGCGCCGTCGGCGGTGGCCAGGCGCGGGGCGCGGCTGGTCTCGGAGGAGGTCTCGCCCTGCCAGAGGAAGGTGCCCGCGGGCGTCTCGCCGGGATTGACGTCGAGGGAGACCGCGCCGCCGGCGGAGAGCGCGCCGGAGTAGCCCAGGATGGTGCCCTCGGCGAGGGTGATCTCGGGGAGGACGGCGTAGTGCTCGTCGGCGGCGAGGTAGGCGGTGCCGTTCTCGACGCGGAGGGCCTTGATGGCGTCAAGCGCGGCGCCGAGGGTGAGGGTACCGGTGCCGGACTGGGCGATGACGCCGGTGCCGTCGCCTTCCAGACGGCCCAGGAGGTTGCGGTTGGCCGAGCCGGTGAAGCGCAGGGTGGCGTCGCCGGCGAGGGTGACAGGCACGGTGAAGTTGCCGGAGTCCGCGCGCAGGGTGGCGCCGATGACGGTCTCGCCGCCGAGCAGGCGGATGACGCCCTCCGCGCCGAAGGAGAGGATGCGCGAGACGGTGAGCGTGGCGTCGCCGGTCTTCAGGAAGTCGCCGCGGATGCTGAGGGCGTTGGAGCCGCCGCCCGAGGCGGTGAGCGTGTAGTCGTGGCTCAGCTCGGTGTCGCCGTCGGCGGGGAGGGCGTTGTCGCAGCGGAAGGCCGAGAGGGTCTGCCCGGCGAGCGTCCAGTCGATCGTGCGGGCCTCGGCGGGGATTTCGAGGCTGGCGTCGATCGGGTCGCGGTCCTGGAGGACGACGGCGGGGGTGCCCTCCTCGGGCCAAGGCTCGCGGGCGGTGCCGCCGTTGGCGACCCAGGCGGTGTTGGCCCAGTTGCCGGCGCCGGTGTCGGCGTCGGTGCCGGCCCAGGTGTAGAAGTTGCCGTTGCCGAAGGCGCGCAGGACGACGGAGTCGCCCGCGTCGTGGA
The DNA here is from genome assembly GCA_949289005.1 of uncultured Lentisphaeraceae bacterium. Classification (GTDB taxonomy): domain Bacteria; phylum Verrucomicrobiota; class Kiritimatiellia; order RFP12; family DVOR01; genus Spyradenecus. Next base: position 23,529 of record CASEMQ010000001.1, read on the forward strand.
GCGTCCAGCCGCGCTGGGAGAGGGCGACGAGCTTCTCGCCGGCCAGGGTGAAGGTGCCGGAGCCGAGACGGACGCCGGAGGCGAAGGTGACGAGCTGGTAGCTGGAGTTGCCGGCGGCGGCGAGGGCGTCGAGATCCACCTTGTCGAGGTTGATGCGGACGGTGCCTTCCACGGTGGTGTTGCTGTTGAAGGTGAGGGTGCCGATCTGGCCGCCGTTGCCCAGGGCGATGACGGCGCCATCCTCGAGGCGGGTCACGCCGCGCATGCCCACGATGCTGCCGCCGACGTCGAGCGTGGCGCCCTCGCGGAGGGTGAAGGTGCCGTTGCCGAAGTCGTGCGTGCCGGTGGAGGTGACGTTGAAGGCCAGGGTGGCGCCGGGCATCACCGTCCAGTCGGGGATGGTGGCGCCGTCGTTGAGGTCGGTCGCCGCGATGGCGCCGGTGATGGAGACGGTGCCCTCGGTGAGGGTGAAGGGCAGGTTGAGGCCGTATTCGCCCGCGATCTGCAGGGTGCCCGCGCCCAGCTTCTCCAGGCCGCCTGCGGTGACGTTGCCGGGCGTCTGGGTGAAGCCGAGGAAGGCGAGGGTGGTGTTGGCCGGCACGTCAAAGGAGGTGTAGCCGTCCACGTAGGCTTGGTTGGTGCCGAAGGTGACCATCTGCGGCTCGTCGGGGTTGTCGCCCGAGCGGACAACCTGGATGGCGCCGCGGACGCGGGCGTTCTGCGAGGTGGCGACCACGGCGGCGTTGCCGGCCGCCTCGGTGGCGGCGGAGAGGCGCCAGACCCAGTTGGTGGCCCAGCCGATGGCGTTGGTGGTGCTCAGCTCCAGGCGGCCGCCCAGGCCCACCTCGGCCACGCGCCGGGTGGCGGGGTCGTAGGAGGATTCGGGGATCGCGCCGGCGAGGGTCAGCGTCGCGCCGTCGGAGACGCGGTAGGAGAGGCCGCTGTCGGCGGTGCCCTCGAGGCGGACGTTGGGCTTGGAGGCGCCGAAGAGCGATTCGCCGGAGGCGTTCGTGGCGGCGGCCGCGGAGGCGCCGGTCACCGCCAGGGTGCCCGATCCGGTGAAGTCGCCCGTCAAGGTCTGCGCCAAGGGCTGCCAGGTCTGCGTTGCGTTCAGGCCGGCGAGCCAATTGACCTCGGCCTCGGTGGCGGTGAGGTCGAAGGTGACGGTGGCCCCCTCGGCGATTTCCATGTCCACGGGCACGCTGTTGCGCTCGGTGCCGGCGATGGGCGTGCCCATGACGAGGGCGCGGCGGAAGACAAGGCCGCCCTGGGCGATGGTGGCCGTGCAGGAGCCATCCATCGCGCCGAAGGCGAGCGGCGTCTCGAAGACGGTGTCGCCGCGGCCGAGTTTCCAGAGCGAGACGCCGACGGAGGGCATATTCAGGCCGTCGTGCGAGGGCATGGCCAGGCCGGAGGTCGCGTTGGTCACGGTGGTGACGGGCGCGCCCTGGACGAGCGTGGCCGTGCGGTCGCGCTCGGAGGCGAGGATGAGCGCGTAGATGTTCCAGAGGCGGCCCTCGGAGGTGCGGTTGCCCTTGTCCACCGTGATCGCGGCGTCACGGGCGGAGGCGGCGATGCGGGCGGTGGGGGCGTTGGTCGAGGCCGCGCTCTCCACGTAGGGGAAGGCCACGGGCTCGCCGGCCATGCGCCAGAGCTCGCTCGACCAGAGGCCCGTCTCGTCCGTCCAGACGTAGTTGGCCTCGGAGGGCACCAGCCAGAGGTTCAGTTGGTCGGCGTCGCCGCTGCCCGTCGCCTCGGCCTCGGTGCAGAGGCGCACGAGCGCGTCGAGCGCCACGGCCTCGGGGCAGACGATGTTGGGCGAGCCGGAGACGGTGCCGGTGAAGTTCGTCAGGCGGCGCGCCGTCGGCAAGGACGTGGGCAGGTTCTGCAGGCGCACGTTGAGGGTGGAGCCGAGGGTGACCGTGCCGTTGACCTCGAGGAGCTGGCTGTCGTCGAGGTTCACCTCGAGGATGGCGCCGTCGGCCAAGGTCAGGCCGCCCTGGATGCGGAGACGGCCGATGGTGTTGGAGGCCGGGCCCTTGAAGACGGCCGGGAGGTTGGCATACCACGGGTGCTCGCGGTCGATGCCCGCCCAGTCCTCGGGCAGGCCGGAGGCCAGGGTGGCGCCTGCGTCGATGCGGACGGTGGAATTGTTGTAGATGGCGCCCTCGCCGTCGAGCCGCGCGCCGGAGTAGATCTGGATGGTGCGGTCGCCGCCCTGCTGGACCTCCTCCTTCGTGCCAAGGTTGAAGCGGAGCGTGCCCTCGCGGATGCGGATGTCCGAGGCCCACCAGCTCGATCCGTTGTGGCTGGCGCCGTTGGCGATGGAGCGGGTCTGCACCCAGATGCCGCCCCCCTGCTTGATGATGTTGCGGTTGGCGTTGCTCTGGCCGCCCTGGATAGGCAGGTCGCTGTAGAAGGCCGCGCCGTTGGCCACCTCGATGTACGAGCCGGTGCCGTAGCCATAGTCGTCGACGGCGGCGATGAACAGCGAGTTGTTCTGCGTGTCGGCGGGGTCGGGATAGGCGGCCAGGTTGCCGCTCTCGACCGTCAGCTTGCCATCCCAGAGGCTCAGCGCCTCGCGGTTCCAGGCGTTCGTGTCGTTGCCGCCGAAGACCAAGGAGGAATTGCCGCGCGTCGTGAAGCCGGCGATGTGCATATGCGCGCCACCGTCGTTGTACAGCCGCCCGTTGTCGAGGAGGAAGTTCGGCATCTGGGCGCGGTTCTGCGTGAAGATGTTGCTGTAGGAGCCGAGCTCGATGGTGCCGCCGTCCACGGCCTCGAAGACGAAGTCGGAGGCGTTGTGGCGCTCGTTGGCGCCGGAGGCGCAGCGGACGTAGACGGTGCCGCCCTTCTCGGCGCGGACGCTCATGCCCGAGCGCAGGGTGTCGCTGCCGGCCGCGTCGAAGTAGAGCGTGCCCTCGTCGCAGCGGGCCAGGACGCCGCCGGAGGCACCGGTGGTGCCGAGCTGGTTCCACTGCACGGTGAGCGCGCCGGAGCCGGTCTTGCCGAAGATGCCGTCGCCGGCGATGCTCGCGGGGAAGGTGTAATTGCCGTCGGTGCCCGTGGAGAGCCAGAGGGTACCCTCGTCGATCTGCACGTTGTTCTGCAGGGTGCGGCCGACGATGAGGTCGCCGCCGCGGGTCTTCCGGAGCGTCGCGGTGCGCGCGGCGGTCTCGCCGGCGTTCCACTTGGCGTCGTCATAGACCCAGCGCCAGTCGTTCCGGGTGGTGCCGGTGTCGCTCTCGGGCAGGGTCCAGGTGATGCCGGGGGCCAGGAGCACGTTGGGCGGCGTGGCGAAGATGTCCTCGCTGAAGTTCAGCGTCGCGCCGGAATCCATGCCCGTGAGGTCGATGGCGGCGGCGGAGAGCGCGCCGGCCAAGCCGTCGAAGGTCATCGAGGCGCTGCCGGTGAGGCGGAGGTAGGGCGCCACGGCGGGGCCGTCCATGCCCAGGCGCGAGGTGGCGGGGATGAGCGCGTAGCGCGGCGCGGCGGCGGTGGCGTCCTCCCAGGCCACGGTCTCGGTGCCGGCGTCGGAGACGCGCTGCCAGCCGGCGGCGTCGCCCCAGTCGCCCGCGCCGACGCGGCGGAGGTAGGTGGCGTCGCCCACGGTCTCGACGATCTGGAGCGCGGCGAGGCCGACGTTGGCGGGGTTCGCGTTGCCGCCGTCGCAGGGGGCGATCTGCAGGGTGCCGCCCTCGGCGCCGGAGAGGCGGAGGTGGAGGACGTTGAGGCCGTCCGCGAAGCCGTCGGCGGCGCCGCCCTCGCCGGCCCATTCGTCGCCGGAGGCGCCGGGCGCGCCCCAGCCGTCCTTGACGGTGTAGGTGTGCCACGGCTCGCCGTCGACCTTGACGCGCACGGCGGGATAGGTCACCGCGCCGTCGGCGTTGCCGGCAAAGAGGAGGTAGAGGTCGTAGCGGGCGAAGGGCACCTCGTCCACCTTGACGAACCAGCCGGAGGAGGTCTGGCTGTCGTCCAGGTTGCCGGCGCCGAGCAGGTCGTCCGGCAGGTCGGTGGCCGAGCCGGCGAGGAAGGCGGCGGCCAGGTTGATCTGGGCCTCGCCGCGGCGGGAGCCCACCTGGGTGGCGCCGACGGAGAGGAAGGTGACGGGCGCGGTGATGACGCGGCCCTCGTCGTCGGTGCCCACGCCGGCCACCGTCGCGTCGATCTGGTAGAGGCCGTAGGAGCCGGACTGGCCGAGCAGCTGGGTGTCGCCGCCGACGCCGGCGAGCGCGTTGTTCCAGTAGACGCCCGCGAAGGGCACCGCGCCGCACGGGTCGGAATCGGCGTCGATCCACGAGGGGTCGCCCGAGCCCTTGCCGGTGAAGGAGACGTTGAGGGCAGGGTTGGAGGCGGTGGCGTAGACGATGACCGCGTTGTCGCGGATCTCGAAGGCGTAGCCGGCCGGGACGTCGGCCGAGACGAGTGCGGTGCCGGCCGAGAGGCCCTCGGGCGCCGCGAGCGTCAGCGTGGGCACCCAAGCGAAGCTGAGCGCCTGGTCGTCGGCGGGCATCGTCTGGCCCGTGAGGTCATAATGGTAGGTCACGGCCACGGAGCGCGTCTCCAGCGTGCGCGTGCCGGTCTCCGGGTCCTCCACCCACACGGCGAAGCGCACGGAGGTGAAGGAGGTCTCGCGGTCGAGCACCAGCACGAACTGCGGGGGCACGTTGGTGGTGTCGGCGTATTCGTCGGGGAGGATGAAGAGCGCCGCCGCGCCGCCGCCGGTCGGCCAATCGCACGGGGTCTTGTCCGGGTCGCCCTCCACGTACCAGGCGCCGGTGGAATGCCAGGCCACGCGGTAGGTGGTCATCGGGTTCTCCGGGTCGCTCGTGAAGTCGAGCTCGCGCACGTAGTTGGTGACGGAGAGAAGGTAGAGGCCGTCGCCGCGCACCTCGAGGCCATAGCCGGCCGAGACGAGCGCCTCGTCGAGCGTGAAGGTGGCGGAGCCGGCGCCCTGGACGCCGTCCCACGCCATCACCTTGACCGGCTCGCGGCCGGCCGCCGAGGGCACCTCGCCCAACGGCTTGACGGTGTAGACGCCGCCGCTCGCGAAGAGCGTGCGGTCGGCGCGCAGCTGGCGCGTGCCCGTCGGGTCCAGCACCAGGCCGGCGCCGGCCTCGAGGGTGAGGAGCGACATGGAGAGGCCGGCCTCGATGGCGGCGCCCGCGCGCACGGTCACCGTGGTGTCGCCGGAGCTCAGCAGGCAATCGCCGCCGAGCGTGCCCTCGCGGATGTCGAGGGTGAAGCCGTTGGGCATCTCGTCGAGCGCCAGCTCCAAGCGGCCGGGGCCGGTCTTCGTGAAGCCCGCGGTGCCGCCGGCCAGCATCGGCACGGCGATGCGGAGCGTGGAGTTGCTGCCCACGTTGAGGATGGGATCCTCGAAGGTCGCGTCGCTGCGCTGCCAGCGGCGGAAGAAGGTGGAGGGGTCGCCCTCGATGGTGGCGACAATGCCCTCGGTGAGGAGGCCATAGGTCTCGGAGGGGATCGGTTCGCCATCCGGGTCCTCCGGGTTCTGCACCAGGGACATGTCGGTCTTCGGGTCGTTCGGGTCGCCGGGGTCGCCCACACCGGCCACCGTGATGGTGGTGCCCACGCCCAGGAAGAGGCCGCGCAGGTCGGCATTGGTCTTGGAGGGCGCGGACTCGAGACCGTCAAGGATGCGGATGGTCGCGCCGTCGCCGTTCATGCGGAAGCCATAGGGCGCGTACTGCTGGCCGTTGGAGTTGCTCGCGTAGGCATATTCCACCGCGCAGTCCTTGCCGATGACGATGGGCTGGTTGCGCACCAGGCTCGTCTGAAGCGCGTTGCTCCAGCCGCCCGGGACGCCGCGGCAGCCGCTGAAGCGGAGCGTGCCGCCGTTCGTCAGCGTGAAGGACATCCCGCCCTCGACGAAGTTCGAGTCCGAGTTGGTGCGGAAGAGCGCCTGCTCGTCGGCATCCGCGCCGTAGGCGCGAATCATGGAGAACTCCATCGTGCCGCCGTCCTTCACCGCGAAGGCGCCGGTGAAGGAGTCGTTCCAGTTGGTGCCGTTGAGGGTGCCGCCGAAGCGGAGCGTGCCGCCGCCGATGACGTTGCCATCCGCGTCCGTCTGGCCGGAGACCGTGATGGTGCCCGTGCCGCTCAGGTGCGTGCCGAAGGCGGAGACGAACTGCGTCTCGCCGGTGTGCAGCAGCCAGGTCAGGTCGCCGTCGCTGTCGGTGTGCCAGACGCCCTGCGTGGCGACGTTGCTGCCGCCGATGGTGGTGTTCGAGGGGTTGAGCAGGTAGGCCGTGCGCCCGCCATCCTCGAGCCGCCCGAAGAGGCGGAGCGTGCCGTGGGGCGCCGTGACGCCCTGGGTGCCGTTGCCGGCGGCGATGGGCACGTCCATCGTCGAGCCGCTGGCGATGACGTAGCGGCTGTTCGCGTCGGGCTCGATGTTCGTGTAGTCCAGGCGGCCGCCGTTCGCGCCCGTCGTGAAGGTGTAGCGGTCGCCGATGGCGACGGCAATCGAGCCGGGCGTGAGGATGCCGTCCACCGTCACGGTAATCTCGTCGGTGGTGCCGGGGTCGGGGAAGGTCACGGCCGCGCCGTCGCGGTAGGCCTTGCCGTCGCGCCACGGGCCGGCCAGGCCGTTGGCCCACGTGCCGGAGAGGACGTTCGTGGCGTCCCACGTCACGGCTTCGACCGGGAGCGGCTCCGCGCCGTCCACGCCGAAGGTCACCGAGCCCAGCGCCGCGTTGATCGACACGGCCTCGGGCGCGAACTCCTGGCCGTTCAGGAAGAAGCGGACGCCGTCCTTGCCGTCGGGGAAGGCGATCGTCCCGGCGATGCGCGCGGCGTAAGGCAGCGTCGGCGTGCCGTTCACCGTCGCGCGGCAACTCGACCCGGAGCGGAAGATTACCGTGCCCGACACCGCGTCGCCCGTGTCCTCTTCCTCGCCGCCGTCGTCGATCTCCGTCACCTCGCGGGCGACGATCTGGAGCGCGGCGACGGACCCACGCGAGCCGAAGGAGGGATAGGCGCCCGTGAAATTGGCCGCGAGGCTGAGCTGGAGCGTGGGTTCGGTGCGGTCGCGAAGCACCATCACGTTCACGCCCTCGGCCACCGAGGTGAGGCCGGCCACCGCATCGCCCCAGGCGTTCGACCTGTCCGAGGAGTCCACGGTGATTTGGTTGCCGTTGCCGTCGTAGGCGTAATAGGTCGCCGCGGCCGAGTCGTCCGTGCCCGCGCGCACGCCAAGCGGCGTGAACTTGTTGAGCGGCGTACCCTGCGTGAGGCCCGGCGCGTCGGTGGCTTGGTAGACATAGACGTCGTAGCCGGCGTCGGCCACCGCCTGCGGCACCGTCAGCGTGATCGTGCGCCCGAAGTCGACGTTCTGCTGGTCGTCCAGATAACTCTTGAGGAAGACGGACTCGTTCGCGTCGTAGTTCCACGTGCTGGCGTTCCAGGCGACGGTGACGCCGAAGTCCTTGGCCTCGGGCGAGGCGCCGGAGACGCCGACGGTCGCCTCGTCGTAGAAGGTGGGCGTGATTGTGCCGGTGCCGCCGGTGGTGTTGTTCCAGTACTTGCCGAGCGCGGGCACCAACCCCACCAGATCCGCCTCGCCAACCTGATACTTCTCAGCCTGGGCGTTGAAGTTGACGGAGGCGACGTAGGGCGTCTCGACGGTGGCGCGGGCCGTCGCCGCACGGGTCGCCACGCGGGAGACGGCGGGGGCGGCCACGCGGGAGGCCGACCGGGCGGCTTGACCGTCGGTCGTCGCGAGGGCGACGAGGTAGGTCGGGCCCTCGGCGTTCGCGGGAAGCGCCGCCTGCCCGGTCTCGTCGGCGATGACCGACCACGTGTCGTCGCCCTCATAGCGCACCTCAAGCGTCCAGGCGCTCGGCGAGCGCGGCGCGTAATCACTGCCCCAGAAGGTGTAGGCGTCGAAGCGGATGGGCGCGCCCAGCGTGATGGTGGCGATCATGGGGAAGGCCGCGCCGCCACGCGTGCTGACGCAATACCACTTGTTGCCGTTGACCGCGCCGCTGGGATAGGTAACGCGCTCGCCGGTCTGGGGGTTCACGGGCGCAAGCGTGCCGGAGGAGCCCGTGACGCCGTCGATGAGGGCGTTGACGCGCTCGTTGGCGACAAGATTATTCGTGCCCTCCGCCTCGGCATTCCAGTCGGCGTCGGAATAGTTGGCGGAGATGGTGGTGCCGAGGGGCCAGGCGACCTGCGTGTCGCCCTCGTAGAGGCAGAGTTCCTGGATGGCCATGCCGTTGTTGGAGTCGCCGCAGTTGGCCGAAACGGAGAGGCGGATGGCCTCGACCGCGCGCCGGTTCTCGGCGGTCTCGCCGCCCGCGTGGGAGGAGGTGAAGAGCTCGGCCAGGGAGCGGTTGGCCTTGGCGATGGCCGAAACGTCGCTCGCGGCGAGCGCGCGGTTCCAGAAGGCGAGCTCGTCAAGCCCCTCGTCCTCGCGGAGGTTACGGGAGCCGCCATCGAAGCAGGGGGCGAACTCGCGGTACCACTGGCCGTCGACGGTGGCGATGTCGTAGTCGGCGGCGGGGAGGGTGGCGGTGGCGGCGGCGACGCCGTCCACGTAGAGGGTGACGGTCTGCCCCGCGCGCGTCCAGGCGACGTGGTGCCAATCGGGCTCGGCGGTGAAGGTGCCCTCGGCAGCCGTGACGATGCACTCGTCCGCCTCCGCGCCGCCGGTGTTGCGGATGGCGAGGCGGAGACCGCCGGTGGAGTTGACCACCTGGAGCGCCCAGCCCTTCAGATGGGAGGCCGCGTCATTCTTGTAGTTGATGCCGTGGACGAGGAGGCTGTGCCAATCCAGGCAGTCAGTGGCGTTGCCGTTCTCGATGGGGTTGGTGCTGTTGCGGACCCAGACGGAGCAGGTGAAGTCGCCCGTGCCGGGGGAGAAACGCGTTTGGTCATCGACGCTGAACCCGCCGCCCACACCGAGGCCGTTGCCAAAGACACCCGCGCCGACGACATAGCCGCCCGCGCCCGAAAGGGCGACGCCGTCGTCGCCGTCGGTAGCGGAAAGGTCGGTGTCGAAGGACCAATACTGCCGGAGGCCCTGGCGGAGGGCTTCGCCGTCCCAGACCTCGGTGGTTTCCTGGGCGGCGGTGCCGCGGAAGTTGCGGGCCTCGAAGGCGGCGCCGTCGAGGACGGTGACGGTGGCGTCGCCGATGCCGGAGGCGTTGGCGACGGCGAGGGTGCCCTCGGTGACGCGAACCTGGCCGTCGCCGGCGTTGGCGGCGTTGAGGAGGAGGGTGGAGAGCGGGCCGGGGGAGATCCAGGTGGGGTTGCCCGAGCCGCCGGCGAAGGTGACGGGGATGTTGAGGGAGGCGTCGGCGCCGGTGATGGCCTCGCCCAGGACGATGCGGCCGCCCTCGAAGGTGGTGGTGACGGCGCCGGTGCCGGCCACGGAGAGCCCCTCTTCCATCAGCTCGAGGGTGCCGCGGTCGCGGAAGGTGAGGTCGAGCGTCGCGCCGGAGGCGTGGGTGCGCAGGCCGTTGAGGCCGAGGGCGAGGGTGGCCTCGCCGGAGATGTCGGCGGTGACGGTGGAGTCCTGGCGCCAGGAGGAGATCATGGTGGCCTCGAGGCGGCCGCCGGAGACGGCGAGGGTGCCCACGGAGCCGATGGCGGCGTTGTTGTTGAAGAGCAACATGCCGCCCTCGTTGGCGTTGGTGGCGAGGAACTGCGCCAAGCCGCCGGTCTGGGTGTAGGACCACCGGCCGTCGGTGGAGTTCAGATGGTAGCGCTGGGCGAAGGTGAGGGTGTCGCCGTCCTCGACGAGGAGATTGGCGGTGTTGTTCACGGTGGCGTTGGGGCCGGTGCCGTGCTTGAAGGCCAGCGTCATGCCGTCCAGGTCGGCGGTGGCGATGGTGACGGGGTAGTCGCGGCGGAGGGTGCCGGTGGAGGCGGTGTCGATGGTCAGGCTGGCGGTGCCGTTGTTGTCGAGGTTGGTGACAACGCCGGAGTTCTCGCCGAGCGCGAGGGTCGCGCCCTCGGCGATGACGTAGGTCTGGCCGTTATTGTCGAAGGGCCCCTCGAAGCGGCTGAGGCCGAGCGCGGGCGAGTAGGCCACGCCGGCGCAGGGGAAGTCGACGGTGAGGTCGCGCAGGTAGGCGGCGTTGAGGGCGTTGATGGCCGCGCCGCCGTTGTTGGCGACACGGAGGGTGAGGGAGCCCTCGCCGCGGGCGGTGATGCGGTCGGCCTCGAAGTTGGCGGGGAGGGTGAGGATGGCCTCGGCGCCGGCGGGCACGGTGAGGGTGAGGGAGCTGTCGGGGTTGCTGGCCCAGGCGGCCTCGGCGCCGGTCTCGTCGGTGAGGGTGAGGTCGGCGAGGGCGACCGCGCTCGTGCCCTCGGGGAGGGTGGCGGCGTAGTCCTTGCCCTCGGGGATGTCGGCGGCCTCGGTGGCCTCGATGACCTGGATGGCCGCGAGGCCGGAGTAGGTGCGGCCGTAGGCGAAGGGCGGCAGCGCGATCTCGGCGGTGGGGGCGGTGAGGACGTCGGTCACCAGGGCGTTGGTGCCCAGGAGAATGGGCTCGGCCACGGTGGTGCGGTCGGTGGAGCCCCAGGCGTCGTCGGCGGGGATGTCGATGGTGAGGTTGCCGTTGCTGTCGCGGCCCTGGTAGCCCTGGACGTCGCGGCGGACGTAGCCCTCGCGGTCGATGCCGTAGGGCACGCCGTTGACGGTGACGGGCGCGTAGGCGGCGCCTTCCAGGTCGCCGGAGAAGATGAAGGCCAGGCGATAGGCCGCGAAGGGCACGTTCACCACGCGGAGGGTCTGCTCGCCGGAGTCGTCGAGCCAGACGCGGAGCATGGGCACGGGGGCCGCGTCGTCGCGGTTGGTGAGCGAGGCGTAGGTGACCACCTGGGTGGGCTGGGTGCCGTCGAGCGAGGTGGCCTGCTCGCCGGCGGCGCCGCCCACGTCGGCCAGGCGCAGGTCGGCGCTGACGAAGGAGCCCTGCAGGTCGTTCCACGCGGCCAAGGGCACGGCGTAGACGCCGGGGTTGGCGGGCGGCGCGACGAGGGGCACGGCGCGCTCGGTGAAGTTGACCGAGACGCTGCGGGCGCGGCGGTCGGAGCGCGCCACCAGATAAATGCCGTCGGCCGTGCTCTCGACGGTGACGGTGAAGCCGGCGGGCGGCTCGTAGTCGCCCAGGAGCGCGGTCATGCGAAGCGCGGCGTTGCTCTTGGCCACGCCGGCGCTGACGAGGCAGACGGCGGCGGGCACGTCCTTCACGGCGCCGCGCACGAAGGCGGGCATGGCCTCGGCCCAAGCCGAGAGGTCGAAGACGAGCTCGGCGCTGACGGTGCAGCTGAGGCCGCGCAGGAGGGTGTGCGGCTCGGTGCCGTCGGCCACGATGACGGTGCGCTGCCCGGCGAAGGACATGTGCGGCAGGGCCACGCCGCCCTCGCCGACGAGGAGCCGCGCGTCGTTGACCATGCCGGTGAAGGCGTGGTAGGGCCAGGCGTCCACGGCGGACTGGGTGAGGCGGTAGCCCTCGGGGGCGACGCCGGTGAGGGAGACGTTGAGCTGGCGCTGCACCTCGGCGCCCTCGAGCGCGGCGTAGAGGCCGGAGCCGGCGGGGCCGGCGGCGTAGCGCACGGTGTAGTCGGTGATGGCGCCGTTGGTGTTGTTGGTGATGCCCATGCCGCGGACCACGGGCTCGGCGCCCGTGACGTAGGTGCCCAGGAAGAGGGGCGTCAGCGGGAGGACGCGCGAGGCCTCGGCGCGGTCGGGGTCGAGCACCAGGTTGAAGATGACGTTGGAGACGTCGGGCACGCGGGCGGTGCCGGACATGGCCAGGTAGCCGCCCTCGCTGACGCGCTCGGCCAGCGGGATGCGCACCTCGGTCTCGACGGTGGCGCCGAAGTCGTCCATCGTCAGGAAGCCGCCGTCCAGCGAGACGTCGCCGCCCATGAGGGAGAGGCGCGGGGTGGCGACGGTGGTGGCCACCTCGAGGGTGCCGCCCTCGACGTCCAGCGCCGGGAGGGTGCCGGCGTCGCGGTCGGCCAGGCGCAGGGTGCCGCCGCGCAGGATGAGGCGCTCGGTGCCCTCGGGGATGAAGGCATCGTCGGCCAAGGTGAGCGTGCGGCCCGCGTCGCTGTCGAAGACGGGGTTGCCGGAGATGGCGGTGACCGCGGTGGCGGTGTCGGCATCGAGGGCGAGATCCTCGAGGACGCCCAGCGCGCCGCCGGTGAAGGTGAGGCTCATGGAGGAGGCGCCGTTGGGGGCGAGGAAGCCGTTGTCGCCCAGGAGCAGGCGGCCGCCGCCGAGGACGATGTCGGCCGGGTCGGAGCCGTGGACGACCATGCCCTTGACGCGGAGCTCGGCCTCGCCGTTGAGGGTCAGGGTGTGCGAATAGCCGGCGTTGCCGTTGTGGGCGAGCACCAGGTTTGCCCGCTCGGCGATGAGGCGGGCGTTGTCGCACAGGGTGGTGGCGGTGGCGATGTTCCAGTTGGCGAACTGCAGGGTGTTGTTGTTGGGCGTGGCGCCGGTGTGGTTGTTCACCGCGCCGGTGACGGTCACGCTGGCGTTGTCTTCGAGGATGAAGTCAATCGAGCCGCTGGGGGTGTTGGAGTTGCCCAAGGCGATGCGGCTGAGGCTGGCCTGCGCGCCGTCGCGGAAGCGGAGAACGCCGTTGCCGAAGCAGAGGCCGTCGTTGTTCCCGTCGCCCACACAGACGAGGCGGACATCGCCGCCGAAGATGACGTTCACGGCGGGGGTGTTCGCGCCGGTGGCATCGACGTCGAGCGTGGCGACACCGCCGGTGAAGAGGATGGTGCCGGCGTTGCCGCTCAGGATGAGCGCGCCCGTGAAGCCGGCGGCGTACTCCGTCTCGTAGGTGGCGGTCGGCGCGGCGGTCGCGGGGATCTTCTCCGTGCCCACGGCGTAGTCATAGCGCACGCGGCGCGGCAGGTTGGAGACGTTCCCGGGCAACGTCTCGGCCTCGGAGGCCAAGGCGAAGGTGGCGTCGTTGAGGAAGGTCCAGGTGCCGACCGTGAGGCCCTCGCGCGCCTCCGCGGGCCACGTGAGGGCGTTGCCCTGGCCGTAGATCTTGAGGGTGCCCACCTGGTAGGGGTCCTCGTTCTCGCCCAACGTGCAGAGAAGCCGCGCGTCGGCGTCCAGGCTCAGCTCGGCCACGGAGCCGGCGTCGGGCTTCTCGTCGGTCTCCTCGCCGTTGAGCGTCCACCGGATGTCGGCCCACTCGACGTCGCCGGCGACGGAGGCGCGAAAGACGCGCGCGGCATCCAGCGCGGGGGCGGCATCCTGGACGAGCTGGACGGCCGCGACGGTGCCGCGCGCGAGGTCTTCGCCCAAGGCGACGGTACCGTCCAAGAGGGGCGCCCACCAGTTGAGCTCGAAGTCGCCGGAGAGGCCGGGGACGACCATCATGTTCACGCCTTCCGTGAGCGCGTCGCCGGCCTGGTTGCGGCCCCACCAATAGGCTTCGTCGACGGGGTTGGCGTCGAACTGGCCGGTGTAGGCGCCGCCCCACGTGTCGGTGATGTCGACGAGGGCGTTGTTCGCGTCGTAGGTGTAGATGCGGCCATTGACGCGCTTGGGCAGCCAGGCAGGGCAGTCGGTGGAGTTCTGGTTGGTCCCCACGTAGATGACGGCGGTATAGGCGCCCCAGCTCTCGGGAATCTTGACCTTGAGGGAGGGGTTGGCACCGGTGGAGTTGCCCAGCGGGCGGTCGTTGGCGAAGGTCGCGAGAAGGGCGCGGGCGGTGTTGGAGCCCTTGCCGTACGTGTTCCAAATGGAGAGGGTGATGCCGTCCTCGACGAGGGTGGTCGAGGCGCCGGCGGCTGCCTTCTGGGCAATGGGGACGATTTGGAGATCCCAGACGCGGGTCTTGCCGTTATCGCCGGTCTCCAAGGTCGGGTATTCGTTCCAATATTCCCACCACGTCTGGTAAGGGTCGGGGCCGGAGGCGCCGGAGGTGAGACGACCCTCGTTTTGGGTGCCATTGCCGTCACCGTCGGTGAAGTCCCAGAAGTTGATGGCGGCGATGCCGACTTCGTCGGGATAGATTTCGGCGGGGAGGGTGATGGTGGCGGTGGCGTCGGTCTCGGTCTGCGTCACCGTGGCGTTGGCGCCGTGCGGGAGCGGCGCCATCCAGACGCGGATGCGGTCGCCGTCCATCCGCGCCGTGATGAGGTTCGCCGTGATGCCGCCCAAGGGGATGGCGCGGTAATCGTCGTCCGTCAGCCAGGAGCCGTCGAAGTTCAGCCGCAGCGTGCCCTCGCCCAGGATGCGAATCTGCGAGAGGGTGATGTCGGTCTTGGAGACGTTGAGCGACACGTCGCCGGGCACCGAGAGGAGCACCAGGGCGTTGGCCGCCGGCTCGTCGGCGCGCTCGCCGGTGGCGGCGTTGGTCCAGGCATCCTCCTGCACCCAGTTCTCGCCGTCGCCCAGGATGGTGCGGGTGTAGACGGCCAGCTCGCCCACGCGGAAGATCTGGAAGCCGCCGATGCCGCCCATGACGGCCACGCCGCTGGGCATCTTCCAATCCAGCCCGGGGCCGGCGTCGGGGTCGTCGCTGTCGGAGAACTCGAGGATGAGCGAGCCGTCCGCGCCCACGGAGGCGGGCGCCTTGATGACGGACGTGCCCTCGCGCTGGCCGTTGGCCACGGTGTTGTAGTTCGACTGGCCCCAGCCGGCGGCCGGGACGTCCTCGGAGGCGACGAGCTCGCCGTTCACGTAGGTGTAGTAGAGCGAGGAGATGGAGGAGATGACCTTGAGCGGGGAGTTCGCGCGGTTGGTCGTGCTCGAGCCGTAGAGGAGCACCTCGTACTGGCCGGCGGGCAGGCCGCTGAAGGTCATGCGCGCCGGGCCGTTGGTGTAGCCCTTCATCATCGTGTCGCCGTAGCTCGAGCGGTACCACGCGCCGCCCTGGGTGCGGAAGTGCATGGAGACGCCGCTCAGCGTCGTGCCGTCGCCCTTCTTCGGGTCGGTCACCGTGTAATCGGTGACGGTATTGGAGGCCGAGCCCATCTGGTTCCAGGCGGTGCCGGGGATCTGGTAGCCCTCCATGCCGAAGAGCGTGGAGCTGCCGGTGATGCTGTCCCAGCCGGTGTCGAAGGAGAGGCTCCAGTAGTCCTCGGAAGAGGCGGCGTTGGCCGTCAGGTAGATGCCGTCGTCGCGCGCCTCGGGCGTGAGCGCGAAGCCCTCGGGCGGGTTGGCGGTGAGAATGTTGCCACGCCACTCGCCGTCGAGCACCTTCGCGCCGGACTGGTTGCCGAGCGCCTGGCCCACGGTGTCCGCGCCGATGGCGCGCAGGTCGAGCGTCAGGTTGTTGGAGACCGCGAAGTCGCCCACCGTCGCCGGCATCGTCGCCACCGCGCCGTCCTGCGGCACGGTGTAGGTGAGGTTCGCGCCGTCGAGGCGGACGAAGCGCGCGGCGAAGGCGTGGTCGGCGAGCGCCTGGAGAATGCTCTCGTAGGTGGCCGGGGCGTTGAGGGTAGCCGCCGCGCTGTGCGTGCCGTCATTGACCCACGCCGCGCCCTGGCCCAGGATGTCCGCCCAGTCCTCGGCGGCGGGGTCGAAGAGCGCGGCCGCCGTGTCGCCGCCGTGCCAATGCCACTTGCCCGTCACGCGGGCCATCGCCATCGCCGGCTGGTTGTCGCGCAACGCGGCGCCCCAAATGGCCAAGTCGTCGATCTGGGCGCCCTGGCCGTTCCAGTTCGACAAGCCATTGCCGGGATTGCCGCCACGCCATTGCCCCACCTGCAACGCGGCCATGCGCGCGGAGAAGTCGCCCGTCGCCGTGCCCTTCAGCGCGTTGTCCACGTAAGCCTTGACGGTGCCGGCGGTGTGGGTGATCAGGACGTAGTGCCAGGCGTCGTCGCCGCCGGGCCCCAAGTCAAAGGTCAGCACCTCGGCCTTGCCGCCTTCGTCCGCGGCGATACGCCGCCAAAGGGTGAGCGTGTCGGCCTCCGCCCCGGTGGCAAGGGTGAGCGCGCCGAGCGTCGAAGATTCGCCGGTGGCGTCGGTCGCGCCAAGGAGGATGACGTTGCGGCCGCAGGCCGCGCCGATGTTCACGTAGGCGCCGAGCGACCAGTCGTCGCTCTCGCTGAAGGCCCAGACCGTGCCCGCGCCGTTGGACCACGGCACGCCGGAGGTGATGGCCTGGCCATTCTCGACGTTCTCGACGGTATAGGTGGGCGAACCGCTGGTGAGCGTCGCCGTGCTCAGCGTGGCATCCGCGGCCAACGCGATCGACCCATCAAAGGCGAAGTGGATGCGCGGCGCGGGGAGGGTCGAGACGTCGCCGACGATGGCGCCGGCGTTGTTCAGGGTGATGGTGCTGCCGTTGGAGAGGTAGCTGCCCTCGGGCGCGGGCTCGCCCTGCGTGGTGTAGACCGTGAACGCGGCCGCCGGGTCGGCGCCCAGCACGGTGAAGGTGTAAGGGAAGGGCAGGCGGTCGGCCAAATCGCCGCTCAGGACCAGGCGGTAGTTGCCGGCGGGGATGAAGCCCGCAGGGAACCACTTCTCCAGGTCTTCGAGCGTCCGGTAGCGCACCTCGCCGCCCTCTTGGAGGGTGAAGCGGCGGACGGTCGCGTCTTCCTGCGCCACGGCCGCCGGGCGCGCGGCCTCGGCGGTGCCGGCGGTCTCCAGGTCCACCGCGCCCGAGGCCATCTCGGCATAGCCCGCCGTCAGCGCGCCCGAGCCGGTCTGCGTGAGCGTGCCGCCCGTCAGCGTCAGCGTCTCGGCGCGCAACGCATGGTCAACAGTCCACGCCAGCGTGCCGGCCTGCAGATCCAGATCCGCGGCGACGCCATCCGGGAAGCCCGACAGCGTCTGCGAATAGGTTCCCGTCTTGGTGACGGCCACGCGCGTGGCCTCCCCGGCGACGATCGTCCCCGGGAAGGTCGCCTGCGCGACGCCCGCGAAGGTCAGCCCCGTCAAGGCGCCCAGGTCGAAGGTGCCCGTGCCCGTGAGCGCGCCGAGCGAGAGGACGGTGCCCGTGGGCGCGACGGCCGCGCCGGAGGCGATCTCCACGCGGGTCTGCGACAAATCGGCCCCTTCGCCCGGCGCGAGCGTGCCGGCCGAGACAAGCAGCTGCCGCGCGCCGACCGCCGCGCCCTCGATCGCGAGCGCGCCCGCGCCAACCTTCGTGAGGTTGCCCGTGCCCGAGACGGCGCCCGTCAACGCGAAGTCGGCAAGCGCCTCGATCGTGGAATCTGCCGAGACGGCGATCGCGCCGGAATAGGTGGGCACGCCGGTAACGTGGATTTGGACGGCGGCCAGGCCGCCGCGGCCGGAGCTGTTGGGGAAGCGGATGCGAAGGGAGCGGTCGGCGCGGTCGCGGAGCACCATGACGTTGGTGCCCTCGGCGACGGTGGAGCGGCCGTCGACGCTGCTGCCCCACCCCGCCGTGCTGCCGGCGGTGAGCACGCCATCCACGTAGGTATAGGCCACCTCCGTGCCGTCGTCACCCATCACGCGGCGGGCGGAGAAGCTGCCGTTGGAGTCGGTGGAGGAGTAGAGATAGACGTCGTAGCCCATGCCGGCCACCACCCCGGGGATGTCCATGTTCAGCGTGTAGTCGCCGGTGTCGTCCAGGTAGCCCTTGAGGTAGGAAGTGGCGTTGGCGGTGTTCTGCCACGTGTTGGCGGTGGACCAACGCAGGGTGCCGGGCTCGGCCTCGAGGAGCGGCGTGGCGCCCGAGACGGTGAGCCGGTCGGCGGCGTAGAAGGTGAAGGCGGCGGTCTCGCGGTTGGTGGCCTCGTTGCCGCTCTTGCCCCAATAGGCGCCGAGCATCGGCACCAGGCCGGCGGCCTCGGCATCGCCGGGGGTGCCGGAGTTGGAGCGGAAGTTGTAGGAGGCCGCGGCGCCGTGCAGGGAATTGTCGCTGTTGCGGAGGGTGCCGCCGGCGAGCTCGAGGGCGTTGGCGCAGGGACAACCGTTGAGGTCGAAGACGCCGCCCGCGGGAACGACGATCGTGGCGGTGCCCAGGTCGGCGGCCAGGTCGAGGGCGAGCGTGCCGGCCACGTTCACCGTGCCGGCGAAGTCGGGGCTCGCGCCGGAGAAGGTGACGGATTGCCCGGCGGGCACCTCGAGCGTGCCGGCGCCGGCGAGCGCGACGGCGTGCCCCGCGCCTTCGGCGCCCAGGAGGCGGAGGGTGGCGCCCGAGGCGATTTCGATCGCGGAGCCCTTGGCGAGGGCAATCGTGCCGGGGTTGAGGGCGACGGCGCCCGAGGCGACGGTGGCCGAGGAGACGTTCAGCGCGTTGGCGCCGGCAAGCGTCAGCGTGTAGGCGCCGGTGTCGAAGGTGAGTGCGCCGAGCGTGGGCACGGGCGCGTCGAGCGTCAGCGTGGCGTCGGCCTCGGCGGTCAGCTCCACGGTGGCGACCTCGGGCAGCTCGGTCATCAGCGCGGTGCGCGTGCCGTCCGCCGTGGTGAGGGTGAGTTCGGAGGCGGCGGTGTCCCCGGTGAGCGTGCCGACCCAAGTCTCCCCGCCATAGATGTCGAGGCGGCCGACAATCTGCACGGCGGCGATGGAGGCGCGGGATTGAAGGGTGTCGTCGCGCGTGGGCTGGATTTTGCAGGTGGCGCCGGTGACGCCGGGGATGCGGATGACGTTCACGCCCAGTTGCACGGTGTCGCTCTGCGGGTCGCCCCACGGCGTGTGCGTGGCGGCGACGGCGGGCTCGGAGCCGTTCATCGTGTAGTGCGTGGACGCGTCGTCGTTGAGGATGACCGAGCCGTTGAGGTCCCACGCGTTGGCGGTCATGTAGACGTAGACGTCGTAGGAGGCGTAGGGGATGTCCGTGACGGTGACGTAGGGCGTGGAGGTGTCGCCGTTCGTGTTGTCGAGCAGGGCGTCGCACAGGAGGTCGTCGGCCGTGTCGGGGCGGGCGTTGCCATCGGTGTCGCGGCCGGCGACGGTGACCGTGACAGGGCGGCCCTGGGTGTCGGTGAGCGCGCCCGACCAGTTGATGTTCGTGGTGGAGAACTTCAGGCGGTTCCAGAGGCTGCCCTGGAAGGGCACATAGCCATAGGTTCCCGAGTCGGTCAAGTCATGGTCGCGGTAAATCTTGACGTTGACGGCGGCGGCCGGCACGCGCTCGACGATCTGGACGGCGTGGATGCAGGCGCGGCCGTTGCCGGAGCCGCGCACGCCGGCGATTTTGAGGGTGGCGCCGGATTGATTGGGGATGCGCAGCACCGTCTGGCCGAGGGTGGCGTTTTGGTTCAACGCGGCGTTGCCCCAGTAGGTGTTGGACTCGGCGGTGGCGGCGACTTGCGCGCCCTCGGGCATGTACCAATAGGCGGAGGTGTCGTCGTTGAGGACGACCGAGCCGTTGTCGGCCCAGGAGCCGCCGGCCATGTAGACGTAGACGTCGTAGGTGTCGTAGGGGATGTTCCGGATGGTCAGCGTGGGGCCGGAGCCCACGGTGGAGGGGTCGGTGAGGCAACCGTTCAAGACGGGTACCGACCCATCACCGCTGCCCCAGTTGCCGTAGGAGCGGCCGGTGGCGTCGAGGGTGATGCCCTCGGCGCCGGCGGAATCCTTGAGTGCCAGGCCGGAGACGTTCACGGCGGCCTCGGAGGCGCCGGAGACGGTGTTCCATTGATTGCCCTTGTAGGGGACGACGCCGTAGTAGGTGCCCCATTCCATGGCGGCCATGCCGTCGGTGGCGATGTCGATGTTGATGGCGTTGCCGTCGGTGAGGGAGGTGCCGGCGGCGTCCTCCTGGAGGACGAAGGAGATGGCGGGGAGGGCGGAGGTGTTGGTGGCGGCGTAGAAGCCGATGGCGCCGCCGTCGCCGGCGTAGGTCTGGTAGCGGACGGTCACATGGGAGGCGGTGCTGAAGGCGGAGCCGATCTCGGGGATGGTGTCGGCGGGGACAAAGTGGCCCTGGTACTGCTCGGAGAGGGAGACCTTGGTGCCGGCGGGGAAGGTGTAGACGGTGGAGCAGGCGGCGGCGCTGGGCAACGGCGCGGAGGGGTCGGAGACGGCGGCGACGTTGCCGGCGGCATCGACGAGGACGAGGCGGACGGCGTTGACGTTGTTCGCGCTGCCGGTTCCAAAGTACCAATTGACGGCGGCGGAGCGGAGGATTGCCTCGCCGGGCATGAGGCCGGGCTTGCCGGGGCCCTCGTGGCGGAGGTTGCCGAAGTTGACGTTGAAGTGGCTCCAGCTGCCCGCGTCGTACTTCGAGGAGCCGTCGGGGCCGAAGGCCGTCCACTTGCTCTCGGCGTCGGCGGCGGGGCCGGGGGGCACGCCGATGGGGTTCTCGGCGAGCCAGGCGATCTCCTCGGCGGTGAGGGAGCGGGCGAAGAGGCCGAACTCGTCGAGGTCTGCGTCCTCGTAGTTGCTCGTGCAGACGGAGTTGACGGTGCCGGTGCCGGTGACCGCGCCGGGGATGGAGTTGAAGCCGCGGCCGATGAGGAGGTGGGTCAGCTGCCCCTCGGAGGGCACGCCCGTGTTGGTGAAGAAGCAGCGCTTGACGCCGTTGAGGTAGAAATCGATGCCCGGCTGGAAGGAGCCGTCGCCCTTCGCGTCGGGATTGTAGACCAGCGCGATGTGCACCCACTCGCCCTGGGAGACGGTCAACCACCCGGCGCCGTCCTCCCAGCTGGGGGAGTTGGGATAGAGGCTAAGCTGATAGGTCCCGCCCGCGCGGCCGAGGCGATAGAATTGCCCGCCGAAGACGAAGCCCATGATCGCGCGGGAATCGCTGCCCGAATCATCGTTGAGGCGCATGAAGAAGGAGAGGGTGAAGCCGGTGTCGGTGCCGCAACCGAGGCCGGTGGGGTTGTAGAGGTAGAGGCCGTCGGAGTTGGTGGAGCCGCTCAGACCCCCAACGCCGTGGCCGCACTTGAGGGCGTTGTCGCCGAAGCGGCCCTCGCCGGCGGCGACGAAGCGCTTGTAGCCCGAGCCGAGGTCGGAGGCGATGGCCATGGCGCGGCCGCCGACGCCGACATCGATGGGCGCGACGTCGCGGGGCTCGGCGGAGTCAATCTCGTCGAAGTGGAAGGCGTGGAGCAGGCCGGAGCCGGCGTTCTCGGCGTCGGGATCCTGGACGATCTGAAAGCCCTGCAACTGGCTGTTGTAGTCCCCTCCGGTGGTCTCGAAGGAGAGGGAGGTGGCGGTGAGGCCGGGGATGACCATGACGCCGATGCCCTCCTGGCCAACGACGCCGGCCTGGCCGTAGGTGCCCCAGTCGTCCGAGCCGACGGCAAGCGCGCCGTTCTTATAAGTATAGGATGTGGTGGTGCCATCGACCGTGACCTTCACGGGGCCGATGGCGTCGCCCTTCCCCCAACCGAGATCCTTGTTGAGGTAGAGGACGAGGGCGTAGGTGCCGTAAGGGATGCCGTCGAGGGCGACGCGGGCGTTGCACTGGGTGTAGGGCGTCTTGGGATCGAAGGGCGGGAGGGCGGCGTTGTTGTTCGCGTTGTTGTCGATGTTGTAACTGCCGGAGACGCGGGTGAGGGCCATGCTCATGCCCTCGACCACCGCGCCGTCGCGGTCGATGACCGAGCCGCCCGCGAGGGTCTGCGTGTGGGAGGTGAGGGCGTTCCAGTTGGCGCCCCGGAAGGCATAGCCGGCCATGCCGTAGAGGGCGGCGTCCTGAAGCTCGGCGCCGCTCTTCTGGAAGGCGAAGCCGACGGAGCCAACGCCGGCGGCGAGTGGCTCGTTCCAGGTGGCGGATTGCTCGACGAGCTGGACGCCGCGGAACATCGTGCGGGCGGAGGCGTTGTTCCCGCCGTTGTTCTTCCAGGAGATGTTGAAGGAGAAGTTGCCGTTGGCGTCGGGGGTCAGGTTGGGGATGACCATGACGCCGCTGCCCACCTCGTTGCTCCAGGCGATGGAGGGGTCGCCCCAAAGACCCTCCTTGGTGGTCTGGTCGCCCTCGGTCTCGACGATGCTCAGCTTGCCGTCGGCGTAGGTGTACTTGATGTTGCGCTTGACAGGGGTGCCGCCGCCGGT
This sequence comes from uncultured Lentisphaeraceae bacterium, assembly GCA_949289005.1. Lineage (GTDB taxonomy): Bacteria > Verrucomicrobiota > Kiritimatiellia > RFP12 > DVOR01 > Spyradenecus. The sequence goes on from CASEMQ010000001.1 coordinate 45,457, forward strand.
GCCGACCTTCCAGGTCTGGTTGACGACAATGGGGTCGTGCCCGTCGGCATGGGCGGTGTAGATGCCGCGGCCGAGGTAGAGGACGGCGGTGAACTTGGCGTAGGGGACGCCGGTGACGGTGAACTCGTCAAAGTCCTCCGAGCCGATCTCGCCACGGGTGTCGTTTTTGCTCTTGAGGGCGACCATCGTCTCGGTGCCCTCCTGGAGGAGGCAGTAGCCGCGGGCCATGACGCCGTCGCTGTCGGTGTAATCGGGGTCGGTCTCGATGGAGACGGCCTGGAGGGCGCCGTGATTGGCGGCGACGGCAAAAGTCATGCCCTCGACGGGGTCGCCGGCGTTGTCGTGGACGGAATCAAGGGTGTAGGCGTCAGAGCCGGAGAGGCCGAGGTTGTTCCAGCCGTCGCCGGGGACTTGGTAGGGGGCGACGCCGTAGAGGCCGTTGCCGGAGATGTCGGCCGCGCCGGACTGCCCGCAGGCGCCCAACACGAAGTTCACGCTCCGCCCGGTCAGCGAGCCGGCCTGCGAAACGTCGTCCTCGTAGGCCACGTCGGCATCGCCCGCGAAGTCGCGCCAAGGATAGAGATTCACCGAGGACGAATTGGTGCCGGTGTCGGAGTTGCTGCCGAAGTAGGCCGTGGACGCGCCCAACCCGCCGAAACACTGCGTGTCGAAGAGCGTCCACGCGGCGCCGTCGTTGGAGACCTCGACGGTCCACTGGATGGGGTTGCGCGGGCCGTGGTCGGCCAATTGCACGCGGTAGCCGTCGAAGGCGACCTCCTTGCCCAAGTCAAGGGTAAAGGTGACGGCGGCGTTCGCGGCGCCCCACGCCTTCTCCTTGGCGCCGACGGTGCAGAACTCGCCATCCACGATGTTGGCCCACGCGGTGCCGGATGTGATCGAGGAGCCTGAGACGGCGATGCCCGTGCCGGGGAGTGCGGACATGCCGTCCAAAAGCGGCTCGACTTGCCCAAGCGCCACGCCGTCGGTGGGGGCAAAGTCCGAGGAGAAACGCAGGTAGCGCCACGACCGCGCGCGCTTCCCCGAGGGCGCCTCCCAATCGGGACGCGGCTTGATGGCGAGCGTGGCGTAGGTCTGCGGCACGTCGTAGGGATCCGCGTATTCCCGGCGGTCCCAGACGGTCCAGTTTTGGTTGTCGTCCGAGATTTCCATGCGCCAGGCCAGCGGGTGGCAGTCGCGCGTGTGGCTGAGCGCCATCAGGTAACCATCGATGGTCTGCTCGGAGCCCAAGTCGCAGGCGATGACCAAAGGCGCGTCCTTTTCGTCCATCTCGGTGTCGGAAATCCAGAGCCACGTGCCATAGTCGGCGTCCGTCATGTCATCAAGGGCATCGTTGCCCTCGTGTCCGGAGGTGATGGAGAGGGTGCCCGGGACGGCGGAACTGCCGTTGAGAAAGTGCAGCTCGGCGATGGCCACGCCGTAGTTGCCGGCGCCGTGCGTGGGGTTGTTGTTGACCTCCCCGTTCTGCCACTTGGTGACGATCAGCCGCGCGTAGCGGGCCGTGATCTTGCGCGAGGCCTCGATCCCCGTCTCGCGGGAGACGACGGCGTAGGCGGCGGGGACGTTCGCGGAGGTGCCGTAGTCCACGCGGTCGATGACCGTCCAATTCACGTTGTCGTCGGAGATCTCGGCCACCCAGGCCACGGGGTTGCGATAGTTCACGTCGGCCATGTAGAGGCGGTAACCGGTCACTTCCTTGCTGTCGCCAAAGTCGAAGGTGATGGAGGGCAACGCGACTGTCCCGCCGGACACGACGTTGAGGATGCGGTCGTTAAGGTACCACTTGTTGCCGTTGTCCACGATGCCGTCGGTCAGCTTGTCCTTCTTGTTGGACGTGTCCTCGCCGTCGACGGGGACGGTGACGGTGGCGGGGGTGAGCTTCGTGTCGCCGCTGTAGGCCTCCATCTCGGCGATGGCCAGGCCGAAGCCGGCGGTGGCGCCCGTGTTGATGGTGTCGGCCCGGTTTTGCGTGTGGGTGAAGGTCACGCGCAGGTAGCGCCCGACCGGATAAGGCATGGCCCCTTGGAACGCGCGCGTGACGACGGCGTAGGCCTCCGGCACGTCCGCGGCGCGGCCATAGTCCTGCCTGTCCACGCGCGTCCAGTCGACCTGGTCGTCGGAGATTTCCATGCGCCAGGCCACGGGGTGGCGGTAGCGGACGTCGGCGAGGGTGAGGACGTAGCGATCGAGGGTGGCGCCGCCCTCGCCGAGGTCGAAGGTGACGGTGAGGTTTTCGGAGAGGGTGGAATCGGCCACCCAGAACTTGTCGTCGCCGGCGGTGGTGCCGTTGGTGAGGTGGGCGAGGTTGGTGGAGCTGCCGTCGCCATCGGGGTAGTTGGAGGCGACGGCCGCGGGCTTCACCTCCTCGTCGCCGTGGAACAGGCGCATCTCCGCCAACGCCACGCCATATTGGCCGTTGTTGTGGGTGGTCTCGCAGGTGTCGCTCTTGGTCTGCGTATGCGTCACCGTCAGGCGCAAATAGCGCCCGGTCACCTCCGCCGCCTCGGCACGGTTTGGCGCGGCAAGTACAAGCCCCGTCAGCGCAAGGAGATAAAGCCCACCCATGACGCCGCCGGATGCCGACGCCCCGAAAAGCTTCCGCAGAATTGTCTTCATTGCGTACCTCATATCACAGTCATACTTTATCAAATCCACCCGTCTCTGCAAACCCTTTTCGCACGCAATCGTGTCCGGGGGAAGTTTATTCAAGGAGCCGCGGATGGCGCGGTTCCCGAGACGGGAATGTATTTTCCCGGGCACGGTTGCTTTTTCGCGCGGTGGGTCAATGGCCGGAGCGGGCGGCGACCCAGGCGTGGAGGGTGGCGAGGTCGGCGCGCCAGGCGGCGGGGTCGGCGCGGCGGTCGAGGAACGCCTGGTAGAGGTGGAGGAGGGCGTCGACGTAGAAGGCGGCGCGGTCGAGGCGTTCGTCGATGGTGAGTTTGCGCTTGGCGTCGGGGTCGGCGTGGGGTGGCATGGCGCCGGGGCGGTTTTGGGAAGGGAGGCCTTGGAGGGCGTCGGGCTCGGCGCCGGGGGCGGGTGCGGCGGATTGGTTTTTGGGCGGGTCTACCTTGAGGGAGCGGATGGCGAAGGTGGCGGCGTCGAGGGTGGCGGTGAGGACCCAGTCGTTTTTGGTGAGGGTGAGTTTGGCGCGGCGGAGCAGTTTGCCGTTCCAGAGGGCGGTGCCGAGCTCGGGGGTGTCGAGGGGGGTGCCGTTGCGCAGGAGGGTCTCGTGGCAGCCGGGGGCGTCCTCGGCGGCGAAGGTGAGGGGGCCCTCGAACATGAGGCCGCAGCGGGTGTCCTGGAAATCGAAGGTGGCGTTTTGGCGTTCCCAGCGGTGGAAGAGCCAGGTGAGGAACTCGGCGCCGAGGGTGACTTGGGTGGGGGCGGGGCAGTCGGGATTGGGGGTGAGCGGGAGGCGGTCGAGGGCGTTGGGGTCGATGCCGCGGAGGCGCGAGGCGGCGGTCTCGGGGCAGACGAGGGCGGGCATGACGCCGGCGGTCTCGCGGAAGAAGGGGCAGAGGAGCTGGAGGGATTTGTCGTTGAGCGCGGTGGCGAGAAGGCGCTGGCGGCGGAGGTCGATGGCACATTCCATCGAGGCGAAGGCGGGCTGGGCGTCGTGGAGGAGGGCCTCGGTGACGCGCTCGCGGACCTCGGTCTTGGCGGCGCGGGGGAGGATCTCGACGTCGCGGGCGCGGCGCTCGATCTCGAGCTCGGCGAGGATGGAGGCGCGAAGGTAGCTGGGGGGGACCTGTTTGCGGGCGGTGACGTGGGCGAACCAGAGCCAGTCGCCGCGCCAGCAGTGTTCCTCGGTGAGATCGGTGTCGAGGGCGTGCAGGGGGCCGGCCCAGCCGTGGATGGGCTGATCGCCGGTGAGGGTCTTGACGGGGGGGAGGGCGCGCGCGGCGAAGCGCGCGATGTCGGTGGGGTCGAGCGGCCGGGGGAGGGTGAAGGCGTGGAAGGAGAGGGTGCCGGATTCGAAGCCCATGGTTGTGTCACTCCGGGTCGTTGGCGAGGCGTTCGCGCAGGCGCACCAGCCAGACGGTGAGTTCGTAGAGAATGCACATCGGCACGGCCATGACGATCTGCGAGAGCGGGTCGGGCGGCGTCAGGAACATGGCGACGACGAAGATGAGGATGATGGCCATGCCACGGTGCGCGCGCAGACTCGCGGCGCTGATGATGCCCAGCCAGCCGAGTGCCAGCAGCATGAGCGGAAACTGGAAGGCCAGGCCGAAGGCGAGCAGAATCTTGAGAACGAAGCCGATGTAGGCGTCGGCGCGGAGGATTTCGGTGGGCACGTTCATCCAGACGTTGAGCGCCATCAGCGCCTCCAGCGCCAAGCGGAGCGTGAAGCTGAAGCAGAGCCACACGCCGCCAAGGAAGAGGAAGACGCCCGCGCCGAGCGTGAAGAGGATCAGGTTGCGCTCGTGCCGCTTCAGCCCGGGGAAGACGAAGCGGGCGATGAAGTAGAAGAGCGCCGGGAGCGCCAGGATCGTGCCGCCCCAGAGCATCGTGGTCATGAAGACCGAGAAGCCCGTCCCCACCTCCAGCCCCTGCACGGAGACCTTTCCCTCCAGCCCCGCCGAGCGCAACGGCAGCTGGAGCAAGGCGATGACCTTGGGCGCGAAGGGGGCGATGACCAACATGGCGGCCACCCAGGAGAGGGCGCAGCGCACAATGCAATCGCGCAGGTCGATGAAATGCTCGATGAAGGGGCGCGGCGGGTCGAGCTCGTCCTCGTGGAGGCGATCCTCGTCCGTCTCGGTGAAGAGCTGCCTGAAGGTTCGCGCGAAGCGGTTGCGCATGGCGGGCTTGGCGGCCGGCGGGGGCGTGGGGCCGGGCGCATCCTTGGGCGGGCGAGTGCGCTTAGCCACGGCGCACCTCCTTGGCGGCGGCGGGCGCCGCCGTGGGCGCGAGGCCGACCAGGCGCGGGGCCGTGGTCTCGGCGGGCGCGGGGGCGCCTCCCCCACCCTGCCGGGCGGCGGGCGCGGACGGCGCGGGGGCAGGTTCCTTGGCGGCGGGTTGCGCGGGCGTCGCCTCGGGTTCGGGCGGGTCAGGGAGGATGCCGCCGGGGACTTGCTCGCGCTCCCACATCTCGTCGGTGGTGAAGGCGGGGGGCGCGCCGTAGGCGCTCTCCACCTCGTCAAGCGTGTCGTTCACCTGCTTGGCCAGTTCCTCGTCGTTGGGCACCAGGCTGTCGAGGTTGCCGGCGGCGGTGTTGAGGTTGTCCTCCACGGCCTGGTCCATCGACATGATCTGGCGTTTGAACTCATCGCCGGCGCGGCGCACCATGCCCATCCAGCGGCCCAGCTTGCGGGCGGCCTCGGGGAGTTTGCGCGGCCCAAGCACAATCATGGCCACGACGAGAATGACGAGGGTTTCGGTGAACGACATGGGTTTCTCGGCTCGTGGGCACGCCAAACCCGCGCCTGGGCGCGTGGGCACCCGGGGCGCGGTCGGCGCGGCCATGCGTTATTTGTAGGGGACGAACTCGGCGCGGCGGTTCAGGCGGTAGGCCTCTTCCGTGTGGGCGGGGTCGGCGGGCTTCTCCTCGCCGAAGGCGCGGGTCTGGATGCGCGCCGGGTCGATGCCGTAGGCCACGATGTAGTCGCGCACGCCGCCGGCGCGCTGCTCCGAGAGGGAGAGGTTGTACTCATTCGAGCCGCGCTCGTCGCAGTGCCCCTCGATGATCATCACGTGCTGGGGATTGTTCAGCAGATACTGCGCGGCCGCGTCGGCCTTGGCCAGCTCGTCGGTGGGCAGCGTGTAGCTGTCGAAGGTGAAGAGAAGCGGCTCGAGCCCGGCGTCGCTGATGCGCGTGTAGCGGTCCTCGAAGTTGCCCGTGCCGGCGGCGGGGTCGGCAAAGGCGCCCACGTTCGGGTCGTTGGGGTCATAGCCGGCCGCGTTGGGGTCGACGGCCACATCGCCGGCGCCCGCGCCGTAATAATCCGCGTCGGCGCCCGCGCCGGCCTTGCCGGACTTTGTGGCGCAACCGCAGACTGCCACGGCGAACGCCGCCAACGCCAAGATTGCAAACGACTGTTTCATCTGTCTGTGCTCCTTCTTATTTGCTCCACGCCGGGTTCAGCCACTGCGTGCCCGCGCCGGAAAAGGGTTGGTACGGTGCCGCGCCGCCCTCGGCGGCGTCCAGCACCCAAACGGAACTCTGCCTGCCCTGCGTCCGCGCCGTCACCACATGGCGGCCGTCGGGCGCCCACGAGGGCGATTCGTACTGCTCGTTCACCGGGGTCAGGAAGCGGACGGAGTCCTCGCCCTTGGCCGGGTCGATCGTCGCGATGCGATAGGGGCAGCCGCGCTTGGTGGCGAAGACGATGCCGTTGGGGCCCCAGTCGGGCTGGACGTTCTCGCCGCCGCGCAGGGTCAGGCGGCGCGTCGCCTTCGTCGCCACGTCCACCACATAGAGTTGCGGCGAGCCGGAGCGGTCGGAGACGTAGCAGATCTGCCGGCCGTCGGGCGACCAGCTGGGGCTGGCCTCCGCCGCCAGCTTCGTCTCCGTCAGGCGCGTCAGGCGCTTCGTCGCCACGTCCATCACGTAGAGTTCCGGGTTGCCTTGGTGCGAGAGGATGAGCGCCACCTTGCCCGGGTCCGCCGGCGAGGGCACCGCCCCCGTGCTCAGCCCGCGAAAGGCCGCCAACTGCCGCACCGCGCCCGAGGCCACGTCCGCCACGAACACCGCCGGGTAGCCCAGCCGATAGCTGGTGAAATAGATCTCGCGGCCGTTCGCGGCCCAACGCGGCCCGACGATGGGCGCGCCGTCGCGCGTGACGCGCCGCAGGTTGTGCCCATCGTAATCGCACACGTAGAGATCCTCGATGGCCGTCCCGTCGCGCCGCACGCCCGTCTTCGCCACCATCGCGAAGCGGCTCTGCGCCATGCCGCGCTCCCCCGTCGTGGCCTGCACGATGGCGTCGGCCAGCTCGTGCGCGTGCCGGCGCGACTGCTCGGCCGTCGCCGCCCCGCGCGCCCACGCGAAACGCTTCCCGGGCCAATTCACCGTCACGTCCTGCGCCGTCCCGCCCGCGCCGGAGACCGTGCCTTCCACGCGCACCTGGCCGGAACCCTCCGTGAGCCGATAGCGCCCGCTGCGCAGCAAATCGTTCCGCAGTGTCCCCACGAACGCCGCCCCGCCCGCGCCGCTCCCCTGCGCCCGCAGCGTCAGCGACTGCCGCGCCACGCCCTCCACGCGCACATCGATGACCGGCCCCGCCGCCAGGCACATGCCCGCCGCCAACGCAACAACGCCAAACAAAAACCTTCTCATGCCGCCATTGTACCATATCGGCGGCTCGGGCGTTTGGCGGATCGAAAGTTTGCCCGTCGCGCCGGGCGTTCCGTCCACCGGCCCCGCTTCACGGTTTCGGGAAGGCCACGAGGCCGCGGCGGAAGAAGGGCGCGCGGGCACCGGCCTTGAGGGCGCGGAGGCGGGCGCGCCATTCGGGCGTGCCGAGGGCGGCGGCGCAGGCGGCCGGGTCGGCGGTCCCGGCGACGCAGACGGGCAGAGTGACGGTGCGGGAGATGGGGCGGTATTCCACCCAGGGGACGGGCACGTCGTGCCAGCGGCCGTCGCCGCCGAGGACGGAGACGACGTCTTTGTGCGCGTGGCCGTGGAAGGCGTGCGCGACGACGGTGAGGAGCGCATCCTCGCCGGTTTGGGCGGCCAGGGTGACCTTCAGGATGCAGCGCGTGTCGGCGCCTTTGGGGCGGAAGCAGGCCTCGTCGAGGGCGTTGACGAGCGATTCGTGCTCGAGGGGGTCGGCCTCGCCGCTGTCGATGACGCCCGCGTAAACGTCGCGGAAGTTGCGGTGCTGCTGATAGAGGGGAATGCAGAGGAGCGGCGCGAAGGAGAAGTAGAGGCAACGGAAGAAGTCCACGCCATAATCCAGAAAGCGCTTGCGGATGTCGGTGAGGTCGTAGTGGCGGAAATGTTGCGGGGCGGCGTCGATGTCCAGCGCGTCGAGATGGTCGCTGGCCAGCAGGTTGAGCGTGCCGTGCTTGACGAAGGTGAAGTCGTCGCCGTAGCCGAACGTCCTGTCCTGCAACAGTTTAAGCGTCTCCTGCTGGGCGAGCGGGGTGTAGAGGAGGCGAAACTGAACCTCGTTGTCGCGGTCGGTCGCGGCGAAGCAGGCATCGAAGACGCGGTTGTCGAGGATGGTGAACGGGTCGCCCGGGTCGCGGCTCCGGTCCTCCAATCTGTCGATGGCGCGCTTCAGCTTCAACTTGTCGAGGAAACCATCGGCGTCGGCCAGGTCGTTGGGCACGCGCGAGAAATGGAGGTCGGGCGCGGCCTCGTTGCCGTAGACCAGCTTTTTGCGGCGCCGGTAGACGGGGATCGGCTTCTCGACGGAGGCGTGGAGCGTCTGCGTGCGCACGACCCAGCGGGTTTGCGGGCGGCCGTTGGGGCCGGTGACGGTCGTGCGTTCGCGCCAAGTGATCACCCGGGTGCCCTCGTAGCGCTTGGTACCCCATTCCTGCGTCAGCGTGTCCACGATGACCCATGGGTTGCCGTTGATGGCCCCGCTCTGGCACGCCACCACCGACGTCGCCTCGTCCGGCGCCGGGCGCCACCCGAACCGCTCAGCCAACTGCCGCACCCGCGCCCGCGAGACATAGCGGTCGATTGCCAAAATCGGCAACGTCCGCATCACGATTTCCGCCAACGTGTCCCACCGGAAAAGGCGGTTCAGCGGCGCCACCGTCCGCCACGCAGCCGCCTGCCGCTCCCGAAGCGCCCGCCGCCGCGCCTCGATCACCGCGTCGCATCGGCGCAGACGCGGATTGACCCATCCGAAAATCGCCCCCAACACCCCCGCCACCCCAAAAAACGCGCACACCCCCACCCCACGCGACACCCCGAAATCCTCCACCATCACCTCCTGCACCACCCAAACCAACGCAATCGCCCCCACCCCGATCGCCACCAACGTCAGCGCAAACCGCACCCCCTGCCACCCCCGCGCCCCACGCTCCAGCCGCGCAATCGCCGCCTCCAACCCCCGAACGGCCCGCACCGAAGCCCGATTCGCCCCCACATCCACCCCCGATTGCCGAAACAACCCCTCAAACACCGCCACCAAATCGTTGGCAAACGCCGCCCGAAATCGCGTGCGATAATCGTCCACCGGGCTCAACACCTCCTCGTGCCCCATCGCCCACGCTCCCTTTGCGTCCTCTGCGCCTTTTGCGGTTCGAAATCGATGCCTCAGAAAAACGTCCCCTTTGACTGCGCCAACGTCTCGCCCGACACCGAGAACGGAATCTTCGTGGTGAACCCCTGCCGCGCCGCCACGATCTGCTTCACCGGCCACCTGTAAACCTCCGTGTTCCAAATCAGCACCTTCTGGTTGTACAAATCCCGCGCCGCCGTGATCTCACGCTGCAAGTAACCATTCTGCCGCATCGCCTCCGCGATCTGCGCGTGCGCACGCAGCTCCGGATACGCCTCCACCTGCGGGAACAGACGGCCAAACCCCAGCGAAAGCGCCGCGTCGTTCGCGTTCAGGTTCCCCTCCGCCCCGCGCCCGCCGCCACGATACGCCGCCACCGCCGCCATCACCTCCTTGTCCAAATCGATCGACTGCCGCACCAGCCCCGCCACATTCTTCAGGATCTCAAACCGCTGCTCCTGATAATTCCCGATCGTCGACGCGCTCGCCTGAATGCTCTGCGCCAACTGCATGAAATAATTCCGCGCGAAAATCTTCATCACCGCATACGCCGCCGCCGGCCCGAACGCCGCCACCCACAGCAACGCAAAGCCCACCCCGGCCAATCCGGCCCCACCAAAAACTGCACCGCCGCCGCCGCCACAAACCCCGACGCATACACCGCCGCCTCGAACACCAACGACCCAACCCCAATCGTGATCGGCAGCTGCCGCTCGATCACACGCGCCTCACGCCCCGCCTCGTTCACCGGCCCGGTCACCTCATCCAACGGATTGCCCATCGCAAACCTACCTTGCTCAAAACACGCCGCGCCGCCGGCAAACACGCCGCCGCCCGACGCACACGCACAGTATACCACACCGCCCCACGTCTTTGCGACGTGTTTTGCCACGGCACCGTGTGGTATACTGTCGCGCATGGGTGCAGGTGCGACACAAACGGCGCGGTCAAACGCCGATGACGATTGCAAAAAGATGCGGGGCAACGCGTCCCGCGCATGGGAGGCTTCGCCTTTGCCGTTCGCGGAAGACGATTGGCGGCAGGATGCGAACGACTTGGAGCCGCTCCACATCAACAACCGACGCTACCTGGGAAACAAATACAAGTTGCTGGATGCAATACGGGCGATTGTGCGGGAGCATTGCCCAGGGGCGGAATCCTTCGCGGATATTTTCGCGGGGACGGGGGCGGTGGCCTCAGCCTTCACGGATATGCGGCTAACAGTGAACGATTTACTCCATTGCAACACGGTTTGCCACGAGGCATGGTTCTCGGGCGAGGCGTGGTCGCGCGACAAGGTGGCGGCACTCGTTCGGCGCTACAACGCCTGGACGCCGACCGAAGAGAATTACGTGAGCGAAAACTTCGCCGACACCTACTTCTCGCGTTCGGTCTGCCGCAAAATCGGGGCCATCCGCGAGGACATCGAGGTGCGCTTCGCAACCGGCGAGATCAACCGACGCGAGCGCGCGTTGCTTGTCGCCTCGTTGCTCTACGCGATGGATCGCATCGCGAACACGTGCGGGCACTATGATGCCTTCCGAAAAACGGCCGATTTCCGGGGCGAGTTGCGCCTGCGTCTGCCTAACCCGCCGCCCGTGCGGCCGGACAACACAATCGTCTCGGAAGATGCCAACACACTGGCCAAGCGATTGGTGGCGGACATCGTTTTCATGGACCCACCCTACAATTCGCGACAATACTCCGATGCCTACCACGTCTTGGAAAATATCGCGCGATGGGAGAAACCCCCGGTAGAGGGCGTGGCGCGCAAGATGGATCGCTCGGCGCTGAAAAGCGATTACTGCACAGGCAAGGCGCCCCAAGCCTTCGCCGAGCTGGTGCGATCGCTCCGGGCGAAATACCTGATCCTGACCTACAACAACATGGGCGAAAAGGGAAACGTTCGCTCGAACGCGAAGTTGAGCGACGAAGCCATCCTCGCCGCGCTGCGCCAAAAAGGCGACGTGCAAATCTTCAACATCGCCCACAAAGCCTTCTCCGCCGGCAAATCCTCGCATGCCGACAACGCCGAGCGCATCTTCCTCTGCACCTGTCATCACGAGCCTCTTGTGGCCTCGCCGCTGAACTACACCGGCGGAAAGTTCCGCATCCTGCCGCAACTGTCGCCGCATTTCCCCACGCGGTGCCGCACATTCGTGGATCTCTTTTGCGGCGGCTTCAACGTGGGGGCAAACATGGTAGCCGAACGCGTGATTGGCCGCGATGCCTGTGTGCCGTTGATTGACCTCCTGAAAACCCTGCAAACCACGCCCGAGGAAAACTTTGTGCAAATGTTGCGCGAACTGTTGGCGTGGTTCGGCTTTTCCGACAGCGCGACGAGGGGTTACGCGGCCTATGGGTGCGATTCGAACACGGGGCTTGGCACGTTCAACCAAACGCCCTATTCACGCTTGCGCACCCACTATGCCACGTTGCAAGAGGGAACGCCGGACAAGGCAATCGCGCTCTACGCGCTCATCGTCCATGCCTTCAACAACCAAATCCGCTTCAACGCGCAGGGCGCTTTCAACCTGCCGGTCGGCAAACGCGACTTCAACGCGTGCATGGAGCGCAAATTGCGTGCGTTCATCCGCCGCTTGCACGAACGCGCCTTCACGTTCGAGGCCGGCGACTTCCGAGGCTTCGACCTATCGCCCCTGGGCATCGGCGACTTCGTCTACGCCGACCCGCCCTACCTGGTGACCACGGCTTCGTACAACGAAAACGGAGGGTGGACAACACGCGACGAGACCGATCTCCTGGCGTTGCTGGAGCGGTTGCATGCGCAAGGATGCCGCTTCGCGCTCTCCAACGTGACCGAGGCCAACAACCGGCGCAACGATTTGCTTTGCGACTGGCTGACGCGCCATGCCGACACGTTGCGCGTGGTGGAAATCGCACGCGACTACTCCAACGCCAACTACCGCCGCAAAGCCGCCAACGACGCGCGCGAAGTGCTCATCCTAAACAAGGTTTGATTGAGAAAGCCATGGCCTCATATAAAAGTTTTTGTTGGAACATGGGGACGACCAGCCTGCGGTGGAAGGAAATGGCCTGCGCCATCGAACGGCAACTCTTGCTCTTGAATGCCTTCTGGTCCATGCCGGAAAACCAGGGCAGGGAATGGCAGGCCAACCCCGCGTTGCAGGAACATTTTTACGGTTACCTGAAGGCGCACGGCTTCCTATCCGGAAACGCAGGAAATCCTGCGAAAGATGCTCGTCAGAAGACATCCGGGCTTTGCGAACTCGGTTTGATCGATGACAACCGCCGCCTGACGCCCGCCGGCGAGACGCTCCTGAAGGTCGCACAAAGTGGGGACTTCGCGTCGGACGGCAACCTGCTGGATCTCTCGCGCGACGCGTGGATTTACTTCCTGCAACTGCTCAAATGCTCAAAGCGCAAAAGCAAAGACTGGTGCGTCCGCCCCTACGTGCTGTTGTTGCACGTGCTCAACACCGTGGGAGAAGTTTCGTGGGATGTGTTCGCGCGCCTCCTCCCGCTTTGCGTAAACCGCGAAATCACCGCGCGCATCGTCGCCCGGCTAACCTCCGGGCAAGCGATTGACGTGGCGGAAACGGTCGATGCCATCCTTGCGGATCTGGAAGGATTGCGCGAGGCACGCGAGACATTCGTCAATGCGCGCACAATCGACACGCATACCATCTTGCAAGCGGGACTCAATCGTGATGGATCCACATACGATGCGTCTTATCTCGCCGTCTATGAAACGTTATGGGCGCTCGTTCATGCCCGGGCGAACGACACGCAAGCGATCAAAAGCTTTGACCGCGCTCTCGGCCACTGCAGATTAAAGAACTATTGGCGCGAGTACTTCTTCGCGGATGGCAAACGGTTGCGACGCGAACGTCCAATCTTCGGAGCACAGGACGAGCGCGTTTTTCGCAATGCCTTTTTCACGCTCTTGCACCGCTTCAAGGCCTTCGCGTTGTTGGACGATTATGCCGACCTCAACCGCCGCTATTTCGGGTTGAGCGACACGGTGCGGTTCAGCGAGGGAAAGGTGCGCCTGACGCCGCTTGCGGCCTCCTTCGCCAATGCCATCGCCCCATGGTTGGAAACACATGCCTGGAGCGCCTGCGCCGCATTGCCCCAGACTTGTCCTCTCGAAACCATCCTGAAAGGCCAATCGATTCCCGGCCAAGACACACTCTTTCGCGCCGCGACGGGGCGTACCCGCGAGGCCATCGAAGCGGAGGGCGGTCTGGAAGCCGTCCTCCGAAAAACACGCGCCGAAGCCTTCATCGCGCGCATCGACCGTTCCTTCCCACGCGAAGCGGTGATTGAACTCCTGGCCCTGCTCGAAAACCGAGCGAACGACGCGGAAGTGCGTCGACGCGTCTCAAAGGAAGCCGATGTGCCGACAATCTTCGAATATCTCTTGGCCATCGCCTGGTATTACGTAAGCGAACGCCGGGGCGACATCCTGGATTATGTGGGCGTTTCGCTCGATGCGGACTTCCTGCCAAAAACGCATGCCGGCGGAGGGCGGGCGGACATCGTCTGGCAATATGCCGCGCTTCCGCCCCACTACCCCGCTCACACGCTCTTGCTCGAGGGCACGCTCGCCGAGCGTGACACCCAACGGCGCATGGAAATGGAGCCGGTCTCCCGCCATCTTGGCGACTATCTGCTGACCCACCCGGGCGCCACCGCTTATGCACTCTTTGTCGCGACGACGCTTCACCCAAACGTCGTCTCCGATTTCCGCAGCCGAAAAGATTATCAATACTACAACGCGGATGGGACGCAAAGCATCGTGGGCATGAAAATCATCCCGCTCGACACCGCCATGCTCCGCGCCATCCTCGAGCGCCATCTCCCCTACACCACGCTCCATCCGCTCTTCGACGCCCACTTCCATGCCCCGGATGCACCGCCCGCGTGGCTTGCCGCACTCCGCGCCAAACTCTCAGACTAAGCCGTTGTCCCCATCCCGGTTTCCAAAACAACGGCAATCCCGCCGACGGCAACCCACCGATGGTCTGTCGACAATCCCCCCCACACGCGACTCAAAAAGATGATTTGATTTCCAAGGGACGTTTGGCACGTCTTCCAAAAGGGGCGTTATCAACGAGGTTGTTGATAAGTCGCGCGGCGGGACACGGGGGGAGATACGGCGTGTCTCGGTGCGAGGTACGGCGCATCCCGGGAAATGACCCCTTGTATAGATTGAAAGGACGCTTCCGGGGGCAATCGTGGGCAGGCGGTTTTCAACAGGTTTTCAACAAGTCGCCATTGAAAACCGGGGGTGATGGCGGGTGGGCGAAGGGGACGCGGGGACAATTATCAACGCTTTCGACAGGATTATCAACACAGGTTGATAAATCCATCGCCGGATCGGGGCACGCGGTGGCCGGCATGTGGGGTTTTCAACAGCCTTATCAACGGTTGTCGATAATGTCGTCTTGCTTTTAACAAGGTTATCGACGGAGTGTCGATAACCTTGTCGAGAGCGGAGAGGGGTTATAAACAACCGTTGATAAGGCTGTCGAAAGTTTGGGTGCGGGGCGGGGGATGGGGGACAAAAAAGGCGCCCGGGGGTGCTCCGGGCGCCTTTTTTGGGGTTCCTTGCGTTGCCTGGGTGCTTAGACGGTGGCCAGGCGCATGGGCATGATGACGTAGAGGAAGGGAATGCCGTTGCATTTGATGACGGAGGGCGCGTGGCCTTCGGTGAGCTCGAAGGTGACTTCGTCGGCGTCAAGATTGCGGAGGCAGTCGAGGAGGAAGTCGGGGTTGTAGGCGGCGCTGATGGGGCGCCCGGCGTATTTGATGGGGAGGACGTCGCTGGCATCGCCGATCTCGGCATTGCTGGAGCTGAGGGAGAGGGCGCCTTCGGCGAAGGAGAGGCGGACGGAGTTGGCCTTTTCGTTGGACATAATGTCCACGCGCTGGATGGAGGCGATGAGTTCCTCGCGGTTGACGGAGACGCGTTCGTCGCAGGCGGTGGGGATGACGGCCTGGTATTTGGCGAAGACGCCGTCGATCAGCTTGCTGTAGAGGCGGAAGGTGCCGCAGTCGAAGACGATTTGGCCTTTTTGGCCGTAGATGCGCATGGGGCCTTCGCCGTTGAGGAGGCGGGCGAGCTCGCCGCGGGCCTTTGCGGGGAGGAGGAGGTCGCAGGCGCTCTCGGGCGGGAAGTCGAGCTCTTGCTCCACGAGGGCGAGGCGGCGGCCGTCGGTGGCGACCATGGTGAGCTTGCCGTCGGCGAATTGGAGGAGGACGCCGGTGAGGACGCGGCGGGTCTCGTCCTTGCCCGCGGCGTAGGCGGTCTTGCGGAGCATTTCGCGGAAGACGGCACGGTCGATGGTGAAGCAGTGGGCCGTCTCGTCGGGCTCTTTGATGGTGGGGAAGGCCTGGGCGTCAAGGCCGATGAGGCGGTATTTCGCGGCGGGGGTGATCACGCGCGCGACGTTGTCGGCGTCGATGTCAAACTGGATCTCGCCCTCGGGCGCGGTGCGGAGCAGCTCTACCAGGCGGCGGACGGGGAGCGTGGTGCGCCCGGGCTCGTCCACCTTCACGTCGGCGGCAAGGTTCGCGCAGACGGTCACGTCCAGGTCGGTGGCCGTGAGCGCGAGGATGCCATCCTCGCGCGCCTCGATCAACGCGTTCGCGACAATCTGCAGCGAGGGCTTGCCGGGCACCACGCTCTGCACGTTGGACAGCAAATCAAGAAAGCGGCTACGGATGACGGTAAACTTCATTGCAAACTCCTCATGTGCCCACATTGTAACAAACTTTCCCCCACCCCGCCGAGCAAAATCCCGCACGGCTTTTTCTTTGACAAGATAAGAAAAGAATGAAATGTCGATGATGTAGAATTGTCGAAAGTGTGGAAAACGTGCGGCTTGGTTTGATGCTTCAAGGGCTTAGGGCGATTTTTCCTGTCAATGGCCTGTCGATGGATTGTTCATAGAGCGGCGGGATTTTGGGGCGGCGGCCTGTGGGCGGGTGGCGGCCTGTTGAAAAGTGGCGGGTTATGGACAGGTCGTTGGTGGCTTTCAACAACTTTTTCAACAGGGTCCGAGTGCGGCGGGGGTTGTTGAAAACCGGCTGGCGAAAAAGTCCGGGGCAGTGGTCGAAAGATGTTGAAAAGTGGGTTATGTTCGCGCACAATTCATTTCGGGTCTTATCGTTATTTTTACGCAACGGCTTGGCGCGCGGTGCATAACTGTTTGTCGTCTCGGTGGTTTTCTTGATGGTTCGCGGGGGTGTCGCGCATGGGTTGTAATCACGTTTTCAACAGGGTTATCAACAGGTTGTTGGCAAGGTCGTGTTTGGGGCGCCCCACCCCACCCCGGCGGCGGGTGACGGCGCGGGGACAAGGCGGGGCAAGGCCACGGGCAAAAAAAAAGGCGCACGCCGCGTGAGGGTGCGCCCGGGTTGCCCGCGTGGGATTGCGGTTTTTGTTTGGGGTGTTTGTGTTGCGTCAGAAGAAGATGGTTCTGATCAATCCTTCGATGATAAGGATGACAAGTATGAGGAAGAGGATGGTCGTGATGGTCGCGCCAATCATGATGCGCTTGTCAGGTTTCTTCGGTTGGTCGTCCACGGTTTGATGTTCCTTCCCGGTCTTGTCCATGACGCTTCCTCGGGCGCATGCCGCGTGGGGGTGCGCCCGGGTCGTCGCCCGCGTGGGATTGCGGGGTCCGTTCAGTTGAGGTCGCCGATGGTGCGCCCAAGGCGCTCGACGATGGCTTTGAGGGCGAGGGAGGTTTCCGGGTCGCCGTCTTTGTAGAGGGTTTGTACGGTGGCGGAGGAGTAGAGGACGGTGGCGTGGTTACGCTTGAAGGCGCGCCCGATGTCGGTGGTGGAGGCCGTGGTGAGCTTGCGGCAGAGGAAGACGGCCAGCTGACGGGGCGCGGCAATCTTCTTCTCGCGACTCTTGCCGACGAGCTCGTCGAGGTTGATGTTGAATTGGTCGCAGACTGCTTGCTGAATGTCGGCGCAGGTGAGGCGGAGCATGGCCTCCTCTTGCTGGATGTAGTTGCGGAGGATGGTCTTTTCCAGGATTTCGACGGTGACGGCGCTCTCGGCGTTGCCAGGGAACATGCGCGCGTAGTTGATGGTGGTGGCAAGGGCACCCTCGAGCGCACGGACGCTGCTGCTGACGCGCTGCGCGATGAACTCAATCACGGGTTTGCTGAGGGTGACATCCGGATAGGCGCGCAACTTCAGCAAGAGGATGTTCAGGCGCGTCTCGTAGGCGGGGATGTCCACGTCGGCGGTGATGCCGCTCTGGAAGCGGGAGACCAAGCGGTCCACCAAGTCTGGGATCTCGGTGGGGGCACGGTCGCTCGTCATCACAATCTGGTGGCGGGCGTCCTTGAGCGCGTTGAAGATGTTGAAAAACTCGGTTTGGAGGCCCTGTTTGCCGGCCATGTACTGGATGTCGTCCACCAACAGGATGTCGGGCGTGCGATACTTCTCGCGGAAGGATTCCTTGATGTTGTCTGAGGATTGGTTGGGGCCGGTGGACCATTGGCGCATGTACTCGTTCATCAGCTGTTCGCTGGTGGTGTACAGCACGCGCAGATTGGGGTTGACCTCGCGGGCCATGTTGCCGATGGCATGGAGCAGGTGCGTCTTGCCCACGCCCGTGGGGCCATACATAAAGAGCGGATTGGTGTGGCTGGCCTCGTTGCCGGGGTTTTGCGCCACGTATTTGGCCATCACAAGCGGGAACTGATTGCCGGGCCCCTCCACAAAGTTCGCGAAGGTCAGGTTCGGCAACAGCCCGCCGTCGTCATCCTCCCCACCCCGCCGAACGCGCGGCGCCTTCGTCTCCTCGGGCGGCGTGGGCTTGATGTAACGCACGTGCGAAACCGCCCCCTTGCCAAACTTCGCCAAGGCCGCCGAGACAAACGCCTCGAACGGCTCCAACTGCGCCGCGTCCTTGTCCTCCGGAAGCGCCACCTCCAACGCATCGTCCTGAAGCGCCAACCCCTCCGTGCCGCCAAAATAACGAAGCACCGTCACCTCGGTCAAAATCGCCTTCAACTCTTCCAAGATCTCACGCCATAACGCCGCCGCCTTGGTCTCTTCCTTCGCCATGTCAACAATCCTCTCGAAAACCTTGAAAACCTGTTGAAAACCCCACCATTATTACACCTTGCCGACAACTTTTCAACAACTCTTTTTACACAATCGATTGACGGTTTTTCAACAAGTGAGCCTGTGGCAAAAGCAAGTTCTGGAGCGGGTTTTGGCGGGTTATTGACGGGTTATTGACAGGTTGTCGATAAGTGTTGTCGGCAAACTTGTTGATAACTTGTGTGTTCCACGTGGAACAGTGCCGATAACTCGCGAATGTGCCGTCCTTTTTCGGGGCTTTTTCGAGGGTGAAATGTGATATGATTTCAGTATGAAAGACATGGGATGTTTCGATGTTTTGGTGGTTGGCGCCGGGCACGCCGGGTGCGAGGCCGCGTTTGCCGCGGCGCGAATGGGATGCGCGACGGCGCTGGTCACCGCGTCGATGGACGCACTTGGGTTGATGCCCTGCAACCCTGCGGTCGGCGGCTTGGCCAAATCGCATTTGGTGGCCGAGTTGGATGCCTTGGGTGGCGAGATGGGTTTCAACGCGGATTGCACGGGGTTGCAATATCGTACGCTCAACGTCTCGCGCGGCCCCGCGGTGCGCGCCGTCCGTGTGCAGTGCGACAAGGCGCGGTATTCCGCACGCCTGGCCGGGGTGGCGCGGCGGATTTCGTGTCTCACGCCGGTGGTGGGGTTGGCGGTGGATTTGGTGATGGATGCCGCCGAGCCGCGCCGTGT
Source organism: uncultured Lentisphaeraceae bacterium (assembly GCA_949289005.1). GTDB lineage: Bacteria > Verrucomicrobiota > Kiritimatiellia > RFP12 > DVOR01 > Spyradenecus. The sequence continues at coordinate 64,461 of CASEMQ010000001.1, forward strand.
GCTCGGGGTGCGATTGGCGGATGGCCGTTGCATGCGGGGGCGCTTTGTGGTGCTGACTTTGGGGACGGCGCTTGGCGGGCGCGTTTGGGTCGGCCACGCGGGTCGGCCGAGTGGAGGGGACGCGCGCCCCGCCACGCCGCTCTGGGCGACCTTGGCAACGGCATTTCCCGAACTGGGGTGGCGGCGACTGAAGACGGGTACGCCGCCACGCCTGCTCAATGCCTCGATTGATTGGGCGGCTTTGGAGCCGCAGGATGGGGAAGTCGATCCCGTGCCCTTTTTTTCGCGGCGGATGCGCTTGGCGCAGCGGGCTTTGGTGGCGGGAAACGAGAAGCGCGATGTGGAATGTTCCACGTGGAACATTCCGCCCAACCCTGCCGTTTGGGGCGTGAAGGAGGGATTCGCGACCTATCGTCCGCTCGCCGAAAACGCGGGTGAGTTGGGTTTCTCGGATATGCCGGAGGCGGTGGTGCGCCGTGCGCAGGCGGGACAGACGCCGTGTTTTCGGACGCATACCACGCCGGAGACGCATGCCATCATCCGTGCGCATCTGGCGGATTCGGCGTTGTATGGCGGCGATATCTCCGGCGAGGGCGTGCGTTATTGTCCCAGCATTGAGGACAAGGTTGTGAAGTTTGGCGATCGCGGCGGCCATCATGTCATTCTCGAGCCGGAGGGGGCGGGGTGTCCGTGGTGCTATCCCAACGGGCTTTCCAACTCGTTGCCCTTCGATGTGCAGGTGGCGATGGTGCGTTCGGTGCCGGGGTTGTCGCGCGCGGAGCTTTTGGCGCCCGGCTATGCCATTGAGTATGACTGCATTGACCCGCGCGGGTTGGATGCGCGGCTGGCCGTGAAGTCTGCCCACAATCTTTTCATCGCCGGGCAGCTCAACGGCACCACGGGTTATGAGGAGGCTGCGGCGCAGGGGTTTTTGGCGGGGGTGAACGCGGCGCTTGCGGCGTTGGGGCGCGAGCCGCTTACGCTTTCGCGCGACGAGGCGTATCTCGGCGTGATGGTGGATGACCTGATTGCGAAGGGCACGGACGAGCCGTATCGGATGTTTACCTCGCGCGCGGAGCGGCGTTTGCTCTTGCGCCCCGGCGATGTCCACTTGCGTTTGCATCGTCATGCGGCGCGTTTGGGTTTGGTGGATGCGTCGCTTTTGCATGGCGCGGAGGAGGAGGCTGCTTGGCTTGCCGCGACGGAGGCTGCCTGGCGGGCGGATTATCTGGATGGCAATGGCCTTAGCCGTTGGAAGCTGTTGGCGCGCGAGGGGGTGTCGTTCGCGGAGGCGGCGGCCGCCACGCGCCCGGGCGGCGCGGCGGGTGGGCGGGGGGGTGGGGGGGATGTCCCGCCGGATTGGGCGGAGGAACTTGCCCTTCGCGCGAAGTATGAGGGCTACATCGCCCATGAGCGTGTTCAGGCCGAACGTTTGCGCCGCGATGAATCGTTGCGCATCCCGGATGGCTTTGATTACGACGCGGTGCGCGGTTTGCGTTTTGAGGCCCGTGAGAAGTTGCGGCGTATCCGCCCGGATTCGCTTCGGCGCGCAGCCTCCATCCCGGGCGTCAACCCCGCGGATCTTGCCTTGCTTTCCCTCGCGCTCAAGAAAATCGCGCGGGACTGACGGCGCGCACGGGATTCTGAAAACCACAAAGACCTCGAAGAGATCAATTGGTTGCGGCAGGGTGGGGCTCTGCCCCACGGCCCCGCAAGGGACGCTGTCCCTTGACCTTGGCAGGGAGCGCGGCTCCCCGCACCCCGAAATTGCTTGCACGACGAATTGACAATCGCAAGGTTAAAAGGTCGCCCGCTTGGTGGGCGGTTCTGTTCGCTGTGCACGGTTTTCCGTTCGCTTGACTGCATACGGAAGTATGCAGTCAAAAAGGGGGCTTGCGCGGGGGATGATAATTTAGTATTCTCTGAAGTGTTGAAAGGAAGGGAAGCGATGGACAGGCGAGAGACGGAGTCGTTACGGTCGCGTGCCGAGGTGTTCAAGGCGTTGGGTCACCCGACGCGCCTGTGGATTGTGGAGCGTTTGGCGGAGGGTGCGTGTTGCGTGGCGGATTTGGCGGAGGGTGTGGATGGGGGGCTTTCGGCGGTGAGCCAGCATTTGGCGCAGTTGCGTCAGGCGGGGATTGTGCGTGACGAGCGTCGCGGGCGGCAGGTGTGGTATTCGCTGACGTTTCCGTGCGTGGCGGAGATGGCGGCGATGCTGGATGGGCGCGCGGCGCGGCAGGCGTCGCCGCTTGGGCGGTTGCGCCGTGTGTTGGGGGTGGTGGCGGTGTTGGCCGGGATGGGGCTTTCGGTCGGGGTGGGGGCGTGTTTGGGCGGGTTGGGGCAGGATTTCGCGCCGCGGCCGCGTGGGGACGTTCCCCGTGCGTGGGTGGCGCAGCATACACAGAAAGGAATGGTGCGACATGAAGCAAGCACTGACATTCGCCGCCGTGGCGTTGCTCGCCCTGACGGCTTCCGCGCAGGAATGCCCGAACGGCGCGTGCGTGGCGCGGCCCCAGGCGGCTCCCGCCGTCCAGCCCGCCGACAAGCCGACGGTCCAGGCGGCGACGTGCGCGTGCGGCGAGGCGTGCGCCTGCCGTCCCCGGCCGAAACCGCGCCGTGAGCGCGCGGGGCAGGGCAAGGACAAGGCGGACAGCCCGAAGGCGCGCGGCCAGAACCGCGATCGGCGCCCCGAGCGGCGTTGGCGCCCGGCCGGCACGCCCGCCGAGCAGGCGGCGCGTCTGCGCGAACACGCCAAGCGGTTGCAGCAGCTGGCCGACGACATCGAGTCCGGCAAGGCGCAGCCCCCGCCGCGGGCTCCCCGGCCCGCCCGCGAGAAGGCCGAGGCCGCGGAGTAAACGCGCGGCGTGCGCGGCCCTCGCGTGAGGCGGGGGCACGATTGGGCGGCGGTGGCGTTGGCGTCACCGCCGCCCGTTTTGTCGTTTTTGGGTTTGGCGTCGCGATCAGTCTTTGATCAGGGCGAAGAAGCGGTCCTGGTAGAGCTCGAAGAGACCCTTTTCGCGGAGCCATTTGCCGAGCGGCTTGATGAGCGAGGGGTCTTTGGCGGCGGCGGCGAAGGCGCGCTCGATGTCCGCGCGGCCGGGGCCGGGGAGACTTTCGCGGAAGGTCTGCTTTTCGCGGGCCTCGATGTCGTGCAGGGCGCGGGGCAGGGAGGCCTGCACCAGGCGCAGGAAGAGGTGCAGCAGGCAGACGTCCCACGGTTCGTCCACGCCGACGACAAGCGCGGCGTAGGGGTCGTTGCGGCGCTCGTGGGCCAGGATGGCGCGGTCGCGGACGGTTTCCAGCGGCTCGTTCAGCAGGTTCTCGGAGTAGGTTTCGCGGCGGAGGCGGTAGGAATAGCGCAGGATGCGGAAGCGCGCGGCGTGGCGTTTGAGAAACTCCAGATACTGCCCGGCCTGAGGCCCGAAGCCTTCGAGCTCCTGCGTGGAGAGTTCGCCCGGCAGGATGATCCGCGGCGGGAAGGTCTGCAGCTTGCCCTCGCGCACACGCGTCTGCGTCGGGTTGTCCATCGGTTGGGCCAGAAGCGTGTAGTTGACGGTGGTTTGGTCAAACGGGTCAAGCAATCGTCCCGGCGCACGCACGATCTGCGTGTGTCGGACGGCATAGGCGAAATCAAACTCTGTCGGGCCGCGCTTCATGCCCCTAAGTATAGCAAATGAGTGGGCAGAGGACAGTGAGCAGCGAACAGGGCGCCCCTGCGGGGCGACGGTGGGGACGACAGTGTCGCCAGCCGTGGTTTTGGCGATTGCGGTTTAGTCTTGACGAAGGGGGAGGCGGTGCGTTATTTTTGCGGGAAAAGCGATGGAAGTTCGTTTGGATTGAGGCGAGGGACGCGATGGAGCGGTTTTTGGTGGCGTTTGCTTTGACGTTGATGGCGGGGCTTTCGACGGGGGTGGGGGCGGCGATCGCGTTTTTCGCGCCGAAGGCGAACACGCGGTTCCTGTCGGTGTGCACGGGGCTTTCGGCGGGGGTGATGCTGTATGTGTCGTTCATGGAGATTTTGCCGGAGGCGTTCGCGCAGATCGGGCGCGCGGGGTGGGCGGAGCGTCCGGCGCAGGCGTTTGGGACGCTGGGGTTCTTTTTGGGGATCGCGTTGATTTTCCTGATCGACCGGCTGGTGCCTGACGCGACGAACCCGCACGAGACGCATTCGCGGCAGGATTACACGGCTTTGGGGCCGCGCCCGGGGCCGGAGGCAACGCCCGCGGAGCGCCGTGCTTACCGCAAGGCCACGCGGCAGACGCGGCGCAATCTGCTGCGGATGGGGGCGTTCACGGCGGTGGCCATCACCATCCATAACTTTCCGGAGGGGCTTTCGACGTTTCTCTCGGCGTTGGTCGATCCGCATTTGGGCGTGGTGATTGCGTTTGCCATCGCGTTGCACAATATCCCGGAGGGCATTTCCGTTTCCGTGCCGATTTATTACGCCACGGGCGATCGCAGGCGCGCGTTTGTGTGGAGCTGCCTGGCGGGTTTGGCGGAGCCGGCGGGGGCGTTGGCGCTGTGGGCGGTGCTGGCGTTGGCGCATGGGTCGCTCTTTTTTGCGCCGCCGCCGATGTTGATGGGGCTGGTTTCCGGGGGCGTGGCGGGCATCATGGTCTTCATCAGCCTCGATGAGCTGCTCCCGGCTTCGCGGGCGTATGGCAAGGGGCACGATTCGCTCTATGGCCTTGTCGCGGGGATGGCGATCATGGCGCTCTCGCTCCTGCTGTGAGGGGCAGAGCTTCCGGGCCTGCCAAACCTCCTAAGCCTTTTTTCGGCGCTTGTGTTAGACTATCCGGCGTTGCCAAGTTGCAAGGGAGCGAAGGATGACGGCGCGGTTTGCGGTGAGCGGGATGACGTGCGCGGCGTGCGCGGCGCGTGTGCGGCGTGCGGTGGAGGCATTGCCGGGGGTGCGGGAGTGCGTGGTGAACCTGCTGAAGCATGGGATGACGGTGACGTTCGACGCGGGCGCGGTGGGGGTGGGGGCCATCGTGGGCGCGGTGGAGGCCGCGGGCTATGGGGCGGCGCCGTCGGATGGGGCGTCGGGGGAGGCTTCGGGCGGGGTGGGGGATGGCCGGGGGGCGTCTCCGGTGGGGCTGGCGGAGCGCGAGGAGGGGGCGTTGCGGCGGCGGTTTGTGCGTTCGCTGGCGTTCGCGGGGCCGCTTTTTTATCTGTCGATGGGGCGAATGCTGGGGTGGCCGTTGCCGGGGTGTTTCGTGGGGGAGGGGCAGGCGGGGGTGTACGCGCTGACGGCGTTTTTGCTGGCGGCGGGTGTTGCGGCGGCGAACGGGCGGGTCTTCCGGGCGGGGTTTGGGACGTTGGCGCGCGGGGCGCCGAACATGGAGGCTTTGGTGGCGTTGGGGGCGGGGGCGTCGTTGGCTTATGGCGTCTATGCGCTTTACCGGATGGCGCTGGCGTTTGGGGTGGGGGATGTGGCGGGGGCGGGGGCGTTCGCCGATGATTTGTATTTCGACGGCGCGGGAACCATCCTCACGTTGATCGCGCTGGGCAAGTGGCTGGAGGCGCGGGCGAAGCGCCGGACCACGCGGGTGCTCGATGCCTTGGCGGCGTTGGCGCCGAAGACGGCGCGCGTGGTGCGCGATGGCGTGGAAAGCGTGATTCCCGCCGAGCGTGTGGCGCCGGGCGACGTGCTGGTGGTCAAGGCCGGCGAGCGCGTCCCGGTGGATGGCACGGTGACCGAGGGCGAGGGGGCGGTGGACGAGAGCGCGCTCACGGGGGAATCCATCCCGGTGGACAAGCGCCCGGGCGACCGCGTCATCGGCGCGACCGTGTCGCAAAGCGGGTGGTTCCGGATGCGCGCGGAGAAGGTGGGGCGGGAGACGGCGCTGGCGCAGATCGTGCGGTTGGTGGACGAGGCGACGTCGTCGCGCGCGCCGATCGCGAAGCTGGCCGACCGCGTGGCGGGGGTCTTCGTGCCGGCGGTGATCGCGATCGCGGCGGCGACGCTGACGGCGTGGTTGCTGTGCGGGGCGGGGCTCGAGACGGCGCTGACCTTTGCGGTGGCGGTGCTGGTGGTGGCGTGCCCGTGCGCGTTGGGGCTGGCGACGCCCACGGCCATCATGGTGGGCACCGGGCGCGGCGCGGCGCTGGGGATCCTCGTCAAATCCGCCGAGGCGCTCGAGACCGCGCACGCGGTGGACACGGTGGTGCTGGACAAGACGGGGACGCTCACCCGGGGCAAGCCGGCCGTCACCGACGTGCTCCCCGCCGCGGGCGTGGGCTCGGCCCGGCTGCTGCGCGTGGCCGCCGCGCTCGAGAGCCGCTCCGCGCACCCGCTGGCCGTGGCCGTGGCCGAGGAGACCGCGCGGCGCGGCGTGGCGCCGGAGGCGGTGGAGGGCTTTGCCCAGGTGCCCGGGCGCGGTTTGCGGGGGCGTGTCGGCGGCCTGCCGTGCCTGGCGGGCAACCTGCCGCTGTTGGAAGAGGCCGGCCTGCGCGACCCCGAGGCGGCGCGTCTGCGCGACGGCTTGGCCGAGGCCGGCAAAACGCCGCTCTTCTTCGCCGAGGGCGGGCGCTTCCTGGGCATCGTGGCCGTGGCCGACACCGTCAAGCCCACCGCCCGCGACGCGGTGCGCGCCCTCCATGCGATGGGCATCGCGACGGTGATGCTCACCGGCGACAACGCGAAGACCGCCGAGGCCATCCGCCGCCGGGTGGGCGTGGGGCGCGCGGTGGCCGAGACCCTCCCGCAGGACAAGGCGCGCATCGTCGGCGAACTCCGCGCCCAAGGCAAGACCGTGGCGATGGTGGGCGACGGCGTCAACGACGCGCCCGCCCTGGCCGGCGCCAACGTGGGCATTGCCATCGGCGCGGGGGCGGACGTCGCCATCGAGGCCGCCGACATCGTGCTTATGCGCGGCGACCCGCTGGGCGTGCCCGCCGCCATCGCGCTCAGCCGCGCCACGCTCCGCACCATCAAGGAAAACCTCTTCTGGGCCTTTTGCTACAACCTCGTCGGCATCCCCGTGGCCGCCGGCTGCCTCTACGCCGCCTGGGGGCTGCGCCTGAGCCCGATGCTCGCGGCGCTGGCGATGGGCTGCAGCAGCGTCCTCGTCGTCGCCAACGCCCTGCGCCTGCGCGGCTTCCGCCCCCGCCTGCCGCACGCCGGGGCCGGGGGCCAGGCCGAGGGACGCGAGCCCCGACCGACCGAACCCGAAAGGAACGCCATGACCAAGCAACTCACCGTCGAGGGCATGATGTGCCCGCATTGCGTCGCCCACGTCACGCGCGCGCTGGAGGCCATCCCCGGCGCGGAAAACGTGTCCGTGGACCTGGCCACGAAGACGGCCACCCTCACCGTGCCCCCCGCCGTCGCCGACGACGCCCTCCGCGCCGCCGTCGCCGCCGCCGGCTACACCGTCACCGCCGTGCGGTGATTGGCGGTGGAAGTTTGGAGGTTTGGAAGTTTGGAGGCTTGGCAGGGCGCTCCCGCGCCCGTCCATGACGAGACCGTCGCCCGCAAGGGCGAACCAAGCCTCCAAGCCTCCAAACTTCCAAGCCTTCTTTTACTTGCGGCGCGGGTCGCCCTCGGGGACGATCTGCTCGATGGCGGCGCGCCAGACGGCGGCCATGCGGTCGTAGCCGGCCTGCCTGGGGTGGAGGCGGTCGAGGAAGTTGGGGTTGGGCTGGCCGGGCTTGGCGAAGCCGATGGCGTGGAGCATGCTGGCGAGGCGGATTTTGGCGTCTTTGCCGAAGCGCGCCTTGCCGGCGTCGTTGAGCGTGCCGAGCAGGCAATCGACCTTTTCGCCGTTGACGGTGAGGGTGCTCGCGGTGACGTCGAAGTAGGCCAGGATTTTGGTGTTGTAGACCAGGCGCGGCCAATCCTTGGCGTAGTCCTCGGCCGTCTCGCGCCGGAGCGCGATGATGGGCGAGACGACAAGCCACGTGTCCGGGCAGCGCTTGGCCAACGTCTCCACCAGGCGCTCCCAGTTGGCGAAGGCCTCGTTGGCGGGGGTGCCCACGTCGATGTCGTTGGTGCCGACCATGAGCGTGACGATGTCCGCGTGGCCGGCCTTGGCCAAAATGTCGTTCAGGCGGTTGAGGAGCCCTTCGCGGCCGCGCCCCGTGACGATGCAGCGGCCGCTCATGCCGGCGTGGCGGCGGCACTCGGGCGCGCGCGGCGGGTGGCGCGCCGGGTCGGCGCCGTCGTAAAAACCCTCCCAAATGCCCGTCGCGCGCACCTTCCAGCCATCGGCGAGCAGACCGTCGAAGAGCGGCCCGCGATAGGAGCCCCCCCGCCCGGAGCCGTGCGTGATGGAATCGCCCAACGGCATGATGACGATTGGCTCGTCTGGCTTGGCGGCCGGTGCGGCGGCCAACGGCGCCCCGGCCAAAAGTGCCGCGGCGACAAACAAAGTGCAGAGACGTTTCATCGGTCATTTCCTTTCATAAGGGAGAGTATACACCGCCCCGCCCCCCGCCCGCACCGGAAAAACGCCCCCTGCCGCCCCCTGCGTACCGTCATGCCAATGCCTTGCGGCGAACCCTCCAAGGGGGTAACGTTGCGCGAACACACAGGCGAAGCGCCCCGACGCCAACTCGCCGTTTGGGCGAAATACCACTATATCTAGTGGATGCGCACGTCAAAACGCGCCGCATGGGCCTATCTTGTGGGTCGTGAAAAAGAGTGCTTGCGCCATAAGGGGCAATATGGTACCTTATTGACGATTTCTCGTCTAAGGAAACGGGAAAAACACGGAGAACGTATGTTGCGAATTGCAGTGATGATTGCCTGCCTGCTTCCCCTCTTCGGGTGTGGGCTCTTTTCTTCCGGCGGGCCGACGCGCGTCAGCGTCGCGGAGCTCAAGCCGGGCGTCATCGTGCCGCAGCTGCGCGCGGGCGTCAAGGTGCGCATCTCCGTCATCGCCTCCGGCCAGTCCGTGCTGGAGGAGACTATCAAGGAAGTCTCCGTGGAAGGCGACGTCGTCCTGCCCTACGTGGACGCGGTGCCGTGCGCGGGCATGACCATTGAGGAGTTCCGCAAGGAGCTGCGCAAGCGCTACGCCGAGTTTTACATCGACCCGCAAGTCTCCGCCGACTATGTCTACACCAGCGAGGGCGGCACCTCGCCCTACGGCTCGGTGCTTGTCTCCGGGTGCGTCGGCCAGCCCGGGATGGTCAGCATCCCCGCCACCCGCGACCTCACGCTCTATCAGGCCGTCCAACTGGCCGGCGGCGTGGGCATGTGGGCCAACAAAAACGCCGTCCGCGTCACCCGCCAGATGGCCGACGGCACCAAGCAGCAAGTCGTCATCGACATGGACGAAATCGGCACGAACGGCGCCTCCGAGCTGAACATCCAGCTCATGCCCGGCGACGTCGTGGACGTCCCGGAGAGCAATTGGTAACCCTTTTTTGGTACGCTGTTGTTGGTGAATTCAGGAAAGTGAGTGAAACGATGAACAAATCCATGATTACGGCCGCGGCCTTTCTTTTGGCCGGCAGTCTGTGCGCGGCCCTCACCGAGAAGGACCTGACCCCGCAGGCCATCGTCCCCGCCATCGCCGCCCAGCCCGAGAACCAGCGCCAGGCCTACGCCCGCGAAGTGCTCCAGGCCATCGCCACGAGCCCCGCCGACGACACGGCCAAGACCCAGGCGCTGACCTCCGCCGCCCGCGCGCTCATCGCCGGCGCCGGCGCCTCCCAAGGCATCGCCGTCATCGCCGAAATCTTCAATACTGTCCCCGTCGCCCAGCTCCAAGGCGTGGCCGACCTCTTGGCCGAGGCCAACTTCGGCCAGGCCACCAACGGCTTCACCGACGCGCAGTATGACGACTTCTGCACCAAGGTGGTCGCCAGCGCCTCCCGCTACATCGAGGCCTCCGGCACCGATTCGCCCGCCGTGCGCATGAGCATCCTCGCCGCCACCTTCACCAAGGCCAGCGCCTCGCCCGACCGCACCCGGCCCAAACTGATCGCCGCCCTGCCCACCGCCGTCCAGGCCGCCGCCGCCACCTACGTGGCCGCCTCCGAGCAGGGCAACCGCGAGGTCATCGCCGCCGCCACCGGCGTCGACGAGGTGACCGCCACTCCCGCCGACCCCGACGCCGCCAACGTCGTCGCCGCCCCCGCTTCCCAGGCCGCGCAGGCCGCCGCCGCGCAACCTGCCGCCGCCGCGCAACCTGCCGCCGCGCAGGCCGCGGCCGCCGATGCCGCCGTGGGCGACCCCGCCGAGCCCGAGCGCCTTACCGCCCGCACCGATTATCTGGAGCCCGCGCCCATCCCCGCCGAGGGCGATGACGCGGGCGAGGCGCAGACCGTCGAGGTCAAGGTGCCCCTCCTCTCCCGTTATACCACCGACGTCTCCGGCCTGACGACGGCCGCCATGATGGCCTCCATGTACAACTGGGAAGTCCAGAGCCCCGGCGTCGTCTCCCTCCCCGGCCTCGGCGGCCCCATCGAGCCCGTCGCCGGCATCGACGAGCAGATCCCCGAGAACTTCCCGCGCCCGAAGAAGTTGCCCCCGAGCCCGCTCTACGGCAACCAGCGCATTTTCTGATCGACCCGTCTGTGAGGAACAAGCAACATGAAAAAGCCCCTACAACTCGCCGCGCTTCTCTGCGGGTGCCTCTTGGCCACCACCGCCCTTGCCGCCCCCGGCAAGGAGCCAGGCTTTAAGTTCGGCAACGGCTGGACGCTGCTCCCCAAGGTCAACCTGGGCGTCTTCTGGGAAAGCAACATCCGCGACACCATCCACGACGAGGAATCCGGCGGCGGCTGGCGCGTGCAGCCCAGCTTCTCGCTGAACTTCGAGCGTAACCGCACCAAACTCGGCATCAACGGCTTTTACACCTTCGAACGCGGCTTTGAGAGCAAGGACGCGGCCGACAGCGACTCCTACGGCGTCAGCGTCGCCCTGCTCCGCGAACTCTCCCAGCGTTGGAACCTCTCGCTCTCCGCCTCCTACGTCCACTCCGAGGACGACGAGTTCTACGGCGAGGGCTGGGTGCTCGATGACCCCCTGGCCACCCGCATCGAGACGGACGAGAGCGACAATTACAACGTGAACGCCGCTTTGGGTTACCGTTCCGACAAGTGGCAGGCATCGATCGGCGCCGGCTGGAGCCGCACGGACTACGACAACAGCTGGAACTCCACGACGGACAACTACAACGTGAGCGTCATGGGCGGTCGCGCGATTGGCAAGCACACCTACTGGAACCTCTCGGTCACCGGTCAGATGGATGACCCGGATTACGGCGACACCTCGCTCGCCTACTACATCATGACCGGCATCAACGCGGAGGTCTCCAAGAATCTCTCCTACAACGTGATGTTCGGCTTGGGCATCTACGACTTCGATGGCGCCGATGGCTTCAAGAGCGAAACGGAGTATGGCCCCACCTATACCGCCGGCGTCACTTACAGGATCAACCGCACCTTCGCCCTCTCCGCCTCGCTCAACTCCCGTTACGAGGCCGAGTATGCCGGCTGGGCCGATTGCTACTACGTCTGGTCGCACAACTTCACGATGGCGCTCAACGCGCAGTGGACCGACAAGTTCAGCTCCACCCTGCGCATGGCCGCCTTCTACGAGGATCACATCTCCTCGGACGTGCGCGGCGGCTCGGACAACGACCGCACCTACTATCAGGTGGCGCTCAGCTCCAGCTACCAGTTCAACCGCTATCTCTTCCTGACCGGCTCCATCTCTTGGAAGACCGACCAGTATGACTACTACGGTCACGACGAGTCCAAGGACGATTTCCGCGCGGACATCGGCCTGACCTTCACCTTCTAAAGGCCAAGGCCTTGGTGGCGCTTCCGTGTTTCGGATTTTGCTGACCAAATATTGGGTGCTTGCCCACCTCTTGGTGACCGCGGGCACCCTTTGTTTTGCCCCCTCGCTTTCGGTGGGTCTGGGGCTGTGGGCGGCGTGCTCGCTGTTGCTCATGGCGCTGTGCCTGCCGCCGGTGTTGCGCGGGGAGAGCTTTTGGATGGCGCGGATGCGCGCGGCCCAGGCCTTCCGGTCGGATGCGATCACGTGGGTGGGGCTCCTGGCGGTGGCTTATGTGGGGGTGGGGCTCCTCAACGGCCCGCGCACGCTGGCCTATGTGGCCGAGCTGCGGCGGTGGGCGTGGTCGCCCCCGCGGTTGCCGTTTCTGCCTTCTTCCGTGGCGCCGGCCGAGGGGGTGGCCTTCTTCGTTGGGCTGCTGTGCGCGCTGGCGTGCGTGGTGGTCATCCGCGCCGTGATGCCGCGCGGCCAGCGGCTCTATCTCCTGATTGGGGTGGGGGCGCTGACGGGGCTGCTCGCTGTGGCGGGCGGCTTGATTGCCCTGGCGACGGGCGAGGCGCCGGCTTTCGCGTGGTTGGGCGGGCGTTACGCGGCCTCGGCGCTGTGGTTGCTCTTTTTCTGTGTGTCGCTGGGGATCGTGGCGGAGACGTTTCTGGAGGGGCGGATCGCGGTGTGCGCGTGGGCGCTGGCGTCGGCCTTCCTCAACGAGATGGGGCTTTTCGCCTTTGGGTTGCCGGCCTTCGCGTTGGCCACGGCGGTGCTTGGGGTGGTGTGGTTGGTTTTCGCGGGCTTTGCGACGCGCGCCGGCGGGCAAGGGCGTCGCCTGCTGTGGAACAGCGTGCTGATGTTGCCGATTCTTTTCGCCTTCGGGGTGGGGGTGGCGTTGGTGCCGGGCGCGGCCTTGGCGCGCGTCGGCGTGACGCCCGAGACGCTTTCCGCGGCTTGGCAGGTCTTCTGGGACCAGTGGCCCTTCCGCGCGGGGCTGGCCTTCGACGTGTTGGGGGGCGACCCGATGTTGGGCGCGGGGCCGGAGGGTTTCGCGCACAACGCGCGCTTCTACGTCAAGGGTTCCCAGGCCTGGGCGCTCTGGAAGGCGGGCGGCGACGCCCTGCCGTGCGACTTCCTGCGGCTGTTGGCGGAGCGCGGCCTGATGGGCACAGTGCTCCTGTTGGTGCCGGGGGGCGCGCTCTTTGGGCGGTGCCTCATGCGCTGGGTGGAGTTTCGCCAGGGCAACCGCCGCCACTACAGCCTGCGCTATGTTTTTGTGTTGGCGGGCTCCGCCGTGGGCGTCCTCTGCGCCTTGGTGGCCTCGCTGTTCGGAACGCCGCTGCATGTCCCGGCGGTGTTGTGCGCGTTTTTGATTGTCTGCGCCTGCATGGGCGGATGGATGCCGCGGCCGCGTTGAGGCCCGGCGGGAAGGAAGAGAGGGACTGCCATGTCCGAGGATAACGACCACAAGGGCCGGAGCCTTTATTACCAGCGCTTTTCTTCGAACCAGATGCCTGCCGGCGGACCGGCCTATTCCGCGCCCGCCTATGCCAACCCGGCCTACGGCGACCCGGGCGGCGCCTATGGCGCGGCCTATGGCGCGGCCTATGGCGGCGACCCGTTGGAGGATGTCGGCGGCAGCGCGATGAGCGTGGGGCGCATCATCCGCGTCTGCTCCAGCCATTGGATGACCATCTTCGTCTTCCTCATCCTGGGCCTCCTCACCTCGTTCGTCATCTTCCAGCTGTTGCCCACCAAGTGGGAGGCCACGGCCTACTACGCCATGTCCGTCCAAGGCCGCTCGCTCGTCGCCGGCCAGCTCTACATGGAGAACGGCGGCGGCTACGGCAACGCCTCGCCCCTCCAGGAGGTTTTCAACACCCGCCGCGAGCAGTTCAACACCCCCGCCGTCCAAAAGCGCGTCATCGACCTCTACCGCACCGAGCACAGCAGCAGCGCCGTCACCACCGAGGAACTCTACAAGATCCTGCGCGAGGATACCGAGATGGAGCTCCTCCCCCGCTCGCGCCTCGTCGAGGTGGTGGTGACCGCCGGCGACCCCGAACTCGCCGCCGACCTGGCCAACGCCTACGTCTCCACCTGCGAAACCTTCATGAGCGACCAGAACAAGGCCGACTCCGAACAGGCCGTCGCCTGGCTCACCACCATGCTCGACAACGAGGAACACGTCCTCGCCCAGCTCGACGACGAACTCCTCAACCTCCGCAAATCCCGCAAGATCGAGAGCCTCAACCGCGAGCGCGAGAACACCCAGACCCGCCTCGCCGCCCTCGACGGCCGCGCCAACGAGCTCGAGGGCCTCATCTCCGCCGCCACCGAACTCCAGGCCGCCCTCGCCTCCATCAAGGACGACCCCACCAAGTTCGGCACCCTCCCCGAAAGCATCCCGCGCTCCTCCGAGATCGTCGAGGCCTTCCAACGCTGGCAAACCGCCTCCATGGACAAGCGCACCATGCTCACCCGCCTCACCGAAAACCACCCCGACGTCAAACTCAAAGCCCGCGAGGAAGAAGTCTACCGCGACCAGTTCGTCGAGACCGCCCAGCGCGCCTTCGAGACCGGCAAGGCACAGCTCAAGATCCTCGAGCGCCAGCGCCAGCCCATCGTCGAGGAGGCCTCCAACCTCCGCGCCAAACTCGTCTCCCTCGACACCGATGTCATCTCCGCCGAGATGGCCCTCCAGCAGCTCGAGCGCTCCCGCGCCATCGAGGTCGAGAAAACCGCCGAGATCCGCGAGCGCTCCCGCGTCGCCCGCCTGAAGGCCGACGAAAACGCCGCCACCATCAAGCCCATCCGCGCCGCGCTCCCCCCCGAGAAGCCCGCCAGCCCCAATCCCTACATCGTCTTCATCGCCGGCATCGTCGCCGGCCTTGCCTTCGGCGTCCTCTTCGTCCTCCTCCTCGACCACATGGAAGACAAACTCGTCGGCGTCACCGACATCGAGCAACGCCTTCGCCTCAAAGCCCTCGTCGTCTTCCCCCACCTCCGCCGCAAACAGCGCAACCAGGTGGCCCTCATCATGCACGACGAGCCCTTCTCCCAATACGCCGAATCCATGGCCGGCCTCCGCAACCTCCTCGACTCCCCCCGCTACCACGGCCTCACCAAGGTCATCCTCTGCATGTCCACCCAGCCCGCCGAGGGCAAGACCTGCACCTCCACCAACCTCGCCATCGCCTACGCCCAATCCGGCCAGCGCACGCTCGTCGTCGACTTCGACATGCGCCGCCCCCGCCTCGCCGGCATCTTCGGCCGCGCCAACGATTCCTTCCCCTCCCTCCCCCACGTCCTGGCCCACAACGACCCCGCCGCCTTCGACACCCTTCCCCAAAAGACCCAAATCCAAAACCTCGACGTCATCTACTCCCGCGCCTCCAGCTCCATCAGCCCCTCCGTCCTCATGGGCACCAACATCATCACCGACTTCTTCGCCTGGGCCCGCAAACACTACGACCACATCATCATCGACTCCCCGCCCTTCGGCCTCGTCGGCGATGTCATCGTCCTCGCCAACCTCGCCGACTCCGTCCTCCTCGTCGCCACCCCCGACAAGACCCGCTTCGGGCCCATCCAATTCGCCTCCCGCCGCCTCACCGAGGTCGGCGCCAAAATCCTCGGCGTCGTCGTCAACAACGTCGACTTCGGCCGCTGGGGCGGCTTCGGCAACTATGGCACGCGCTACGGCTACGCCACCAGCACCTACGTCCCCCGCGCCGCAAAAGCCAACCCCAAAGACCCACAAGCCGGCGACAACCTCGCCAAAGCCGCCTTCACCGTCGACGCGCCCGTCGCCCACGACACACCCAAAACCCCCGACGACCGCCCCGTCGACGACACCCTCGCCTCCGACGACGACTGATCGCCCCGAAGGCAACCACCCCAAAAGGGGCGCGGCAACCCGCCGCGCCCCTTTTGTCCCGTCTTCGCTATCCCCTTGTCCCCGTCGCGAATATTTCGCTTGACAACACAGGGGTGGGGTGATACATTAGTCGCGTTTTAACAAAAGGACAACAACCATGAAACACGGACTTCTCTTCGCGCTGGCCGCCAGCCTCTCCCTCGGCCTCCACGCCGCCTCCATCGACTGGGCCACCGAAGGCTGGGGCACAGTCGGTAGCGACGGCCACGGCATCCAAATGACCCCCTCCTTTGGCCTCAAAGGCAACAACTACGCCACCTTCGTGCTCGAAGGCACCCTGAAGCAAACCGGTGGGTATAAGTGGGTCACGGAGATTTGGGGGCAAAACGCCGGCGGCGGCATGCAAAACTACCTGGCCTTCGGTATCGACGGCAGCGGCAATTGGGGCGTTCGCGATAACCAAGGTTGGAATAACGTGACGACGACCGTGCACAACAACGTCGCCGCCACGGCGGGCGAGTACCTCATCGGCTTCTCCATGAAGACCGAGAACGGCACGACGACTATCGACATCTCCGTCAACGGAACGGCAATCGTCACCTTCACCGGAACGCTGACCGGCTCTACCGGCGTTGTCCAGCTCAAATGGTCCGATGTCTACGTCGATCCCGACCGTGCCGGCTTCACCGTCGGCGCCACCGCCGACAACGCCCTCACCGTCGAGCAAATCGCCCAGTTGCCCGAGCCCGGCGCCCTCGCCCTGCTCGCCCTCGGTCTCGCCGGCCTCGCCCTCCGCCGCCGCGCGGCCTGACAAGCCCCGCCTGTCGCGAACCTGTCGAAAGCGCCCCGCCCGAGGAGACTCCGGCGGGGCTTTTCAATCCCACGAGCTCATTTCCGGGACACGCCATGGAACGTGAACAGAAAACGGTGTGCCACACCGTCGCCCGCTTGCCGGGCGTTCGGTGTGCTGTTCGCCGTTCAGCGATTTTTATTGGGGGCGACGCTTTCTTCTTGCGGAAAGAGGGCCGATGTGTTACTTTATCAACGTATGCTTGAGTCAGCAAAGAGGATTTGTATGCGGAACGTACGCTTTCCGTATGCGGCGGCAAGGGTCGCCGCGTGCGTGTTATTTGCTTTTGCCGCCGTGTGTTATCAAGGATGCGACAAAGCGGCGGAGGATCCGTACGCCGAGTTGGACGCGCGTTTCCCGGAGGGCAACCCGGGGCTCGCGGATGCGCAGACGCGTGCGCAGGACCCGGCCTACATCGAAAAATTGACCCAGGGGGCCAACCGCTACGCGACCCTTCGGGCGGAGGCCGAGAAGGCCAAGGCGGAGACCGAGCGGTTCCGCGCGATTGTCCGCGAGGGGCTGACCAAGCGCATGGGCAAGGAAGTGCCCGAGGCGTTGTTGGAGGCCGAGCTGGCCAAGAACGCCCACTATGCCGGGTTGCTCAAGGCACAACGCGCCGCCGAGGAGGCCGCCGAGGCCCAGCGCAACGCGAACCGCCAAGCGATCCGCGAGCGCGCCCGCGCCGGCATGGAGGCCTACGAGGCGCTCCGCGCGGAGGCCGACGCCAAGGCAAAGGCCGCCGGGCTGCCCGTCCGCGCCCCGGCCGCCGCCACC
>CASEMQ010000002.1 GCA_949289005.1 uncultured Lentisphaeraceae bacterium
CGGCGTCCGCGGCCGCGGGGTGGGGGGTCTGCCCGCACAGGGCGGCGACGCGGGCGGCGAGCGCGTCGGCGAGGGCTTGCCGTTCCGCCAGGAGCATGGCATCGAGGGCGGGGTCGCCAAGGGCGGCGGTGGCATCCTCGAGCGCATAGAGTGCTTCGCGGAGGACGCCCTTGGAGTCGCAGGCAGCGACGTTGTCGGCGTCTTCGCCGAAACCGCGGAAGGCGCAATGCCAGCCGAGAAGGGCGGACCAGTGGCGGTCGAGCGCGTCGAGGCGGTCGGCGACGGCGGGCAACGCCCGGAAGCGGTTGTCGCGGAGGGCGTCGAGGAGGGTTTGGAGGCCGGGTTCGACGGAGGCGGGCGTGCCGCCTTGGCAAAGGCGGGCGCAGGCGGCCGGATAGGCGCGGTTGAGGAATGTGTCGAGGGCGCGGGCGTCGCGCAGCAACGCGTCGCCGTCGTAGTAATGGAGGGTTTTGGCGTCGAGGGAGTCGAGGGCGTGGCCCAGGCGCGGCCAATCGGCGGCGGCGACGGCGCGTTTGAGCGTGCCGAGGTTTTCGAGAAAGACGGCCTTGCGCAGGAGGGGCGCGCGGGCGGGGTCGCCCTCGGGCAAGGCATCCAGGAGGGCGCGTGCGCGGCGTGCCAGAACGTTGCCGGTGGCGGAGGGCGTGGGTGTGGCGAGAAGGCCGGGGAGGCAGGCGTGGAAAAGTTGCCCGTAGGAAAGGATTGCGTCGTCGTTCACGGAGTAGTGCGGGGTGTCCGTGGGGGGAGGGAGCGCGATGCCGGCGGGCTCGCGCACGGCGATGGCGTGGCGGAGGGCTTGGGCCTCACGCAGGAGGGCGAGGAAGGCGAGCCCGAGGAGGAGCGCGATGGCCGCCGCCGCGGCGAGGAGCCGACGGGGGCCGCGGTCGGGCCAGGCCAAGGGGTCGCGTGTGGCACGGGCGCGCTCGGCGGTCTCGGCGGGGAGGGCGAGGGCGGTGAGGGGGCCCAGGGCGAAGCGGTCGCCGAGGCCGAAGACGAGGCGTTGGGCCGGGGCATCGGGGGCTTCGGGGGTGACGAGGGTCACGGTCTCGCCCTCGAGGAAGAGGTCGCAGAGGCGCTCGCCGGGGATGGCGGGGTTGAGGGCCAGCGCGGAGCGGTCGGGGAGCCAGGCGAGGCGGTTTTGGCCTTCGTGGAGGGGGGCGACGTGGCAGTGGCCGCGGGCGGTGCGCCAAAGGAGCGCGGCACGGGCTTCCAGCGCGGCGCGATCGATGCGGAAGAGGTAGGGGCCGAGGGCGACCGGCTCGCCGGGATCGAGGCGGCGCTCGGCGGCGGCGTCTTCGGCTGGGTCGGCGGCGGCGAGGAGCCAACCGTCCTCGTCGCGCACGAGAGCGCCGAGGATGTCCGGTCCGCCGGGGAGGCGGAGGTCGGCGGCGGGGTCGGTACCGAGGGTGAGCGGGCGTTTGGGGCGGCCGTCGAGGTCGAAGGTGGCGAGCAGCGTGCCATCGGGGTGATGGAGGTGGAGGCGTTCCATGTGGGGCTCCTTATTGCTGCGGGGGCGGGGGAAGGGCGCGGAGGATGGCCTCGGCGCGAAGGCGGTCGGCGGTCTCGCCATCGAGGGTGGCGTTGTCGCGGATGAAGGCGGCGGCCTCGCGGGCGGCCGCGACGTCGCCCATCGCCCGGGCGCGGTCGACCCGGGCGAAGCGCTCCGCGATTTGGTCGCGGCGTTTGGCGGCGAGGTCGCGGAAGCGCGCGGCATCGGGGGAGGCGAGGAGGAGGTCTTCCTGGTGGATGGAGGCGTAGAGGCGGAGGGCCTTGCGGATATGCGCGAGGGCGGGGAGGGCTTCGTCGCGCTCGGCGGCGGCGCGGGCGGCGGCGGCCTCGCGGGCGGCTTCGTCGGCAAGGGCGCGCGTCCGGGCGAAGGAGAGCGCGCCGGAGTCGATGACGGGGCGGTCGAAGCGGTCGTGCAGGTCGTCCGGGAGCTCGACACTGCCGCCGGCGGTGGCGAAGAAGGGTGCGAGCGGGGGTGAGTGCGTATCGCCGCGCAGGCCCCAGAAGAGGTACTCCACGTCGTCCAGCAAGAAGAGGATGCCTTCGCCGGGGGCATCGTCGATGTCGAAGAAGAAGTGCGCGGCGGAGACGCCGGGGCGGACGGTGCGGGTCTCGACGCCTAGGAGGGAGACGAGCGGCGCGTTGCCGAAGGCGGCGGCGTGGGAGGCGCTGACCTTGGTGGCCAAGAGCGCGGGGGCGAGGTCGAGCGCGCGGACGGCCAGGGCGTCGGCGCGCGTGGCCTGGAGGAGGGCGATGGCGCCGGGGCCCTCGGGGCGCTCGCGCAGGAGGATGGCGTGGGTGGCGCCGGCGCCGAGGATGGAATAGGCGCCCCAGGCGGGGTCGGGGGTCACGGCCAGCAGGTTGCCGGGGAGGACGAGCGTGCGGGGGAGCGGGGCCGCCAGCGCGGCGCGGAGGTCGCGCACGCGCCCCCACTGGAGGTAGAGCGCCAAGGCCAGGAGGAAGCCGAGCGCCAGCAGGGCGCAGGCGAGGAGTTGGCGTTGGCCGTGGAGGGTGAAGGGTAGGACGGGGCGGTCGGGTTTGGGCATGGCGGTTCCTAGCGATTGGCGAGATATTGGAGGACGAGGGGCGCCAGCAAGACGATGAAGACCCCCGGCAGGATGAGCAACAGCAGGGGGAAGGACATATTGACGACGGCTTTCTGGGCGCGTTCCTGCGCGCGGTTGCGGGCCTGGCGGCGGATCAGCCCGGCCGCGGCGCCGAGATTGTCGGAGATGGAGGAGCCCATCTCAATGGCCTGGGCCAGGGTCGTGAAGACGGCCGTGGCCTCGGGCGTGGCGATGCGTTCGGCCACGTGGTTGAGCGCGGCGGGCAGGGAGGTGCCGAAGGCCACCTCGTTGCGCACCTGCACCAACTCCTCGCGCACGGGCCCCGGCTCGGCAACCTGCGTGACCGCGACGATCCCCGCGAAGAGGTCGCCGCCCGACTGGCTGATCAGGCGCATCACATCCAACGCGGCGGGCAGCTGGCGGACAAAGGCGCGCGTGCGCGAGGCCGCGCGTTCCTTGAGCCCGCTCTCGGGCCAAGCCCAGAGCATCGCGCCGAAGAGCGCCGTCGCCACGGCGATGAAGCCCGGCGGCACGCCGATGGGCGGGAGCAGCACAAGCATCGCCGCCGTCGAGAGCGCGGGGAGCACCCAGCGGGCGACGAATACCTCCGCGCCGCTGGCCCCGCCCAGGAAGGTCCCGCCGGCCTGGCGCGCCAAACGCTCCAGCCCGGCCAGCCGCGCGTCAAGCCCGGCGTCAAGCCCACGGCGGCGCTCGACGGGCGCGGC
>CASEMQ010000003.1 GCA_949289005.1 uncultured Lentisphaeraceae bacterium
AGGCGGCAGTTTCTCCATTTCGAGGCCATCATGGGCAAGAGTGAGATCTTCCTGAACGGCGAGAAGGTGGGGGAGCGCTTCGGCGGGTATCATCCCATCCACATCGAGGTAACGGGGAAACTGAAGCCGAAGGGCAATGTGTTGCGGGTGACCTGCGACAATTCGGACGACCCGGATTATCCGCCGGGCAAACCGCAGGGGCAGCTGGACTTCGCGTATTTCGGAGGGATTTACCGGGACGTGTGGCTGATCGAGACAGGGCCCGTGGCGGTTTCGGCGCCCGGCCCGCAGGAGGGGGTCTATCTCACCACGAAGCGCTTGGCGGAGGGGAAGTGGCAGGTGACGGCGAACGTGGCGCTGGACGGGGAGGGCGGCGTCCGCCGTGTCTACGAGGGCCAGGAGGTGCCGGAGACCTTTGAGGTGGAGCGGCCGTCGGAGTGGACGCCGGACGCGCCGAACCTGCATTTCCTGCGGGTGGAGGCGTTGGCAGCGGATGGCTCCGTCTCCGACGCGGTGAACGTGCGCTTCGGCTTCCGCGAGGCCACCTTTGACGAGCGGAACGGCCTCGTGCTCAACGGCAAGCCGTGGCGCAAGCTCATCGGCGGCAACCGCCACCAGGACTTCGCCTTCGTGGGCAACGCGATGAGCAATCTGCTGCACTATCGCGACGCGGTGAAATTGCGCGAGGCCGGCCTCACCGTCGTCCGCAACGCCCACTATCCGCAGGACCCCGCCTTCATGGACGCCTGCGACGAGGTGGGGCTCTTCGTCATCGACAACCCGCCGGGCTGGCAGTTCTGGAGCAACAACCCCGTCTTCGGCGAGCGCGTCAAGGCGGACATCCTGGGCATGGTGCTCCGCGACCGTTCGCGTCCCTGCCTCCTCTTCTGGGAGCCCATCCTCAACGAGACCGCCTATCCCGCCGGCGCCGCCGCCGAATGGGTGCGGATCGTCAAGGAGAATGCCCCCCTCGGCCCCAACCAATGCGCCTGCGACAGCCGCGCCCGCGGCCAAGAGCACTTCGACATCCTCTATGGCCACCCCGAGGGTACGGCGGACGGAGCCTTCTCCAAGCGCAACGGCCGCCCCACCTTCACCCGCGAATGGGGCGATTGCGTGGACGATTGGGACTCCGAGTGCTCCGTCTCGCGCATCGACCGCGCGTGGGGCGAGGTGCCGCAACTCGCGCAGACCTTTCACTACCTCCAGAGCCGCGGCTCCACCGCCATCCCCGAGACCAACGTCCGCCTCCTCCTCGGCCTGCCGCCCCGCCACTTCGGCGGCGCCCTCTGGCACAGCTTCGACCAAAACCGCGGGTGCAGCGTGGACACCTTCTACGGCGGCATCCTCACCTCCGCCCGCATTCCCAAGACCTCCTACTGGATGTTCAAGGCCATGCTCGCCAAGCCCGGGCCCCAGATCCCCAACGTCGACCTCGGCCCCTTCGTCCACGTGGCCAACAAACTCACGCCCGCCTCCCCGCAGGAAATCACCCTCTTCTCCAACGTCCCCGTGGCCGACCTTGCCCTCTTCGGCAAGCCCCTCAAGGAAATCGCCCCCTTCCGTTACACCACTGAGGACGGGCGGGGCTATTGCTTCTACGACCTCAAGGCGCTCTCCCGGCGGGGCAAGCGCGCCCAAATCGCCGTTACCGGCACCTACGGCGGCAAACCCTTCCGCGCCCCCGCGCCCACCCGCCTCGACCGGATCGACCTGCGGCTGGACACCATGCGCACCGACCTCGTGGCCGACGGCTCCGAACTCGTCGTCGCCATCGCCACCCTCGTCGACCCCGCCGGCACGCCCAAGCACCTCGCCACCGAGCGCATCCGCTTCTCCGTCGAAGGCCCCGCCGAAATCGTCGAGACCGAGGACAAGGCGCTCAACCCACAGCTGACGCGCTACGGCGAGGCCGTCATCCTCCTTCGCCTCGGCGCCACCCCCGGCAAGGTTACCCTCCGCGCGGAGGTCGACCGCCCCACGCTGCACATCACCCGCGCCTCCACCCTCACCTTCGAGACCAAGCCCGCGCCGGTGCCCCTTCTCTGAGGCATCCGTCACCGCGCATGCACGAAACCGTTTGCGGCGAAAGATTTTTGCTTTTCAGGGGGCGGATTTTCGTGTATACTGGTGGCATGAGAACGAGAGCCATTCTGTTGGGCGCCGTTTTGGCGGCGGTGTGCGTGTTGCCGGGTGTGGCGCGGGCGTATCTGCCGGCGTTTTCGCATGGCGGTTATTTCGCGGCCGAGGGGTCGCCGCGCGCGGTGTCGAGCCTCAACGTGGGGTGGGACTTTGCGCGGGGCGACGGTTTCAAGGCGCGGGTGAACCTGCCGCACACGCTGAACGTGGTGGGGTTCGAGGCGAGCGGCGGGAGCAATTGCCAGGGACCGGCCACGTATGAGAAGCGATTTGACTTCACGCCCAAGGGGAGGCGGCAGTTTCTCCATTTCGAGGCCATCATGGGCAAGAGTGAGATCTTCCTGAACGGCGAGAAGGTGGGGGAGCGCTTCGGCGGGTATCATCCCATCCACATCGAGGTAACGGGGAAA
>CASEMQ010000004.1 GCA_949289005.1 uncultured Lentisphaeraceae bacterium
AGGCGGCAGTTTCTCCATTTCGAGGCCATCATGGGCAAGAGTGAGATCTTCCTGAACGGCGAGAAGGTGGGGGAGCGCTTCGGCGGGTATCATCCCATCCACATCGAGGTAACGGGGAAACTGAAGCCGAAGGGCAATGTGCTGCGGGTGACCTGCGACAATTCGGACGACCCGGATTATCCGCCGGGCAAACCGCAGGGGCAGCTGGACTTCGCGTATTTCGGGGGGATTTACCGAGACGTGTGGCTGATCGAGACAGGGCCCGTGGCGGTTTCGGCGCCCGGCCCGCAGGAGGGGGTCTATCTCACCACGAAGCGCTTGGCGGAGGGGAAGTGGCAGGTGACGGCGAGCGTGGCGCTGGACGGGGAAGGCACCGTCCGCCGTGTCTACGAGGGCCAGGAGGTGCCTGAGACCTTTGAGGTGGAGCGGCCGTCGGAGTGGACGCCGGACGCGCCGAACCTGCATTTCCTGCGGGTGGAGGCGTTGGCGGCGGATGGCTCCGTCTCCGACGCGGTGAACGTGCGCTTTGCCTTCCGCGAGGTGGCCTTTGACGACCGCGGGCTGGTGCTCAACGGCAAGCCATGGCGCAAGGTCATCGGCGCCAACCGCCACCAGGACTTCGCCTTTGTGGGCAACGCGATGAGCAATCTGCTGCACTATCGCGACGCGGTGAAATTGCGCGAGGCGGGTTTCACGCTGGTGCGCAACGCCCATTATCTGCAAGACCCCGCCTTCATGGACGCGTGCGACGAGGTGGGGCTCTTCGTCATCGCCAACACACCGGGATGGCAATTCTGGAACAAGAAGCCCCTTTTCGGCCAACGGGTGGTCGACGACATCCGCGCGCTGGTGCGCCGCGACCGTTCGCGCCCCTGCCTCATCTTCTGGGAGCCCATCCTCAACGAGACGTGGTATCCCGAGCCCGAGGCCAAGAAGTGGGTGGAGACCGTGAAGGCGACCGCGCCGCGCGGCCCGAACCTCTGCGCCTGCGACAGCGGCGCCCGCGGGCAACAATTCTACGACATCATCTTCAAGCACCCCGAGGGCTCCACCGGCGAGGCGCACTCCGCCGGCCCCGAGGGCGCCCGCCCCACCTTCACTCGGGAATGGGGCGACTGCGTGGACGATTGGGGCAGCCACAACTCGCCCTCGCGCGTCAATCGCGCCTGGGGCGAGATCCCGCAGCTCGTCCAGGCGCGCCATTACCTCGACACGACCGACCCCGCCTATCCCGTCACCTCCCTCACCATGCTGCTTAACCAGGGCCCGCGGCACTTCGGCGGCGCGCTCTGGCACAGCTTCGACCACGCGCGCGGCTATCACCCCGACACGTTCTACGGCGGCGTGATGACCTCCGCGCGCCTCCCCAAGACGTCATATTGGATGTTCAAGGCCATGCTGGCCAAGCCCGGCCCCAAAATCCCCAACGTCCGCCTCGAGCCCTTCGTCCACGTCGCCCACGACCTCACGCCCTTCTCGCCCAAGGAGATTGACATCTACAGCAACGTGCCCTTGGCCGACCTGGCCCTCTTCGGCCAACCGCTCAAGCAGGTCGCGCCCTTCCGCTACACCACGGAGGACGGCAAGGGCTACTCCTTCTACAGGCTCAAGGAACTCGACCGCTCCGGGAAGAAGAAGCAGATTGCCATCACCGGCACCTACGGCGGCAAGCCCTTCGCCAAGCGCGCCGCCTATCGCCGCACCGGCCTGGACCTGCGCCTCGACACCATGCGCACCGACCTGGTGGCCGACGGCTCCGAACTCGTCGTCGCCGTCGCCACCCTCACCGACGCCGCCGGCACCCCCAAACACTTGGGCGACGAACGCATCCGCTTCGCCGTCGAGGGCCCCGCCGAGATCGTCGCCGACGAGGCCGGCTCCCTCAATCCCCAATACACGCGCCATGGCGAGGCCGTCGTGCTCCTCCGCCTCGGCACCACCCCCGGCAAGGTCACCCTCCGCGCCGAGGTCGACCGCCCCGGGCGCAACGTCTCCGGCGCCGCCGCCATCACCTTCGAGACCAAGCCCGCGCCCCTACCGCTTCTCTGCGACGCGCCGGCTCCCCTCGCCCCAAGCCCCAAACTCTCCGGCCGCGCACAGCCCAAGCCCCTCGACCTCTCCGAGGTCGAGGCCCAGCAATCCGCCTTCGGCGAATAACCCGGACGACAGCAAACGGCGAACAGTGAGCAGACGCCCTGTCCACTGTTCGCTTGTCATTCCACGGAGAGGACTTGGCCGTGGCGGAGGTGGTAGAGTTTTTGGTTGGAGGAGCCGCGGAAGCGCAGTTCGAGGGTGCGGCGGGCGATGATGAAGCGGCCGTCCACGAGGGCGTCGATTTCGTTGAGCAGGCAGGCGCATTCGGGTTTGGCGCGGAGTTCCTCGAGGGTCCAGCCGGAGTAGGCCATGACGTGGAGGCCAAGACGGTGGCACCAGCGGGCGAGGAAAGCGAGGGGCGCGGGCTGGCAGAAGGGGTCGCCGCCCGAGAAGGTGACGCCGTCGAGGTTCATGCGGCTTTGCCAGATTTGGCGCATAAGGGCGAGGACGGGGACGACGCGGCCGCCGTTGGGATCGTGCGTCTGCGGGTTGTGGCAACCGGGGCACCGGTGGGGGCAACCTTGCGTAAAGACGGCAAAGCGAAACCCGGGGCCATCGACGATGGATTCGGGGATTGTGCCGGCGATGCGCAGGGTGAGCATGGCGGTTGAGGGCGAGCGGCCGCCGGGGCGGGCGGCGTGCCCACCCCGGCGGTGCGCCCGTGCGGGGGCTTAGAGGTGCTTGACGCGGTCGCGGACCTCGGCGGCCTTGGCGTTGTTGAAGCGGTCGAGGGTGCCGACGAGGTAGCCGGTGATGCGGCGGATGCGCTCGAAGTGGGGGCCGCCGTCGTCCTCGCGCCGGCCGCATTTGGGGCAGACGTCGTCGATGATGCCGCGGTAGCCGCAGACGGGGTCGCGGTCGAGCGGGTGGTTGACCGAGCCGTAGCCGATGCCGCATTTGGCCATGTGGCGGATGACGCGCTCGAAGGCTTCGGGGTTGTCGGCCATTTTGCCGTTGAGCTCGACGTAGGAGATGTGGCCGCCGTTGGTGAGGGCGTGGTAGGGCGCCTCGAGCTCGACCTTGCGGAAGGCGGAGATGGGGAAGTAGACGGGGACGTGGAAGGAGTTGGTGTAGTATTCGCGGTCGGTGACCTCGGGGATGACGCCGAAGCGCTTGCGGTCGATGCGCACGAAACGGCCGGAGAGGCCCTCGGCGGGGGTGCCGATGAGGGTGAAGTTGAGGCCGGTCTCGACGGAGCAACGGTCGGCATAGTCGCGCATGTGCTTGACGATCTCGAGGCCGAGGCGCTGGGCCTCGTCGCTCTCGCCGTGATGTTTGCCGATGAGGCTCTTGAGGGTCTCGGCCAAGCCGATGAAGCCGAAGGTGAGGGAACCATGCTTGATGACCTCGCGCACCTCGTCGTCGGGGCCGAGTTTCTCGGAGTCGAGCCAGATGCCCTCGCCCATAAGGAAGGGGAAGTTGCGGACGCGTTTGCGGGCTTGAACCTCGAAGCGCTCGAGGAGCTGGTCGCGCACGAGCTGAAGCATGTCGTCGAGCTGGGCGTAGAAGGTCTTGACGTTGCCGTGGCTCTGGATGGCGAGGCGAGGGAGGTTGATGGAGGTGAAGGAGAGGTTGCCGCGCTTCCAGACCTGCGCCTTGGAGGGGTCGTAGACGTTGGAGGCGACGCGGGTGCGGCAGCCCATGTAGCTGATTTCCGTCTCGGGATGGCCTTCCTTGTAGATGGCGGCGTTGAAGGGGGCGTCCTGGAAGGCGAAGTTGGGGAAGAGGCGACGGGCGCTCACCTCGCAGGCCAGCTTGAAGAGGTCGTAGTTCGGGTCGCCCTCGTCGAAGTTGACGCCTTTCTTGACGCGGAAGATCTGGATGGGGAAGATAGGGGTCTCGCCGTCGCCGAGGCCGGCCTGGGTGGCGAGGAGGAGGTTGCGCACCACCATGCGGCCCTCGGGGGTGGTGTCGGTGCCGTAGTTGATGGAGGAAAAGGGCGTCTGCGCGCCGGCGCGGGAGTGCATGGAGTTGAGGTTGTGCACAAGCGCCTCCATCGCCTGGTAGGTCTCGCGGTCGGTATCCTTGAGGGCGTGGGCGCGGGCGAAGTCCTGCACATGGGCGATATGCTGGGCGGGGACGCCGGCGGCCTGGAGGGCCTCGGCCTCGCGGACGCGGAAGTCGGCGTCGTCGGCCTGAGCCATGGTGGGCGGCTCGGGCAGGGCGATGTCGGCGGCCTTCTCGGGGCCGCAGAGCAACTCGATGGCCTCGCGCATGGCGGCCTTGTAGCGGCGGGCGTAGGTCATGCGCACGCCGATGGCCATCGCCAGGTCGAAGTTCGGCACGGATTGCCCGCCGTGCTGGTCGTTTTGGTTGGACTGGATGGCGATGCAGGCCAGCGCCGCGAAGGAGCGGATTTCCTTGGGCGGGCGCAGGAACCCGTGGCCGGTGCTGAAGCCGCGCGAGAGGAGGTCCACCAAGTCGATCTGGCAGCAGGTCATCGTCAGGCTGTAGAAGTCCAGGTCATGGATGTGGATGTCGCCCTGCTCATGGGCGCGCGCGATGTCCGGGCGCAGCATATTGTCCAGGTAGAAGCGCTTGGAACTCTCCGAGCCGAACTTCAGCATCGAGCCCATCGCCGTGTCGCCGTCGATGTTCGCGTTTTCGCGCTTGACGTCCGACTCCTTCGCCGAGGAGAAGACGATGTCGGCCAAGGTCTTCATCAGCTTCGTGTTGCGCTCGCGGGCGCGGGAGCGATCCGCGCGGTAGAGGATATAACTCTTGGCCGTGTCCGGCAGGCCGGCATCCATCAACGCGCGCTCCACCGCGTCCTGAATCCGCTCGATGTCCGGCGCCTCCACCGTCACCTTGCGCGTCGCGTCCTCCGCCAACTTGTTCGCCAGCGCCTCCAGCTCAAAGTCGTCCTTGTCGCGCAACTGCTCGCACGTGCGCGTCTGCGCCAGGGCCTTCAGGATGGCGGTGGAAATCTTCGCGAGGTTGAACGGCACCTGCCGCCCATCGCGCTTGATGACGATCTTGATCATAGAGGAACCCTTCTCGCCAAGCCCCTCCGCCGCACCATGCGCCCGGAGACCTTGGCCTTGAACGCGATGTAAGATAGAACACTCGCCGCGCCCCTGTCAAACAAGATATTCCGCCTCTTCGCTGTCAATCCACTAGATATAGTGTCGCCTGCCCCCTTACGCCCCTCCCTAACATCGCCCAAACCACTCTCAAACAAAGCATTTCGCCCATTCGCCCCCACCCTTTCGGCCCCTCCGATTGTATGCTCCCCCCACGCCCCACCCCCCCCCCCCGCGCCCACCCCCGCGCACCGCCCGGGCGCGTTGCCATCCCCGAGGCGAATGCGCTACACTGTGGCGCGTTTTTCTTGGGGAAACAGTATGTTCAGACCAGAGGCCAACGCGCCAATCGCGG
>CASEMQ010000005.1 GCA_949289005.1 uncultured Lentisphaeraceae bacterium
AGGGTGGGGTTGAAGGTGAGAAGGCGGAGGGATTCGATTTCCCAGCGGTAGTCGGCGAGGGCGCGTGGGTCGTGGCGGGGCTTTTTGGGGAGGGCGACGAAGTCGCGCCAGCGTTGCCAGAGGGGGAGGAGCGGCTGGAGTTTGCGGCGGTCGGCGGCGGGGTTGGCGCGGGCGCGTTCGAGGCGGTCGGCGATGGCCTCGAGGAGGAGGGGGAGGCGGTCGAGCCAGTCGGGCGGGGTGGCGGCGACGAAGCCGTCGTAGACGAGCCAGGCGAGCTGGTCCTGGACGTCCTCGAGGGTCTCGGGGTAGATGCCGGTGGCGGTCTGGGCGGCGTGTTCGAGGCGGGCGGTCTCGGCGAGGACGTGGAGAGTCTGCCGGCGCATGAGGGTGAGGGTGTGTTGGAGGCGGGCGCGGAGGGCGGCGGCATCGGCGGGAAGGTCGTCGAGGAAGATGTCGTCAAGGGCGCGGTCGAGGAGTTCGCGGCCGAGGCGGGGGAGGTCGATGGCGGCGGCTTGGGCGAAGGCTCGGACGTTCTGGGGGACGGAGGGGAGGCTCTCGAGGGTCTTGGCGTGGGCGCCGAGGAAGCCGCGGAGGGCGGCGAGGCATTCGCGGCGGCGGGCGAGGGCGGCTTGGGCGGGATCGGCGAGGGTGGCGGCCTTGGGGGCGGCGGCGGGGGCCTGGGGGGCGAAGAGCGCGAGGAGGGGGGCGAGGTTGCGGCCTTGGCCGAGAATCTCGCCGTCGCGCTCGACGCGGAAGTTCATGCGCAGATGGGGCGGCAGGCGGTCTTCTTCCCAAGGGGTCTCGTCGACGCGGATGCCCTTTTCGTCGCGGATGAGGCGGAAGAGGGTTTCGGCGAGGGGGCGGGCGTAGGGCTTGGCGCGGGAGAGGATGAGGGACTGGAGGTCGGGCAGGGGCGCGAGGACGTGGCGGACACGGCTGGGGAGGGCGTTGAGGAGCCAGAGGATTTTCTCGGGGAGGAGGCCGGGGACGAGCCATTCGGCGTGGAAGCCGGAGAGGAGGGGGAGGTGTTCGGGGTCGGCGACGAGGGTGACGCCGTCGTCGGGGGCCTGTGGGTCGTGGCGGTAGGCGAGGGGGAAGGCGTGTCCGGCGACGGTGAGGGTCTGCGGGAAGTCGTTGAGCGTGGCGGCGTCGACATCGAAGGCGGGACCTTCGAGGGGGAGGGGCGGGCACTTCTTGAGGAGGGCGGGGGCGTTGCAGACGTCGGCGGGGAGGCGGGTTTCGTAGAAGTCGAGCAGGGCGTCGCGGAGGGTGTCGCGGGCGTCGCGGCGGAGGGCGGTGAGCTGTTCGAGGAGGCGTTGGCGCGCCCAGTTGGCGCTGAGCCAGGCGGGCGGGTTGCGGATGGCGTCGGGGACGGCGAGGGCGTCGGCGATGAAGAAGCGGCGGGCGGCCTCGGGGTCGAGGCGCGAGAGATCGCGCAAACGCCCCTTGGCCAGGGGGAGGCCGAAGAGCGTGACGTCTTCGTGGACGCGGACGAAGCCGCGCTCGGCGTCCCAGAAGGCGGAGTGGCGGTGCACCTTGCAGAGTGGGCCGGCGATGGGCTCGATCCAGGCCGGGTCGATGCAGGCGCAGGTGCGGCCGAAGAGGCGGGAGGTCTCGACGAGTTCGCCGGCGAGAACCCATTCGCGCGAGTCGGGCAAGACGTCGCCCTTGGGTTTGCGCGGGGGCGGCACGGCACGGTCCGGGGCGGTGCCCGGGCGGTCGCGCTTGGCGGCCTTGGCGAGGGCGGAGCCGGGAAAGAGGGCGAAGCGGATGGCAAAGGCGCCGCGGTAGTCGCGCGCCTCGCGGTCGTAGTGGCCGATGCGCGCCAGGAGCCCGCAGAGGAGCGCGCGGTGGAGCCCGGCCTCGCCGCCGCGGGTTTCCTCGACGTGGAGGCCACGCTCGTGGCAGAGGTCGAGGAGCTGCGCACGGACGTTGGCCCATTCGCGCATCTTGGGGTAGGAGACAAAGGCGGTCTTGCAACGTTTGCGGCGCTGGGTCTCGCTGGTGCCCTGCGAGGGGTCGTTCCACCAGGCCCAGAGGCGGAGGCGGCCGGAGAAGTCGCTGTTTGGGCAACGGAACCGGGCGTGCTGCTGGTCGGCTTGGGCGGCCTTGTCGATGGGGCGCAGGAGCGGATCGTCGCAGGCCAAGGCGGCCACCACGGTGAGCGCGTCGCGCAGGGCGAGTTCGCTCTCGGCGGCCAAGAGGATGCGCGCGAAGCGCGGCTCGAGCGGGAAGGCGGCCAGCGCGCGGCCGATGCCCGTGAGCGCGAAGCTCTCGGCCTCTCGCGCGCCCTCGGGGCGACCCTCGCGGGCAGGGAGGCGGCGGAGCGCGCCCAGCTCGAGCAATTCGCGGTAACCCTCGCGGATGGCGGCGCCGGCGGGCGGCTCGATGAAGGGAAAAGTCTCGATGCGCCCCAAGCGGTGGTCGGCCATCGTGAGAATGACGCCGGCGAGCGCGGTGCGCTTGATTTCGGGCGCCGTGTGCGCCTCGCGCCGGGCGTAATCCTCCTCGGAATAGAGGCGGACGCAGATGCCGGGGCCGACGCGCCCGCAACGCCCCATGCGTTGGCGGGCGGACGCCTGACTGACGGGCTCGACGCGGAGCGTCTGCACATGGCGCTGCGGCGAATAGCGCTTGATGCGTGCGAGGCCGGAATCGATGACCGCGCGGATGCCCGGGATGGTCACGGAGGTCTCGGCCACGTTGGTGGCCAGGATGATGCGCCGGTTCGCCGAGGGCCGGAAGACACGCGCCTGCTCGCCGGGAGGCAGGCTGGCCAGCAAGGGCAGGCACTCGGTGCGCGGCAGGCGCCGCCCCTCCAAAAAGGCCATGCACTCGCGGATGTCACGCTCGCCGGGGAGGAAGACGAGGATGTCGCCGCTCTCGGGGCCCAACAGGTCCACGGCGTTGGCCACGCGGCGCGGCAGGTCGTCGTCCTCCGCGTCCTCCCCCGGCAACCACACCGTCTCGATGGGATAGAGCCGCCCCGGGATGGTCACGACCGGTGCCCCGCCGAAAAAGTCCGCGAAGCGCGCCGCGTCAAGCGTGGCCGAGGAGACTACCACCCGCAGGTCGGGCCGCCGCGGCAATGCCCGCTTGAGTAGCCCCAGCAGAAAGTCGATGTTCAACGAGCGTTCGTGCGCCTCGTCCACGATCAGCGTGGAATAACGCCGAAAGAGCGGATCCTCGCGCGTCTCGGCCAACAAAATGCCATCGGTCATCAGCTTGAAGCGCGTCTGCGCCGAGGTCCTGCGCTCGAAACGGTGCTGATAACCCACCGCCCCGCCCAAAGGCGAGCCCACCTCGTCGGCCAGGCGCCGCGCCATCGCGATGGCCGCCAACCGCCGCGGTTGCGTCACCCCGATGATCCCCCGCGCTCCCGGCCGCGCCAAATGCGCCAGCTTCGGCAACTGCGTCGTCTTGCCGCTGCCCGTGTCGCCGCACACAATGACGACGGGATGCTCCCGCAACGCGGCCATCAAGGCCTCCGCGTGCGCGGCAATCGGCAACTCCGGCGGAATACTCAGGCGCAAACTCATGACCGCATTGTACCAAAACGGAAAGATCGGAAGTTCGAGGCGCTGCCCCCGACAGCTTCCTCCCGAGAGACGGCGCATCTCCCCCCGAGATACGCCGTGTCTCGACCCGAGGTACGGCGCATCTCGAAAAACGACCCCTTGTATAGATTGAAAACGTGGTTTTGCCCCTCCTTCGGCCCCGCCCGCTCCCAACAGGTTTTCAACAACTTTCCAAAAGTTATCGACAGCCCGCCCGCCCCCGAACCCATTTGACACGTGCCGGAACCCGGGGCTATACTACCCCCATGAACGAAAGACGGCAGGAGCGGCATCTTCTCCGATACGCGATTTGCGCACTGACGGTAGTGGGTGCATTCGTCGCGGGTGCGGCGCGTGGGGCGTTTTCGGTGGCCGGGGTCTCGGAGGGAGTGTGGACGGTGGGCGAGGCGTTCGCGGGGGTGGATTTTTCGGGGTGGGAG
>CASEMQ010000006.1 GCA_949289005.1 uncultured Lentisphaeraceae bacterium
CAATTTCCCGATGATTTCGCGCTTGTGCACCTCTTCCCCGCCCACGCGGGGGTAATCCCCTTCCAAGTGTCGCCAGGCAAAACCTCCTCGCCTCTTCCCCGCCCACGCGGGGGTAATCCCTGACAGGCGCCACGTCGCCAAGCGGCACGTCACTCTTCCCCGCCCACGCGGGGGTAATCCGCCACGCGCGCGCCCAGCGCGGCCCACGCGCTCCTCTTCCCCGCCCACGCGGGGGTAATCCGGTTGCCGATGGGGCGGATTTGGTCGGCGGTGACTCTTCCCCGCCCACGCGGGGGTAATCCCGCCCGCCACGTCCGCCCGGTCACCCTCGCCCGCTCTTCCCCGCCCACGCGGGGGTAATCCTTCCTCTTTTCGTTGCGCGGCCTGTGGTGGCCGCTCTTCCCCGCCCACGCGGGGGTAATCCTCTTGCACCGTCGCGCTTACACCCCCAGAGGGGCTCTTCCCCGCCCACGCGGGGGTAATCCGGTACTGGAGCGCAACCAATCCGCCACTAGCTGCTCTTCCCCGCCCACGCGGGGGTAATCCCGGCGTATGAACGCCGCGCTTGAGAAGATGAACCTCTTCCCCGCCCACGCGGGGGTAATCCCCAGTCCATAGACAAGTTTCCTTTCCTTACACGCTCTTCCCCGCCCACGCGGGGGTAATCCTAGGGTCGCCCATCAGTTTGCTGGCGCTCCGATCTCTTCCCCGCCCACGCGGGGGTAATCCCTGTGGCGTTTGCCTAAGGCGGATACCACTTCCGGCAATAGGCGCGATGGCCTTGATGGCGGCGTTCAAGGCGTTGATGTAACGCGAGCGGTAGCCCCGTGCGTCACGAAGCGTCTGCGGCATTGCCATCGTTTAGCCCTCCTGCAACGCGTTTAGTTTCTCGTTCATCTACTCGAGCACTCTTGCCGATGCCTCTTGCACCTGCAAGAGTTTTTGCGCCTCGGTCATGCGGGTCACGGCGCGATAACGGCCGGATCCGATGAGGTCGCCTCCGCCTGCCATCAGGCCGAAGCCGTTGGCGTACCCTCCCGAGTAGACGTTTTGCGCCTCGGCGAGCGCAGCCTTTGCCCACTCCTTCACGTCGGCAATGCGCCGTTGCTTGGCCTCGGCGGCGGCGTCCGCCTTGTCCTTGTCGGCCTTGGCCTTCTCCTCGGCCTTGCGCTTGGCCTCTGCGGCCTGCGCCTGTGCCTGTGCGCGTTGGAGGACGCCTTCGCGGCTGTTGTTGTGGAGGCTTTGGCCGCGATAATAGGCGAGGAGGATGTCGTCGGCGCTTTTGCCGTCCGTCTTGGCGATGGCAGAGAAGATTTCGGCGTCTCCCATCCCGGTGGCGCGCAACTGTTGAGCGTAGCCGTAGACGTTGCGCGCATAGGCATCTCGCTCGGCAAGCCCGCGTTGCGCCTCGGCGTCGCGCGCGGCTTTGTCGCGTTGGTATCGTTCGTTTCGCGCGGCCTCCTGCGCGGCCTCCGCTTCCGCCTCCGCCTCTGCCTGTCTTGCTGCCTCTTCCTGTTTGCGTTGGGCGCGCTCGAGACTTTCGTAAATCATGCCGTTGAGGGCATCCAGAACAGCCTCCATATTTTCGGGGTTTTCGTAGCCGTTTCGCCCGTTGGCGGCGGCCTGCAGGCTGTAGTCCTCGGCAGTGAAGAAGGTCGTGCGGCCATTGAGGACTTGTTGGTAGAGGCGTTGGGCGGTCGCGGCGTCGTCGCCGAGGCCGGAAAGGACTGCGCCGGCGCGCTCGGCCGCCCCAAGCCTGTCCTCGCGACGCTGTTGGGCGTTGGCGATAAGGCCGGCGAGGGTCTCGCGCTGCGCGGCGGCGGTCTTGGTCGCCCCCGCAATGCGCTCCCACGCGCTCGCCTGCTCTTCCAACGTCGTCTGCCCGCCTTTGATGTCCTCCAGCGCCTCGGCGTATTTCTTCGCGCTCACGCCGGCGGCCCTTGCCGCGCTTTCCAGTCGCACGGCCTCCTCGGTGCCCACGTTGAGGTCTTTGGCCGTCTTCTCCACTTCCTTGCCCAACTCGGTATAAGCCTGCTTGGCGTTGAGAACACGGGCGCCAAAATCAAAGAATTTTTGCGAAATTGCCGTTATGACTTGTACTGCCGTTTGACTTGCTATAACAACAGGGGAGAATAAGCCGATGACGCTTTTTATGCCCTCTTGACTCTTTGCCCGTAATTCATCGGCAACATTGACGCCTTGAATTGACAAATCTTTTAATGCGCGCTTCGCTTGTTCTACGTCAGCCGTCGCTTTGATTTCAAGTCTTGCCTGTGCCATTGCTCGTCCCTTATTATCTGTGCTATGCTATTGGTATGGTTGAAGTTCTTGGTAGTATTTTCACGTTGCTTTTAATCACCGTGATTGGTTCATGGTGGGTTAAAAAGTTTGGCGACCCGTTTATTGACCCAACGACTAGTCGCGCATATACCGGGAAACGATTAGACGATTTGTTAAAGGCGGCAGATTTTCGAGCAAGTCGTCGCCGCTCGCGTCGCCGGTGACCTTGACGTCTAGTCTTGCCTGTGCCATCAGTCCATTTCCTCCATCCGTCTGTGGGTATCCCAGTCCACGAAGCGCGCGCCCTCCAGCTCGTTCGCGGCAACAAGCCACGCCACCGCGTCGCGCACCGGCACGTCCAGCACCGTCCGCACGCCGGCAAGCGCCAGAGGCCCAGCGCCCAATGCCGCGAGACGGAACGCCAGCCTCATGGGCGCGGGCGTGACGGGTGCTGAGGGTCAGCGGAGGAGGAGGCGGTAGCCGAGCGGGGGGCGTGGGGTGGGCCGGGTGGTGGGGTCGCCGAGGAGGGTGAGGCCGGCGGTGCCTGTGGCGCGTGTGAGGGCTTCGCCGATGGTTGGGGCTGGGGTGCGGAGGAGTTCGGCGGCGAGGTTGGCGCAGGCGGTGTGGGTGGGGCCGGAGGGGAGGCCGGCGTCGGTGATGGCGGTGTCGGAGGCGTGCGTTGGGAGGATGGCGGCCAGTGCGCCGCCGGCGGGGTTGAGGACGAGCAGTTCGCCCACGCAGGGGGTGTCGGGGGTGCGTGCGGCGAGGTCGCCGCTTTGGCCGATGGGGGCGAGGATGAGTGTGGCGAGGCCGGGGATGGCTTCGGCGGTGAGGCGGTTTTTGCCGCCGCGGGCTTGGAGGAGGCCGAGGGTGTCGCGGCCGTCGGCGCCTTCGGCCCAGAGCAGTGTGGCGTCTTGGGTGGCGAGGTCGGCGCGGCCGGAGGGGGTGCCGTCCGTGCGGTAGGCGCCGTCGCAGGCGAGGAAGAGGTTGTCGAAGGCGTTGGGGGCGAGCGTTTTGAGGGCGGCGTAGCGGTCGAAGAGGGCATAGAGGGAGGTGGCGCGTTTGTTGCCGAGCGTCCAACCGGCGAGGGCGGGCCACAGGGCGCCGTAGTCGATGGCGTTGGTGTAGGTGCGGTTGTCGTCGTAGGCCGTGCCTTGGAGGGTGAGGGCGCCGGGTGCGTGGCGGGGGCCTGCGCGGCGGAGTTTGGCGACGTAGGCGGCGAGGAGGTCGGCGTCGGAATAGGTGGTGTATTCCTGGGTGGCGCTGCCGCCTTCGGAGGAGAGGTCGACGACGGTGCCGAGGGCGAGGGTTTCGCGTAGGGGGAGGCGGCCGACATGGTGGCCGGGCAGGCGGTCGGCGGAGCCGTCGAGGGGCGGGAGTTCGGCGGGGGAGAGGCCGAGGAGGACGTAGTCGCAGCCTGATGCGGCGATGTAGTCGGCGGCGGTTTGGCCGTCGGCGAGGTTGCCGAGGGCGGCGATCAGGACGTTCCAGCCGCCGCCTTCGGCGGAGGAGCGGAAGCGTGCGTAGTCTTCCCAGAGGCCGGATTCCTTGCGGTCGGTGGTGGTGAGGACGAGGAGGTTGCGTTCGGGCGTGGCGGGGAACGCGTCGGCCTCGGCGCCGCCCACGTAGGGGAGGGGCGCGGTGGCGTATTTGGCCACGAGGCGCCAATCGTCGCCCACGCGGCGGGCCTCGAAGCCTTCGGGCGTGGCGAAGGAGACCGCCGTTTTGGCGCCGCCCCGGATGAGGATTCCCGAGCGCGCGCCCTCGACCGTGATGGTGCCGGCGGAGGAGAAGGAGCCGGCGACGGTGATGGGGCGGTCGGGCGTCAGCCGCGCGCCGCCGGTGAGGGAGAGCGTTTTGTCCGCGAAGGTACCGCCTTCCAGCCGCACGCCTTGGCCGACCAGCGTGGGCGCGCGCACCTCCGTCCCGTCCGCCAGGGCCAGCGTGCCGGGGCCCGCGAGCGTGAGCGTGCCTGTGCCGCGCAGGGGCACGGCGCAGGAGAGGCGCGCGCCGTCCGCGAAGGCGATGGTGTTCCCGCCGATGTTGACGAATGCCTTGTCCACGCCCGAGAGGCTGCCGATGGAGGCCTCGCCGCGCACCTCCAGCGTTGCCCCGGCCTTGAGGTCGAGCGGCGCCATCTTTTCCGTCGGGTCGCCGAGGTCGATGCGCCCGCCATCCAGGATCAGGCGGCGGGCGAAGAGGTCGCGCCGCGTGGCGGTGAGGATGCCGCCCGGGCCGATGGTGATGGCGCGCGCCGCCGAGGCGTCGAGGCCGAAGCCCGTGACCTGGCCTTCGCAGAGGAAGAGTTCCGCGCCGCCGCGTACCGTGAGGGCCAGGGGAAAGGCCGATTGGCCCGCGCCCAGCCACGGCGGGCGGTAGCACAGGTTCGGCCCGTCGAGGGTCAGCGCGGCGCGTTGGTCGAGCGTCTGCCAGGTGCAGGAGCCCGGGCCCGTCAGCGTCAGGGGGGCGGCCACGGTGAGCGTGCCCAGGCGCACCTCGCCCGAGACGGCGAGCGTGGCGGGCGCGGCGACGATGACGTCCCGCCCGTTGTCGGCGGGCGAGAGCGTGGCGTCGCCGGCGATTTCGCGCGGCGCGGGCGAGGCACGGTCGGCCAAGAAGTCCGCGAGCGGCCGGCCGAGGTTGAAGGCCAGGAGGTTGCCCTCCGCGTCGAGGAGCGCGTGCGAAGCCTCCGGGTGCGCGGCCAGGGCCGGGAGCGGCGCGGCATCGCCGTTCTCAAAGTCCAGCGCCGGGTCCGCGAACCAGCGCACCACGCCCGTGGCCGCGCGGAAGGCGGCTTTGTCGGCGGGGCTTGTGGCGCGGAGGCAGAGCACGGGGAGGCCCGCGGCGCGCGCGGCGGCCTGCGCCTCCGCCCACGTGCCGAGGATCTCGGGCGCGGCCTCGGCGACGGCGAGGGCGACGGTGTTGGCCGCGACCGCCTCGGCGAGCGCGTCGAGGGAGACGCGGGCGATGCCGCGGTTGTCCATGTAGCCCGGGAAGGCGCGCGCCGGGAGCGTTCGCTCCGCGCCGAGGCAGGAGACGGTGAGCGCGTGGCCGAACCACCCCCACACGCCAAAGCGCCCCTGCAGGTCGGTGGACGTCTCGCCCACCGTCTCGCCCGCCGCGTTGCGCAGGGAGACTGGCGCGAGCGGCACCGGCGCCCCCGCGGCATCGGTCACCGTCCCGAGGATCGGCACGGCGTAGCCCGAGGCGATGCCCGCCGGCCGCCGCGGCACGATGCCCGTCACCACGGACTCCACGCGCGAATAGCCCGCCGCGTTCGGGAGCGTCGACCACGCGGGGCGCCCGCCATAGCCCGCGAAGGTCAGCGTTTGGCTTTGGCCGTCCACGATTTTGTTCCCGCAGGCCACGATGGCGTGGGCGCTGTTTTGCCCCACGCTCATGGCCACGGGCGAGCCGCAGCGCAGGGAGGCATGGATGGCCGCGTCGAAGTCCGCCGCCGTCGCGCCCGCGCCCAGCTCCACGTAATAGGCGCTCGCGTAGCCCACGGCCGGGTCGAGCAGGGCCGAGGAGAGGTTCGCCAGCACGGTGGTGCTCGAGCCGCCGCCAAAGGCGTAGCGCATTTGCGTCAGCAGCCCCAGATTGTAGAGCACCGTCTGCGCGGCGCGGCGGCCGCGGGCGTTCAGCGGTGCCTCGCGCAGTTGCGGCCACGCCACCGTCTCCGCGCGCAGCCAGCGCCCGTCGCCGCCGAAATATTTCTCGCCGAAGGCCTCCGGCCAATCGAACCAATCCATCACCGCCGCCCCCGCCACGGCCACGCATCCGCAATACGCCGGCCGGCCGTATTCCTCCACGGTGAAGGCATTGTACAGCGCGTCATACTGATTCCAGTGCCGCGGGAAGTCCCCCAACAGCGCCACCACATCCTCCCCCGCCGCCGAAGCCGCCGCGGGCGCGGTTGCCGCCGCGCCGTTTCCCGCCGCCGCGCCCGCCATCGCAATCCCGGCGCCCAACAGCGCCGCCATCCGCATCGCACTCGTTCTCATGGCGCCACTTTACCATAAATCCCGCCCGGCGGTCATGTTGCGTCGCAAAAAAGAAGAGGCCGCGGGCGCGGCCTCTTTGGGGTGGGGTGGGTGGGGATCAGAACTTGTAGGTGAGCTCCATGCGGCCGAAGAGGGCGTCGCCGTCGTCGCCGCTGTCGAAGTAGTTGCCCTTGGAGAGGTATTCGAGCTGGACGGCGCAGGCGAGGCCCTTCATCCAGTTGGCGTCGAGGAGTTTGCCGAAGGCGAAGGTGTACTTGGCCTGGGCGTAGTAGCCGCGGAAGTTGCCGTAGTCGCCGCCCTGGCCGTCGCGTTCGGAGGTGGGGGCGAACATGGGGCCGGTCTGGAGGGTGAGCTTGTGGTGCTCGGCGGGGGTCAGGTCAACCTTGATGTGGGGATAGAGGAAGTTGTTGTAGGCGTATTTGGGGAACATGGGGGCGATGGCCTCGCCGACGCCGGTCTCGCGGTTGAAGACGGGGTGCCAGGCGTTGTCGCCGGTCCAGCCGTCCTTGTCGCCGGACATGTATTGGACGGCGGCGGTGAACTTGGGCTTGAGGGGGAGGTCTTTGGGGGCGTAGGTGAGGCCGCCGTAGGCCATGGCGGCGGTGTGGCTGTCGTCGCCGAGCTGGAGGGCAAGTTCGGCCTCGCCCGAGAGGGTGTCGGTGAACTTGGGGAGGAGGCGGACGCCGAAGGTGTGGGTGTTGAAGGTGTCGTCGTCGATGTTGGCGCTGCCGAGGAAGGAGCCGTAGTCATAGCTGTGGTTGGCCTCCTCGACCTTGAAGACGTAGTAGGCGTCCCAGCCGAGGTTGGCGTTGGAGCGGTCCTGGTAGTAGAGGCCGAGGCCATATTCGTTCTGGTCGTAGCCGGAGGTCTCGTAATCGTAGCCCTTGGTGCGCTTGCTCTTGGCGTCGTGGGTATGGCCGAGGGTGGGCAGCCAGTCGTCGGCGGCCTGGTAGATGGCAAAGGCGTCGAGGGTGCGTTTTTTGTCGAACTTGAAGGTGAGGCGGATGGCGTCGAAGTAGGTGGAGCGGGAGCCGTCGCCGCCGGTGCCGTCGCTGATGATGCGCTTGTTGCCGAAGGCCATGTCCTGGCGGCCGACCTTGACGTCAAGCATGCCGAAGAGGTCGGAATACTTCAGGTAGAGGTTGTCGACGTAAGTGACGTCCGGGAAGCGTTGCTTGCCCTTGTCGGACTCGCGGGAGTTGTAGTAGCGGAACTCGTTGGCCAGGCGCAGGAAGAGTTCCAGGCGTTGGACGGTCATCTTGCCCCAAAGGCGGGTGCGGATGCGGGCGTAGTCGGTGTGGCCCTTCTCGCCGTGCTTTTCGTCGGGCAGGTTGTTGGTGAAGTCGTAGCGCAGGCGCA
Organism: uncultured Lentisphaeraceae bacterium; assembly: GCA_949289005.1. GTDB lineage: Bacteria > Verrucomicrobiota > Kiritimatiellia > RFP12 > DVOR01 > Spyradenecus. The sequence continues at coordinate 7,644 of CASEMQ010000006.1, forward strand.
AATCGCCGCCCACGTCAAAGTCGGCCGCCGCCTTCTCCTCAAGCGCGGCCGCCTCGGCGGCCACCAGGGGAAGCCCCGCCAGCAGCGCACAGGCCAAAGTCATGCAACGTTTCATCGCTCGTTCCTCCTTGTGGTGGATAAGACGGCGCGTAGTATCGCAGGCCGCGGTTAGGCCACGGTTAGCGAACTGCCAGAAATAAGTGAACGGCAACAGTGAACAGGACGCGGTTGTGCGCCGTTCACCGTGCGCTTGGCAGCGCGTCCACGAGGGTGAGGGAGGGGGCGGGCTCACGGAAGGTGTCGATGCCAAGGGTGAAGTAGGCGCGGAGGGTTTGGTCCGGGGCCCAGGCGCGGGCTTTGCCGGTGGCGCCGAACCAGATGGCTTTGAGGGGGGCGCCGCCTTCGAGGGGCACGAGGGCGAGCTGGAGGTGCGATTTGTCGGCGCCGACGTCGCGGCGGGCGGCGACACGGAAGGTTTTGCGGAAGATGGGCTTGGGGTTGCCGTGGCCGTAGGGCTCCAGGCGGGTGAGTTCGCGGCAGAGGGCGAGGGTGACGGGGAGCCCCTCGAGGGAGGCGTCGTAGACGCGCGCGGGCTCGGCGGCGGCATCGTGGAAGGCGCGCGGGAGGCGCGCGGCGA
>CASEMQ010000007.1 GCA_949289005.1 uncultured Lentisphaeraceae bacterium
GGGGGGCGGCGGGCCCAGTCGCGCCCGGGGGCGGCGTGGTCGGCGCGGGTGAGGGTGGCGCGGTCGGGGGGGGGGAGGTCGCGCCCGTGGGCGTGGCGCCGGCCGACGGCGCGCGCGGCCTCGGCCTCGTCGTCGCCGACCCAGGGCTCGACGCGGGCGAGGGCGTCCATCGCCGCGCAGGTCATGGGCCAGAGGGTCTGGTCGGCGCCGGGGCCGAGGCGGACGGGGCGGGTGAGGCCGGTGGGGAGGCCCTCGGAGGCGGCGGCGCGCTCGACCTCGAGGGCGCGCTCGTGGAGGGCGGCCACCTCGTCGTAGGTCAGCGCCTCCACGCCGTGGGCGCGGAGTTTGTCAATCTCGGTCTGGGCGAGGGGGTGGAGCATGGGGGGGGCGCTCCTTTCAGTCGCGCGGAAGTTTGGAGGTTTGGAGGCTTGGAGGCTTGGTCGCCGCCTGCGGCGGCGGGACGAGCTTCGACCTCAGGGGCTCCTCCAAACTTCCAACCATCCGAGCCTCCAAACTTCCGGCAAGGCCCTTGGCCTTGAGGGCGGCGAGGTCGGTCTGGAAGACGTCGCGGAGCTGGGCGTCGGTGAGGGCGTCGCCCTGCGCCCCGAGCGTGGCGGGGAGGAGCAGGAGGGGGAGGAGGAGCCGCGCAAGCGCCGCGCGCGGTTCTACCTTTTTGTCTGCGGGCACGGCGCGGCGCCTCGCGGGCAGACGATCCCGCCCGCCCCGCCGCGCCCTCGCGGCGCTTGCGCGGAAGGTGGTCATCGGAGCCCCTCCTCGGCGAGGATGGGGGAGAGGAAGAGCAGGTCGCCCACGCGCCAGGCGGTGGCCTGGTAGGTGGTGGCGTCCTGAAGCCGGTCGTAGCCCACGAGGTGGACGTTGGCGGGGAGCGTGGCGTCGGCGCCGAGGGTGAGGCGCACGAAGAGCTGGCGGCCCTCGGGCCAGCCGGTGGCGTCGGCGGTGAGGGCGCCGAGCGGGGTGACGGCCAGCAGGGAGCAGCAGTCGTGCCAGCGGAGCACGGTGTCGGCCTGGACGGAGGGCTTGCCGCAGGCGGAGGAGGCCGCGGAGGCGCGGAGCCCGGGCCGGAGGTCGAGGGCGACAGAGGCGGACTCCCCCTCGGCGGTGAGGATGCGCAGGGCGACGGACGCGCGGTAGGCCCAGGAGCGCCCCCAGACGGCGGCCCAGACGGGCTCGGCGTCGAGGTCGAGCGTCGGCTCGGCGTCCGGGTCGGCAGTCTCGGCGGACCAGGCGGCGAGGGGCTGGCCCTGCGCATCGAGGAGCGCGGCGGAGGCGAGCGCGGCGGCGGGCTGGATCTGGAGGCGGTAGCGGAGCCCCGCCTGGACCTCGCGCCGGGAGGCCGCGAGGGTGCCGTCTTGGAGGATGCGCAGGGCGATGGGCGCGCCGGGCGCGGTGGTGCTGTCAGTCATGGGGGCTCGCTCCTTTCTTCCAAATCACAAAGGGCATAAAGACACAAAGGGTTTCGCCCCTGAGGGGCGACGGGCAAGGCCGCGTCGGTTCGTCCGAACCATCCCAAAAGATTTGGGGTGCAGGGGCGCATGGCCCCTGCCGGGGCGTGGGGCGGCGCCCCACACCGTCGTGTGCTTTGTGCCCGTTGTGGTCTTTGTGATTTCCATCTTGCGGGTCATCCTCTCAGCGCGACGTGGCCGCCCCAACCGGCGGCGCGGAGGGCGGCCTTGGCGAAGGGCCCGGCCATCTCGATGGGGGGCGTCTCCTGCCCCGTGTCCCCGGCGGCCTGCGCGGCGATGGTCAGCGCGTCATGCTCGCCGCCGCCCACGGCGCGCGCGTTGGCCACGCCGCTGAGCACGAGAAGGGCGAACGCCTGCTCGGCGGCGGCGCGCCGCCAACGCTCCGCCGTCCAGTCGACGGGCGTGGCCAGCGCGTCGGCGAACTGGCGGCGCGCGTGCGCGAGCGCGCCCCTGCGCGCGCCCTCGGAGTAGCCGGCCCAACGGTCGGCCTGCGGGTGGTTGCCAAAGGCGAAGTAGCCCTGCGCGAACTCGAAGAGGTCATTGTCCATGCCACCCGCGCACCTTGCTGACACGGCGAGGCGGAGGGAGGAAACGTGCGCGGTGCGTCAGTGGGCGCGGTCCTGCCCGGCGCGGAGGGCGCACCAAGCGCCGAGGTAGGCGGCGTCGCGGGGGGTGCCGTCGTGGACGGCGGCCTTGAAGTTGGGGTAGTCGATGGCCGCGGCCTCCTCGGCGGCGACGCGGGCCCAGTCGGCCCGGGGCAGCTCCATGCGGAAGCGGTAGTCGGCCTCGGGGGTCTCGGCGATGGTGGCCGGGTCGAGGCCGTGTGCGGCGCAGAGGCGCTCCAGGTCGCCGCGGAAGCGGGCGCGCAGGAGGATGGCGCCCGGCTTGTCGAGGTGGGCGACGGCGGAGAAGAAACCGGATTTGCAGAAGAGCCACATGGCGGGAGTCCTTTCTTCGGTGGTGGGCGCGGGGTGCGGGAACGGGCAGGCGGCGCGCTCGGCCTCGACCATGCCGTGAAGGCGCCAGGTGACGTAGACCGCCACGAAAACGCCGATCACGATCGTCCAGATCACATCCTTCGCTGTCATCCTTCGCCCTCCCAGTGTCTGTTTCCCGCGCAAATCGCTGACGGCAAAGACGCCGCGCACCCCGCTGACACTTCCCCGTTGGCAAATCGTTGGCAAAAAACACGTCAAACCTAACCAAAGCCTGCCAAACCTAACCAAATCTCGGAACCGGCCCCTCTCCACCCAAAAACGTAAAAGCCCCGTAAATCTCGCGACTTATGGGGCTTAGAAATGGAGCCAACTGACGGAATCGAACCGACGACCTGCGCATTACGAATGCGCTGCTCTACCTAGCTGAGCTAAGTTGGCAAAACGCGCACATGATACCAAAAGCCAAGCGCGAAAACAATCCCCTTTTTTGCGTTTTCGTGTCTTTTGCGTCTTCGGGCCTCATCCGCGGTCCCGGAGGCGTGCTTTTCCCCCGGGCGGCATTGCGTGCGAAGGTGGCCACGGTTATGCTATACTGCGCCCCGTTATGGCACAAATCGGCATCGAGGCGCGGCAGGGCCGCGGCCGACGGGCGCACCGGGACACGGCGCGTCCCCGCTTGGCCGCGCCTGAGGCCTGCACCGGCTGCACGGCTTGCCGTGCGGCCTGCCCGCGTGATGCCATCGTCATGGTCGCCGACGCCGAGGGCTTTCTGCGCCCCGCCGTCGAGGCCGCCCGTTGCGTGGGGTGCGGCGCCTGCGAACGTGCCTGCCCCATGCTTGCGCCCGGCGCACCCGACCTCGCGCCCGATTGCTTCGCCGCCCGCACCGGAGACCATGCCTTGCGCCTGGCCAGCTCCTCCGGCGGCATCTTCACCGAACTTGCCCGCGACACGCTCGCCAAGGGCGGCCTTGTCTTCGGCGTCATTCTCGAGCCCCCCGCCCTTGTCGCCATCCATGTCGCGGCGGAGGACGAAGCCGGCCTCGCCGCCATGCGCGGTTCCAAATATGTCCAGAGCGACCCGCGCGATACCTTCCGTGAGGCCCGCGCCGCGCTCCGCGCCGGCCGCCCCGTCCTCTACAGCGGCACCCCCTGCCAAATCGCCGGCCTCCGCCGGTTCCTCGGCCGTCCCGACCCCAATCTCCTCACCGTCGAGATCATCTGCCACGGCGTCCCCAGCCCCGCAGTCTTCGCCAAATACAAAGCCGAGCTGACCGCCGAGCGCGGGTGCCCACCAGTGAGCATTTCCGCCAGGAATAAGCATTATTCCTGGCGGAAATGCTCACTGGTGTCGACTTTCGCCGACACCAGTGAGAATTGCGAGGACCTCTACACCAATCGCTACATCCGCGCCTTTTTGGCCGACCTCTGCCTTCGCCCCTCCTGCCACCGTTGCGTCGCCCGCGAAGGGCGCTCCGGCGCCGATGTCACCATCGCCGACTTCTGGGGCATCGAGAAGGTTTGCCCCGCGCTGGACGACGATTGGGGCACCTCCGCCGTGCTGATCCACACCGAGGCCGGCCGCCGCGCCTGGGCCGCCTGCGCCGGGCGCGTCGAAGCCGCCCCCGTCGCGCTTGACCAAGTAACCCAAGGCAACCCCGCTTACCTCCACCCCGCCCGCGAACCCCGCGGCCGCGCGTGGTTCATGACCCATTTCCGCGACAACCCGTTGGAACACACCTTGCGCCGTGCACTCGCCGGCTCTTGGCCCGAACGCCTCGCGCGGCACTGCCGCACCGCCGCACGTCGCCTCGCCGTGGCGTGCCTTGGCATATTCATTACAAATCGGGGGGGGGCAAGTAGTTATTTGCACGCCTGCGTGACCCTCCCGGCATCTGCCTAAAGGAGGCTCCCATGCGTTGCCCCTCTGACCCCGCACCCCACACCCATCCCGCACCCAATGGCGCCACCCCGCCCGCCCGCCGCGCGGCGCGCGCACCCCTCCCCCTCGCCGGCGCCCTCTCTCCCTGCGCCACGTGCCCCACCGGCCCCGCCTGCCCTTTTTTTGGTTCGGCGTCCCCCGCTGCCCACTGACCGGAGGGACGAGAATGGAACAGACCTATCACTATTCTTCCGAGCGTAACGTGCAAATCTTGGTGGCATTGTTGAAAGCCAAGGGTATCAAATATGTCGTGGCTTCACCCGGGACAACGAACATCAACTTCGTCTGGAGTGTACAACAGGATTCATTCTTTACGGTCTTCTCGGCGGTTGACGAGCGGCACGCGGCTTATATGGCTTGTGGGATGGCGGCGGAGAGTGGGGAGCCTGTCGTCATTTCTTGTACGGGGGCGACCGCGAGCCGCAATTATTTCCCTGCATTGACGGAAGCTTATTATCGCAAGTTGCCGATAGTGGCGGTTACCGCTTCGCAAACATTCGACCGTGTGGGCAATCTTTGCCCCCAAGTGCTTGACCGGACGGTGCAACCGAAAGATGCCGTGCGTCTCTCCGTACAATGCGCGATTCCTCACGATGAGACCGGAGCGCGTGCGTGCGAGCTTGCCTTAAATCGTGCATTGAATGCGTTGGTGTGTCACGGTGGTGGCCCTGTTCACATCAATTTGGAGACGCGCTATTCTCGGGATTTTTCTGTGCGAGAACTTCCTCCGGTGCGGGTGATTCGTCAGGTGATGCCAACAGATATGACGTGGCCGGAATTGCCGCGGGGGCGCATTGGAATCGGGATTGGTTCACATCGTCCATTCACGGAAACAGAGACGGCAATCATTGAATCGTTTGCCCATGCCTATGATGCGGCCGTGTTTGTTGATCACACGAGCGGATACTTTGGCCCAAGTGCCGTACATGCGTCATTCTTGCTCTCCCAGGGCGGTTGGGTCAACACCCATCGTAATCTTTTTCCGGACACGCTTATCCATTTAGGGGAAGTATCCGGCGATTACACACTTTTTGCGCTTGGCCGTGCCAAAACCGTCTGGCGTGTCAGTGAGGATGGAGAAGCCAAGGATTTGCTCGGCAAACTTTGCGCAATCTTCGAGATGCCTGAGGCAGACTTCTTCCGCCGCTACGCGCCGGAACGTTCGCAAATGATAGAGGAGCCCACGCCCGCCGCGCGGGTATGGCATGAGGCGGACGCGGAATTGCGGGCGAAGATCCCGGAATTGCCTTTCTCGAACCCTTGGTTGGCGCAACGAATCGCGCCACTTCTGCCGGCTGGTTGCGTCCTGCATTTGGGTATTCTCAACAGTCTTCGTTCGTGGAATCTCTTTCCACTTCCTGCGGGTGTTGGGAGCGCTTGCAACGTTGGCGGCTTCGGGATTGACGGGATTGTCTCGACCGTGGCGGGCGCTTCGCTTGTGGCGCCGGAGAAGCGGTTCTTTGCGGTGGTGGGCGATTTGGCCTTTTTCTATGATTTGAACGCGTTGGGCAATCGACACATCGGGAAGAACCTGCGCATTTTGTTGGTGAACAACGCCGCAGGCGCGGAGTTCCACCTCTATAATCATCCTGCGTATCAGTTTGGTGAGGCGTCTCATGCCTATATGGCGGCCGATGGGCATTTCGGCAATCAATCGCGGGATTTGGTGCGCCACTACGCCACGGATTTGGGCTTCGACTATCGGGCGGCCGATTCCAAGGAGTCCTTGGAGGAGGTCTTGCCGTGGTTTCTCGGCGATTCTGACCGTTCGTTGGTGTTGGAATGTTTCACGCGAACTGAAGATGAATCGGAGGCTCATCGCCTCATCAATACTATCGTGCCGCGCCCGACCTCGGCCAAGGATGTCGTCAAGGCCATGCTCCCGCAGGGCGTCAAGTCTACGTTGAAGAAGGTGCTCAAATGAAGAAGGTGCTCTTGCTTGGCGGCACCGGTGCGATGGGAGTCTATCTCACTGAGATTCTGTCTGCGTTGGGGCATTCGGTTGTCGTTACTTCGCGAAGGCCTCGAGAGGCGCATGGGACCGTTTCTTATCTTTGTGGCAACGCCCAAGACGACACCTTTTTGCGTGATTGTGTGAAACGCGTGTCGCCGGATGCGATTGTGGACTTCATGGTCTATGGCACTGAAGTGTTTCAGAGGCGTGTCGGGTTCCTGACACAGGCGTCCGCTCACTACGTTTTTCTCTCGTCCTATCGCGTTTATGCAGGGGAGGTGCCGTTGCGTGAGACATCGCCGCGCTTGCTTGATGTGTGTACAAACACGGATTATCTGGGGACGGACGAGTATGCGTTGACCAAGGCGCGACAGGAAGATCTCTTGAGGGCGATGCATGGGGGCAACGCTTGGACGATTGTACGCCCGGCCATTACCTTCTCGAAGGAGCGTTTTCAGTTTGGCGTACTGGAGGCGAACACGGTCTGTTGGCGAGCATTGCATGGGTTGCCACTGGTTATGCCGGCCGAAATGCTTGACAAGCGCACGACGCTTACGTGGGGGCGCGATGTGGCGATGATGATTGCACGACTCGTGCTCAATCCCAAAGCCTATGGCGAGGCGTTCACCGCCGCGACGGCGGAAGCCCACACATGGCGGGAAGTCTTCGAGATTTATCGAAAGACCATCGGTGCAACGTTGGTGGAATGTTCGATGGCGGATTATCTTACCATCACGCAGGTGCCGTGGCAGGTGCGTTACGATCGAATGTTTGATCGTGTCGTGGACAACTCCAAAGTGTTGGCGGCCACGGGGATGACTCAGGCTGATTTGACACCTTTGGATGAGGCTTTGTCGCGGGAACTGGCAGCTTTCCGTGAACACCCGCACTATGCTTGGCTGGACTGGGGGCGTACGGCGCGTATGGACAAAGTTTTGGGGTTGCCTATGCCCAGAGGGCTCTCGTGGCGCGAAAGAATGGACTATCAAATGGCTCGACATCCCAATCTTGCCCGAAATCTTCCCATGCGTGGTGTGCGGTGGTTGGTGCGTAAGGTGCGTGGGCAATGACAGAAAACCGACGTATCATTCTCAACGTGGTGGCCACGTATGGCCGCACGCTTTTCACGGTGGCGTGCGGTCTTTTTGCCGGGCGATGGGCGCTCATGGCCTTGGGGGAGACGGATTTCGGTTTGCAGGCGGTGGTGGGAGCCTTGATGGTATTCATCGCGTTCTTCAACTCGGTTCTCGCGGGCGCGATCAGTCGATTCTACGCCGTCTCCGTGGGCCAGGCGAAGATTGCGGGTTCCGCCGGTTTGGAAGAGTGTCAAAGATGGTTCAACACCGCTCTCACCATTCACACCGTTGTCCCGCTTCTGCTGTTGTCAGTGGGTTATCCGCTTGGGATATGGGCGGTGGAGCATTGGCTGACGATTCCGCCAGATCGGGTGGAAGCGTGCCGTTGGGTCTTTCGTCTCACCTGCCTTTCAGGATTTGTCGGGATGGTGAACGTTCCCTTCACTGCAATGTATACGGCCAAGCAATACATTGCCGAATTGACGCTTTATTCCTTTGTTACCACCACGCTCAACGTTTGCTTCCTCTATTACATGGTTACGCATCCGGGCGACTGGTTGGCGCGCTACGCGTTGTGGACGTGCCTACTCTCTGTTGTGCCACAGATTGTCATTTGCCTTCGGGCAATGCTCGTTTTTCCCGAGTGCCGTTTGCGTTGGCGCTATTGGTATGACCTGCCCCGCCTTCGTCAGGTTGGTGCTTACGCGGGCTGGCAAATGCTGGGAAGTTTTTGTGGGCTTTTGCGAACGCAGGGCATCTCCGTTCTCATCAACAAGGCATTCGGCCCTGCCGTCAATGCCGCGATGGGCGTGGCGCAATCCGTCAATGGCAAGGCTTCCAGTTTGGCCGCGGCGATGTTGGGCGCTTTTTCGCCTGCGATTACGACGGCGTTTGGTGAAGGAAATCTCCCAAAGATGAAGCAGATGGCGTTGCGGTCTTGCCGTTTTGGACTATTGTTGTCATTGCCGTTCTTGTTGCCGTTGGCATTGGAGTTGCCGGAGATTATTCGGCTTTGGCTGAAAACGCCTCCGGCTTATGCCATTGGTCTCTGTTGGTGCATGATTGCGCTTTATTTAACGGATGTCTGCACGCAGGGGCATATGATTGTGGTCAACGCGAGTGGAAAGATTGCCGCTTATCATGTGGTGCTCAGTGCCATTAGCATTTTTACGTTGCCGACGGCGTGGCTATGTGTACGTTTAGGTTTGGGGGTCTACGTCGCCATTGGCGGTGTTTTGATTGGTGCCATCGCGCTCAATTCCTTGGGACGTGTTTGGTTCGCGCGGCGGTTGCTTGGGATGAGTGCGCGGGCGTGGTTGTTTGGCGTCATGGTGCCGGTGATGGCGCTGACGGTTGTGTGCGGGGCGATTGGCTTCCTTCCCCAGCTTTGGTTGGGGCCGTCGTTTGGGCGAATTTTGCTTACCACGGCGATTACGGAGGCGTGCTTTCTTCCGTTGGCGTGGCGTTTCGTGCTTGACGAGGATGAACGCGCTTACACCAAGCACGTCGTTGGGCGTATCGTTGGCAAGATTCGTGGTTAAAACGGTAAAATGTGGTGGCAAGGCGACTTTCTGACCTGCGTACTGTTGTTACGTGGGATTGGGAAGGGGCGGGAAAGTGCAGATTTGCGTGTGTGTTTGTGCTAGGATGGGGGCATGAAAGCGTTGTTGATTGCGATGGTGTTGGTGGCGGGGGTGGCGGTTGCCGGCCCGCTGGATGAGTTGTTGCCGCGGCCGAAGGTGGCGGAGGCGCGGGCGGGCGCCTGGGTGGAGGGCGTGGGGGCGGTGCGTGTGGGGGCGCTGACGGAGGCGGACCGGGCGGCCGTCCGGGAGCGGATGGGCGCGGCGGGGGATGCGGCCGGGGTGGGGGAAGGCGTGCCGGCGGGGGCGTATGTGCTGGAGGTGGGAGCCGGGGTGGCGGAGATCCGGGCGGATGGCGCGGAGGGGGCGCGTTATGCGCGGGCGACGTTGCGGCAGCTGGCGGGGCTGGGGCGGGGGGTGGCGCCGGGGTGCAAAATCGTGGATTGGCCGGCGTTGCGGTGGCGGGGGATGTTGCATGACACGGGGCGGAACTTTCAGCCGGTGGGGCAGCTGCGGGGGCAGCTGCCGGTTTTGGCGGATTACAAGTTCAATCTCTTCCAGTGGCATATCACGGACAATCATGGGTGGCGGCTGGAGTCGAGGAAGTATCCGCAGTTGCAGGCGCCGGAGAACCTGGACCGGTCGGACGGGTTTTATTCGCAGGAGGATTTCAAGGCGTTGATCGCGTATGCGCACAGTTTGGGGATCACGGTGTTGCCGGAGTTTGATTTACCGGGGCACACGCGGTGTTTCCGGCGGGCGTTTGGGCTGAAGCGGATGGATGAGCCGCGGGTGCGGCAGATCGTGACGGATTTGCTGGAGGAGGCGGCGGGGCTGTTGGACCCGAAGGTGACGCCGTTTATCCATTTGGGCTCGGACGAGGTGCAGGGGCACGAGCGGGTGCCGGGGGAGTGGCTGACGGGCTGGGTGAATCTGTTGGAGGCGAAGGGCTTTCGCGTGGTGGCGTGGGGGCCCGGGCAGAACCCGCCGAACCTGTCGCGGCCGTTGGTGCGGCAGTATTGGCAGGGGCGTCAGGTGAAGCGCTCGGGGGCGGAGCCGTATTTCGATTCGCAGAGCGGCTATTACATCAATCACGTGGACCCGTTGGAGTTGTTGGCGCCGGCGACTTATCAGCAGCCGTGCGCCACGGGGGCGGCGGCGAACCGTTTGGGGGCGATTTTCGCGGTGTGGCACGATGACTTCGCGGAGGATCCGCGGGAGGTGCTGACGATGAACCCGGTCTTCCCGGCCATCGCGCTTTATTCGGATGCGTTCTGGAGCGGGCGCGCGGCGGATCGGATGGATCTTTATGGCAATCTTCCGGACCCGCGGGACCCGGCGTTCGCGCAGGCGGCGGAGTTGGAGCGTCGGGTGTTGGCGCACAGGCCGTTGCACGCCGCGCGGCCGTTCCCCTATTGGCGGCAGACGGATCTGCGCTGGCGCTTGGCGGAGACGGCGGAGGATCTGCCGTTCGCGGAGTTGCCGTGGGGGGAACGGGTCGTGGCGCAGGGGACGGTTTTCCCGCAGCATTTCTTTTACCCGCAGTCGAACCTGACGGACGGCAAGGCGGGGTGCGTCTGGCTGGGGATGGTGGTGACGAGCGACCGTGCGAAGACGGTGTCGCTCTACGCGGACTTCATGAATTACTCGCGCTCGGAGGGGCGCAAGCGGGATTTGCCGCTGGTGCAGGGGCAGTGGAACGCGAAGGGCGCCAAACTTTTCCTCAATGGCCGGGAAATCCCGCCGCCGCGCTGGATGCAGCCGGGGCTTACGGGGCAGGCTTCCGTGGAAACGCCGCTGGTGGATGAGCCGTGGTGGGTGCGCCCGCCGCTGCGCGTGGCGCTCCGGCAGGGGCGCAACGAATTGCTCGTCAAGTTGCCCAAGAAGGGCTGGAAGTGGAGCGCCACCTGTTTCTTCCCCGAGCCCGAGGGGCTCACCTTTGCCCCGCCCGAGCGCCCCGCGCCCTGATTGTCGGAAATCAACTGGCCACAAAGGGCAAAAAGGCCACAAAGGCAGGGGGTGCGACTCCCGCATCGTGTGTTCCGGGATTTGCCCGTTCCGCCTGTCGCCCCGGATGGGGCGTTCCGTCTTCTGTTCGCTACTCTCTGTTCGCTTTGGGATACGGCGTGTCTCGCCTCGGGATGCGGCGTGTCTCGATGGGAGGTACGGCGCGTCTCGGAAAACGACCCCGCGTATAGATTGAAAATCCCGATTTGACAGACCTTGGGGCAGGTAAGCATTCAACAGGTTATCGACAGTTTTGCGAAAGTTATCAACAGGTATGAAAAGGGGTGGCGTGAGCGGGGCCGCCGGATAGAAGGTCGTGAGCGGACGCGCCTTTTCGAGGCGACAGGCATTCTTTTGTGCGAAAACTTGCCTGTCGCCCCGGAGAGGGCGCCCTGTTTTCGGTGCACTGCTCACTGTTCGCTTGGCTCCCGGGTGCGTTTCGCCGTATGCGGCGGGGCGGGGCGGCGCGTGGCATGGGGTGGCTGTGGGGGGCGTTGTGGTATTATCGGCGTATGAAGACGTTTGCATTGTTGTTGGCCGCCTGCGTGTTGGGCGGGGCCGTGATGGGGGCGCCGGTGCGCCACCCTTCGTATGAGCCTTCGGCGCCGGGAGCCGTGGGGCCGGAAAATCTGTTTCGCGGGGCGAAGGCTTCGGCGAAGGATCAGTGGAGCGACCGTGCGCCAGGGTTGGCGGTGAACGGGAAGCGCGATCGCAACGACCATTGGGCGAGCGATTCGCTCCCCGCGTGGCACCAGATTGACCTGGGGACGGCGAAGACCTTCTCCACGGTACGAGTGGTGCCGTATTGGGGGGATGGGCGCGTCTATGGCTTCAAGGTGGAGGGGTCGCTGGACGGGAAGACGTGGGCGACGATCGGCGACCGGACGGCGAACTCGATCGAGGGCGGGGCGGAGGGTTTTGTGTTGGATCTGGACGAGCCGATGACGGCGCGTTACGTACGGACGACGTTCACGCGGAACACGGCGAACAACGCGGGGCATTTGGTGGAGATCGAGGGGTACGCGGCGAGGTTGGGTGGCGAGCCGCGGTTGATCCCGGTGTCGATGCGGCAGCGGTTCGGGCGAGACGCGTTGAGCGGGCTGGCGGCGCCGGAGGCGCCGGAGGTGAATCTGCGCGGGTGGCGCGGGGAGCGGGTGGCGGCGCAGGTGTTGGTGGAGGCGCCGGCAGGTTTCAAGGAGTTGCGGGCGGAGCCGCTGGTGTTGCGCGCGGCGGATGGCCGGGAGATCGCGGCGCGGGTGGACGTGGTGCGTTATACGCTGGGCAACGGGAAGTTGGTGGCGGATATTTTGGACGGGACGTCGCAGACGCGTTTTGAGGGGGTGACGCGGCCGATGGTGCTGACGGTGGACATCCCGGCGGACGCGCCGGAGGCGGCGGAGGGGATCTTCGCGGTGCGGGTGAACGGCAAGCGGCTGACCTGCGCGGTGCGGTTGCGGGCGGATGCATTGGTGTTGCCCTCGCCTTCGGAATGGTCGGCGCACGTGGATTTGTGGCAGCATCCGGACGCGGTGGCGCGTTGGCATGACGTGCCGGCGTGGTCGGAGGAGCATTTCCGGTTGATGAAGCCCTACATGGAGCGTTTGGCCGCGATGGGGCAGAAGACGATCACGGCCACGCTTATCGACGAGGCATGGAACGAGCAGACGTATGACCGCTTCCGCGCGATGGTGGCCATCACGAAGAAGGCGGACGGCACGTGGGTCTACGATTATTCGGTCTTCGACCGTTGGGTGACTTTCATGCGCGAGGAGATCGGGATGCGCAACGCGACAATCTCGTGCTACAGCATGTTGCCGTGGTCGCTGACTTTCCCGTATTACGATGAGGCGTTGGGGCGGACGGTGGCGCCGAGGCTGAACCCGGGCACGCCGGAGTACGAGGCGTTCTGGGGGCGGCTGTTGGAGGATTTCGTGCGGCATGTGCGCGCGAAGGGCTGGGAGAACATCACGCGGATCGCGATGGACGAGCGGCCGGATCACCTCTTCAAGCCGGCGCTGGCGGTGGTGCGCAAGCACGCGCCCTCGCTGAAGATCGTGGCGGCGTGCAACGCGCCTTCCAACATCACGGCGGACTTCGACGATTGCTCCTATGGCCTGGGCATCTGCGAGCGGCTGGTGAAGCTGGCGGGCGAGCGGCGGGCGCAGGGCAAGCTGACGACGTTTTACGTGTGTTGCAGCCCGGCGCGGCCGAACACGTTCATGGCCTCGGGGCTGGCGGAGAGCGAGTGGCTCTTCCCGATGGCCGCGCACTATGGGCTGGACGGCATGTTGCGCTGGACCTTCCAATCGTGGGTCGAGAACCCGCTCGTCTGCCAGGACTATGTCACGTGGCCCAGCGGCGACACCTCGCTGATTTACCCCGGCAACCGCCCGAGCCTCCGTTGGGAGGGGCTGCGCAATGGCATCGAGACCTTTGAGAAGGTGCGCATCCTGCGCGAGACCGCCAAGGCCAAGGGCAAGCCCGGGGCCATCGCCCCCGTGGAGGAGGCGCTCAAGGCCTTCACCGTCGCGCGCGGCATGAAGGCCGGCAACCCTTACGAGGCCGATCTGCAGGCGTTGGACGCGGCGCTTGAACAGGCGACGGAGGCGTTGCGCTGAGGCCCGGTGACCGGTGAACCGGACGCCCCCGCGGGGCGACGGGTGGACAAGCGAAAGTGAAAAGAAGACAGCGAACGGTGCGTGCCATGAGGGTGTGACGGCGTAGCCTTGCGCATGGGCGACGCCATCGCCCCGGATGGGGCGCACTGTTTTCCGTTTGTTTGTTTGCTATACTAAAGGTGAATGGTTTCCTTGTTGGAAAGGATGTTACGACATGGCGATTCTTGATGTGAAGTCCGCGGATGCTTGCCGTTGGGACATTGTTTCGTTGGGCGAGGTGATGCTTCGCCTGGATCCCGGCGAGGGGCGTATCCATACCACGCGTCACTTCACGGCGTGGGAGGGCGGCGGCGAGTACAACGTCGCGCGCGGTCTGCGGCGGTGTTTTGGCAAGCGCGCCACGGTGGTGACGGCGTTGGCCGACAACCCGGTGGGGCGGCTGGTGGAGGACTTCATCCTGCAGGGCGGGGTGGACGTCTCGCATATCCGTTGGCTGCCCTATGACGGCGTGGGGCGGAATGTCCGCAACGGTCTGAACTTCACGGAGCGCGGTTTTGGCGTGCGTGGCGCGCGCGGCTGCTCCGACCGCGGGCACACCGCCATCGCGGCGATGCGCGCGGGCGACGTGGACTGGGACGCGCTGTTCGGCGGCGAGGGGGCGCGTTGGCTGCACACCGGCGGCATCTTCGCCGGGCTCTCGGCCACCACGCCCGAGGTGGCCATCGAGGCGCTCAAGGCCGCCAAGCGCCACGGCGTCGTCACCTCCTATGACCTGAATTATCGCCCGTCGCTCTGGAAGGACAATGGCGGCCAGGCGCACGCGCGTGAGGTGAACCGCGAGATCGCGCGTTATGTGGACGTGATGATCGGCAACGAGGAGGATTTCACCGCGGCGTTGGGGCTGGAGGTGCCGGGCGTGGACAAGAACCTGACGTCGCTCCCGGTCGATGGCTTCAAGCGCATGATCGGTGAGGCCGTCAAGGCCTATCCCAACTTCAAGGTCGTGGCCACCACGTTGCGCGCCGTCAAGACGGCGACCGTGAACGACTGGGGGGCCATCTGCTGGGCCGCCGGCCAATTCCATGAGGCCACCCAACGCCCCGGGCTGGAGATTCTTGACCGCGTGGGCGGCGGCGACAGCTTTGCCTCGGGCCTCATCTATGGCCTGATGGAGAAGGGCGACCCCGCGGCGGCGGTGAACTATGGCGCCGCGCATGGCGCGTTGGCCATGACCACGCCCGGCGACACCTCGATGGCCACCTTGGCCGAGGTCGAGAAACTGGTGGGCGGCGGCTCCGCCCGCGTGGATCGCTAAGCGACGGAAGGAGCAGGGCATCATGAAGCAAGGCTGGCGTTGGTTCGGCACGCAAGACCCCATCTCGCTCAAGGAAATCCGCCAGGCGGGCGTCACCGACGTGGTGGCCGCCCTCTACGAGCGCAAATGCGGCGAGGTGTGGCCCATCGAGGAAATCCGCGCGCGGCAGGAGGCCGTCCGTGCCGCGGGCATGGAATGGACGGTTGTCGAGAGCGTGCCTGTGCACGAGAGCATCAAGACGCGCACCGGCGACTTCCGGACTTACATCGAGCACTACAAGCAGACGCTTCGCAACCTGGCCGCCTGCGGCATCAAGGTGGTTTGCTACAACTTCATGCCCATCCTGGACTGGACGCGCAGCCAACTGGACTACGCGCTCCCCGACGGCTCCAGCGTGCTGAACTTCGACGAGGTGGCCGTCGCCGCCTTTGACCTCCATGTGCTCAAGCGCCCCGGCGCCGAGAAGGATTACGACGACGCGCTCCGCGCCAAGGCCGAGGCGTGGTTCAAGGCCGCCGACCCCGCGCTCATCGAGAAGACTTCCCGTGGCATCCTCCTCGGCCTCCCCGGCACGGTCGACGACCTCACCGTCGAAGGCTTTCGCGACCTGCTCAAGACATATGAGGGCGTGGACGATGCCGCGCTCCGCGCCAATCTCTACGCCTTCCTGAACGAACTCGCGCCGCTGTGCGAGGAGCTTGGCGTGCGCATGGCCATTCACCCCGACGACCCGCCGCGCCCGCTCTTCGGCCTGCCCCGTATCCTCTCCGACGCCGACGACATCCGCGAGATGTGCGCCAAGGTTCCCAGCGAGAACATGGGGCTGACCCTCTGCACCGGGTCGCTCGGCGGCGGCCGCGCCAACGACGAGGTGGCCATTTTCCGCGCGTTCGCCCGGCGTGTCCACTTCGTGCACTTCCGCAACGTCGTCTACGCCGAGGGTGGCACCTTCCACGAGTCCGGTTGCCATCTTTGCGGCAAGGTCGATATGCCCCGCCTCATGCGTATTCTGCTGGATGAGGAGGCACGCCGCGGCGAGCAGATCGTCGTCCGCCCCGACCATGGCCGCCTCATGGAGATCGACAAGGGCCGCACCTGCTACAGCGGCTATTCCTACGGCGGGCGGCTCGTCGGCCTCGCCGAACTCCGTGGGCTTGAGTATGGCCTCATCCACGGCAGCGACCTCGATGGCAAGGTCGTCGTCGTCACCGGCGCCGCGGGCGTCCTCTGCTCCGTGATGACCGAGGATTTTCTCCGCCACGGCGCCAAGGTCGCCCTTCTGGATCTGCACGGCGACAAGGCCGAGGCCTTCGCCGCAACCCTCGCCGCCAAGGGGCTCACCGAGACTTTGCCCCTCGGCGCCAACGTGCTCGACCGCGCCTCCCTCGAGGCCGCGCGCGACGCCGTCCTTGCCAAGTGGGGGCGCGTGGACATTCTCATCAACGGCGCCGGAGGCAATCACCCCAAGGGTACCTGCGCCGCCGAGCAGATGACCCCCGACGCGAAACTCGAGGAGACCTTCTTCGGCCTCGACATCGAGGGTTTCGAGTTCGTCAACCGCCTCAACTTCATCGGCACCCTGCTCCCCTCGCAGGTCTTCGCCAAGGAGATGCTCGCCGCAGGCGGCGCCATCGTGAACATTTCCTCGATGGCCGCCACCCAGCCCCTCACCAAGGTTGCCGCCTATGCCGCGGCCAAGGCCTCCATCGAGAACTTCACCCGTTGGCTCGCCACCCATCTCGCGCCCATGGGCATTCGCGTCAATGCCATCGCCCCGGGCTTCTTCATCACCAACCAAAACCGCTTCCTCATGCTGGAACAGGATGGCAAGACCCTCACCGCGCGCGGCCACAAGGTCATTGCCAAGACGCCCATGCGCAAGTTCGGCCAGCCGAGCGACCTCTGTGGCGCCGTGCGCTACCTCGTCTCCGACGACGCCTCCTTCGTCACCGGCGTCGTCATCCCCATCGACGGCGGCTTCCTGGCCTATTCCGGCGTGTGACGTGCGCACCGCGCACGCCAGACGCGGAAGTTTGGAGGCTTGGAGGCTTGGCTTCTTTTGGTGGGGCGCCGCCCCACACCCCGCCTCGCAAAACGCCCTGACGGGGCGACTCTCCGAGCCCCAACCTCCAAGCCTCCGACATTCTACCACATCGTCGCCGCAGGCGACAGCCCGGGCCCAAACCTCCGGCGCTCCTCCAAACGTCCAAGCCTCCAAACTTCCAAACTTCCCCATGCGACCCTTCATCCATCCCGATTTCCTGCTCGATACGCCGCAGGCCCGCACGCTCTACCATGAGTACGCCGAGCCCTGCCCCATCATCGACTACCACTGTCACCTCTCCCCCAAGGAGATCGTCGAGAACCGCCCCTTCGCCAACATCACCCGCGCCTGGCTCGGCGGCGACCACTACAAATGGCGCGCCATGCGCACCGTCGGCGTGCCCGAGCGCCTCATCACCGGTGACGCGGACGATCACGCCAAGTTCCTCGCCTGGTGCGAAACCGTCCCCAAACTCCTCCGCAACCCGCTCTACCACTGGACGCACCTCGAACTTGCCCGCGTCTTCGGCATCGACGACGTCCTCCTCTCCCCCGAGACCGCCGAGGACGTCTGGGCCCGCGCCAACGCCCGCCTCGCCGAGCCCGGCAACGGCCCGCGCGACATCCTCATTCGCCTCGGCGTCCGACTCGTCTGCACCACCGACGACCCCGACGACGACCTCGCCGAGCACCGCGCCCAGAACGCCCGCGGCGACGGCCTCGCCATGCGCCCCGCCTGGCGCCCCGGCCGTCACCTCGCCCTCCAAGCAACCGACCGCCCCTTCGCGGACATGCTCGCCCATCTCCGCGAGCGCCACGCCTTCTTCCACGCCAACGGCTGCCGCCTCTCCGACTACTCCGTCGAATCCTTCGCCGCGCCCTGCGCCGAGGCCGAGGCCGCCGCGATTTACGGGCGCGCCCGCGCCGGCGCGGATGTTTCCCCCGCCGAACGCGCCGCCTACGCCGCCTGGATGCTCGCCTGGTTCGCCCGCCTCGACGCCGAGGCCGGCTGGGTCCGCCAGTTCCACATCGGCGCCCTCCGCAATCCCAACGCCGCCATGTTCGCCAAACTCGGCCCCGACACCGGCTTCGACGCCATTGCCGACTTCCCCTACGCCGAGCCCCTCGCCGCCCACCTCTCCGCGCTCGCCGCCGACGGCGCCCTTCCCCGTACCATCCTCTACAATCTCAACCCCAAAGACACCGTCATGCTTGCCGTTCTCTGCGGCTCCTTCCAGGATGGCACCCCCGGCGGCCGCGTCAATCTCGGCCCCGCTTGGTGGTTCCTCGACCAGATGGACGGTATCGAGGAGAACCTCTGCGCCGTCTCCGCACTCGGCTGCCTCGCCCAATTCCCCGGGATGCTCACCGACAGCCGCTCCGTACTCTCCGTCCCCCGCCACGAATACTTCCGCCGCATCCTCTGTCGGATGCTTGGCCGCGACCTCGCGGGCGGCATCCTCCCCGACGACCTCCCCGCCGTCGGCGCGATGGTCCGCGCCATCGCCTTCGGCAACCCCAACGCCCTCTTCGCATAAAGGAACAGTATCATGCAAGACTTCATCGAACGCTTCCGCGCCGCGCGCGTCGTCCCCGTCATCGTCCTCGACGACCCCGCCCGCGCCGTCCCCCTCGCCAAGGCTCTCCTCGCCCAAGGCATCACCGCCGCCGAGGTCACCTTCCGCACCCCCGCCGCCGAGGAAGCCATCCGCCGCATCGCCGCCGAGGTGCCCGATATCTTTGTCGGTGCCGGCACTGTCCTCACCGAGGACGAGCTCGCCCGCGCCCACGCCGCCGGCGCCCAATTCGCCGTCGCCCCCGGTCTCGACCCCGCCATCCTCGACGCGGCCGCCGACATCGGCCTCCCCTTCGTTCCCGGTGTCGCCACCGCCAGCGAGTTCATGGCAGCCATCCGCCTCGGTTGCCGGATGGTCAAGTTCTTCCCCGCCCGCGACGCCGGTGGCATCCCCCTCCTCAAGAGCATCCTCGCCGCCATCGGCCACACCGGCGTCCAGGTCATGCCTACCGGCGGCATCTCCCAGGCCACCGCCGAGGAATGGCTCGCCATCCCGCAGGTCGTCTGCGTCGGCGGCTCTTGGATGGTCAAGCCCATCCTCGCCTCCCTTTGAGCCAACCCACACAAAAAACTCCCCCGAGCCATCCGGATCGGGGGAGTTTTTTTTTTCGCTGTGACACATTTGCGCGGCGCGTTTGCCGTTTCGGGTGGGATACGAAAAGCGCCCCGGCGAGGGGCCGGGGCGCGTGGGGTGGGTGAGCGTGTGGTCAGGGAGTGGTGGGGGCGAGGCGGGCGAGGCCGGTGGTGCCTTTGGCGAAGGCGGGGCGGCGGCCGCAGTAGTTGCCCCAGGCGAGGTTGGGATACCACCAGCCGTCGTTGACGAGGAGGGTGGCGGAGATGCGTGGGCCTTGGCCATCGAGGATCTCGAAGGCGTCGATGACGACGCAGTCTTTGTGGCCGCCGGCGGTTTCGACGCGGATGGTGTGCTTGCCGGGGGCGAGGTTTTCGGCGGTGTGGATGACGGATTGCTTGAGGTCGTTGCCGAGGTCGCTGTGGGTGTCGACGGTGGCGACTTCCTTGCCGTCGATGAGGATGCGCATGGTGCCGACGTTGGCTTGCTTGGAGCCGATGAGGCGGATGCCGGTGCCCTCGAAGTCGAGTTCGGCCCAGGCGCCGCGCGCGGTGGAGAACATCTCGGTGCCGGCGTGGTCGGCGCCGGTCTCGTAGTGGCCCCAGTTGCCGGCGGAGTAGCGGACGCGGGGGTCGCGGTCGTCGACGATGTTGCGGTCGGCGAGGACGGCGACGCGGGCGGCCTGGGATTGGCCGTCGGAGCGGACGCGGAGGGCGGCGTTGCCGGGGAGGACGACGTCGTAGGTGCGGATGGCTTCGCGCATGGCCTTGAAGTCGTTGGTGGCGAGGCCGTCGTTGGGGTCGTTGGCGGAGAAGACGAAGTAGTTGCGCATATCGTCCTTCCAGGGCCAGGCGGGCTTGCTGCCGTAGGCGTCGGGGGTCTTGTCGCTGCCGGGGCGGACGCGGGGGGCGGTGCCGGCGGCGCGGCCGATGTGGTCGGCGGGGTAGGCGCTGTGGAAGCCGACGCGCTCCCAGCGGACGGCCTCGGCGCCGGGGAGGGTGAAGGCGAGACCGACCTCGGAGGGGCGGGCGTTCTTGGGCGGGTCGCTCAGGAGGGTGTAGCGGGCGTCGAGGCGGCCGTCGTCGAGGAAGGCGAGGTCGTAGCGGACTTGGAGGCCGCAGGCGTAGGCGCCCTCGAGGGTGACGGTGGCGCGGGAGCCTTCGACCTTGGCGGTGGCGGAGGTGCCCTTCCAGGCGCCGAGGTTGACGCCGGTGGCGACGAGGTCGGGGCCGCCGACGAGGAGGGGCTTGCCGGCCCAGGCGAAGGTCTTGAGGCGGGCGTTGGCGCGGTCGAAGGTGGCTTCGCCTTGGGCCATGCGGACGGTGAGGGTGTCCGGGGTCTCGGCGAGGGTGGGGGCCTTGGCGGGGGCGGCGGGCTCGGGCTCGGCGGCCTTGGGGGCGAGGGCGAGGTTCACTTCCTCGACGACGACGCCATCGGGGGTGCGGAAGCGGAGATTGACGTTCTTGGCGCCGGCGAGGCCGTCCAGGGCGAGGGTGCCCTTGGCGCGGGGGGCGACGGCGGGCGCGGGGACGGTGCGGGGCTGGGCGCCGTCGGCGGAGACGTCGATCTTCACCTCGGAGAGGTTGGCGTGGTCGAAGCGGTTCTCGACGGGGACGGTGAGGGTGCCGTCCTTGAGGGCGGCGGCCTTTTCGTCGAGGCGGATGGGGGAGTAGGCTTTTTTGGTGAGCCAGGCTTCGGGCTTGAGGCGGAGGTAGGCGTCGAGGACGGAGCCCCACTCGCCATAGCCGGCGACGGGGCCGTCGGAGTGGCGGAGGTGGCGCTCGGGGACGTTGGGGGGGAGGTAGAAGACGTCGTCGATGCCGCCCCAAAGGGCGCCGCCGAGGCCGCCGTCGTCGCGGACGATGTGGTTCCAGGCATGGTAGACGCTTTCGCCCCAGAAGTTGCGGACGTTGGTGTCGCGGCGGAGTTCGTTGAGGTTGTAGCAGGGGATGTGGGCGTATTCGTCGTGGATGATGGGCATGTCCTTGCGGCCCATGTTGCCCATGATGTTGGCGTAGTGCTGGGAATAGATGTCCGTGAAGGCGTCGGGTTGGCCGGTGCGGGGCCAGCTGAAGATGCAGGGGCGGGAGGGCTCGCGGTCGCGGAGGTATTCGCGGGAGTCCACGAAGGGGTTGCGGCCGAGTTTCTTGGCGACGTTGCCGTAGTGGCTTTCGTTGGCGATGGACCAGAGGACGATGGAGGGGCGGTTGCGGTCGCGCTCGACCATCTCGACGAATTGCGCGGCGTAGTCGTCGTAGACGCTGTCGACGGGGGCCCAGGGGCCTTGGAAGCAGACGGCGGCCTCTTGCTCGACGTAGATGCCCAGTTCGTCGCAGGCGTCGAGGAGGTGCTCGGAGGCGGGGTAGTGGGAGGTGCGGATGAAGTTGATGTTGGCTTCCTTGTAGGCGCGGGCCTCGGCGTAGGATTCGGCGCGGGTCATGGAGCGGCCCATCGTGGGGGAGACGTCGTGCCGGCAGGTGCCGCGGAGGCGGACGGGGCGGCCATTGACGTAGAGTTTGTTCACGTCGGTGTTGTCGCGGCCGGCGAAGTGGAGTTCGCGGAAGCCGATGCGCTGCTCATTGACCTGGAGGGTCTTGCCGTTTTGGGCGAGGGTGGCGCGCAGGGTGTAGAGATTGGGGTGCTCGGCGTCCCAGAGGCGCGGGGCCTTGACGGGGATGGCGAGGGTGGCGGGGGCGTCGCCCTTGAGGTCGGCCTTGCCGGAGGCGACGACGGTGTCGCCGTCGCGCACCTCGAGGGTGAGGGTGGCGCCG
Organism: uncultured Lentisphaeraceae bacterium; assembly: GCA_949289005.1. Classification (GTDB taxonomy): domain Bacteria; phylum Verrucomicrobiota; class Kiritimatiellia; order RFP12; family DVOR01; genus Spyradenecus. The sequence goes on from CASEMQ010000007.1 coordinate 21,873, forward strand.
TCGGCGGCGGGGTTCAGGCGCGCGGTGGCCTTGAGGGTGGCGTCGCGGAAGGCGGCGTCGAGGTCGGTCTCGATCTCTAGGTCGGCGAGGTAGGTTTGGGGGAGGGCGACGAGGGAGACGTCGCGGAGGATGCCGCCGATGTTGTGGTGGGCGTATTCGGAGGCGTTGGAGGGGTTTTTGACGGGCTGGCCGTCGGGGTTCCAGATGCCGACGTCCTTGGCCTGGATGTCGGCGACGCCGACGGTGAGGGTGAAGGGGCGGCCGGGGCGGACGAGGTCGGTGAGGTCGCAATCCCAGGAGGTGAAGCCGCCGACGTGGGTGCGGACATAGCGGGAGCCGACCCAGACGCGGGCGTTGGAGTAGACGCCGTCGAAGCGGAGGAGGATGCGCTTGCCGGACCAGTCGGCGGGGACGGTCACGGTGCGGCGGTAGTAATATTCGGTGTTGTTCTTGATGTCGAAGCCCTGCATGGCGAGTTCGCCGGGGACCTTGACGGGTTTCCAGTCGCGGTCGTCCCACTGGGTGAAGTCATAATCCTGCCAGCCGGCGCCGGGGCGGGGGATGGCGGCGGCGCGGAAGTCGGGCACGTCGAGGAGGAACTGCCAGGTGCCGTCGCCGGATGTCTCGTTGAGGGAGATCTCCGGGGTGGCGACGCCGGGGAGCGCGGTGGGGGCGCGGGGGATGTCAATCTCCGGCCAGAGGGCGGTGGCCGAGAGGGTCGAGCCGACGGCCAGGGAGGCGATCAGAAACGAAGTTTTCATGTGTATACCTGCGTAAGTCGAGGGATTTGGGTGAGATTACAGTTTGAAAGGCGTGGTCTTGAGGAAGATGCGGACGTCCTTGGGCTGGCCGGGGGCGCCCTTTTCCGCGCGGGGAAGGATGCGGATGCCGGTGGCCTGGGTCTCCGTGCCGAGGTCGAGGACGATGGCGTGGGGGGCCTTGGCGTCGGGCGTGGTCTGCCAGAAGGTGGATTCCTGGAGGTCGTAGACCTTGTCGGCGGTGGCGTTGCCGGAGCGGGTCTCCTCGGAGTCGGCGTAGGTGGCGCGCCAATCCTCGCGGGGGAGGGGCTTGCCGTCGGGGCCGAGGAGTTCGATCTCGGCGATGGCGACGGGGCCGGGCCGTTGGGTGGAGCGGACTTCGATGCAGAGATGGCGGCCTTTGGCGGGGGCGGCGAAGGCGAGGTTCTGCCAGCCGCCGGCGGCCTTGAGGGCGGTTTCGAGGGCGGGCGTCTCGCCGGCGAGGTCGAGGGCTTGGCCTGGCTTGCGGTGGGTGTCGGAGAGGTTGCCGCGGAGCTGGTCGAGGATGGGCTTGTCGAGGCCGCGGAGCGTGGTGGCGCGGGGACCCTTGAGGTCGAGGACGATCACCTCGTTGCGGCCCTTCTTGAGCCAGCAACCGGGCAGGAAGAGGGTCTGCTGCGGGCCGATTTCCCAGAAGCGGCCGAGGGCGATGCCGTTGACCCAGACCATGCCCTTGCCCCAGTCGCGCATGTCCAGGAAGGTGTCGCCCACCTTGTCCAGGTCGAAGGCGCCGACCCAGTAGGCCGGGCCGGAGGGGTGGGCGCCGGGCTTGGCGGCCTTGGCGGCGACGAAGGCGTGCTCGGGCGGGAGATTGAAGACTTGCCAGCCGGTGAGGACGTCGTTGCCGAGTTTGACCTGGTTGGTGATGCCCTTGCGGTCGTGGATGGAGCCGCCGAAGTTCACGCGCCCCATGGCCTCGACGAGGATGTCGAGTTTCGTGCCGGCGGGCAGGTCGGCGGGCAGGGTGAAGGCGAATTCCTTTTTGCGGCGGTCGAGGCGGGCGAGCAGGTTGCCGTCGGCGAAGACTTGGGCCCAGTCGTGCACCTCGTCGATGGCGAGGGTTTCGCCTTTCTTGGCGGCGCGGGGGAGTTCGGTGGTGTAGAGGATGGCGCCCCAGCCTTGGTCGAAGGCTTCCATCGGGCGGATGGCCTCGGTGGATTTGGGCGCGGGGAGCGTGTCGAAAAGGGAGACGGCGCGGTCGAGCGCGAAGGTGGGCACGGTGACGACGGGCGGCGGGGCGGGGGGCTCGGGGAGCGGGGCCTTGGCGTGCTTTTGGAGGAGGGCGCGGAGTTTCTCGTACTTGGGGGTGACGTGGCCGGCCTCGTTGATGGGCGCGTCATAGTCATAGGAGGAGCACATGGCGGAGTAGGCGGGGTTGTTCGCGCCGCCCCACCAGCCGAAGGTGGTGCCGCCGTGGGTCATGTAGAGGGAGAAGGAGATGTTGCGGTCGAGCATGTCGCCGATGCCCTTGACCATGACGTCGGCGCTGCGGGTCTCGTGCTTGCGGCCCCAATGGTCGAACCAGCCGCTCCAGTATTCGCTGCACATCAGCGGGGTGTCGGGGCGGGCTTCCTTGAGCGCGCGGAACTGGCCGTCGATGTCCGCGCCGGTGCCGAAGTTGAGCGTCCAGAGCAGGTCGTCCAGGCCGTTGCGCTTGAAGGTGCTCGTCCAGTCGCATTGGAAGAGGGGCACATCGGTGAAGCCGGCGGCGCGAACCAGGTCGCGGATGTTGGAGACGTGGGATTTGTCAGCGGCGTAGGCGCCGTACTCGTTCTCCACCTGCACCATGATGATGTTGCCGCCGCGGGCGAGTTGGAGCGGGGCGAGTTCCCGACCCAGGCGCTTGAGGAAGAGGCCCACGCGCTCCAGATAGTAGGGGTCGTTCGTGCGCAGGCGGATGTCCTCCTTCTTGAGCAGCCACCAAGGCAGCCCGCCCATCTCCCACTCCGCGCAGACGTAGGGACCCGGGCGGACGATGACGTACATCCCGTGCTTCTGCGCCAGGCGGCAGAACTTGGCCACGTCGGCGTTGCCCGAGAAGTCGAAGTCGCCCGGCGCGCGCTCGTGGAAGTTCCAGAAGACGTAGATGCAGATCGTGTTCATGCCCAGCGCCTTGCACATCTGGATGCGGTGCTCCCAGTAAGGCTCCGGGATGCGCGGGTAGTGGACCTCGGCGGCCTTGACGATGAAGGGCTCGCCGTTGAGCAGGAAGGTGCCCTTGCCAACGGTGAAGGCCTCCGGCTTGGCGCAGAGTGAGGCCGCGACGGCGGCGCAGAACAGGGTGGTGAACAATCGCATGGTGGCTTTATCCTGGTTTTGTCTTAAAGGTTCAACGGAATTGGAGTACGAGCGCGGGCTCGGAATAGGGCTCGGTGGCGCCTTCCTTGCCGATGGCCTTCAGCAGGTCGCCCGGCAAAGTGAGCGTCTTGCCCTCAATCTTGACGGACTTGGTGATGTCCTTGGCGGGCGTGGTGCCCATGAGGCTTTGCGCCCAGAGGGTCTTGCCCGCGAGGTCGCCCTCGAAGGTGAGGGTGAGCGTGTCGTAGACACCGAAGACGCCGACGGGCGCCTCGGGCTTGCCGGCGAGGGCGGCGATGCGCGCCTTGGCGGGGCGGTAGCCGCCCTCGGGGGTGGTGCGGCCATAGGTGCCCACGGCGGTGGCGCCGTTGGGGAAGCGGCAGACGGAGACGTAGGGGAGGGGCTCGGCGGAGTTGGCTTGGGTGACGGTGGGCAGAGCCGTGCCGCGGGCGATGGCGGAGGTTGCACGCTGGGTAAGAACGGTGCCGTTCATCCAGCTTTCCCAGTTGTCGCCTTGGGAGAACTTCCAACTGTCGTCCAGGATGGTGTCGGAGAGGAGGGTCTTGGAGGCGTCCACGCGGAAGGGCGGGGCGATGCGGGCCCACATCACGGCATGGCGCACCTCGTCCATCATCTTGCGCAGGGGGCGCGAATGGGTGTAGGCGTGCTCGCCGCCGCCGAAGAAGATGTTGGGCTGGCTCCAGGCCGGTTCGTCGCCGATGGGATAGCGCATGACGCCGAAGCAGGCACCCACGGCGGCGCAGAGGTGCACCTCGTCCTCGCCGTTGACAAGCCCGAGTTCTTTGCCGTCGGTGTAGCCGTTGGCGAGCTGGGTGGCCACGCGGTCGAAGGTGGTGGGCATGGAGAGGGGGCTGGTCACGTCGTAGGTTCGGTAGACATCGGCGAAGGAGCCGCGGCGGACGTTTCGAGCCACTTGGTCGGGGGTGAGGCGGCCGGAGCGTGAGGGGTCGCGCGCGTCGCTCGTCGGCCCCAGGCCGGTGATGTGCTCGATGACGAGCGCGGGGTAAATCTCATCGGCCAGGCGGGTGATCATCTTGCGCCAGGCCTCGTCGCCGGAGTGGTTGCCCCAGTCGATCTTCCAGTAGGCGATGCCCGCGTCGCGACTCCATTCCAGGCGTTGGCGCCAGTAGGGTTCGTTGTGGCCCTTGTCGTCCTCACCCTTTTTCTCGTTGGCGCAAATCCAGACGCCGCACCCCTTCCAGCCGGCGGCCTTGACGTTGCGCACCAAGGTCTTCAGTCGCTCGGTTGGCGTGTCGCCGTAGTTCGGGAACTTGCTTGGGTGCACCTCCAGGCTGCCGAAGGTGTCGAAGCCGGCCTTGGGCAAATCCCAACCGTCGTCAAGCAGGTAAATCAGGTCGCCGCGCAACCCGGGATAGAAGGTCTTGGCCCAGCCCTGCTCGCCGAAGAGTTGCTCGTGGTTGAGCGTGTCGCGCGGGGAAATCCCCTCGCCCTTGTGGCGGTTGTGGGCGTACCAGTCTTGGCAGGCCCAAGTGCAGACGTAGTTGGGCGAGGCCGTGTTGGGCGCGTCGGGGATGAGATTGGGCGTACCGGAAGCCGGCGTGCCCGCGGCAAACGCGGTCAAGGCAGGGGCGCACACAAGCGCCGAGATTGTCAGTCGCATGGCAAAGGCGATCCTTTCTGTCTCAAACATCGCCCTCCTCGGGCGAACTCCACCGATTACGTTATCGCGTTCCGTCGCCGTACGCACATTTTTTCGCACCACAAAACGGGGTGCAACCTGCCGTGTGCATCGGGAAGGGGGCGCGCCGGGACGCTTTTGACCACGTGGCCTGCGCAAGTGGGACATGTGGGTTTTTCGCCAAAAGGGTTGGGACAATTCTGCACAGGCGCCGGTTCTAGCCCTTCGGGGAGGGGCGGTCGTCAAAAACTTTCTTCGCCCACTCCTCCCTTGCGAACACGCCGTCTCCCGCCTCGGGGCGAGGCGGGGGGCGTGTGGGTGTTGCCTGCGCGCGTTTCAGCGGAGGCCGAGGGTGAAACGATAAGCATAATCGCGGCCGGATTTGGGCTTGGCGTGGTCGAAAGGACGGGCGCCCCAGCAGTTCACGCCGCCGGCGCCATATTGCGTCAGGTCGATGTTCACGGTGTTGTAGGGGGCCTCGGGGAGATGCTCGTACTGTGGGCGCTTGTCGTCGCCGAGGGCCTCGACGGTCCAGGGCCAGACGTTGAAGCAGAAGAGCGGGGCGCCGGCGACGTCGAGGCGCGCGCCCGCGCCGGTGAGGGCAAGGCGGCGGACGTCGGTGCGGTAGCCGCGCTCGCCGTTCTGGATGTAGTGGGAGGCGTTGAGCGCGGCGACGTCCATCGCGTAGCGGCCGACGTGGGCGCTTTCCTTGCGGTCGGGCATGTTCTCGTGGGGGCCGCGGCCGAACCATTCCACGCAATCCATCGCCTTGGGCACGCCGAAGGTGACGCCGATGCGCGGGATGTCGGGCAGGTCCTTGGCGGCGGTGAAGGCGAAGTCGACGGTGACGCGGCCGCCCACGTCGAAGGCATAGGTCAGGCGCACGGTCGAGGGGGTGCCGTCCTTGGCCTTGGCGGGGAGGTCGAAGGCGGTGGCGACGGTGACGCCGCCCTTGCCGTCGGCCTTGGCCTCGAAGGCGGTGAGTTTGGCCTGGGCGCCGGCCTCGCGCCAAACGCCCATGTCGCGCGCCATGCCGAAGCCACGGTCGTTGCCGGTGGGCGGGCGCCAGAAGTTCGGGCGCAGGGGACGGACGATGACGGGCTTGCCGGCGCAGTCGAGCGCGGTGAGCAGGCCGGTGGCCTTGTCGAAGACGGCCTTGAGGCCGTAGGCGACGAGAGTGACCTTGCCGTCGGCCTCGGCGATCGTCCAGGCTCGGGGCATTTCCGTGGCCGGGAGAGGCTCTGCCTGGGGCTCGGCCCGGCGGGCGAACTGCGCGTCGGCCACCTGCACGAGGCGTTCGAGCGGCGCGGGCGCGTCGAAGACGCGGAGGGTGACGAAGCGCTCGCCGGGGCCCTTGGCCTTGGCGGCGTCCCAGCCCGTGAGGGTGACGGTGGCGGAGGCGCCGGGGGCGATGGCGTCGAGCGCGGTGTCGAGCGCGCCTTGGGCGAGGACGCCGGCGGGGCCGACGAGTTCCCAGGTGCCGCTCATGCCGGCGGTGTCGCGGAAGGCGAACTCGCTGGTGGCGGTGACGGTGCCCTTGGCCCAGTCAAAGGCCGTGAAGTGGATGTTTTGGAGGACGGTGCGCGTCTCGATGGCGCTGGGGTGCCAGCGGAGGTCGGCGGAGAGGAGACCGTCGTCGCCGGTGTAGTGGTCGTTGGGGGCGTCGCCGCTTTCGCCGCCGGAGGAGAGGTAGCGCCCCTTGCCGTCGGGGCAGGTTTTCCATTGCGACTGGTCGCGCCAGTCCCAGATGAAGCCGCCTTGGAGGCAGGGATATTTGCGGAAGAGGTCCCAGTAGGCCTTGAAGTCGCCCATCGTGTTGCCGAGCGCGTGGGCGTATTCGCATTGGATGTAAGGTTTTGGGGGGTTGCTTTTGGCGTAGCGCTCCATGCCGTCGGGCCAGACGTAGAAGGGGACGGCGATGTCGGTGCAAGGGCCGGTGCCGGCGCGCTGGTATTGCGTGGGGCGGGTGGGGTCGAGGGTTTTGTTGGCTTTGTAGACGGCCTCGAAGTTGGCACCGAAGCCCGATTCGTTGCCCATCGACCAGATGATGACGGAGGGGTGGTTGCGGTCGCGCAGGATCATGCGCTCGCTGCGCTCCAGATGGTGCTGGAGGAAGTCTTTGGCCTTGGCGATGGATTCGCGGCCGTGGGCCTCGATGTTCGCCTCGTCCACCAGATAAAGGCCATACTTGTCGCAGAGGTCATACCAATCGGTCGCGTCGGGATAGTGGCAGGTGCGTACGGCGTTGAGGTTCATCGCCTTCATCTCGCGAATCTCCGCCACCATCTCCTCGCGCGTGACGGTGTAGCCCAGGTTCGGGTCGATCTCGTGGCGGTTCACGCCTTTGACGAGGATGCGCTTGCCGTTCACCTTCAGCACGTTGCCGTCGATGGTCACCTCGCGGAAGCCGACGGGGCGGGCGATGTAGTCCGTCTTGCCGCCCGCCTCCACCGCGAAGAGCAACGCGTAGAGGTGGGGCGTCTCGGCGGTCCACGGCTTCACGTTCTTGACGGTGATTTTGCCGTCGGCCAGGTTGCCCACCTTCTCGTCGCCGTCGTAGAGGCTCATGGTCACCTTGGCCTCGCCCGCGATTTCGGGTTTGACGGTCAGCGTGCCGTCCGCCCCCGCGAGCGTCGTCGTGGCCACGTAGTCGCGCAGGCCGGCGGGTTGCTCGGCCACGAGCCAGACGGAGCGGTGGATGCCGCTCATGCGCCAGAAGTCCTGGTCCTCCAGATACGAACCGTCGCACCAGCGGTAGACCTCCACCGCCAAGGTGTTCGTGCCGGGCTTGACGGCCTGGGTGACGTCGAACTCCGCGGGCACCTTGGAGTCTTCCGTGTAGCCGATCTTTTGGCCGTTGACCCAGACGTAGGCGGCCGCGCCCACGCCGTCGAAGTGCAGCACGATGCGTCGTCCCTGCCACGCCGCGGGCAACTCGAAGTCGCGCCGATAGCTGCCCACCGGGTTGCGCATGGCGAAGGCCGTGAAGCCTTTGGGCGGGTCCGCCATGATGTAGGGCGGGTTGTTCGCGTGCGGATATTTGGTGTTCGTCAGGATGGGCGGGTCATAGGCGCCCTGCTTCTGCCAGCACCCCGGCACCAGGATATCCGCCCAGCCCGAGACGTCGAACCCCGGCTTCCAGAAGTCCTTGGCGCGCTCCTCCGGGCGCTTGGCCCAGCCGAACTTCCACGTGCCGTCGAGCATAAGGATGTGTGGCGAGGCCTCGCGGCCGGTTTCCAACGCCGCGTTGCGCAACGCCTCGCCTGCCGTGTCGAAGGGCGTCATTACCGTGCGCGAAGGCAGGCGGTTGATTTGCGTGACGTAGGGGTTCTCCCAGTCCGGGCAATTCTTGTAGGCCTCCGGCCCGCGATCCTGCGCCAACAGGCCGCCGGCCGCGCTCAACGCAGCCATCGCCAAAAGGAGGGTTCGCTTCATCGTTTGGTTCCTTCGGTGTCGCTTTGTCTTCCTCGAAATAGGCGCTCGCCCCCTGTCGCGTCGTCGCGCATCGGGCAAACCGCACTTGACGCCCCCACTGTAGCACGCACTCGCCTCCTCTTGCCTCCCTTTTTCGCGAAAATCACGCCTGCCCACAACTGTGCGCAGGGCCTGCCGCCGGCGTTGGGAAGCGAACAGTAAACAGAACGCCCCGAATGGGGCGACAGGTGTGTCCTGCGTAACGATTGACCCGTCGCGCCGAAAGGCGCGCCTTGTTCGCCGTTTTCCGTTTCTGTTTTCTTGCTTTGGCTGCGCCCCCTGCCACGTCGCCGCCTGCGCATCGATATTCGCGTATGCCAAAGTGGTGTCGTTGAGATTTCCTCCCTCTGGCAGTCTCGTCGGTGGTTGTCGACCTCGAATCGGCTTCACTCGGCGCAATCGGCGGTTCCCCACGTTTCCGCCTTTTTGCGCACCGCTGCCCTTTGCCAAAAGTCTGTCGATAACTTTCGCGAACCTGTTGAAAACCTGTCGAAAGTTTACCGACCGCGAGGTCTCTCAAATCGCGATTTTCAATCTATACAAGGGGTCGTTTTCCGGGATGCGCCGTACCTCCCCTCGAGACGCGCCGTATTCCGGGGTGAGAGACGCCGCGATCCAAAAAGGGGCTCGTGGGCGAGTTATCGACAACCGCGTCTTTCTCGACCTCTCTTCCCCATGCCATCGCGGAACGGGCGAAGCGGGAAATCGGTTGCGGAAGACCCATGTGTATCGCCCCGGCGGGGCATGGAAAGCGTCTGCACATTGGCGCCCTACGTGGGGCTGTCCGCGCATCGCCGCGGCGGGCAGGGACACGGGACGGGTGGTTGGCGCGGCGGTTGGTGTCTGGGCGGCGCGTTGGACAGGGTCGCGGGGGATGGGGTAGACTGTGGGTATCGTTGGGTTGGAAAACTGTCATGGCGATGAATAGGTTTGGGTTGATGGCTTCGCTTGCGGCGTCGGTGGCGGCGGTTTGGGTGGGGGTGGATTTGCGGGAGGAGCCGCCGGGGATCGTGGCAGAGGGGGATTGGGTGGGGGTGTGCGGGCGTGTGCCGGGGGGCGTGGCGGTGGCGGGGGAGGCGCGACGACGGCCTATGGCTACGACGGCGCGGGGCGCGTCTGCGCCGTCACGAACGCCTTGGGGAATGTTACGGTTTATGCCTACGACGTGCGCGGCAACGTGACGCGCGAGGCGGGCGCGGTGTATCCCACGCGGTATGAATACGATGTCTACGGGAACCGGACGGCCATGACAACCTTCCGCGACGAGGACGGCGCGGGCGACCGGACGGAATGGGCTTACGACGCGGCCACGGGCGCAGTCGTCGCGAAGACCTACGCCGACGGCCACGGCGTGGCCTACGCGCTGACGGACTTGGGCCAACCGGCGACGCGCACGGACGCGCGGGGCATCGTCACGGCCTATGCCTATAACGTTTACGGTGACCTCGTCTCGCAGACGTATTCGGACGCCACGCCGGCGGTGACGTATGCGTATGATGTCTTTGGCCGTCAGACCCAGGCGACGGACGCGGCGGGCACGACGACCTTTGGTTACAACCAATATGGCGAGTTGGAGACGGAGGCCATCGTGGGCGAATACACCAAGACGCTCACGCACCACTTCGATACGTACGGTCGCGACGCGGGCTATTCGGTGAACGGCAGCCGTCGCCAAACCATCGGTTACGACCCCGCCACGGGACGCCTCGCCACGATGAACGAGGGCGGGAACTTCGCGTGGACGTACCTCCCGGGCACGAACCTCAAGGCCTCGCTCACCTATCCCAACGACCTCGTGGCCACGTGGGACTACGAGCCCACGCGCGACCTGCTCGCGACGGTGGAGAACGTTCTGCCCGATGGCACGCTCCTCTCGCGCTACGCCTACGCGAACGACGCCCTCGGCCGCCGCACGGAAATCGCCAAGTCCGGCGCGGCGATGGACGCCAAGACGGAGACCTATGCCTACGACTTCCGCGACCAGCTCGTCGCCGGCCAAGGTTTCACGTATTCGTACGACGCCATCGGCAATCGTACCGCCGCCGAGGGGCGCGACTACACCGCCAACAATCTCAACCAATACACCGCCATCGACGCCTTCGCGCCGACCTATGACCTTGACGGCAACCAGACCACCGTCCTCACGGAGACCGGTGTCTGGCAGGTGGAATACAACGCCGAGAACCGCCCCGTCCGCTGGACGCAGGGCACTGTCGTCGTCACGATGGGTTACGACCGCCTCGGCCGCCGTGTCTTCTACAAGGAGATGAACGGCAACCGCCAGGTGACCTACACCAAGTTCCTTTACGACGGCTACCTTTGCATCCAGCAACTCTTCTCCAACAGCCCATGGAACGTCTACAAGGAGTTCATCTGGGATCCCACCGAGCCCGTCGCCACGCGCCCGCTCTGCTTCCGTCAATACGGCCAGCGCTCCGCCTTCCTCATGCACGACGGCAACAAGAACGTGACCGACGTCGTCACCGTCGGCCCCTTCAACGAGCCCGTCGCCCACTACGACTACGCCCCCTTCGGCGCCGTCTCCGCCACCGGCCCCCGCGCCACCGACAACCCCTTCCGCTTCTCCTCCGAGTTCCACGACCCCACCCTCGCCCTCGTCTACTACAACTACCGCCACTACAACCCCAAAGACGCCCGCCGGCTCGGTAGGGATGTTGTCCGGGGAAAAACTTTGTCCGGGATCCGTGGATTGTGTGGATTTCGGCGAGGGGCGTTTTCACGCACCGGGGCAACACCGTTGCCCGCAAACGCTTGTATGGTTCAACAGCGGCAGACGGGGCGCCCCGAATGGGACGGACACGCAAAACGGCTCGCGGCAGGGGGTGCCGCGAGCCGTTTTGCGTATCGATGCTGCGTGTATGGTTACGCGCCGAAGTGGATGGGTGAGAAGTATTTGGGCACGTGGAAGTTGAGCTCGGGGCTTTGCGGGAGGAGGGTGCCCCAGTGCGGGCGGCTGGAGCAGTCGGCGCACTTGCAGAAGTTGCCCTGCCAAGTTTGCCCGGAGAGGTCGCCGAGGGGGCCGAAGATGCCCTCGAGGTAGGCGCGGGGGATGCGCAGGATCATCCACCACTGGATGGGGTTGACGTCCTCGGGGTCGATAATCTGGGGCAGGTTGCCTTTGGCGGTGAGCTTGCGGATGGCGTCCTTGGCGATGTACTCGAAGTCGGCGAAGCCGCCGGGTGCGCGGGTCCAGTTGCGGATGTGGGAGGAGTGGATGCAGCCGCCGGCGTTGACCTCGATGTTGATGTAGCCCTTCTCGATTTTGAGGGGCTGGAGGAAGGCCTCGACGCAGGCGTCTTCGCAGACCATGGAGTTGGTGGCGGTGTGGACGATGCGGACGTAGCGGTCGTCGATCTGCCAGCAGAGCATGATGTCGTTGCCGTCGTGGAGGGCGCGCAGGACGGTCTTGGGGTGGTGTTCGGAGGACTTTTCGTGCCAATAGGCATATTCGCCCGCCTGGGCTTTCTGCCAGATGGGGTCTTCGGGGTCGAAGTCCGGGAGGCGGTCGACTTTGTTGATGGTGTATTCCGTGAGCATGGGATTCTCCTTTCGTCAGCGTGCGAAATCAGAAGATGTCGGCCTTGACGGGCTGGGCGGGGGCGTATTCGCCGGAGTGGTAGAATTGGTCGCAATCGCCGACGGCGGCCTTGAGGCGGAAGAGTTCGATTTTGAGGGCCTCGGTCACGTTGGCGTAGGCGGGGTTGCCGTAGAGGTTGTGGAGCTCTTCGGGGTCTTTGCGCAGGTCGAAGAGTTCCCACTCGTCTTGCTTGTAGTAGCGGATGAGTTTGTAGCGGTGGGTGCGGACGCCGTAGTGCGCGGGGGTGTTGTGCTCGCCGCCTTCGATGTAGTAGCGGTAGTAGAAGGATTGGCGCCAGTCCTTCGGGGTGCCGGCGGTGATGTTGGGCCGGAAGGATCGGCCTTGGTAGTTTTCGGGGCGCGGGGCACCGGCGACGTCGCAGAAGAAGGAGGCGAAGTCGACGTTGGTGATGATGTCGGTGTTCACGGTGCCGGCCTTGACGGCCGCCGGCCAACGGAGGAGGAAGGGCATCTTTAGCGTTTCCTCCATCATGAAGCGTTTGTCGTAGAGGCCGTGGTCGCCCAGGAAGAAGCCTTGGTCGGAGGTGTAGATCACGATGGTGTCGCGGTCGATGCCCTTGGCCTTGAGATAGTCCAGCATGGCGGCCACGGAGTCGTCCACGCTTTGCACGCAGCCCAGATAGTCCTGCATATAGCGCAGGTAGGCGAGTTTGATACGCTCGCGGCGGCGGCGCTCGCGTTCGGCGGCGTCCAACCCCGGCGCATCGCGCAGTTCCTTGGGCCAACGGTTTTTCGATTCGCCCGTTTTGTACTGCTCGGGGTCGATGCCGGGGAACTGCCCGCCCTCGGAGAAATACTCCGTGAGTTTGAGATCGGCCTCGATGCGCATATGGTGCTCCAACGTCATCGCCGTGTGCTTGATGGGATTGGCGCGCCCCTTGTAGTCATCGAAGAGCGTGTCCGGGATCGGGATGTCCTCCAGAGTTTTTTTGCGGAAGATTTCGCGGTATTTCGGCTCGGGCAGCCAATTGCGGTGCGGTGCCTTGTGGAGCATGGCCACGAAGAAAGGTTTGTCTTGGGCGAGCGCCTCGTCGATGACGCCTTGCGTCACGCGCGTCAGGTTGTCCGTGGCATACTCGCCAGGGAAGGCAATCCGCCCGTTGGCGAACTTGTCTTTGGCCGTGGGGGGGCATTTCGCCTCGTTCGTGAAGAAGAAGGGGTCGAAATACTGCCCTTGGTTCTGGTAGATGGCCCAGCGGTCCCAATCGCTGTCGCGCACCGTCTTGGGGCCGCCCATGTGCCATTTGCCCAGCAATGCCGTGTAGTAGCCGTGCTCGCGCAATGTGCCGCCCACCGTCTTGATTTTCGGCGAGATGTCGTTGAAGACCGGGACGCCGTTCTTGCAGCTGTACATCCCCGTGAGGATGCACGCGCGCGACGGCGTGCAAATCGAGTTCGTCACAAAGACATCCTGGAAGAGTGCCCCTTCCTGCGCCAAGCGGTCAATCCCCGGCGTTTTGTTCACCCGCGAGCCATAGGCCGAGATTGCGTGCGCCGCGTGGTCGTCCGTCATGATAAAAAGGATGTTTGGCCGCCTGGGCGCCGAGCTCGTTCCCGCCGCCAACGTCCATCCCGGCGCCGCCGCGATGGTCAACCCACATCCGGCCGCCTTCAGAAAAGCCCTGCGATTTGTCATACTCGTCCTTCCTTATTCCTCACCCGCCTCATTGCGACTGAATGGGAGTAGTCTACCACAATTCCACGCGCACGGCACGCAACCCCAAGCGTATCCGGCAGCGTCCCGAAAAGTTCGCGCAAGCGACCGCGGAATGCGCGGTCATTTGGGTTGGCGTGGCGTTCATCCGTTTGCCTTGAGGCGCTTGGCTTCTTTGCGGAGGGGCGGAAGGATGTGTGCGTAGATGCGTTTCCAGGCGGGGCAGAGGTGGGAGAGGGTGCGCGGGTCGGCGGAGGCGTCGTGGCCGGTGCGGTTTTTGGGGCAGTCGCCTTGGCAGAAGGCACGGCAGCCGCAGCGCTCGCAGGCGGGGTTCACGGTGCGTTTGCGGGCGCCGAAGGCGGTGTGCAGGGGGTTGTCCCAGATTTCGTCCCAGTCGTTTTCCAGGATGTTGCCGAGGCGCAGTTCGGGGCGGACGAAAAAGTCGCAGGGGTAGACGTCGCCATTGTGCTCCACCACCACGTATTCGCGGCAGTCGCAGCCCATCGCGCAGCTGTTGGCGTTGCCGGTGAGGATCTTGGCGACCACGCTGTCGAAGAGGCGCACGGAGACGGTGCGCACGTCGTGGGCGTGCCATTCGTCAAAGACGGCGATGACGAAGTCGGCCCATTCCTCCGGCGAGATCGCGTAGGGCAGGGGGAGACCGTCGGGGGCGAATTCGACGCATTCGATGAATTGCATGAAGCGGCAACCCAGTTCATCGCGCAGGTAGCGGTAGGTGCCGAGGGGGTCGTGGACGTTGCTTTGGGAGACGAGGGTGAGGAGGTTGTGCTCCACGTGGGCCTCACGCAGGCGGGCGAGGCCGGCCATCACGGCGGCATGGCTCCCGGCGCCGGCGGCGTTGGGGCGGCGCAGGTCGTGCACCGCCGCGGGGCCATCGACGCTGACGCCGAGAAGGAAGTTGTTTTCGGCGAAGAAGCGGGCGAGCGAGGGGGTGATGAGCGTGCCGTTGGTTTGCACGCAGTTGGTGATTTGCGCGCCGGGGCGGGCGTAACGGCGTTGCAGGCGGACGAGCGTGCGGTAGAAGTCCTCGCCCATGAGGAGGGGCTCGCCGCCTTGGAAGGCGAAGGTGTGGGCGGGGAAGGGGAGGGCCAGGAAGCCGCGCACCAGGCGCGTCAGCGTGGGCTCGTCCATGCGGTGCGTGGGCGTGCCTGGGTAGAGCGCGGACTTGCCGAGGTAGAAGCAATAGTGGCAACGCAGGTTGCAATCCGCGCCCGCGGGCTTGATGAGCAGGGAGAAGGGTTTCATGTCGCGGCGGGGTGCGCGCGGGGCGCGGGTCTCAACGGTTGGGCGTGGCGATGGCCGGGTCGAGGAGCTGCACGCCCATGTGGCTGTCGCGCGCGCGTTTGTCGGCGGCGTAACGCCAGAGGATGGTTTTGGCGGGGGTGATTTCGAAGGCGCCAACCTCGCCTTTGGCGTAGGCATAGCAGCCCACCACGAGGTTGCCGTTGGGCAGGAGGTGCAGGCCCGTCATGTTCTTGATGGGCAGGCCGGACTTCGCGGCCTCGAATTCCCAGAGCAGGCGATGGTCGGGCGACCAGAGCTGGATGCGGTCGAGGCAGGAGACGTAGACGTTGCCCTTGGGGTCGGGCACGGCGGCGAAGGCGAGCCCCGGCACTTTTTGGCGCCACTTCAGCTTCAGGTCCGGCCCATAGATTTCCACGATTTGGTCGCCGGAGCGGCAGACGAGCGTGTCGCCGTTGGGGAGGCGCCGCGCCATGCGGAGCGTCTGGTGGCGGTTTTTCGCGTTGAGCGGCACTTGGATGATATTGAGTTTCTCGCCCTGTGGCGTCAGCTCGAAGATGCGGCCGGTGCTGTTTTCGCTGATGAGGGTGTTGCCGTTGGCGAGGCGCTGGGCGGCGTAGACGCCGCCGCCCGTCTTCTCCTCGGCCACGTAATGCCAGACGCGTTTGCCCGAGGCATCGGCCTCCCAGGCGGTGCCGTCGGAGACGAGGATGTGGCCGTTGGGGAGCATCCAACAATCGTTGTCGTTGCCGCCGCGCCAGGTGTTCACGACTTGCCCCTCGGGCGTGACGCGCATCAGGTAACCGGAGCCGGCCAGAAGCAGGTCGTGGGTCGGTTTGCCGCCCGTGAATTGCGCCCAGGCGGCGAGCGTCGGCAACGTGAGCAGGGCGAGGGTGAGGAGCGACTTCATGGCGTATCCTTCCGTTGGTGGGGGAGCGGCGCCTCGCCCCCCGCGATTTTCCAGAGATAGAGGCTCGCGACGCTGCCGAAGGGGCTGTAGCGCCGGCGATAGCGCGCGAAAAGGGTGGGGGTCAGCCGCCGATGGCGGTGCAGCAGGCAGAGCCCGCGTTGAATGCCCAAGTCCTTGCGGCTGAGGATGTCAGGCCGCCCCAAGGTGAAGAGCAACGTCATCTCGGCAGTCCATTCGCCGATGCCGCGGAGCGCGGTGAGCGCGGCGATGGCCTCGGCGTCCGGCAGGCGCGCGATGGCCGCCAGGTCGGCCGCGCCATCCGCCACGCGTTGCGCGAAGTTGCGCAGATAGTCCACCTTGCGCCCACTGAGGCCAAAGCCGCGCAAGGTTTCCGCGTCGCAGGCCAGGACGTGCGGTGCGTCGACGGTCCCGAGCCCCGCGCGGAGCCGCGCCCAGATGGCTGCCTGCGCCCGCCCGGAAATCTGTTGGCCGACGATGTGGTGCGCGATGGCCGTGAAGAGGTCGCGCTCGACCTCCCAGTGGATGCGCCCCACCGCGTCGATGACCGCGCCCAACGCCGGGTCGCGCGCCCGGAGCCAATCCAGCGCCTCCTCGCCGTATTCCACGCAAGCGCTCACGGCAGGCACCCCTCCAGGCGCAAGAGCGCGGTTTTGCGGTCGAGGCCGCCCGCGTAACCCGTGAGGTTTGCGTGCGCCCCGACGACGCGGTGACAGGGGATGAGGATGGAGATGGGGTTGCGCCCCACGGCCCCGCCGATGGCCCGGGGCGCGGTGCCGAGCCGCCGCGCGAGCGCGCCGTAGGTTTCCGTCACGCCATAGGGGATGTCGAGCAATGCCTTCCACACGCGCAGTTGGAAGGGCGTGCCGCGCGGCGCGAGGGAGAGGCTCGGCAGGGTGGGGCGACTTCCCGCGAAATAGGCGTTCAGCCAGGCGCGCGCCTTCGCCAACGTGGGGGTGTCCCCCGCCGGCGCGTCTTTGGGAATCCCCGGGGCGAAATGGCGTTGCCCCACGAACCACACGCCAATCAATGCCCCGCACTCGGCGACGAGCAAGAGGTCGCCCAAGGGGGAGGGAAGCGTTTGTGTGAGGATGTCGTGCATGGCGGCCTCGCAAGGTCAGGGGATGAAGGAGGCGTAGAACCAATAGGTGCGCCGGAAGCGCTTCAGGAAGGCTTCGTCCTTCGGGTCGACCGTCGGCGCGATTTGGATGAAGTCCCGGAACGTCTGCGGCATCCCGGGCGAGAAGAGGTCCGCGGTCAGGCGCGGTTGCTTTTCGGGGGGAAGGGTCGATGCGGCGGAGAGGAGCGCTTGCTGGAAGGCGGGCGGCAGGGGGCGTTGCGGCCATACCCGGCAAATCACCGCAAAGTTATCCACGAAGGGCACGACGTCCTTGCGCAACAGCGACGCGCAGAGATAGAGCGCGATCATCGCGCGGTTGCCGTTTTGCACCATGGCATAACGGTTGTAAATCCCCGGCTCCAGGCGCTTGTCCCCCTCGAAGGTCGGTCCGCCCGGGTCGAGACAGAGGCGTGCGTGCAGATCCGCCACGCGGCGCAACTCCGCGTCCGGCTTTGCGCGGCCGTCGGCCAATGCCAGGAGCGTCTCGGCCTCGCCCCGCCAAAAAGGCACGCGCGCCAACTGCCGTGCGTAGCGCCGGGCCAAGGCATTCTCGCCCGCGATCAGCGCCACGCGCGCCATCAGCCGCAATTTCTCCGGCGACCAGCCGCGGTTGATGACGCTCTCATAGCACCACCGGCGCGCCATCTGCGCGATGCCATACCCATAGAGCAGGTTGTAGCCATCCATCTCCATCGTGTCGATGGTCGAAGCCTCGTGCGACACCTTCCATGGATAATCGAAGAGCCGCCATTCCAGGCGATCCGTGCGCCACAACGCGTAAATCGTGTACGCCGCCAACATCCGGTGGCTCGCCGCACGCTCGGGCGGCAGGTCCAGGATGCGCGCCGGCTCGCCGCGCGCCAACGCCCGTTCGCACCGCAACAGATCGTAGAGCGGATGGATGGGGTCCATCCCCACGCACGCCGACACGGCAAAGACCGCCGCCGGCACCCAGCACGCCGGGCGCGCCCGCGCCGCCCACCGCGGCAGGCGCAACGGCCATTGCGCCACGCCCACCGCCACCCACGCCAAGGCCAAGACAGTGTTCCAGACGCCCGCGCCCTTCTCGTTCAGGAACGGCGCGTTCGCCAAGAGCAGCGGCGCCCACGCGGGATCCGCCTCCGCCGCGAACCTCCACGCCACCGGACACGCCACCGCCACCGCCACCAAGGCCGCGCGCGACATGATGCGCAACCCGGGCCCCGCCGCGCCCAATGCCGCGCCCATCAACGCCGGCGTGCCGCACAGCGGGTAGAGCGCCGCCGCGCCGAGCGCCGCCCAGCCCCCCCAACGCCGCGCCGCGCCCATTACCGCCAGCCCCGCCAACCACCCCGTCAGCTGCACCCACGGGAACGCCGCGTCCACGAAAATCCACACGCTCACCCCGCAATAAAGCACCGCCCACACCGTCGCCGCCCACGGAATCGCCGCCGCCCACACCGGCAATCGCCCCCACCGCCACGCCAGCGCCGTCGCCGCCGCCCCCAACAGCGCAAAGACGCACCACCCCGCCCACGGCACCGCCCACACCGTCCCCGGCCACGCCGCGCACCAATGCAACGCACCGCCCGGCAGCGCGCCGAAGGCCGCCTCCGCGAAGCCCGCCCAATCCGCGTAGACAATCGTCCGCATGCCCAGTTTGAACAGCAGCGGCCACGCCACCGCCGCGCCAAGCGTCGCCACCGCCGCCAGCCCCCACGGCGCCATGCGCCCCGCTGCCGCGCCAAGCCATGCGGCCCCCCGGGCCCCCGCGCGGGCCGTCGGGGCGGGCGGCTGGGCGGCGGCCGCCGCCGGACGTTTGGGCTTGCCGCGCGCCTTGCTCATCGCACCGCTTCCAACGCGTCCTTTGCCGCGGCCACGGACGTGAAGCGCGCCGCTTGCCAACCGCAGGCCCGCGCCGCGTCCACGTTTGCCTGCGTGTCGTCCAAGAAAAAGAGCGACTCCGGCGCAAGCCCCATTCGCCTGGCCATCAACGCGTAAATCTCCGGGTTGGGCTTGACCATCCGCTCCGGGCCGGAGACCACCTCCGCATCCGCCAATGCCCGAAACGCGCCCGCGCACCGGTCGAACCACGGCAGAAAGGCGCTCGGCATATTCGTCAGAATACCCACCTTGAAGCCGGCGGCCTTTAGTTCCCGCGCCCACGCGAGCGTCTCCGGGTTGGGGATCGACCACGAGTCGAAGTCAATCCGCCCCAACCGCTTGGCCAACGCCGCGTCGATCGGCCGCCCCAGCTCCTCGCCAATGCGCCGATACAACGCCTCGACGGAAATGGCGTCCGCGTCCATCAGGCGGCGATGGCGCGCCCATCCCGCCAACACCTCCTCACGCGTCCACCCCGTCAGCCGCGTCACTTCAGGGAAAAACCGCGCATCCTGCGTCTGCGAGATTACCCCGCCAAAGTCGAAGACAATGCCATCAATCCGTTTCATGCCCTGTAGTCTACCATATTTCCCGCGTCTTTCTTGTCGAAAAGTCCCCCGGGCGGCATGGCCGGCATTGCCTGAGGTGGGCGCGGCGCGAGGGGATTTGGTATACTGACGCGCATTCTTACGCAGACGGGAGGGTTTATGCCGAAGGTTGCCGTTCTTTTGCCGTGTTACAACGAATCGCTCACCATCGAGAAGGTGGTGAGGGATTTCCGTGCGCAATTGCCCGACGCGGAGATTTGGGTCTACGACAACAACAGCTCGGACGGCTCGGGCGCGCTGGCCGCGGCCGCCGGCGCGAAGGTGCGCCATGTGCGCCAGCAGGGCAAGGGGCACGTGGTGCGCCGGATGTTCCAGGAGATCGAGGCGGATGTCTACGTGATGGTGGACGCGGACGACACTTACCCCGCCGACGAGGTGCGCAAGCTCATCGGCCCCATCCTGAACGGCGAGGCCGACATGGTGAACGGCGACCGCCTCTCCTCCACCTACATGACGGAGAACAAGCGCCCGGGCCATAACTTCGGCAACACGCTGATGTGCACGCTCATCCGCCTCCTGTGGGGGCAACGCGTGCATGACGTGCTGACCGGCTACCGCGCCTTCTCGCGCATCTTCGTGAAGACGTGCCCGGTGTTGGCGCAGGGCTTCGAGATCGAGACGGAGATGACGTTGCACACCCTTGACAAGCGCATGAGCCTGATGGAGGTGCCGGTGCAGTATCGCGACCGCCCGGCCGGCTCCTTCTCCAAACTCAACACGGTGCGCGATGGCATTCGCGTGCTCTTCACCCTCTTCAATCTCTTCCGCTTCTACCGTCCCGAGCTCTTCTTCGGCACGGTGGGCGGCGTGCTGCTGTTGCTCGCGGCGGGGCTCTTCGTGCCCGTGCTGGCGGAGTATTTCCAGACCGGCTTGGTGCCGCGCATCCCCACGCAGATCTTCTCCGGCTTCCTGGCCATCGCCGGCCTGCTCTCCTTCGGCGTGGGTCTGATCCTGGGCGCGTGCAAAAAGCAGTCCGACCAATTGTTCGAGATCCTCACGGCACAGGAAAAGGGCCGCGAGGTGCAGAGGAGCTGACATGGCCGAGGAACAACCCAAGCAAGACGCCCCCAAACAAGACGCCCCCACGTCTCCCAAGCCGCCCAAGACGAAGCAGCCGCCCCGACCCGAGGAGGATGGCCCCAAGTGGCGCCGCCCCCTCATCGTCTGGATCCTGCTGGCGGTTTTCGTCGCCTCGCTCATCGGGGTCTTCAGAGGCGGCAACGAAGGGTTGGCGACGCCGTTGGGCGGTGTGCCGCAGGCGCCGCTCACGCAGCTGGACTTCTGGGGGCGCGTCGAGGCCAACCGCGTGGACACGCCCGCGGGCCAGCCCGCCGGCAACGCAGCCTTGCCCGAGGTGCGCCTGGTGCGCGAGAACAATGGCGCCACCTTCATCGAGGGGCGCTGGGTGGAGCCCGCCAAGGACGGGGCACCCGCCGCGCGGGGCGCGCCGTTCCGCCTGAACGTGCTGGACGTGGGCGGGCTCGAGAACCGCCTGGCCGCCGCGGGCGTCAAGGTGATCCAAGAGAACCGCAGCAACTGGCTTGCCACCATCCTGGTCTCCATCCTGCCGCTGTTGCTCATCTGCTTCCTCTTCTATTTTCTCATCGCGCGGCAGATGCGCGGCATGGGCGGCGGCGAGGGCGGCCCTTTCGCCTTCGGAAAATCCCGTGCGCGCCGCCTGACGAAGGACGAGGCCAAGGTGCGCTTCAAGGATGTGGCCGGCGTGGACGAGGCGAAGGAGGAGGTGGCGGAGGTCGTCGAGTTCCTGCGCGACCCCAAGCGCTTCGAGACCCTCGGCGGGCGCGTCCCCAAAGGCATCCTTCTCATGGGCCCTCCCGGCACGGGCAAGACTCTCCTGGCCAAGGCCATCGCCGGCGAGGCCAACGTGCCCTTCTTCAGCATCAGCGGCTCGGACTTCGTGGAGATGTTCGTGGGCGTCGGCGCCAGCCGCGTGCGCGATATGTTCGCCCAGGCCAAGAAGAACGCACCGTGCATCCTTTTTATCGATGAGATCGACGCCATCGGCCGCACGCGCTTCACCGGCATCGGCGGCGGCCACGACGAGCGCGAGCAGACCCTCAACGCCATGCTCGTGGAGATGGATGGCTTCGAGGGCAACACCGGCGTCATCGTCATGGCCGCCACCAACCGCGTGGACGTGCTTGACCCTGCGCTCACCCGCCCCGGCCGCTTCGACCGCCAGATCGTCGTCGACCTGCCCACCGTCGAGGGCCGTCTCGCCATCCTCAAGGTCCACGCCGCCAAGGTCAAACTCGGCCCCGACGTCGACCTCCAGCGCATCGCCCGCGGCACCCCCGGCTTCTCCGGCGCCGACTTGGCCAACCTCCTCAACGAGGCCGCCCTCCTCGCCGCCCGCGAACGCCGCCACGACGTCTGCCATGCCGACCTCGAGGAAGCCCGCGACAAGATTCTCTGGGGGCGCGAGCGCCGCTCCCACACCATGGCCGACCGCGACCGCCGCATCACCGCTTGGCACGAGGCCGGCCACGCGCTCGCGCAGGTGCTCCTCGAGCACACCGAGCCTCTTCACAAGGTCACCATCATCCCCCGCGGGCGCGCCCTTGGCGCCACCATGACCCTCCCCGAACGCGACGTGCTCAACCGCACCGAGTCCGAGATGAAGGATATGCTCGTGGTCCTCACCGCAGGCCGCATCGCCGAGAAACGCTTCACCGGCGACCTCTCCACCGGCGCCTCGCAGGACATCAAGATGGCCACCCGCATCGCTCGCCAGATGGTCTGTGCCTATGGTATGAGCGATGCCTTCGGCTTCCAAGCCTTCGGCGACAACGAGGAACAGGTCTACCTCGGTCGCGAACTCGGCCGCAAGCAAGACCACTCCGAGGCCACCGCCCAGACCATTGACGCCGAAGTCTCCCGCCTCCTCCGCGAGGCCTACATCCGCGGCGAACGCCTCATCGCCGACAACCAGGCGCGCCTCGCCCAGCTCGTCGACTACCTCCTCGAGGTCGAGACCGCCGACGGCCGCGACGTCGAGCGCCTCGTCAAGACCGGCGAGCGCCCCGCCCCCAAAACCAAGGCTCTCCCCATGAAAACACCCCGCGTCATCGCCATCGACGGCCCCAGCGGCGCCGGCAAATCCTCCGTTTCCCGCGCCGTCGGCGAGCGCCTCGGCTTCCTCCACGTCGATAGCGGCGCGCTCTACCGTATCGTCACCTGGCAATGCCTCGAACAGGGCGTGAACACCGGCGACCCCGCCGCCGTCGCCGCGCTCGTCGACAAACTCCAGATCGACTGTGCCGCCGAGGATGGCCGCATCGTCTACGCCGTCGCCGGCGTCCGCCCCGACAAGGAACTCCGCGAGCCGCGCATCAACGCCCACGCCTCCCCCGTCGCCACCGTCCCCGAGGTCCGCACCGTGATTACCGACCTCCTGCGCTCACTCACCCGGTTCGGCGACCTGATTGTCGAAGGGCGCGACATCACCACCGCAGTCTTCCCCGACACCCCCGCGCGTTTCTACCTCGAGGCCGACCCCGCCGTCCGCGCTCAACGCCGCCAGGCCGAGGAAGTCCAGAAAGGCGTCGCCAACCAATCCGTCGAGGCCGTCCAAGCCTCCCTCCTCGCCCGCGACAAGATCGATTCCTCCCGTGCCTGCGCGCCCCTTCGCAAGGCCGATGGCGTCACCGTCATCGACTCCACCCACCTCACCCTCGAACAGGTCATCCAAACCGTCATCGACGCCCTCCCCGCTGATTGGCGCCCCGCGCCCGATGCCGCGCCCGCTCCGGAAGCCTCCCAAACCGAGGAAGAACCCCATGCCTAAACTCCGCCTCGCCGTGCTCGGCTCCGGTGCCGGCACCAATATGCAATCCATCCTCGACGCCATCGCCGCCGGCACCCTCGACGCCGAAATCGTCCTCGTCCTCGCCGACGTCGAAGGCGCCCCCATCCTCGACCGCGCCCACCGCCACAACATCCCCGCACGCTTCCTCTCCGCCGCCCCCTACAAAACCAAACTCGAGGGCCCCGCCGAGGAAGCCTACATCCAAGCCATCCGCGACGCCGGCGCCGATACCGTCGTCCTCGCCGGCTTCATGCGCATCGTCAAGCCCGCCCTCCTCGCCGCCTTTCCCGGGCGCGTCCTCAACATCCATCCCGCCCTCCTCCCCGCCTTCCCCGGCCTCCACTCCTGGAAACAAGCCCTCGACTACGGCTGCAAAGTCGCCGGCTGCACCGTCCACTTCGTCGACGCCGGCACCGACAGCGGCCCCATCATCGTCCAACGCACCGTCCCCATCCTCGAGGACGACACCCCCGAAACCCTCCACGCCCGCATCCAAGTCCAGGAACACCTCGCCTATCCCGAGGCCCTTCGCCTCCTCGCCGCCGACCGCCTCTCCATCCAAGGCCGCCGCGTCGTCATCAAGTGAAGTCAGGAATGTAAGAAGGGCGGTCGCCACTGCCGTAAAAGCCTATGCCAACGCCTTTCCCGAGCGTCACCGTTTGGCGTCAAATGCCTCGGACGGCGCCATAGGCGGATTGGGGATTGCTGCAAGACCGGTGGGCGTTGGATGGGTGTGTGGTCGGGGCAGAACGCCGGGGTGCGATGGCGTTCCGGGGGCGGGTTGTGCCCATGTGGTCAGGCATGGTGTTCCCATGAAGGCCGGGGCGAAGGGGATTTCGGGACGGAGGGATTGGATGAAACGTCATTTCTGCTGAAAAATCAATAAGATAGTTTTACTTGATGGGGGGGGGGGTGATATGCTATAGTTGCGTGCCGTGTTTGCCTGGGGTATATCGTCGAAACCGGACATTCCTAGGCGGACAGGAATGAAGGAAACAGCGATGATGAGATTGCGAATAGGCGTTTTGCTGGGTGGCTTGGTCTGGGCGTCCCAAGTGATGGCGACTGCGACCACGGGCACGTACACGTTCACTTATTCCACCTTCGCGCGCGCGGGGTTGGGAACGCCGGTGCAGATTGTGGACAACCTTGCGACGTTTTCGTTCCGGCTTGGGGAGGAGAACTTCGACAAGGCCATCGTTCTGTCGGGAGAGGAGCGGGCGATTGCCTTTGTGCCGCCGGAGGTGACGGTGAGCGGCGTGACGCTGGCCATCCCCGGCAACGTCCGGCCTAAGACGGTGACGCTCGTGACGGCGCAGGGGCGCCTCCGCTTGGCGAACCCGAGCGCGGGGGAGGTGTTGGAGTTGCGCACGGTGGAGGGCACCACCCTCAACGTCCCCGCCGTGACCTATTCCTCTGAGAATGGCGAGATCCTGACGCTCGAGGCGGGCGACGCGGTGACGCTGGACTTCACGGAGGCCGCGGCGGAGGGCGTGGATGTCGGCCGCCTCTGCGTGGTGGCCGAGGGCGCGCCGCACCTGCGGGTGGAGGGCGAGGCGGCCGTTACCCGCCACATCCTGACCATCGATGATGGCACGGAGGCCAGCCTGGATGCGCTCCTCAAGGCGGAGACGGGTTACGCGGACGCGGGCGACCACATCATCGTGGCGGAGTTCGCGGGCGCGGGCGGCTCGCTGGCGATCGACCGCTCCATCTCCGCCTCCCCGCTCGTTTTGGGTTCCGCCGTCCCCGCCGATCAGGCGCGGGTTCACTTTCCCGGCAAGAACGGTGACGGCGAGGTCGTTACTTTCTCGGCCCCGCTGACCCTCCGCGACGGCGCGGGCGATTCGGGGGAGCTGACGGGGGCGCAGGGCGGCGTCTCGCTCTTCGGGCCCTCGGAGGTGGTCGTGCCGCTGAGCGTCTTCAATCCCTCCGCCTTCCTCTTGCAGTGCGACGCCACGCTCCGCACGCCGCTCCCCTACGACGAGGCCGGTGTCACCGGCTGGTTTCGCACGCACAACGTCGTCATCCCCGCAGGGCGCACCCTCCGCATCCAGTTCGACACTACCGTCACGGACCAGGAGGGGCAGCTCCCCAACGTCGCCTTCGAGGCGCCCACCTCCTGCCTGGAGCTTGCCTCCAACGTCGGCGGCGCGGCCATCCCGACGAAGTTCCTGACGGCGTTGGGCACGCAGTCCGGCACGTTGGCGATCGACCGCGACGTGACCGTGGCGGGGCAGGTGTCGCTCCAGGCCAAGGCGGCGGGTTTGGAGACCACGCTCATCCTCAAGGGCGGCACCTTCTCGGCGCGGGGCATTAGCTTTACGGACGAGGCGGATGGTGAGGTCACGGGCTCCTTCGCCGCCGCCAACGTCCTGTTGGAGGGTGGGACGCTGTCGCTCTCTGGCGACTTGGCGCTTTGCGCCGCCGAGGCGGCCATCGTCGTCGGCGAGGGTTCCGCGCTGACGACCACCGCCATCGGGCCCTTCGCGACCGGCACCAGCACCGATGTCACCATCGAGCAGGGCGGCACGCTGACGCTCACGGACTCGCTGGGCGGCGGAAGCGTCCTCGATGGGCTGGGCGGCCTGGACCTGCGCGTCCGCGGCACGCTGGTGTTGCAGGACGTCTCCTACTTCCAGTTGCTCCCCGCCACGCGGCGCACGCTTTACCTTGAGGGCGGCACGATTGCCGCGCAGGGGGATGTCCGGACCGACATCGTGTGCGGCCTCGACGAGGGCGGCACGGAGGCCATCGACGTGATGAGCGTCTCCGGGGGCGGCACGCTCTCCGGGAACCTGACCGTGGACGGCGTCTCCGGCGCGGGCACGCTCACCTTGGGCGCGGGCGTCACCGTCGAGCACCTGCGCGACTACGACGGCACCATCGAGGGCACCGGCGCCATCGGCGTCATCGAGGGCTCGCGCGGCGAGGTCATCCTCGGCGGCGATTGGCTGACGGGCGGCAAGACCCTCGCGCACCTCGCCGAGATCGCCCCCGCTTACCGCGGCACCATCGGCTTCACCGCGGGCACTGAGACGGCGCGGAAGGAGGTCAACTTCTCCGACGTGGCCGCCTTTTCCACCCTCGGCATGGCCTTCCGTGTGGCGGACAACCAGCACATCGTCATGCGCCTGGACCAGTACGCCGACGCCACCATCCGCTGGCCCGTCGACCCGACGAACGTCACCCTCACCCTCATCGAGTCCGGCGCCTACGGCGGCGAGGTGGAGATCCCCCACATCCCCGCCGGCGTCACGTTCGATTTCCGCGCCTTCCCCGAGGCGGGCGGCAACGCGACCGTGGAGAAGGGGGACTTCACGCTCACCGCCAACGAGGACGGCGTCAAGGACACCCTCACCTGGGAGAACCCCACCTTCTCCGGCGCCGGCGCGTGGTTCGACGTGGAGTTCAACGGCACCTCCGCCAACATCGGCTGGTTCACCCTGCGCAACCAGAGCGGCACGGCCGTGGCCAACGGCATGCTTCGCGGCGACACCGACGACTCCGGGCAGGTCGTGATGACCAACCGCGACCTCTTCGTGCCCGTGGCGCACCCCGCGGATGACCACGGCGGCCTGCCGTTGCGTTACTGCCCCTACGTCTCCACCGACTCGCTCGCCTATCCGGACGTCTGGAGCGTTGCCGTGCGCTTGACAGCCCCCGCCGCCGCCAAGACCTGCATCCTGGCCCTCGGCGGCAACTACCAGGAGGGCGACGCAACGGATGAGACCTTTGCCCTCGTTTTCGCCACCGGTGACACGGCCAACGAAATCGTCCTCTGGAAGTTCGATGGCGTGGGCGCCGCCGCCGTCCCCGCGGCGGACGAGGAGCCGCTCTTCCGCGTGACCCTTGCCGAGGCGCAGGAGGCCCTCCACCTCTTCTCCGTCGTCTGCGACGGGCAGGCCCTGACGCTCTACATGGACGGCGCCTACCTCAACCAGATCAACCTGCCCGAGGGCACGCGCCTCGCCCCCGGCCTGCAGGTGGGCCGCCAGCTCGGCGGCACCTCGCGCCCCGCCGGCATCACCGCCGTTGCGCAGGACGTGGACACGCGTGGGCTCGCGGCGGGGCAGGAGGGCGTCATCGACTACATCCGCTTCTACAAGGGCGCGCTCACCGACGCGGCCATGCAGGAGATGGCCGACCGTACGCCCTACGTCCGCGAGAACCTTCGCTACGTCCGCAACGTCCCCGCCGAGGGGGCTGACGGCGGCGAGACCTGGGTGCAGGCGGGCGCGTGGGTGGAAGAGATCTATGCGAATGGCACGTGGCAAGGCACCGGAAACACGGCCGCCCAGCCCGCCGAGGGCTCCATCGCGCGGCTGTTGGTGGCGGGCGGCACGCACACCATCCAAGTGAACGTCGCGCGCGATCCGGACAACCACTTCTATTCCCCCAACCGCAACTATGCCGCGCTTGTGGTGGAGAAGGCCTCCGACACGAGCGCTGCCGGCACCCTCCATCTCACCCCGCTCGGCGTCACCGCCGATGAGGACAAGGATTCCATGGAGACGCAACCGTGGGAGGATGAGGTCAAGGCGAGCTTGTGGTACACCACCAAGGCCGATTCCACCGCCGCCAACCGCACCGGCTTCCAATACGGCCGCCTTCGCTTCACCGGTGGCGCCGAGGATGCCTTCACCGACGCCGCGTCCGACGCCGATTTCCATGGCTCATGCTATCTGCTCCACAGTGCGAGTGGACAGAGGGTCAACGCCCGCATCGACGCCGGCGCGTGCTACTTCTCCAAGTACGCCAATGTGGTCTTGCGGGCGCACGATGGCGGGCAGAACAACGCTCTGCGCGTGGTGGCGGGGATGTCGCTGACGCGCGAGGTGGTGGACGAGGTGGCGCGTTGGCAGCTCACCGGCCCCGTGGTCGTCGAGGGCACTTCCTCGTCTGACCACGTGCAGGGGCATGAGGGCGTAGAGGCGTCCCAGGCCTCCGAGGATGTCTGGGTGCCTTACTTCACCGCCAACTCCACGTGGAAGTTCTACGACGACACCCGCATCGAGGCCAATGGCGGCGCGGACAACCAGAACGGTCAGCTCAACGGCCTCTTCGCCCGCGGGGTGCAGACCCCCGGCCGCCTCTACCTCGACTTCACCGTTGGCCAGGGAGACGCGGACGACACCCCCAAGGCCGCCGAGGGCCTCTTCTCCGAGCAGAAGTGGTTCCGCTACGGCTACGAGGGCGACGCGGGTAGCACGGACACGCTCTCGGGCATGGCGCCGGCACGGGCCGAGGACACGGACTTCGACCAGGCCGTCGCCTTCCAGATCCGCCTCTCGCAGAAGACCGGCGACGTGGCGCTGACCATCGACAAGCACCCCACCGCCCAGGTGCAGACCTTCTACGTGGAGGAGGAGCCCAACCCGCCCGAGCACCCCCTCACCCTCAGCCTGACGACCGCCGAGGGCGTCGACCCGCTCCCCATCCACCGCACGGTCATCGCCGCCGCCCGCCTCGACGTCTCCAACGGCCAGAGCGCCGACAAGGTCCCCGGCGAGGCGAGCCACGAGGGCAACGCCCTCAACCTCCGCCCCGGCGCGGGCCGCCACACCCCCGTGCACCGCGGCCCCGACACCGCGGGGCGCGGCGCCTACATCGTCGGACACATGGTGGTGGATTGGGACTTCGGCGCGGAGAGCTCCGTCGCCGCCCTGGAGGTCGCCCCCAGGTGCGAGCTCACCTTCATGACGGGGCAGGACTTCCGCGGCTACGGCACCACCCTCGTCGCCCACGAGGGCGCGTGGATCCACCACACCAGCGCCGCGCCCTTCCTGGGGCGGGACGTCGCGCTCCACGCGGGCGCCGTCTTCGCCTTCCACGCCGAGGCCGCCTCCACGGGCGCGAACCTCGCCAGCGAGGGCGTCGTCCTCGAGGGCGACCTCACCCTGCACGGCTCGGCCACGCTCCGCGCCGACCAAGCCGCCTCCGACGGCCACCTGCCGCACTTCACCGCCTCCGCCATCGTCGCCGAGCCCCTCGATGCGCCCTCGGGCGCGCTCACGCTCACCGTCCACGCGCCCGAGGGCGTCACTTGGCACAGCCACACCGGCACGCTGACGGGCGCACCCCTCGGCCTGGCCAAGACCGGCCCCGGCACCGTCGACTTCTACCTCCAGACCCCGCCCACCGTCACCGGCTTCGTCTCCGTGGACGCGGGCGAGCTGCGCGTGGCGATGGCCAACGACACCCCCATCGGCCAATACGGCCTCCACGTCGCCGAGGGCGCCGTCCTCGCCGACAACGGCCTCATGCAGGGCAACGTCTCCACCCTCGCGCGCATCCCCAACGGCCAGACCCTCTCCGGCACCGGCACCCTCCGCGGCGGCCGCCTCCGCCTGGAGCAGGACGCCGCCTACATTGTGGATGACAAGGGCGGCGCCCTTACCGCCGAGGGCGGCATCGAGACCGACAACGTCGAGGGCGCCAACATCCTCGCGCGCCTCCCCGAGGGTTACGCGAAGGACACGCCCTTCCTCGTCTCCGGCCGCGACGAGCGCACCGTCCGCCGCCGCCTCCGCTCCCTCCAAGGCGAGACCCGCTGGGACACCGTGGCCTACATCGAAGGCGGTCAGACCTTCTACGCCGCCCGCCCCGCCGGCATTCCCGCCCCCACCGACTACGCGGGCTACACGCCCGACGACCCGCGCAACGCCTACGACACCACCCTCCACGGCAGCCTCGTCGACCACTACCAAGGCAACGGCGTCGCCTACGTCGGCGCCACCCAGGGCCGCACCCAGGCCGCGACCAAGCGCCTCACCGCCGCCGAGGTCAGCGACGTGCTCTACGCCTTCTCCGGCGTCTACGCCCTCCTCCCCGCCTCCGCCCAGACCGAGGAGGGCCGCGAGTGGATCGACGCGAGCAACCTCTACGTCGCCTACGAGTTCGGCATCGACGCCATGGCCTTCGCCCGGATTGACGGAAAGGAACACGCTATCGTCCGCCTCCGCGTGCGGAACGCCCTCAAGGAGGCTTTCGATGGACAAATCGACCTTTCGGCCGAGGCCGTGAACGCCGAGGCCGACTTCCGCGCCACCGCCGTGTTGGGGCTCACCGATGCGCAGGGGAAGTCGCTGGACGGTACCTTCGAGGTCGCCGACCTCGCCGGCACGCCGCTCCCCGCCTCCGAGGAGGTCGCCCTCCATGCCGCGCGCACGCCCGGTGTCCGTTACCTGGCACTCCCTGTCGAGGCGGTGCCCGAGGACGGCCTCATCAAGGCGCAGGCTCTCCCTAGCGAGCCGCGGGCGCGTTGATCGCGTGTGGCGGCCGCCCGTCCCCGCGCCGGGGAAGGGCACAAAAAAGCCCCCGGCCTTCGACGGTCGGGGGCCTTTTTTGCCGTTTGGCGCGCGGGTCAGTCGGCCTTTGCGGCGGCGAGGGCTGCGGTGCGGAGGCAACGCGCGAGGGCGTCGCGGATTTGGGTGGGGGTGGCGCCCGGGGGAAGGGGCTCGGTGGCGGTGTGCAGGCGGGTGGGGGTGGCGTTTGCCGGGGTCTGGGCGGCGCGGACGCGGCGGGAGAGGGTGACGCGGGCGACGGGGGTGTGGTCGGCGGTGCGTTCGTCGACGCAGAAGTCGTGGATGAAGAGCTCGGCGGTGGCGTCGGCGGCGGGGAGGCCGTAGGTCTCGGGGGCGGCCTCGGTGAGGGCACGGCGGATGGCGAGTTCCAGGGAGGCGTCGTAGACGAGGGTGCGGAGGGTGGTGACGGTGCCGTCGGCGCGGTAGAGGGTGGGGGAGACGGCGGCGCGGCGGTCGGGCGCCAGGCGGACGGTGACGCGGGGGAGGGGACGCGCGGGGGCGAGGAGGATGGCGGGGTCAGGGTCGGCAAGGGTGTGGCGGGGGGTGGCCGCGGGCGTGCCGCCGAGGCAACCGGCGAGGAGGGGCAGGGCGGCGAGGGTTGGGGCGAGGCGCAGGGAAGGCTTCATGGTCAATCCTCCAAGGGAGCGTCGAAGATGAGGCGGGAGGGCTTTAGGCGGAGTTCCTGGACGAGGGCCTCGGTGGCGGCGGCGGTGCGGGCGAGGGCGTCGAGGGTCTCGGCGGCGTCGCGGCCGATGGCGTGGGTGTCGATGTCGGTGCGTAGGCGGTCGAGGGTTTGGGAGGCTTGCGCGAGGGTTTGGTCGAGTTGGCGGAGGGTTTGGGTGAGTTCGGCGGAGAGGGTGGGGAGGGCGGCGCGGAGGTCGGTGGAGGTTTGGGCGAGGTTGTCGGAGATTGTGGCGAGGTTGTGGCCGAGTTGGGCGGTGTCGAGGCGGTCGAGGAGGCGGCCGAGGCGTTCGGATTGGGCGGTGAGGGATTTGCCGAGGGCGGTGAAGGTGGTGGTGAGGGTGGGGATGTCGGCCTTCAGGGCGATGGCGTTGATGTTGTCGGTGAGGGTTCTGAGGGAGTCGGTGACTTGGGTGAAGTCGATGGCGCCGAGGTTGGCGGCGATGTCCTGGGCGATGTTGAGGAAGTTTTGCAGCGTGGTTGGCGTGGAGGGGATGGCGGGGTGGACGGGACGCCAGGGGAAGGTGAGATCGTTTTTGCTCGCGGCGAGGCTGCCGTTGCGGGGGAAGTCGAGGTTGACGAAGAGTTGGCCGGAGATGCCTTGGAGGGCGAGGTTTGCGCGCACGCCGCGTGCGATGAGGCGGGGGATGGCGTCGCCCGCGAGTTGCGGGTGGCTGTCGAGGTCGATGGCGCAGACCACGCGGATGTAGGTGAGGGGGCGGGCGTCGGCGTCTTCGGGGATGGCGTAGGTGTTGCCGGCGAAGGCGATGGATTCCACCGCGCCCAGGCGCACGCCGCGGAACTTGACGGGGCTGCCGACGTCGAGTCCCTGCACGGAGGAGTCGAAGTAGGTCTCGAAGTGGGCCTTGTTCGCGAAGAGGTCTGCCCCGCCGAAGAGGACGCAACCGGTGGCCAGGAGGATGAAACCGAGGATCGTGAAGAGGCCGATGGCAAAGTAGTGCTTGGAGGATTTCATGGCGTGGGTGCGGGCGAGCGGTTGAAGAAGGCGCGGATGGCCGCGTGGGGGCTGTGCGCGCGGAGTTGGGCGGGGGTGCCTTGATCGAGGACACCCCCCGCGGCGCGATCCAGGTAGATCACGCGGTCGGCGATGGCGTTGATGCTGGCCAACTCGTGGGAGATGATGACGATGGTGATGCCCAGGTCGCGGGAAAGGGAGCGGATGAGGGTGTCGATCGAGGCGGAGGTGACGGGGTCGAGCCCGGCGCTTGGCTCGTCGAGGAAGAGGAGGCGTGGGTCGAGCGCCATGGCGCGGGCGATGGCCGCGCGCTTGATCTGGCCGCCGGAGAGTTCGGCCGGAAGGGCGTCCGCGCGGTCGAGCAGGCCGACTTGCGCGAGTTTGAGGCGCGCGATGGCCTCGCGCAACGCGGGGGGATAGGGGCTGAACTCCTCCAAGGGCAACAGCACGTTGTCGAGCACCGAGAGGTTGCCGAAGAGCGCGCCGCTCTGGTACATCATGCCGAAGGTGCGCAGGAGCGCGTCGCGCGCGGGGCCGTCGGCCTCGGCGACCTCGCGCCCGAAGAGGCGGATGTGCCCGCCCAAGGGCGGCAACTGGCCGATGATGTGCTTGAGGAGGGTCGTCTTGCCGCAGCCGGAGCCGCCGAGGATGAAGACGATCTCGCCCTCCTCGACGGTGAAGGAGACGTCGCGCATGAGAGGATTGCCGGGATAGCCCGAGGCGACGTGCTCACATTCGATGATTGGCCGGCCCATGCGCGTCACCATCCCATTGCGTAGAAGACCACGGAGAAGACGCCTTCGAGCACGGCGATGGTGACGATGCCTGTGACGACCGCGGCGGTGGTGGCGGTGCCCACGGCTCCCGCGTCCCGACCCGCCCGGAGGCCGAACCAACAGCCCACCTCCGAAACGGCGAAGCCGAAGACGAAGGCCTTGGCGAAACTGCCCAGGATGTCGTTCAGCCCCACGAACGTCTGCAACTGGTGCAGGTAGTAATTCCCAGAGAAGCCCAACACGTTCATCACCACGCCGCCCCCGACGAGACCCGCGAAGGAGACGAACAACGCGAGTAACGGCAGCGCCAACGTCCCCGCCACCACGCGCGGCAACACCAGGAAGCGCACAGGGCGCACGCCCATCGTCTCCAACGCGTCGATTTCCTCGTTCACTTTCATGGCGCCGAGTTCCGCGGCGAAGGCCGACCCACTCCTGCCCGCCATCAGGATGGCGCCCACCAACACCCCCAATTCACGGATCAGGGCGATGCCGACCAACCCGCCGACGAAACCTTGCCCGCCGAACAGTTTCAGCGGGATGGCCGATTGAAAGGCCAAGATCAACCCCAGCAGAAAGCCAATCAGCACCATCACCGGCACCGCTTGCACCCCGCACCGCACAAAGGCCTGCCGACAATCCCCCCAGCGGAAGCGCCCCGAGAAGAGATGCGTCAGCGACCATAGCGTCTCGCCCAGAAAGCGCACCGCGTCGCCCCAACGCGCGAGCGACGCGCACACCGTCTGCCCCAAGCGCGTCAGCGCCCCCGCGTTTGGCTCGGCACGCGGCGCGGGCACGGTCGCCTGCGCCGCCTCGAAGGCGCGCACCGCCCCCGCGACCGCCGCGGCCGGCTCGCCCACCAACGCCCCGCGGCGCCGCAACAGCCAGAGCAACGCCACGCCCGCGCCATCGGCTCGCGTCACAGCCGAGGCATCGACCCGCGCGGGGAAGGCACCATGTGCGCAAAAGGCCTCGACCGCCTCCCGCTCCAAGGTGGGGGGAAGCGCGACGAGGCTTTCGCTTGGGGGCGTGGCCATGCTCAAATGCGGTTGCGCGACCGCTCCTGAAGTGCCCGGGCTTCGCGTTGGACGCGCAGGATCAGGGTCTGCATTTCCTTGGCGTTGGCGGCGCGGTTGTCAAAGATGCGCTGCAGGTAACCGGCGGGCAGGGTCGTGCGCCACGTGGCGATCAGGCGCGAGGCGGTGGGCGCTTGGCAGAGTTCGTTCAGCTGGGTCACGAAGCGCCACATCACCGAACGGTTCTTGTATTGCGCGCCGGAGGTTTGCGAGGAGAGCAGGAGCAGGCAGTCGTTCTCCAAAATCTTTTCCAAGTCCGCACGGCGCTTGGCGAAACGCTTGGTGTAGGCGACGATTTCCTCTTCCGTCAAATCGTCGAAGGTCTCCGTGGCGATTTCGTCGCCGTCGTCGGCGGGGGCGGCCTCGGCCGCGGCGGTGCGTTTCGCCGCCTGCGCGGTCTCCTTGGCTTTGGCATCCGCCAACTGTTGCGTCATGGACTTTTTGGCGCCGGGCCGGACGTAGGGGACGGCTTTGGGTTCGGGGCGCGAGGGGGGCGTGTAGGTGTAGTCGGCCTCCTCGAAAAGCGCCTCCGGGTTGCCGGTCGGGTCGGTGTTGAAGGTGCCCTTCGCGGATTGGTCTTTCAGGTTTTTGGCGCGTTGCTGGGCGGAGAGGCGCCCGGCGATGCCGCCGCCTTTGCCGCTTTTGGCGAGGCGCTCCTCGATGGCGGAGGGGGTCCGGCCGCCGGAGGCGGCGTCGGCCTTGGGCGCGGCGCCCAAGGTTGGCGTGGGGTCGCTGCCGATGGTGGCGCCGCCCTCGTCGGAGACAACGTCGTCGCCGCCGATCGCGGCGGGATCCTCCGCCGCGGCCGCGGCATCGGTGGCGGCCTTCTCCGCCTTTGCGGCGGCCGCCTTGGATTCCACCTTGAAGCGGCTGGCGATGCGCCCGTTGACGAGGATGACGTTCCCCTCGCGCGAGATGGCGTAGGGGCCCTTCACGTAGAGCCCGTCGATGAAGACGGCCCCCGTGGCGACGCGCTTGGCGGCGCGTTCTTGGCCGAAGAGTTGCGTGGCCATCGCGGAGACGCCCTCCGTGGCGGAGGCCAGGCCGGCGCAGAGCAGCGCCACACACAGTATTGGCATTCTCGGCATCGCCGTTCCTCTGTTGGCGGGGGCCGCCGCGCCCCGCGTTCCAAATCAAAAGCCCCGTCCAGACGTAGCGCTTCCTTCTCTGAAAGCCCGGCATTCCAAGTGACGGTTCATTCCCCCGGTTTCCGGTGCGCGAGGGGTCGCGCGCCATTCCGCCGGAGGTTCCGATCCATCCTAAAAACGTGTAGGTCAGAAAAACTCCGCCAATTCGCGTTTAGGACAGGGCCCACTTCCGTGAGCCGCCGCAGCGGCAAATCCGTTCTCGCCTCAGCCTTCGCGGATTTCGACGCCCAACTCCTTACGGAGCGCGTCGGCAATCTTGGCGAAGGCGGCGTTGACCTCGGCGTCGCGGAGCGTCCGCTCGGCGGAGCGGAACTCCAGGGAATAGCCCATGGAACGCTTCCCGGCACCGATTGCCTTCGACGTGAATATATCAAAGAGCCGCACATCGGTCAATTCCGGCGGCGCGGCCTTGCGGATGGCCCGCACCACGGCCTCGTGGGTGAGGCTGTCGGGGGCGATGAAAGCGATGTCCTTGCGGCTGGCCGGGAACTGCGGCACGGGTTTCAGGCGCGGTAGCGCGCCAAGTCCCTTGGTCAGCTGCCCCAAGTCCAGCTCCGCCACCACGAGCGGGGTGTTCAGGCGGTAGCGGTGGCGCTGCGCGGCGCTCGCCGCGCCCATGAGCCCCACGCGTTTGCGTCCCAGGCAAATCTCCACGGCGCACCCGGGCGCGAAGGCGGGATGGTTGCAGGGGAAGAAGCCGAAATGCGGGGCGTGGAGCCGTTCGCAAAGCGCCTCGACGACACCCTTCAGCCAGAGGAGCGCCTCGTCGTCGCGCACCGGTGCCCGGGTGTTCAGGGCATCGCGCCCGAAGGGGCCCATCATGCCCAGGGCCACGCGCTCGGCTTCCGTGGGCGCACCGCCTTTGGGATCCACGGCGAAGACGCGCCCCACCTCGAAGAGTCCGCAACTTTCCACCTGCCGCGCCGCGTTGCGCCCGAGCGAGCCGATGAGCTGGGGCAGGAGCGAGTCGCGCATCATGCCGTAGTCCGCCGAGACGGGGTTGGGCAGGGACAGGCGATTTTCGGCCGCGGGGTCGAAGGCATCGAGTTCGGCCTTGGAGAGAAAGGAGTAGTGCATGGCCTCGGTGAGACCCAGCGCCAAAAGCGCGTGGCGCACGGCTTGCTTGGCCTTGAAACTCGTCTCGGGCAACTGGGAGACCGCCGCGAGCGTGGGCAGGCGCTCGGGCACGGCGTCCAGGCCGTTCATGCGCGTGACCTCCTCGATGAGGTCCGCCTCGCGCGTGAGGTCGTAGCGCCAGCTGGGGCTGCGGAAGACACCGCCCTCGGTGTCACCGGAGACCTTGGCGATGCCGAGCCCCGTAAGGATGGCGTCCACCTTCTCGGGCGGCACGTCCGCGCCGATCACGGCGTTGCAACGGGCGTAACGCAGGGGCACGTCGATGGGCGAGAGGTCGCGCGCGTCCGCGTCGATCACGCCTTTGCAGGCCGTTGCCCCGCCATACTTCACCAAGAGGTGGATGGCGCGGCGGCTCGCCCAATCCGCCAAGTCCCGGTCCACGCCGCGGGCGTAGCGATAGGTGGCCTCGGAGGTCATGTTCAGCTTGGTGGCCGTGAACTTGACGCTGGCCGCGTCGAAGAGGGCCGATTCCAGGAGCACGGTGCCTGTGGCGTTCTCGACCTCGCTTTCCTCGCCGCCCATCACGCCGGCCACGGCGGTGGGCTTGTCGGCATCGGCGATGACGAGCATGGTCTCGTCGAGCGTGCGGTCGGTGCCGTCGAGCGTGCGGATGGTTTCGCCTGGCTTGGCGCGACGCACCACGATGGCGCGGTCGCGCAGGGAGGTGTGGTCAAAGGCGTGGAGCGGCTGCCCCACCTCCAACATCACATAGTTCGTCACGTCCACCGCCAGCCCCAGGCTTCGCTGGCCACACTGCTCCAGACGGCGTGCCATCCAGTCCGGCGTCGGCGCCATCGGATCCAGCCCCGTGACGACGCGCGCGGTGTAGCGCGGGCAGAGATCCGGCGCCTCCACCGTCACCTTGGCCATCGTGTGCACGTCCGGCCCCGCCTCGGGGAAGTCGATTTCCGGGTTGCGCACGGGACGCCCCAGGAGCGCGCCCAGCTCGCGGGCGATGCCGCGCACCGAGAGGCAGTCCGGGCGGTTCCACGTCACCTCCAGATCATAGACCGTGTCCGCCTGCGGCATGAACGGCTGCACCGGCGCGCCCGCCACCGCCTCCGCCGGAAGCTCCCAGATGCCGTCGTGCGCGCCGCCCAGCCCCAGCTCGTCCTTCGAGCACAACATGCCGAAACTCTCCACCCCGCGCAACTTGCCCTTTTTGATGACGAACCCCTCCGGGCCGGGCATCGTCGCGCCGATCTTCGCGAGCGGTGCCTTCACGCCCGCGCGCACGTTCGGCGCCCCGCAGACAATCTGCAGCGTCTCCGTCCCGTCAAAGACCTTGCACACGTGCAGGTGATCCGAGTTCGGGTGCGCCTCGCATGCCACCACCTCGCCCACCACGAAATGCCCGTCCAACGCGATGCCTTCGTGCTCGATCGCCTCGACCTCGACGCCCGAGAAGGTCAGCAAATCCGCCACCCCCTGCGCCGTCTGGTCGCCCAGGTCCACAAATTCGTTCAGCCAACTCAACGGTACGCGCATTCCGCTCGCTCCTTAGAAAACCAAAAACGCGCCTAGTCTACCACAATTCCCCGCACACGACACGCCCGAAGCCGTTTCGCGGGCTCTTTGGCGTTTTTGTCGGGCAAGCCAGGATTGGGCCACTGCCCCGCACCGCAGTCTTTCATAGGCCAGCGATGGGTTACGACGCACGAAGGGGCGTTGGCAATTTGCCAGTGGCGGGGTGGGTGTGGTATTGTTAGCACGTTATGGCTAAGGAGTCTTTATGCTGGGAATCTTCAAGAAACTGATGGGCGCGTTGTCGTGCGACATTGGCATTGACTTGGGCACGGCGAATACGCTGGTCTTCATCAAGGGCCAGGGGGTGGTGATTCGTGAGCCATCGGTGGTGGCGATGCAACAGGGGACGCGCAAGATATTGGCGGTGGGCGCGGAGGCGAAACGGATGTTGGGGCGCACGCCGGGGAACATCGTGGCGGTGCGGCCGATGAAGTCGGGCGTGATCGCGGACTTTGACATCACGGAGGCGATGATCCGCTATTTCATCGCGAAGGCGCGCGGGCACAAGTTGGTGCGGCCGCGCGTGGTGGTGGCCGTGCCATCGGAAATCACGGAGGTGGAGTGGCGCGCGGTGGAGGAGGCCTCGAAGCACGCGGGCGCGCGCGACGTGACGCTCATCGAGGAGCCGATGGCCGCGGCGATCGGCGTGGGGTTGCCGGTGGAGGAGCCGGCGGGCAACCTGATCGTGGATATTGGCGGCGGCACGTGCGAGGTGGCGCTGATTTCGCTGGCGGGCATCGTGCAGGCCAAGAGCGTGCGCGTGGGCGGCGACACGATGGACGATTGCATTGTGCAGTATATGCGCCGCGTCTATAACCTGTTGATCGGCGAGCGCATGGCCGAGGACATCAAAGTCTCCATCGGCTCGGCCTATCCGTTGGATGAGGAGATGAGCATGGAGGTGCGCGGGCGCGACTTGGTGGCGGGCCTGCCGAAGACGCTCCGGGTAACCTCCGAGGAGATCCGCGAGGCGCTCAAGGATCCGGTGACGAGTATCGTGGATGCCATCCGCATCATTCTCAACGAGGCGAAGCCCGAATTGGCGAGCGATTTGGTGGATCGCGGCATTGTGCTTTCGGGCGGTTCGTCGCTGTTGCGCGGGCTTGACAGGCTCATCGCGGCCCAGACGGGGCTGCCGGTGATTGTGGCCGACGACCCGCTTTCGGGCGTGGCCAACGGCACGGGGCGCGTGCTCGACGAGCTGGACTTCTACAAAGAACATATCGTCCACCGCCATTGATGTGAGGGCCCATGCGCCGTGCCCTGCGTTGGCTCCTCCCGGTTTTGGCCGTGTTGCTTTTCCTTTTGGGGGGTGGCACGGTGCGGCGCGTTTGCGCGGAAGCGCAGTATCCCTTTCAGCGGGCTTCCGGCTGGGCGCGGGGGCAGGTGACCCAACGGCTTGCCGCGGCTTGGCGCGGCCTTTGCGACGGGCCGGCGCGGCTGGACGCGGAGGCGGAGGCCGACCGTTTGCGCACGATGTTGCGCGAGGCCGACCGTTTGGCCGCCGAGAACGCCGAGCTGCGCCGTGCGTTGGGGTGGGCCCGCGGGCAGGAGGCGCGCTTGGTGGCCGCGCCGATTCTGAGCCACGGCGGCGGGTTGGGCGTGTGGCCGCGGCTGACGTTGGGGGTCGGCGCGGCGCATGGGGTGGGGCCGGGCGACGTGGTGGTGGCGCCCGAGGGGCTGGTGGGGCGGGTGGCGGAGGTGACGGCGCATACGAGCACGGTCATGCTGTTGTCGGACCCGGCCAGCCGTGTGGCGGCGGTCATCCCGGGGGTGGCCACGGGCATCGTGGAGGGAGACGCGGGGGAGGACTTTTGCGCGGATGCCGGCGAGTCGCTGCTCTACGCGCCGCGGCCGCTGGCGATGCGGTTTGTGGACAAGGACGCGGCGCTCAAGCCACGCCGGCAGACGGTGCTGACGGAGGGGAGCGGCGGGCGTTATCCCAGAGGGTTGGTCATCGGCACGTTGGTCGCGCGTAAGCGGGAAACCTCGGATTTGTTGGCGGAGGCGTGGGTGGAGCCGGCTGTGGACCCGACGCTGCTGCGAGTGGTCTTCGTGCGGGTTCGCGGGGCGGTGGGGGGCGACGATGCGCGCTGAGCGGTTTTGGGCGGCCGTGTGGGTGACGGTGTTTTTGTCGGCGTTGGTGGGGGTGTGCTCGGCGGTGATGCCTCGGGTGCCGGCCGTGCAGTTGGCCGTGGCGCCGGCGTGGGTGGCCTGGTGGGCGCTGACGCAGAGCGCGCGGCTTGGGGCTTGGGCGGCGCTGTGGGGCGGGGCGTTGTTGGAGGCGGCGTGGGGGGTGCCGACGGGTGGGTGCGTGAGCTTTTTCCTGACGCTTTGGTTGGTAGGGCGGGTGTGGCGCGAGGCGTTGCCCGAGGAGTTGCGGCCGTTGCACGGGTTGGTCGGCGGGATGGTGTGCGCGCCGGCGTTGCGGGTGTGGCTGT
Source organism: uncultured Lentisphaeraceae bacterium (assembly GCA_949289005.1). Taxonomy (GTDB): domain Bacteria; phylum Verrucomicrobiota; class Kiritimatiellia; order RFP12; family DVOR01; genus Spyradenecus. The sequence goes on from CASEMQ010000007.1 coordinate 62,054, forward strand.
GGCTGTGGGCATTGCCGTGGCTGGGGGGCGAGGGGGCCGCGCCGCTTCGGCCGGGGCTGACTGGGCTGGTGGCGGCGCCGGCGTTGGGGGCGTTGGGCGGGGGGGCCGTCTTTGCCTTGGCGCGGGCGTGCGATTTCCGGGTTTTTGCCCCGCCGAAGGAGGAGACGCGCCATGCAGGTTGAGGAAGGGGCGCCGCCGGAGGGCGGGGGCGTGCGGGCGTGGCGGCTGTGGGTGTTGCTGGGGCTTTTCGTCGCCGGCTTTGCCACGTTGGCGTGGCGATTGTGGCAGGTGCAGGTGTTGGACAGCCCGCGTTACGGCGCGGCGCAGTCGTTGCAAAGTTTCCGTCGCGTGGAGCATCCGGGGTTGCGTGGGCGCATCCTGGATCGCAACGGCGTGGTGTTGGCCGACAATCGCCCCGCTTATGCCGTGGCCATCTACTGCGAGGAATTGCGTCAGCCCGGCTCGTGGGACAACACCATCCTGGCGGTGGATTCGTTGATCGATCAGTTGGCGGCACGCCTGGGGTTGCCGCGTCAGGTGACGCGCACCGAGGTGGCCGCGCATATCCACCGTTCGCTGCCTATGCCGCTTTTGGCGTGGGAGGATGTGGACTTTCGTGCGGTGGCCTACCTTTCCGAATGGGCGGATTTGTTGCCGGGGGTGGCCGTGTTGCCCATGCCGCGGCGTGTCTATCCGCAGGGCGCACTTGCCGCGCATGTGCTGGGCTACGTGGGCGCCACGGAGCCGGAGGACGACGGTCGCCGTTGGCACTATCGTTTGCCCGACCCGCATGGCCGCGCCGGCTTGGAGGCGCGCTACGACGACCTGCTCTCCGGATCCAGCGGCGAGGTGCTCCTGCGCGTCGATTCCCGCGGCTACACCCACGAGCGTTGGGTGAACAGCCAGGCGCGCGCCGGCAACGACCTGACGCTTACGCTTGACGCCACGCTCCAACGTGTTGCCGAGGATGCCTTGGCCGGGCGCCCGGGAGCCGTGGTGGCGCTCGATCCTCGAAACGGTGACGTGCTGGCGTTGGCCTCAGCCCCGGCCTATGACCTCAACGCCTTCATCCCCGGCATTTCGTCCGCTGCCTGGCGCACGCTTTTGGGCGACGCCGACAAGCCGCTCATCAACCGCGCCATCCAGGCGCAGTATGCGCCCGGCTCGGTCTTCAAGCCTTTCGTGGCCATTGCCGCGCAGGCCTGTGGCTTCGACCCCGACACGCTCTACGCCTGCACCGGCATCTACACCGAGCACCGCCAGCGCCTCCGTTGCGCCAACCGTTATGGCCACGGCGAACTCGACCTGCGCCAGGCGCTCATGCGCTCCTGCAATCCCTATTTCTGTCACATCGGCGAGCAAATTGGCTACGCGGCCATCGCCCAGGTCGCCGAGCAGGCCGGCTTTGGCGTGCGCACGGGCATCGACCTGCCCGGCGAGGCGGCCGCCCATCTGCCCTCGCCCGCATGGAAACTCCGTCGCTTCGGCCAGCCGTGGACCGTGGCCGACACCGTGCAATGCTCCATCGGCCAGGGCTTTCTCACCGCCACGCCCGTCCAAGTGGCCCATGCCGTCGGCGCCATCGCCGCGGGCGGCGCGCTCTATCGCCCCCGCCTCGTCGCCTTCGGCAAGACGCGCGGCGACCTTCAGCGCAGCCTCCCTTGGTCCCGCGACGCGCTCGATGTCGTCATCGAAGGCATGCGCATGGCCGTCCGCGCCGGTACCGGCCAGACGATGCAGGTGGAGGGCGTGGACGTGGCCGGCAAGACGGGCACGGCGGAATACATCGATCGCGGCCGCCGCCGCAAACATGCTTGGTCCGTCGCCTTCGCTCCCGCCGCCCGCCCGACCATCGTGGTCTGTGCCATGCTCGACAACGGTATCGGCGGCGGCCGCGATGCCGGCCCCGTCGTCCAAAAGGTCCTGGCAGCCCATCTCCGCGCCAAGCCGCTCGACGTTCACCCCGACGCCGAGGCCTTGCAGGATTAGGCCCCGGACAAGACGCCTGCGCGAGTTCGCCCGTGCATGGGGCGCGGGGTTGTGCCGCGGCGCGAACGTGCAACTTCCCGCACTTGTGCGCCGGGTGTGGTATAATGGTAGGCAATTTCAGAATGAAAGGAATTGCGCTATGGCCAAACGTCCCGTTTGTTTGATTATCCGCGATGGTTGGGGGATGAATCCTCGGTTCGCGGGCAACTCCGTGTTCGCGGCGAAGACGCCGGTGATCGACCGTCTGCGCGCGCGCTATCCGTGGTGCCGCATTGAGTGCTCGGGCGAGGCTGTGGGGTTGCCGGATGGTTACCAAGGCTCTTCCGAGGTGGGGCACCTCAACATGGGCGCGGGGCGCATTGTGGAGCAGGAGCTCAAGCGCATCGACGACGGCCTGAAGAGCGGCGAACTCTTCAAGAGCCCGAAATGGGAGGCGTTGATCGCCAATTGGAAGACGCACAACTCCCAGTTGCACCTGATGGGGCTGCTGCAGGACGAGGGCGTCCACGCGCACCAAGAGCACCTCTTCAAGATCATGCGCCGGGCGCGGCAGGAGTTTCCCGAGGGGCGCATCGTCATTCATCCCTTCCTGGACGGCCGCGACACGCCGCCGCGCTCGACGTTGGAATATCTGGCGAAGTTGCAGAGCGTGATGGCCGAGGTGGGCGGTTGTGTCATCGGTACGGCGATGGGCCGCTATTACGCGATGGATCGCTCCAAGGACTGGAAGCTGACCTCGGAGGCCTTCGAGTGTCTGGTTGCCGCCGCGGGCAAGCGTTTCGCCACGGTGGAAGAGGCTGTCAAGACCGCCTACGACACAGAGAAGACGCCCGACGGCGACCCGATGACCGATGAGTACATCCCCTGCTCGGTCATCGGCGACTACGCGGGCATGGTGGATGGCGACAGCGTGATGCACACGAACTACCGTCAGGATCGCGCCATCCAGCTGACCCAGGCATTCGTTTGCGACGACTACGCCGGCACGCGTTCGCGCCGCCCGAAGATTGTCTACCTTGGCTTCACGCGCTACTGGGACGAGTTCAACGATTATCTGCTCGGCGCGATGGGCGGCGACGGCGCGATGGATATGCTCTTGGGCGAGGTCGTCTCCAAGGCCGGCCTGCGCCAGTTGCGCCTGGCCGAGACGCAGAAGTTCCGTCACGTCACCAGCTTCTTCAACGGCAAGAGCACGAAGCCTTATCCCGGCGAGGATCAGGTGGAGGTGCCTAGCCGCTTCGACCCGGCCACCTTCGCCTCGCACCCCGAGATGGAGGCCTACAACGTGACCGACGAGTTGTTGCGCCGCCTGGAAAACAATCCCTATGGCTTCATCGTGGTGAATTACGCCAATTGCGACATGGTCGGCCACACGGGTAACTTGGAGGCCGCCACCCGCGCCGTCGAGATTGTCGACGAATGCATTGGCAAGGTGCTTCCGCGCCTGATGGAACTTGACGCCCACGTCCTCATCACCGCCGATCACGGCAACGCCGAGCAGATGGTCGATTATGCCACCGGGATGCCCAAGACCTCCCACACCCTCAACAAGGTGGAGTGCATCTATGTGGCCAAGGACGCCGACATGCGCACCATGTGCGCCGATGGCAAACTCTCGGATATTGCCGTCACCTGCCTGGATCTCCTTGGCATCGAGAAGCCGGTGCAGATGACCGCGCAGGATCTCTTCGTCAAGTAACCCACGCCTCGTGCGGGATTGAATGGATGGGCGGGGCGCGCACCCCGCCCATCTTCACGCGCAAAAGGGAACATGCATCATGGACAATGAATTTCTCACGCGCATTGAGCGCCTTCAGGCGGCCATGACCGCCAAGGGCATCGATGCCGCCTTTCTTTACACCTCCGTCAACCGCCTCTACTTCACCGGCCTGCCCACCAGCAACGGCCTACTCTTGGTGGAGCGCCAGGGCGCGCCCATCTTCTACACCGACTTTCGCTACATCGAGGTGGCGCACCGCGTGCTCAAGGGCATGGACATCCGCAAGTTCAAGCCCGCCAAGGAGCAGCTCGCCGACTACGCCGCGCTGGGCAAGAATTGGAAAACCGTCGGCTACGAAGGCACTCTCACCGTCGCCCAATTCCTCCCCCTGCAAGAGACCTTCGCGCCCACGGCCAAGATGGTCAGCGTCAGCGCGCTTGTCTCCGAACTCCGAGGCGTGAAATCCCCTTGCGAGATTGATGCCATCCGCCGCTCCGCCGCCGCCAACGATGCCCTGCTGGCCGAGCTGATGGAGACCTTTCGCCCCGGCATGAGCGAGTTGGAAATGCTCCGCCACTTCCGCATGGCCGAGGCCGCCCGCGGCCTCACCGAGTCTTTCGACCCGATCATTTGCGCCGGTGCCAACGCCGTCGAGTGCCACCACCGCCCCGATGGCACCGTCCTCAAGCCCAACTCCGAGCTCCTCATCGATATGGGTGTCGTCGTCGACGGTTACTGTTCCGACATGACGCGTACCCTCTTCTACGGCACGCCCACGCCGCGCTTCAAGGAAATCTTCGCCATCGTTCTTGAGGCCAACCAAGCCGTCCGCGAGTCCATCAAGCCCGGCCTGCGTTGCTGCGACGTGGACAAGATCGCTCGCGACGTCATCACGAAGGCCGGCTACGGCGAATGGTTCGATCATTCGCTTGGCCACAGCGTCGGCCTCGAGATCCATGAGGCGCCCAACCTCTCCAAAGTCTGCGAGACCGTCCTCCGGCCCGGCATGGTCGTCACCGACGAGCCCGGCATCTATGTCCCCGGCGACGTTGGCGTGCGTGTCGAGGACCTCCTCGTCATCACCGAGACCGGTTGCGAGGTGCTTTCCCACACCCCCCGCGAGATTGTGCTCCCATGCTGAAGCCTCCCCCGGATCAAGCCCACATCGCCTCCCTCGTGCGCCAGCTTCTCGCCGCCCTCGGCGAGGACCCCGACCGCGAGGGGCTCCTCAAGACCCCCGAGCGCGTGGCCAAAGCCTTCGCCTATCTCACGCAGGGCTATCGGCAGACCCCGCAGGAGGTGCTCAATGGCGCTGTTTTCGAATCCGCCGCCAACAACATGGTCATCGTGCGCGACATCGAAGTCTACTCCCTCTGCGAACATCACCTTCTGCCCTTCTATGGCCGTTGTCACGTGGGCTACATCGCCAACGGCAAAGTCGTTGGCCTCAGCAAGGTCGCCCGTATCGTCGATTGTTACGCCCGCCGGCTCCAGATCCAGGAGCGCCTCACCGAGGAAATCGCCCACGCCATCCGCGAGATCACCGGTGCCGAGGGCGTGGGCGTCGTCATGTCCTGTGCGCACCTCTGCATGATGATGCGTGGCGTCGAGAAACAAAACGCCCTTACCGTCACCTCATCCGTCCTGGGTTCCTTCCGGGACGATGCCGGCGTCCGTGCCGAGTTCATGTCCCTTGTCCGCTGATTCCACAGACGCGCCTTAGCCAGACCGGAGAACCGCGATGCCCCTGACAATCGTGCGTGACGACATTGTCCACCAAGACGTGGACGCCCTCGTGACCGCAGCCAACCCGCGCTTGGCCGGTGGTGGCGGCGTGGACGGCGCCATTCATCGCGCCGCCGGCCCGGCGCTGGCCGTCGCCTGCGCCAAAATTGGTTATTGCCCCACGGGCAGCGCCTGTATCACCGAGGCCGGCCGCCTCCCCTGCAAGTTTATCATCCACGCCGTCGGCCCCGTTTGGCACGGCGGCACCCGCAACGAGCGTGCGCTGTTGGCCGCCTGCTATGCCAAGGCGCTCGAACTCGCCGTCGCGAACGGGTGCCGTTCGGTCGCCTTCCCCCTCATCTCCTCGGGCACTTTCGGCTATCCCAAAGGGCAGGCGTTGGGCGTGGCCGTCGAGACCATTGGCGCTTTCCTTGAAACGCATGATCTCGCCGTCACCCTCGTCATCTTCGACAGCGATTCCTATGCCGCCGGGCAACAACGCTTTGCCGACATCGCCGCTTTCATTGACGACCGTTATGTTGGGCGTCATCTCGACCGCTTCGCCGAGCGCCGTAGACGCCAGGCGCTTGCGGACGCGGACTTTTCGGCCGATTGCGCCCCCCCTTGTCCCAGACGCACGAAGCCTGCCGGCCGACATACGGAGCCGGGGAAAGCGTGGAAATCAGACACCCGCTTTTCATTCGCCACGCCTTTCGCGAGGCACCCGCCCACGCTGGATGCCTTCATCGCCGACCGCGGCGAGACCTTCTCCGAGGCCGTCCTTCGCCTCATTCGCGAACGCCATCTTACCCAAGTGGAATGTTATCGCCGCGCCAATCTCGACCGCCGTCTTTTCTCCAAAATCCGCAGCGGCAAAAACTACCATCCCAATAAGCGCACCGCCTGCGCCATTGCCATCGCCCTCTGCCTCAACCTTGAGGAAACGCAAGATCTCCTCGCCACCGCCGGACTCGCACTCGGCCGCTCCGACAAGTTCGACCTGATTCTCACCTATTTCATCGTCAACGGCCAATACAACGTCTTTGCCATCAACGAGGCGCTTTTCGCCTTCGACCAACCCCTCCTCGGCGCCTGATGGGCTGACCGGTGTGCTCTCCCCCCCGGCGACAGGCGGGGGCACTGTGCCGTTGTCTTTTTGTGATTTCCCGATTGTTTCGCCGCGGTTAGCGCGACCAAGCCATCAGCCGCTCGGCGGCCGCGATGCGCGCCGGATCCGCGCGGTTGGGCGCCTCGGCCAGGTAGGCCGTGCCGCAGCGCACGCAAAAGGCGCCGGCGTTGACGGGTGCGCCACACTCCGGGCACGCGCGCTCCAACACCTCGCCGCACCATGCGCAATGACGCTCCGCCTCGTCCGCCACGTGCGTGTGCGGCGTGAGGACGACGCGTTCGCCCACTCGTGCCGGCAGATTCGAGGGACACTCCGGGTTGGGACAGAAGACCCGCTCGCCCGTTTCCTCCGGCACGTGCGTCGATGCGGCGGTCGCCAACTCCGTCTCCGAGGGCGGCAACAGGCCGAGTTCCTCGCACAGTTTGCCCACCGTTTGCGCGCTCAGCGCCGTCTCGCGCCCTCCCTCGTACATCGAGAGCGCCGACTGCTTGCACCCGACCAGCCGCGCCAATGCGCTCTGGCTCATGTGGCGCCGCTGCCGTGCTGCCTTGATTTGACTTCCGAGGGACTTCATGGCGCCATACAATAGCGGATTTTCCCGTTCCCGTCAAACCCGGTCGGCCCGGGAAAACGGGGAATGTGGACTTGCCAATGACTTTCGCCAATCGCTTCTTCTCGTTGCGTTTTTTCTGTCGGTCCTTTCGGTGAGTGAGGCTCGGTCTTGGTTTCAGGAGGAGGTTGGGCAACAAGGCGCGATGTGTGGGTCTGGGCGCGTCAGGCTTTGGGTGGTGGGTTGGGACGGACGCGGCGGGTGGGGATGGCCTGGGTGGGGTCTTCGGGCCAATAGTGTTTGGGGTAACGGCCGCGGAGGTCTTTGCGCACTTGTGCGTAGCCCGTGGCCCAGAAGGAGGCCAGGTCGGCGGTGATTTGCACGGGGCGTTGCGCGGGGGAGAGGAGGTGCAACAGGAGTGGCACGCGCCCGCCGGCCAGTTTGGGCGTGGCGGTGAGGCCGAAGGTCTCTTGGATGCGCACGGCCACATAGGGCTGGGGCGCGTCGTAGCGGATTTGCATGGACGAGCCGCTGGGCACGGTGAAGTGCGTGGGCGCCAATGTGTCCAGCTCGCGCAGGGTGTGGCCGGATTGGGTGACCAGCAGGCGGAGCGCCTCGACAAGCGGCAGGGTGGGGGTCTGCGCCAGGAGGTCGACGAGCGCCGCCTCGTCGGGCGCGGGCCAGTTTGCCTCGGGCAGGGCGCCGTGCAGGAAGGCGAGCCGCCGAGCCAAAGTCTCGCTCGTCTTGTCCCACGGCAGACCCAGGTGGCGCAGGCGGCAACGTTCTGCCTCGATGCGCAGGTCGGGCGGCACGTCGCGCAGCGGTTTCGTTTTGAGGACGATTGCCCCGATGGTTGTCTCCTCGGCGGAGACGATTTTGCCTGCGGCCTTGTCCCATTCCACGCGCGTGCGGGTCTCGGTCGGGAGCAGTCCCAGGTCGTCCGGCGCGAGCGGCGCGGCCCAGAGCAGGCGTGCCTCGGCATCGGCGTCGCTCATACGCGCGGCCACGAGCCATTCGGTGCCGAGCAGAGGCGATTCGGGCGGGAGCGCCGCGCCGAAGCCCTCGGCCAGCAGGTAACGCCCGCCCTCCGCGCCGCGCCGCCGTGCCAAATGCCCCGGGAAGGCCCAGAGCAGGTAAGGCGCCAGTTCGTCCGCGCACAGGCGTGGGGTCGGGTCGCCGCCCGCCCAACGCGCCGCCAATCGCCACAGGTCGCGCGGCCGTTCGCGAAGCGCCTCCTCGATGACGCGGCGGAAGTCCTGGATGGCGCGGAGGCGGGGCGAGCGGTCGCCTTCGGTGAGGAGCGCGGCCAAAAAGGCGCCGCCCGCCGGGTCGATGGGGCGCATACGGAGCATCATCGCGGCGAGCGCGGGGTGGACGGGGAAGCGCGTCATCTCGCGGCCTAGCGCGGTGATGTGCCCGGTGGCGTCGAGCGCGCCGAGTGCGCGGAGCGTGCGTTGCGCACGTGCCCAGGCGGAGGGTGGGGGAGGCGTGGGCCACGGCAGGTCGGCCGATCCCCACTCCGCGCAGAGCAGCGCCGTCTGCGTCAGGTCGGCGTCGAGGATTTCGGGTTGGGAGACCTTGGGGAGCGTGGCTTCCTCGCGGGCATCCCAGAGGCGGAGGCAGACGCCCGGGCAAAGTCGCCCCGCGCGGCCGGCGCGTTGGGTCGCGCGGTCGAGCGGCACGCGTACGGTGACCAAGCGGGTGAGTCCGTTGCGCGGGGTGTAGCGCGGCACGCGCGCCAGGCCGGAATCGATGACCACGCGGATGCCCTCGATGGTGAGTGAACTCTCCGCGATGGAGGTGGCCAGCACCACCTTGCGCACGCCGGGGGGCGGCGCGGCCACGGCAAAGTCTTGTTCGCGGCGGTCGAGCGCCGCGTAGAGCGGCGCGATGCGCACGTCGGTCGGCAGGTCGGCCGCGGCCAACGCCTCGGCTGCCGCGCGGATTTCCCCCTCGCCGGGCAGGAAGACCAGGATGGAGCCCGTCTCCTCGCGCAGTGCGCGCAACGTGGCCGCCACGGGCGACATCCCCGGCAGGTGGCGTGTTTCCACGGGATAGGCCTTTGAGGGCAGGTGGATGCGTCGTGCGCCGGGGAGCGTGTCGGGCGAGAGCGTGGCCGACATTGCCAGCAGGCGGAGATCCGGCCGCAACGCCTCGCGCACCTCCCGTGCCAAGGCGAACGAGAGGTCGAGCGCCAACGCGCGCTCGTGAAACTCGTCGAAGATCAGTAGCCCCACGTCGCCCAGTTCCGGGTCGGACAAAATCCGCCGCGCGAGCAATCCTTCCGTGAGGAACTCGATGCGCGTGCGCGGTCCCACGCAACGCTCCAGGCGCACGTGCCAGCCCACGGTTTCGCCGGGCCGTTCGCCCAACTGTTCGGCGATGAACTGCGCGGCCCGGCGCGCGGCCAACCGCCGCGGCTCCAAGACCACAATCTTTTTTCCGGCGAGCCACGGCGCGTCCAGCAAGGCCGGTGGGATGCGCGTGGTTTTGCCCGTGCCGGGCGCGGCCGAGAGCGCCACCGGCTCGTTCGCCGCCAGCGCCGTCCGCAGGGCCTCCAAATCCAAAGTCTGCATCTGCTCCATCGCCTCTATTATACGCCATCGGCGCCCCGCAAGAAAACGCTTACGGCGGAGGGTGGGGCGCGCTTATCAAACGCTAATGAAAGGGCAACATTTCACTCACGGGGGTTCGCTATGATTGTGCCGTTTTTCGAGACTCTTTGAGGAGCATACGATGAACGACATGCTTGCACTTGTTGTATTTGACTGGGCCGGCACGACCACGGACTACGGTTCGCAGGCGCCTGTCCATGTTTTCGATCGTACCTTCAGGGCGCGTGGGTTGACTTTTGACCGGGCCGACATCAACGCGCCGATGGGCATGGAGAAGCGGGCGCACATCCGCGCGATGCTGTCCACCGAAAAAGGTGCCGACTTGTGGCGGAAGGCACAGGGGCGGGCCTGGACGGACGCGGACGTGGATGCGCTCTACGAGTCGTTCGAGGCGACGTTGCGCCAGGTGGTGACGGCGTACAGCCACCCGATCCCGGGCGTGCCGGAGACGGTGGAGGCGTTACGCCGCATGGGGCTGAAGATTGGCTCGACCACGGGCTACACGTCCGAGATTATGGATTTGGTGGCGCCGGTGGCCGCGCGCGAGGGATATGCGCCCGATTGCATCGTGACGCCCGACCAGACGGATGGTTTGGGGCGCCCCACGCCCTTCATGCTTTACGCTTGCATGCAGCGTCTGCGCGTGTGGCCGGCCAACCGCGTGGTGAAGGTGGGCGACACGATTTCGGACATCCGTGAGGGCAAGAACGCGGGCGCGTGGGCCATCGGTATCCTCACGGGATCCAACTTGGTGGGACTCGACCAGGCGGAGGCCGAGACGCTCCCTGCCGGGCAGGTCGAGGCTCGCAAGGCCGAGGCGCGGGCAGCCTATCTCGCGGCGGGCGCGGACCTGGTGATCGATTCGATCGGCGATCTGCCCGAGGCGATTCGCACGCTCAACGCGCGCATGGAGGCGGAGGCCGCGCGATGAACCGGTGGCACAATCCCGTCCGCCTCGTCCAAGGGCCGCGCGCGCTCGATTCGTTGCCCGCGCTTGTCGCGGAGGCGGCGCCTGGCGATGCGCGCGTCCTCTTGGTGGCGTGGGGCGAGGGCGCGCTGGCGCACCCGGCCTTCGAGGCGCTCGGCCGGGATTTGGGCGGGCGGTTGGAGACGTTGATTTTCCCGCATTCCAACCCGACGCTCGCGCAACTCTTCGAGGCGCACGTCGCCCTGCGCGGCAAGGGCATCGGCCTGGTGGTGGCGGTGGGCGGCGGCAGCACGCTGGACATCGGCAAGTGCCTGGCGCGCTTGATGGGCGAGGAGGTGGCCGACGTCGAGGCCCTGCGCGTACGTGTCGCCTCCAAGGAATGGGGCGTGCCGCGGTGCCGCTGGATCGGCGTGCCGACCACGGCCGGCACGGGCAGCGAGGTCACTTGCTGGGCCACGGTGTGGGACCCGGAGCGCGAGGCCAAGCGCTCGCTCGACACACCGACCAACTATGCCTTCGCGGCGGTGGCCGACCCGGGGCTGACACGCACGATGCCCGTGGGGTTGGCGGTCGCGTCGGCGTTGGACGCCGTGTCGCACGCGGTGGAGAGTTATTGGGCCAAGTCCGCGAACACGGTGTCGCGGGTGTTGGCGTTGGCGGCCATCCGGCGCGTGATGGGCAACATCGACGCGTTGTTCGCCGAGGACGAGGCGAGCATTGATGCCGCCCGCGCGGCGATGAGCGAGGGCGCGACCCTGGCCGGGCTGGCCTTCAGCAACACGCACACCACGGCGTGCCATTCGCTCTCCTATCCGCTGACCCTGCGCTACGGCATTCCGCACGGCGTGGCGGTCGCGTTGCTGTTGGCCCCGGTGGCGCGGCTCAACGCGGAGGCCTGCGACGTGACGCCGCTGTTGCAAGCCTTTGGCGCGGACGCGCCGGAGGACATGGCAATCCGTGTCCGCGGGCTCTTGCGCCGTGCGGGACTGCACGCGCACTTGCGCAGTTGGGGCGCCGCGGAAGGCGACCTGCCCGGCTTGGCGGCCCATGGTTTCACCAAAGGCCGCGCGGACAACAATCCGGTTGCGTTGGACGAGGCGCGTGCGCTGGGTATTTTGCGCGCGATTTTCTGAGGAGTTCGCATGAAGCTGTTTCGCCTTTTCGGCCTAGGTTTGCTTTGTTTGGGGGTTGTGAGCGCCGGTTGCAAGCAGGAGGCCGACAACGTGCTCACAATCGCCTACGCGCCCAACGAGTCCACCGAGCAGAGCGTCGATGCCCGCAACGGCATGGCCGCCGCGCTGGGGAAGGCGCTCGGGATACCGGTGCGCGAGGTCCACACCAGCGACTACACGGCAATTATCGAGGCCCTTCGCACCGGTCAGGCCGACATGGCCTACATCGGCTCGCTGGCGGTGGGCATGGCGATGAAGCGCGCCAAGGCCACGCCCATCGTGATGAAGGCCCCCGGTGGCGACAAGGCCAAGGCCATTTACCAGTCGGTGATCGTGGCGCGCGCGGACAACGACGCCATCCGCTCGCTCCGCGACCTCAAGGGCCGCACGATGACCTTTGTCGACCCCGACTCCACCTCGGGCAACCTGATCCCGACGGCCGACATCATCAAGGCCTTCCCGGAACTGAAACTCAATTCCGACCTGCTCCACGCCAACGGACGCTTCTTCGAGGCCGTCAGCTACTCCGGCAAACACCAGGCCGGCCTGCAGGCGGTGCTCAAGGGCGACATCGACGCCGCGCCGTGCTCGGACAATATCCTGGCCTTCGAGATCGCGCGCGGCGCCGTCCCCCAGGGTGCGCTCAAGGTCATCCACACTTCCGCGCCCATCCCGGCGGAGGCATTTGTGGTGGGGCGCTCGGTGCCGCCCGAGACGCGCGAGAAAATCCGCGCCTTCCTCACGGCCTATGACGACGAAGCCTATTTCGCGCAGTTGCTCAAGGTGCCAGGGGCGCGCTTCGTGCCCTGTTCCGAGGCAGATTACCGGCCGATTTTGGATCTTTATCTCGCGTTGAATGGAGAGTGATCCATGGAGCAGCCAATCGTCTCCTTCCGCGCGGTCGGGAAGCGCTATCCCAACGGTACCCATGCGTTGCGCGACATCTCACTTGACATCGCCCCCGGCGAGTTCGTCTCGATCATCGGCCCCTCGGGCTCCGGCAAATCGACCTTGTTGCGCCTGGTCAATCGCCTGATCGCGGCCACGGAGGGGGAGGTCGTGGTCGATGGGCAGGACATGGCGCGCCTCCGTGGCGCGGCTCTGCGCGCGCAACGCCGCAAGGTGGGGATGGTCTTCCAGAACTACAACCTGGTCTATCGCCTTTCGGTGCTCCAGAATGCCCTTCACGGTCGATTGGGCCATCTCGGCGGGTTGCGCGGGCTCTTGGGGCTCTATCCCGAGGCGGACAAACGGCGCGCTTTCGACCTCTTGGTTTCCCTTGGGCTGGGGCCTTTCGGCTATGTGCGCGCGGGCGAACTCTCCGGCGGCCAGAAACAACGCGTCGGCATCGCCCGCGCCATCATGCAAGATCCCAAGGTGCTCCTCTGCGACGAGCCCATCGCCTCGCTCGACCCGGCCTCCGCCAAGACGATCATGGATACGCTGCGCGACGAGACACGGCGCCGCGGCCTTGCCTGTCTGGTCAATCTGCACCAACTTGACGTGGCGCGCAAGTATTCCACGCGCATTGTCGGCCTCCGCAAGGGCCGGCTTGTCTTCGACGGAAAGCCGGAGACGTTGGACACCGCCGCCGTGGCGCGCATCTATGGGGCCGAGGGCGCCCCTGAAGCCCATCCCGACGAGAAAAACGATGACACCGATGACACCGCCGCCCGCCGTGCGGGCTGAACGGCGCGCCTATGCGTGCTTCTTCGCGGCGCTTGTGGCCGTCGTCATCCTGTGTACGTGGGGCACGGGCTTTAATCCCTTCGCCCTCTTCGCGCAGGGCGACGCCTTCTGGGCCTTTTTTGCCGAGGATTTTTGGCCGCCGCGCATGCCCGAGCGCGCCGGGCGGCTGGAGGCGATTTTGGGTGGCATCCTCGTGACGTTGGCGATGGCGATTGCCTCGGCCACGGTGGCGGCGGTGTTGGCCTTTCTCACGGCGCTTTTCGCGAGCGAGCGCGTCTCGCCTTTCCCGCGGGTGGCACCGGTAGTGCGCGGGTTGGCCACTTTTGTGCGCAACATCCCGGCGTTGGTGTGGGCCTTCATCCTCTTCTCGTCGCTCGGGATCGGCACGGGGGTCGGCTTCGTGGCGCTCGGCCTCTCCAGCCATGCGTTTTTGGTGCGCGCTTTCGCCGAGACGATGGAGGATATGTCCCAGGATTGCCTGGAGAGCCTGCTGGCCGTCGGGGCGACCTTCCCGCAACGCGTGGTGCATGGCATTCTGCCCTCCTGCATGGCGGGTTTGGTCTCGTGGTATCTGTATAGCCTGGAGGTGAACATCCGCGCCTCGGCGGTGGTGGGCATGGTGGGCGGTGGCGGCATTGGCCTGGTGCTTTTCTCCTACATCAAGTCCTTCAACTACCACGTGGCCTTTTTCATCATCCTGCTCATCGCCGCGCTGGTCATTGCGGTGGATTGGGTCACCGGCCGCCTGCGAAAGGAATTGGCGCAATGAACACGCAAACGACGCCCGCGCCGCGTCTGGATCGCCTCGGGCATATCCGCATTGCCCCGGCGCGGCGGAGTTGGGCCCTGCCGCTGTTTTTGGCCGGGGCGGCGCTCGCCGCGTCCGCGAGCCTGGTTTACCTGGATTTGCCGTGGGCCAAGCTGGCCTCGCGCGTGCCCGACCTAGGCGAGGTCTTCTGGAAATTGGGACATTTGGACTTCACGCGCTGGGAGCTGATCCTCTCGGCCACGCGCGAGACGGTTTGCGTGGCGGTGCTCGCCACCTTCTACGGCATGTTGTTGGGGCTCGTCTTCGGGATGCTGGCTGCCGAGAACGTTCTGCGCATTCCTTTCCTTGCGCCGGCCATCAAAGCACTTTTCACCTTCCTGCGTGCGGTGCCGACGCCGGTCTGGGTGTTGCTCATGATGGTGTGCGTGGGCATGGGCCCCGCCGCGGGTATCGCGGGCCTGTGCGTCCACACCACGGCGTTTTTCACGCGCGCCTTCGCGCAGAGTTTCGAGGACATCCCCGCCGAGACGTTGGAGGCGCTGGAGGCCACGGGCATCGGTCGCGTCGGCGTTTTCCTGAACGCCGTCCTGCCCTCGGCGTTGGCGCGCATCGTGGCATGGGTGGGCATGCGCCTGGAAATCAACGTGGCCGAGTGTGCCATCCTGGGCATGGTGGGCGCGGGCGGCGTCGGCTTCGTCATTGCCAACGGTATCCAAAATTACGAATACGGCTCGGCCGGTGTGGCCATTCTGTTGGTGTTTGCCTTGGCCTACTTCACCGAACGTCTTTTCGTCTTTCTCAAGCGCCGCCTACGCTGACGCGTTGCCCGGGAAGAGACAACAAAAGGGCGCGGCGCCAATCCGGCGCCGCGCCCTTTTGTTTGCGGGATGGGTTTTGTCGCCGCCCGTGGCTCACGGTTCGGTCGCTTTCGTCACCTGTGCACGGACGAGCACGGGCATATGGTCGGAGAGGGGCGCTTGTTTGTCGTAGACGCAACGGCGGGTGCCGGGCAGGGCCTTCCAGACCTCGCCCTTGGCGGCGCGCGCGAAGACGTGGTCGATGGCCTTGCTCGTTGGGTCGAGGTAGGTGAACGTGTCGGGATCCGGGGTGAGCGGGGTGAGGAGGGTGGCGAGCGTCTTGAGCTCGGGCGAGTCGAGGTCGGCGTTGAGGTCGCCCGCGAGGAGGACGCGGTCGGCGGGGTTGTCCTTGATGTATTGGACGATGGCCTTGGTCTGCGTTTGGCGGGCGGAGGAAGGGAAGTCCAGGTGCGTCACGAAGACGGCGAGGGTCTTGCCGTCGGCCATGCGGAAACGCGCGTCGAGAAGGACGCGGGGCTCGTTGGTCTTGGGCAGGGGCACCACCTTGGTCGAGAGCGGCTTGTATTTGGAAAGCAGCGCCACGCCGTATTCACCCCCGCGCAAGGGGATGGCCTTGGCGAAGACGTGGTGGGAATAGCCCGCGGCCTTGGCCAGTTCGCCCGCCGTGTCGCGCTTGGGGTTGCCGTTGCGCCCCACGAATTGATCCACCTCCTGGAGCGCCACGAAGTCCGCGCCCGTCTCCCGGATGGTTCGCGCCGCGCGCGGCAGGTCAAAGGGCGGCTTGAAGCCATAACGCGCCCCCGCGCCGCCGCCAATGTTGAAGGTGAGGTAAGCCACCGCGGTGGGGACGTCGCCCCCCGCCTCGCCTGCCCGGGCAACGCCAACCCACGCCGAACAAAACGCCAGCGCCAACACGCCAAAACGCAACCAATTCATCGAGCACTCCTTTCCGTTTTGAGAGAAGCCCAGTGTATCACGATTTTGTCCGTCGGCGCGCGCCGCGCCTCCCGCCGCGGGGTCGGCGCATACAAAAAGGCGCACCGCATCCTTGGTGCGCCGCTTGGCCCCTGCAATGCTTCCGGCGAGCCCGTCAGGCGAGGGCGAGCATACGTTGGACGCAGGCGTGGGCGTCGGGAAGGAGAGCGTCCGGGACGCGGACGAGCGTGTCGTCGGGCCAGGCTTGGAGGACGCGCAGGAGCGCCTCGGGGGTGGTGCGGCCCATGTCTTGGCAGATGATGGGGCGCAGGGGGTGGATGTCGAGGTCGGGGTGTGCGGCGGCGAGGCGCCGCACAAGGTGTTCCTCGGTGCCGATGAGGAGGTGGGTGCCCGGCTCGGCGCGGGAGACGGCCTCGATGATGGCCTTGGTGGAGCCCACGGCCTCGGCGAGCGCGGCGACCTTGACGGGGGCCTCGGGATGGATGAGGAGTTCGGCGCCGGGGTGACGGGTGCGCGCGGTTGCCACATCGCCGGGGGTGTAGCCGGCGTGGATGGGGCAACAGCCGTCCCATGCCACGGCCTTCGCCGCGCGGATGCGCGTGGCGTCGAGGCCGCCATTGTCCAAGGCGCGGCGCCAGAGGGCAACGGCATCGGCAGGGAGGCCGAGCAGGTGGGCGGTGTTGGCGCAGAGGTGCTGGTCGGGCGCGAAGAAGACTTTGCGCTTGGCCGCGAAGAGGTGCCCCAACACCTTGGTCGCGTTGCCGGAGGTACAGGCCATGCCGCCGTGGCGCCCGCAGAAGGCCTTGACCTCGGCGGAAGAGTTCACGTAGACCACCGGCACCCAGGCGGCCTTTGGGTCGGCCGCGATGAGGCGCGCCCAAGCGGCCTCGAGCGCTTCCGCGGTGGCCATGTCGGCCATCGGGCAACCGGCCTTGGGCGCGGGCAACCAGACGGTGCGGCCGTTGTCGCCGCCCATCGGGCCGCGTGCCAGAATGTCCGCCGTCTCCGCCATGAAACGCACGCCGCAGAAGACGATGCGCTCGGCCGTCGATTGGGCGGCGATGCGCGAGAGTTCCAACGAGTCGCCCACCGCATCGCAGAGAGCCACCACGGAGGAATCTTGGTAATGGTGCCCCAAAATCAGCAGGCGGTCGCCCCACTTGGCGCGTTCCGCCGCGAGGGCCGCTTGGCAATCGTTCGCCGTCATGTTCATTCCTCCGTTACCGTCGCGTGGCGGTCTCCCGCGTCATCCAGGGTCAGGCGCAGGGTCAGGCGGTGCGGCACCTCCGCGCCCAACACCTCCCACGCGCGTTCGGGCCATTCGATGACGACGCGCGCGCCATCCTCAAGCGCCTCCTCCAGCCCCAGGTCATAGAGCCCCTGCGGCGAGGCCAGGCGGTAGAGATCCATGTGTACCAACGCGCCGCCGTGCGGCAAGGGATAGGCATTGGCCAAGGTGAAGGTGGGGCTCGTCACGGGGCGCGCCACGCCCAACGCCTTGGCGAGCGCCTGCGTGAAGGTCGTCTTCCCCGCACCCAAATCCCCCACCAGAAGCAAGACGCCTCCCGGGCGCAACCACGCGGCCACCTCGGCGGCCAGTTCGGCCGTG
Organism: uncultured Lentisphaeraceae bacterium; assembly: GCA_949289005.1. GTDB lineage: Bacteria > Verrucomicrobiota > Kiritimatiellia > RFP12 > DVOR01 > Spyradenecus. The sequence continues at coordinate 79,703 of CASEMQ010000007.1, forward strand.
TCGGCCAAGGTGCGCAATGTCCGGGAGGCGAGTGTCTTCACATCACGCGCTCCACCGTGATCTCGGGATCCAGCTCCTCGCGCAGGATGCGTTGGATGCCGTCCTTGATGGTCATCGTCGCGTGCGGGCAACACCCACAGGCGCCGCGCAGGCGCAGATGCACCGTCTTCCCCTCGATGTCGATTACCTCCAAGTCCCCGCCGTCCGCCTGAAGCATGCCGCGGAGTTCCTCCAATTTCGCACGAATCTTCGTGTTCAGCTCGTTCATGTCCTTGTTTTCCTTTCGTCTTCCATTATACCAAATCTCCCGCCCCGGTGAAGACCGTTTCCACGCCTCAAGCGGGCCTTGGGCGATGCGGTTTTGTCTTTCGGGGGTGGATATGCGATAATGGGGAACGAGAAAGGAGGCGCGTATGCGCAGACGGGCGTTTTTGAAGGCGATGGGTGCGTGCGTGGCGGGTTTCGCCACGGGCGGCGGGGCATGGGCGATCGGGCCGATGGAGCGGCGTTTGGCGCCGAGCGAGGCGGTGCCGCCGCCGGGGCGGGGCGCACGGCCCAATGTGATTTTGGTGCTGTGCGACGATTTGGGCTGGGGCGACTTGGGTGCCTTCTGGCAGAACACGCGCGCGGCGGCCGGCCAGCCGCACATTCACACGCCGTATCTCGACGAGGCGATGCGCCGGGGCGTGATGCTCACCAACGCCTTCACCACGGCGCCGGTCTGTGCGCCCGCGCGCGCCTCGATGGTCACCGGCAAGCACCAGGGACACTGCAATCTGCGCGACAATATGTTCGACCGCCCCGTGGACGCGCACATGACCCTGGGCACCGTGATGAAGCGTGCGGGCTACGCCACTTGGCACGTCGGCAAATGGGGCATCGGCGGCGGCTACGAGAGTGGCGGGCAGCCCCGCCGCGCGATGGCGTGCGACGCGGGCTTCGATTATTCCTACGGTTATCCCGCGCATGGCCACGGCCATTCCTTTTACCACTGGGAACATGCCGATTGGCGCAATTCCAACGCCGGCTCGCCCCTCGTGGAAAACGTCTCCGCCGCCGCCAAGGACGACGCTTTTTACGCAAACCTTTCCGCCGGCGCCTGCGGTTGGGAGCGCGACACGGACGGCACCTACTGGCGGCGGCTCGTCGCCGACGCCGAGTGCCGCCATTGCTATGACACCGACCTCTTCACGGCCAAAATCAAACAGCTCATCCTGGCCCACCAAGAGGCCGGGCGCGACGCGCCTTTCTTCTGCTATGCCTGCTATACCACGAGCCACGGCTCCGGCAACACCCACGGCGACCCCGACATGGCCTCGACGGCCAACTTCCACGTTCCCGGCAACGCCTATCCCGAGGCGGATGCGGCGGACACACAATGGGGCGGCGGCGTGACGTGGGAGAAGGACGCGCGCGGTTACCTTCCCTTCAAGGCCGTGGACGCCGAGGGCGCCAACACCTCCAACACCTGGATCCACCCCGATTACCAAAGCCTCGACACCGACTCCAAGCGCCGCTACGCCACCAATATCCGCCGCCTGGACGACGCGCTCGGCGACCTGCTCCGCTTCCTGAAGGTGCGTGGCCTCGACCAAAACACCCTCTTCGTCTTCACCTCCGACAATGGCCCCGCGGGCGAGTACCTCACCCCCGCCGGCATCAACTGGGTGGAGAACGCCTTCGATTCCAACGGCCCCTATCGCGGCATGAAGCGCTGGAGTTACGATGGCGGCCTGCGCGAGCCCACCTTCGCCCTCTGGCCCGGCGTCATCCCCGCATCGGGCGGCGACACGCCCCGCGTCTGCGCGGAACCCTTTCAGTTTCCCGCGTGGATGGCCACCTTGGCCGATGTGGCCGGCCTGCCCCAACCGGCCCATTGCGACGGCGTCTCGCTCCTCCCCGCCCTCACCGGCCAAGGCCGCCAGCTCCCCATGCGCCTCTACGCCGAATACAATGACGGCGGCTCCGGGCAGAACTTCGGCTTCGAGCAGATGGTGCGCGACGGCGACTACGTCCTCATCCGCAACAACGGCATCAACGGCACGCGCGAGCTCTACGACGTGGCCGCCGACCCCGAGCAGGCGGACAACCTCGCCGCCGACCCCGCCCAGGCCGATCGCGTGCGGTGGATGACCGACCTGCTCGTTGCCTGCCGCGTCCCGGTGGCCAAGGTGCCCGACGCCTGCGGCGCGCCCGCCGCCTACGCGAACAGCCACCCCGGCATCGAGGGTGCGGCAATGCCCGCCACGCCCCTGCGCGGCGACCTGCCGCCCATCGAGGCGCGCCTCTTCCTGACGGGCGCAGCCGAGTGGCCTTGGGTGCCCAACTTCCGCACGCTCGCCCCCGACGCCGCCTTCCTGGCGCAGACCTTCGCCGCGGTGCGCGAGCGTCTCCCCGCCGGCTGCGCCTTCGGCCTGGAACTCTCCGGCTGGATCGACGTGCCGGCGGAGGGCGACGTCACCTTTTCCGCCACCGGCGCGGGCGGTTGCCAACTGTGGTTGCACGAGGCCCACATCCTGGAATACGAGGCGGGCGACTGTGCCGCAGGCCGTGCCATTACCCTGCGCCTGGCCAAGGGCCGGCACCCGTGGCGCCTCGCCCTCACCTCCGCCGACGGCCCCGACGGCCTCTGCGCTGTCACCTCCCTGGGCCTCTGACGCGCGAAAAGGGCTTGACGTGGAGTGTGCTCAAAGGTGTACACTGTGGGCATTTTGATTGAGTGAAAGGAATTGCGTTATGCATATGGAGTCCATGCTTGTCTCGACCGTGGTGGGCGCCTCGTTCTGGGGCGTCTCGGGGGCCTCTCTTGGCGTGGCGGCGCCGCGCATCGATCGCGCGAAGGTGCCGTTGGCGTTGGGCGCGGGCGCGTTTGTCTTTGGCGCGCAGATGATGAATTGCGCGGTGCCGGCGACGGGCGCGAGCGGCCACTTGGTGGGCGCGGTGCTGCTGACGGCGTTGGTGGGGCCGTGGGCGGCCTTCGCGACGATGGCCGCGATTTTGGGCATTCAGTGCCTGGGCTTCAACGACGGCGGCTTTTTGGCCTACGGCGCGAACCTCTTCAACATGGGGCTCATCGGCTGTTTGTGCGGGGCGTTGGCCTTCCGCAAGGAACATTCGCCGTTGATGACGATGGCGCTGGCGCTCGTCGCGTCGGTGGCCGCCATCGTGCTGGGCGCGGTGGCTGTCTGCGCGGAGGTGGCGCTCTCGGGCATCAGCACGTTGCACATGGGCGACTTCCTTGCGGCGATGGTGCCAATCCATGTGGCCATTGGCCTGGGCGAGGGGTTGCTCACCGGCATGATTTTGGTGGCGGCGCGGGCGAAGGTCTTCTCGTGGAAGACGCTCACGGCCACCTTCGCCCTCTGCGCGGCGGTGATTGTCCTCGGTCTCTCGCACGTGGCCTCGACCCTGCCCGACGGGTTGGAGTGGTCGATTGCGCGCGCCACCGCCCCCGCGCAACAATGAGCGACGTTTCGCCCGACCTCGGTTTCGCGCGGCTGGATCTCTCCCGCCCGCGCCGCACGGGCATGGCCGAGACAGTCTATTGCCCCGGCAAGACGGCCGGGCAGCTCATCGCCATCCTTCGCGCCTTCGCGGCGGCCGGCCAATCGGTGCTGGGCACGCGGTGCACGCCCGACCAGGCCGAGGCCGCGCGCGCGGCCGGGCTGGACGTGGCATACGAGGCCGTCGCGCGCGTCCTCACGCTAGGCGCGCCGGCGCCGGCGACGCTCGGGCGCGTCGCCGTCCTCACGGGCGGAACGGCGGATCTCCCCGTCGCCGAGGAGGCCGCGCGCTCGGCGGCTTTTTTGGGGGCGGAAGTGACGCGGTGCTACGATGTGGGCGTGGCGGGGCTGCACCGCCTGCTCGCGCGGGTGGACGAGGTGCGCGCGGCGGACGTGCTCATTGTGGTGGCGGGGATGGAGGGAGCGCTCGGCAGCGTGGTGGCGGGGCTTGTCGAGGCGCCGGTCGTCGCGGTGCCGACCTCGGTGGGGTACGGCGCGGCCTTTGGTGGGCTCGCACCCTTGCTTTCCATGCTCAACGCCTGCGCCGAGGGGTTGGCCGTGGTGAACATCGACAACGGTTTCGGCGCGGCCGTGATGGCCTGCCGGATGTTGCGCCTGGCGCAGCGAAAGGCTTCCCATGAATGAGTTGCTCTATCTGGATGGTTCCTGCGGCATCAGCGGCGACATGGCCGTGGCCGCGTTGATGGCGCTTGGCGCCGACCGCGCGCCGCTTGATGCCGCGCTCGCGCCCCTCGCCGCCGAGGGTCTGGCCTATACCCTCGCGCCCAAGACGGTGAACGGGTTGGCCGGCTGGGACTTCGACGTTCGCCTGCCCGAGCACGACCACCATCACGGGGAGCACGGCCACCACCACGAAGGCCATGCGCACCGCCACGAACATCGCCATTTGGCCGACGTCGAGGCGTTGCTCGCCGCGCTCCCGATGACCGACCGCGCCCGCGACCTGGCCTTGCGCGCCTTTCGCATCGTGGCCGAGGCCGAGGCCAAGGCGCACGGTTGCGCCCTCGGCGAGGTCCATTTCCATGAGGTCGGCGCGCTCGATTCCATCGCCGACATCGTGGGCGCCGCCACGCTTTTCGACAATCTGGGCGTGCGCGACTGCGTGGTCACGCGCCTTTGCGAGGGCACCGGCACCGTCCGTTGCGCACATGGCGAGTTGCCCGTGCCCGTGCCCGCCACCCTCAACATCGCCCAAGCCCATGCCATCCCCTTGGAAATCACGGACGTGCGTGGCGAGCGTGTCACGCCCACGGGCGCGGCCCTTGCCGCCGCCTTCCGCACGCGCACGGATTTGCCCGCGCCCTTCACGGTCGTCAAGACCGGCCTTGGCCACGGCAAACGCGACCTCGGCCGCGTCAATGCCCTCCGCGCCAGCCTTATTCGCGCGGACGATGCCCCCGAGGCACTCCATGTCCTCGAGGCGAACATCGACGACTGCTCGGGCGAGACGCTCGCCGCCGCCGCCGCGACCCTCCTGGCGCAAGGCGCCCGCGACGTCGTCTGCCTCCCCTGCCTTATGAAGAAAGGGCGCCCCGGCACGCTTGTCCAGGTGTTGGCCGACGAACCGCTCCTGCCGCGCCTTGCCGAGAGCCTCTTCCGCGAAACCACCACCATCGGCGTGCGCACCTATCCCGTCCGCCGCACCGTGATGGCGCGCACCCCCTGCCTTCTCCGGACGCCCTACGGCGAAATCCGCGCCAAACGGTGCGTTTTCGGCGACTTGGTGCGCATCTACCCGGAGGCCGACAGCGTGCGCGATGTCGCGGCCATCGCCGGTGTGCCCTTCCCGGATGTCTTCGCCGCCGCCCAATGCGCCGCCCGCACGACCCCATGACCGCCCGCGACCGACTCGAAGCCTGCCTGCGCCCCTTCCGCGCGACCGGCGTGGCCGTGGCCTACTCGGGCGGCGTGGACAGCGCACTCTTGCTGGCGGTCTTGGCCGCGTGCCGCCGCGCGGGTGACTTTCCCCTGCGCGCGCTCATCTTCCATTCCCCCCTGCAATGCGTGGACGAGGCCGACGAGGCCGTCGCCCTCCCCCATGCGCTTGGCGTGCCGTGGCGCATCGTTGAGGCCGACCCGCTGGCGGTCGTGCCGGGCCTCGCGCAAAACCCGCCCGACCGTTGCTACCGGTGCAAACGCTTCCTGCTGGGTTGCCTCCTGCGCGCTGCCGACGGGCTCCCCTTGGTGGATGGCACGAACGCCGACGACCGCCGTGCCGGCGACCGTCCCGGCCTCCGCGCACTGGCCGAACGCGGCGTGCGTTCGCCCCTCGCCGAGGCCGGCCTGACCAAGGCCGAGGTGCGCGCCCTCGCCCGCGCCTTCGCCCTGCCGATGGCCGACCGCCCCGCGTCGCCCTGCCTCGCCACGCGCGTCCCCTTCGGCGTGCCCCTCACGCCTGCGCGTCTCCGCCGCGTGGAGACCGCCGAGGCATGCGTCCGCGCATGTCTTCCCGAGGTGGCCGACCTTCGCGTGCGCGACCGTTTTCCCGAGGCGTGCCTGGAGGTGCCGTCGCCCGCGCTGGCGTTGGTTGCCGCCCGCCGCCCCGCCCTCGAGGCCGCGCTCGCTCCCGTCGGCTTCGCCGCGCTCACGTTCGCCCCGCTCCATCCCTGATCCCACGAAAATCCCGGCACGGCGTGCGGCGAGGCGCCGACTTGTTGACAACTTCCCCCGAACGTCCCGCTTTGGGACACGGCGTGTCGCGACCCGGGATGCGCCGTGTCTCGAGGGGAGGTACGCCGTGTCCCGGAAAATGACCCCGCTCCCTGATTGAAAAATGCCCTTTTGCCCCCCTCCGGGCCTCTCGCGCTTTCGACAGGTTTTCAACGGGTTTGCGAAAGTTATCGACAGGATGGCGCGGGCGGTCGTGGGGCGACGGAAGGAAACGCGAGGGGCGATTGTGCTATAGTAGTGGGGAAGTGAAAGAAGGGACGCAGTTGTTATGTCGAAGCTGACGATTGAGAACATCCGCCATGCGGCCGAGGTTTTGCACGAGGTGGCGCGGAAGACCGATATGATTTTCGCGCCGAAACTGTCCACGAACGCGCAGGTGTGGCTGAAGACGGAAAACCTGCAGGTGACCGGCTCGTTCAAGGTGCGGGGGGCGTACTACAAGATTTCCAAACTGACGGACCAAGAGTTGGCGCGCGGCGTGATCGCGTGCAGCGCGGGCAACCATGCGCAGGGCGTGGCCTTGGGCGCGCAGCGGCGCGGGGCGCGCGCGGTGATTTGCATGCCGGATATCGCGCCCATCGCGAAAATCGAGGCCACGAAGAGTTACGGCGCGGAGGTGCACCTGGTGCCGGGGACGTACGACGACGCGAGCGCTTACGCGGCGAAGTTGTGCAAGGAGGAGGGGATGACCTTTGTGCATCCCTTCGACGACCCGGACGTGATTGCGGGGCAGGGCACGGTGGGAATCGAGATTTTGGAGCAGTTGCCGGACGTGGATGCGGTGTTGGTGCCCATCGGCGGCGGCGGGCTGATCTCGGGCGTGGCCTATGCCATCAAGCACCTGAAGCCGACCTGCAAGGTCTATGGCGTGCAGGCCGCGGAGGCGCCGAGCATGAAGCGCTCGATCGAGGCGCAGGACAAGCTGACGCTCTCGACCGCGAACACGTTCGCCGACGGCATCGCGGTGAAGCATCCGGGCGACCTGACCTTTGAGCTGGTGAAGCGGTACGTGGATGGCATTGTGACGGTGTCGGAGGACGAAATCGCGGCGGCGGTGCTCTTCCTCATCGAGCAACGCAAGCTGGTCTGCGAGGGCGCGGGCGCGGTCTCGGTGGCGGCGATGATTTACGACAAGGTGCCGGGGCTGCACGGCAAGAAGGTGTGTTGCCTGCTTTCGGGCGGCAACATCGACGTGAACATCCTCAGCCGTGTGATTTACCGCGGTTTGCTGGCCAGCGGGCGGCGGGCGAGCATCAAGCTGTCGTTGCCTGACAAGCCGGGGCAACTGGCCATCGTGGCGGGCATCGTCTCGAAGTGCGGCGGCAACGTCATCAACGTGAGCTATGGCCCCTCGGGCGTGGACACGGCGTTGGCCAGTTGCGTGCTGAGCCTGGAGTTGGAGACGCGCGACTTTGAGCAGATCGGCGAGATCCACGGCGCGTTGGAGGCCGCGGGCTATCGGTTGATCCGGGAATGACGCCGGGGGGGACGACGCCGTGCTGACGCTGACGGGCGCAACTTTTCTCTACGCCGCGGATCGGGGCATTCGCGATGTTTCGTTGCGCGTGGCGCCGGGCGAGGTGGTGGGCGTGGTGGGGGCCAACGGCGCCGGCAAGAGCACGCTCTTGGGGTTGGCGGCCGCGGCGTTGGTGCCGCAGGCGGGGCGCGTCACGCTGGCGATCACGGATCTGGCCGGGCGCACGCGGCGCCTCCATTCCGACCAAGGCATCGGCTATCGCCGCCATGTGGGCTACCTGACGGAGCTGGCGCCGGTCTACGGCGAGATGCGCGTGAAGTCCTATCTCGCCTTTCGCGCGAAGTTGCGCGGGGTGGGCTTCATGCGGGTACGCGGCCGGGTGCGCGAGGCCATGCGGCGGTGCGGGCTCGGCGCGTGCCAGAAGGCGACGATCGGGACGCTGTCGCTGGGGATGCGGCGGCGCGTGGCATTGGCGGAGGCGTTGCTGACGTTGCCCCAAGTGCTGGTGCTGGACGACCCGTTCGCGGGGATCGACGCGGCGTTGCGCGCGGAGTTCGCGGAGGTGATTCGCGAGGTCGCCGCGCGGGCGCAGGTGCTCATCAGCGGGCATGACCCGCAGATGTTGGCGGCGTGTTGCACGCGCTTCGCCCTCATCGAGAAGGGGCGGCTGGCGGCGGACGATCTGGATGCGCGGATGGCGTTGGCGCGGCTGACGGCGCCGGTGGCGCAGGCCGCGGGGAAGGGGGCGTGAGCCATGGTGTTTTGGACAATCCTGCGGCGCGAGGTCTTTCAGCTGTTTCGCTCGGTGCATGGGGTGGCGCCGCTTTTCTTGGCGCTGATGGGGGCGGGGGCGCTTTTTGTGGTGTTTCTCTATCGCGCGGAAGGGACGGCGGAGACGTTGCCGGCGCTCTGGGGGCTGGCGACGGCCTTCGGGCTGCCCTTTTTGGCGGCGGTGGCGGCCTCGCGCGGGTTCACGCAGGATCGCGAGGTGGGGATGCTGCGGCTGATGTTCGCGACGCCGGTGCGTGCGCGGTGGTGGGTGCTGGGCAAGGTCGCCGCGGCGTGGACGCTGTGCATGGTCTATGTGGGCGGCATGGGGCTGTCGTGCTGGGTGCTGACGCATTGGCTGTTGCCGCCGGACGCTCAGGTTCCGGGGACGTGGCCGGGCTTTGGGCTGGCGGCGCTGGCGCTGGCGGCGCAGGCGTTGCTGTGGTGCGGGATCGGGACGTTGGCCTCGTTGCTCTCGCGGAGTTCGGCCTCGACCTTTTTGGTGTCGTTGCTGACGTGCCTGTTGGCGCCGCCTTTGGCGTGGGCGGCGGTTTCGGCGGCGGTCGCCGGGCCGATGGCGCAGTGGCCGTGGTTCCCGCTTCAGACGGTGGTTTACGATTGCGCGGGGGGCGTGGTGGACATCCGGGCGCTCGTGGGTTGCGTGACGGGCGCCGCGGTGGTGATTTATGCCGCCGGCTTGGCCTTTGATGCCTTGCGGCTGTGCGCGACGGAGCGGTGATGGCGACTTCCGATGCGGCCCTTCGCGAGAACTTGGCGCGCGCCTTCGCGGCGGGGCGCCCCGCGCAGGGTTATCTGATCGTCGGCCCGGTACGGCGCGAGGGGCGTGCGTTGGCGGAGTGGATCGGCGCGCAACTTTTGGGCGATGGGCCGACCATCGCGGAGCACGCGCACCCGGACATGCCGTGGTTCGAGCCGGAGAAGGTGAGCCGCATCATCGGCGTGGACATGATGCGCGGGCGGATCTTGCCCTTGGCGCAGCAGAGTGCGCTCTCGGGCGGGTGGAAGGTGCTCGTCATCGTCTCGGCGGACCGGATGCGCGCGGAGGCGGCGAACGCGTTTCTGAAGACGTTGGAGGAGCCGCCGCCGCAGACGTTGTTTTTGCTGTTGGTGGATTCGTTGGCGGAGGTCTTGCCCACCATCGTGTCGCGTTGCCAGGTAATCCAGGCGGGCGGCACGCGCGGGTTGGACGAGCCGTGGCGCACCCAGGTGCTGGAGTTGCTGGCGGGCATCGATCGGAAGTCGGTGCTTTTGGACGCGGCGCGGGCGGATACGCTGTGCGCCATCCTGGAGGACATGGAGGCCGAGGCCGAGAAGTCCGTCCGCGAGGAGGCCAAGGACAATCGCTACGTGGAGGAGGATGCCGACACAATCAAGGCGTTGGTGGGGGCGAAGGCGAAGGCTTGGCGCACGGATTTGTTGCTGACGTTGGAGCAATGGATGCGCGACCTGCTCTGCCTGCGGGCCGCGGGCGAGGGTGCCGGGCCGCCGCTGGCGTTCCCGGGGCGGCGCGAGGCGTTGAGCCGCCGGGCGGCGGCGCACACCTTGGCGCACCTGGAGGAAAACCTGGCGATGCTGGAGACGCTTGCCACCCAGCTGGATCGCAACATCTCCCCCGCCCATATCCTGCCTTATTGGATGGATCGCTTCTATTTGTGAAAGGAACCCGCACGATGAAACTCTTGCTGCTCAATGGCCCCAACCTGCGCTTGCTCGGCACGCGGGAGCCTGATATTTACGGCCGCTTCACGCTGGCGGACGCGGAGACGTTGGCGCGGCGGACGGCGGAGCGCCTCGGCGCCACGCTCGATTGCTTCCAGAGCGACATCGAGGGCGAGCTGGTCGCCAAGATCGGCGCGGCGCGCGGCGTTTACGATGGGCTTGTCATCAACCCCGCGGCCTACACGCACACGTCCGTGGCGTTGCGCGACGCCATCGCGGCCAGCGAGTTGCCGGCGGTGGAGCTGCACATCTCCAACACGCATAAGCGCGAGGCCTTCCGCCACGTGTCGTACACGGCGCCGGTGTGCGTGGCGCAGTTGATGGGCTTTGGCCTGCAGGGTTATGCCTTGGCGGTGGAAGGGCTCGTCGCGCTGATTGGGGGGCACCGTTGATGGAGGCGCTCGTGGATGGCGTGAACGCGCTGGCCGCGTTGGTGCCGGCCTATCTGTTGGGTGCCATTCCCTTCGGCCTGCTGATTGGCAAGGCGCGGGGCGTGGATGTCCGGGAGGTGGGCAGCCGCAACATCGGCGCGACCAACGTGTTCCGGTGCGTGGGCGCGGGGTGGGGGGTGTTGGCCTTCGCGCTGGATCTGCTCAAGGGCGTGGGCGGCGTCTGGTGCGCGGCTATCCCGCTGCTGTGGGGGGCGGCTTGGGGCGCGGGCGACGGACTGCTCCTGCGCGTGCTCTGCGGCACGGCGGCGATGTTGGGGCATATCTTCCCGATTTGGCTCGGCTTCCGCGGGGGCAAGGGCGTCTCGACCGCGTTGGGGCTCTTGCTCGGGGTGGCGCCGCTGGCGGGCGTGATAGGCTTCGGGTGCTGGCTGGCGGTCTTTGGCATCGGCCGCTTCGTCTCGCTGGCCAGCTGCCTGGCGGCCGTGGCGGTGGGGGCGACCGTCTGGACGCCGCTCTACGCGGAACGCCCGCTTTGGTTCGCGATTTTGATCACGGCGTTGGCCGTGCTGGCCATCGTCAAGCACCGGGCAAACCTGGCGCGGCTCGTCCGCGGGCAGGAGAACCGTTTCGCCTTCACCGCCGCCCAGCGCGCCGCGCGGGCCGCCAAACAGGAGAACCGTCCATGAACATTGCCGTCATCGGGGATGGAGGCTGGGGCACGGCCACGGCCATGCTGTTGGAGGCGCGCGGACATGCCGTCACCGTCTGGGGGCCCTTCGCGGAGTACATCGACGAGATTCGCGCCACGCGCCGCAACCCGCGCTACCTGCCTGGCCCCGAACTGCCGGAAGGCATCCGCTGGACGGCCGACCTGCGCGAGGCCGTGCCGGGCGCGGACGTGGTGGTGCTGGCCATTCCCTCGAAGTTCTACCGCACTGTCTGCGCGCAGCTCGCGCCCCATCTCGATGTGCGCCGCGCGCTTGTCGTCAGCCTCACCAAGGGCGTCTGCCCCGAGACCCACCAGCGCATGAGCGAGGTGGCCAAGGCCCTGCTCGGGACCGATCGCGTGGTCGTCCTCTCGGGCCCCTCCCACGCCGAGGAGGTCGCCCGTGGCATTCCCACCGCCGTGACCTGCGCCTGCGAGAACCACGCCTTGGCCATCGAGACGCAACGTCTCTTCAACGGTCCGCGCTTTCGCGTCTACACCACCGACGACGTGCTGGGCGTGGAGATCGGCGGCGTGGTCAAGAACGTCCTGGCCATCGCCGTGGGCGCCAGCGACGGTTTCGGCTTCGGCGACAACACCCGCGCCGCGCTCATCACCCGCGGTCTGGCCGAGATGATGCGCCTGGGGCTGCGCCTGGGCGCCAAGCCGCAGACGCTGAGCGGGCTGGCCGGCGTGGGCGACCTCATCGTCACCTGCACCTCCAAGCACAGCCGCAACCATGCCGTCGGCGAGCGCCTTGGCCGCGGCGAGGCCATCGGCGACATCCTGGCCTCCATGAAGATGGTCGCCGAAGGCGTGGACAACGCCCGCCTTTTGCACGACCTGGCCCAGGAGCACGGCGTGGAAATGCCCATCGCCGAGGTCGTCTACCGCATTTGCCACCAAGGCCTCCCCGCCAAGGATGCCGTCCTCCTCCTTATGGAGCGCACCGCCAAGCCCGAGTGACGCCCCTGCCCGCCCCGCGCCGGGCGCGGGGCGCCGGAGGCGGCTTGTGTTTGGGGGGAAAATCTGTTATCCTTCCCTCACGTTGCGCCCGCATGGGGCGCGGAAAAGGATTGAGTCGTATGCCGAACACCGTGTTGATTGGGTCGCAATGGGGCGACGAAGGCAAAGGTAAGATCATTGACGTGCTGACTGCGCAGGCGGATTTGATCGTGCGCTACCAGGGCGGTTCGAACGCTGGGCACACGGTCATCGCCGAGGGCGAAAAGCGCGTGTTGCGCCTGGTGCCCTCGGGGATTTTGCATGAAGGCAAGACCTGTGTCATCGGCAACGGCGTGGTGATGAACCCGCTGGACTTGATCGAGGAGATCGAGATGCTCCGCAAGACGGGCATCGAGTGCCGCGGGCGCCTCTTCATCTCGACGCGTGCGCACATGGTCATGCTCTACCATCGGGCGTTGGATCGCGCGGACGAGGCGGCGCGCCCGGAGGGCAAGAAGATCGGCACCACGGGTCGTGGCATCGGCCCGGCCTACGCGGCCAAAGTCTCGCGCTCGGGCTTGCGTTGCGGCGATATGCTCCTGCCGGAGTTCCCCGACTTGGTGCGCGAGCAGGTCGAGGAAACCAACCGCAAGCTGGCCATCCTGAACGCGGCCCCGCTCGATGCGGAGGAGATGGTGCGTACGTATATCGAGGCCGCCGAGCGTCTGCGCCCCTACATCGTGGACACCATCCCTCTCATCCACGCGGCGGACCGCGCCGGGAAGTCCATCCTCCTGGAAGGCGCGCAGGGCACCATGCTGGACATCGACTTTGGCACCTATCCCTTTGTGACCTCCTCCAATCCCACCTCCGGCGGCGCCTGCGTGGGCTCCGGGTTGAGCCCGCGCCGGATCGACCGCGTGGTCGGCGTCATCAAGGCCTATACCACGCGCGTGGGCGAGGGCCCCTTCCCCACGGAGGACTTTGGCGAGATCGGGCGCACGTTGGCCGAGCGCGGCCATGAGTTTGGCGCCGTCACCGGTCGCCCGCGTCGCTGCGGCTGGTTCGATGCCGTGGTCGCGCGCTACGCGCAGATGGTCAATGGCGTCGACTTCTGGGCACTCACCAAGCTGGACGTGATGGACACCCTGCCCGAAATCAAGATTTGCGTGGCCTACGAGCTGGACGGCAAACGGATTGAGGATATGCCCGCCTCCGCCGGCCAACTCGCCCGTTGCAAGCCTATCTATGAGACTATGCCGGGCTGGCTGGAGGAGACGAGCCACATCACCGACCTTGCGCAACTGCCCCTCAAGGCCAAGGCCTACGTCGAGCGGCTCATCCAACTCTCCGGCGGCCGCTTGGGCATTCTCTCCATCGGCCCTGCCCGCGAATCCACCCTTCGCGTGGGTATCTGACGGTGCGCCACCTCGCCATCATCATGGACGGCAACGGCCGCTGGGCGCAAGCCCGCGGCCTTCCCCGCGCCGAGGGACACCGTGCCGGCGGCAAGACCGTGCGGCGCGTCCTTGGCTACTGCCGCGATGCCGACATCCGTTACCTCACGCTTTACGCCTTCTCCGTCGAGAACTGGAAACGCCCCAAGGACGAGGTGGCGGCGCTCATGCATCTGCTCGTGGACTACCTCGCCCACGAGGAGCCCATGCTCCACGAGCACCGCGTCCGCCTGCGCATCATGGGGCGGCGTGAGGATTTGCCACCTGAGGTCGACGCGGCGCTGACGCGCGTGGAGCGCGCCACCGCCGCCTACGAGCGCCAGCTCATCCTCTGCCTCAGTTATGGCGGCCGCACTGAAATCGCCCACGCCGCGCGTGAACTCGCCCGCCTCGCCGCCAAAGGCGAACTCGACCCCGAGTCCATCGACGAGGATGCCATCGCCCGCCATCTTTACCTGCCCGACGTGCCCGATCCCGACCTTATCATCCGTACCAGCGGCGAACTCCGCCTCAGCAACTTCCTTCTTTGGCAGGCCAGCTACGCCGAGCTCTACGTCACCCCGACACTCTGGCCCGACTTTGGCGAGGCCGACTTCAAGGCCGCCCTCGACGCCTTTGCCCGGCGCGACCGCCGCTACGGCGGCATCTCCGCGACCCCGTCGCCCCAGTCTTGACCGACCGTGGTGTCGCCCCTACACGCAAAAGCCCCGGCGCTTTTCGGAAGGCCGGGGCTTTTGCGTGTAGGGGCGACGGTCAAATCATGGCGGGCAGCTTGTTCACCGTTCACCGTTTTCTGCTTTTAGTTCGCCGGGCTCGACTTGGATGGGCGTGGATTCGTTGAGGAGGGCGCGGAGGGTGAGGATGGCCCAAGCGGTGGGTTCGGGGGCGCCCCAGTGGCCGCCCCGGGCAGAGATGCGTTGGCTGTCGATCAAGGCCAGGGCCAGGCGTTCGCGCCAATCGGCGGGGGGAGGGGGCTCGGCGGCGGGCAGGTCGCGTTGGAGCGCGAAGAGCGTCTTGGGGTCGGGCTTTTGCGCGAGGGTTGCGGTGAGGTTGGTGAGCGCGGCGGGGGCGACGGGGCCGGGAAGCGTCTCGCCCAGCGGCGTCACATGGCACCGCGGCAGACGGAAGGTCTCGCCGGGCTTGGCGAGCGCGTAGCGGCGCAGAAGCACCTGTGCGAGGTCGTTGGTGGCGGGCGGCTGCACGGCCAGCCAGCGCTGGGCGCGGTCGATGGCGTTGTCGGCCTCCTGCGCGATGGAGAGCGGCAGGCGCCCCTCGGTCGCCACGCGGAAGACGCCGCCCTGGGCGTGGCACGGCAACGCGCCCGGCAGGAACGAGAGTGTGAGAACCGCAAGGAGGAGAGGGCGCATGAGGGGGCCTTTCGGTGGTCAGTAGAGGCCGTAGCGTTTGGTGACGAGGTCGTTGGGGATTTGTTTGATGAAGCGGGAGGGGAAGAGGTATTGCACGCCTTCCTTGCCGGGGACGCGGCGCGAGGCGGGCACGCAGAGGAGGAGGTCTTGCTTGGCGCGGGTGAGGGCGACGTAGAAGAGGCGGCGTTCCTCGCCGGCCAGGTCTTCCATGATGGCGCGGGCGGAGGGGAAGTAGTCTTCGTTGCACCAGATGATGATGACGACGGGCCATTCGAGGCCCTTCGCCTGGTGGACGGTGGAGAGGCGGACGCCGGGGCGGTCGGCGAGGGCTTGGGCGTTTTCGGCCTCGAGGTTGGTCATGAGGGCGACCTCGTTGAGGAACTCGGGGACGGATTGGCCTTTGCGGAACTGGGCGGCGAGCGCGGCGAGGTCTTCGGCGCGGTCTTCGGCGTTGTCGTAGGTGCGTTGGAGGTAGGCGTTGTACCAGCCTTCGAGGAAGAGGGTGACGGCGCGGTTCCCGTTTTCCGCGAGCCCTTCGTCGCGGTAGCGCGCGAGGAGGCCATCGAGGGCGCGCCAGTCGTCTTGCGCTTTTTTGGGGATGCGTGCGGCGAGGCCGAGGCGGTCGGTTTCGCGCGCGGGGTCGAAGGTGCCGCCGAGTTGGGCCCAGATGCGCTCGGCGGTTTTTGGGCCGACGCCGGGCAGGAGCCCCAGGACGCGTTGGAGGGAGAAGAAGTCTGCCAGGCCGGAGCAGAGGCGCAGGAAGGCGACGGCATCCTTCACGTGGGCGCTCTCGAAGAGGCCTTGCCCAGAGGTGAGTGTGTAGGGCACGCGCAGGCGGCGCAGGTCGAGTTCCAGCTCCATGGCGTGGAAGTGCGCGCGGTAGAGCACGGCGATGTCCTCGGGGCGGTAACCGGATTGGAGCGCGCGCTGGATATGGCGGATGACCATCTGGTTTTGCTCGGCGGCATCGCGCAGGAAGGCGACGAGTGGCTTGCGCCCGGCGGGGGGCAGGGTGGGCAGGAGGGTCTTTTGGAACTGCTCGGGGTTGTTTGCGATGGTGGCGTTGGCGATGGCCAGGATTTCTGGGGCGGAGCGGTAGTTGCGCTCCAGCTTGACGATGCGGCAGCCAGGCCAACGCTCGGGGAAGCCCATGATGTTGCGGAAGTCCGCCCCGCGCCATGAGTAAATGCATTGGAAATCGTCGCCCACCGCCATGAGGTTGCGGTGGTGCGAGGCCAGGGCGTCCACCAATTGCGCTTGGATGGTGTTGGTGTCTTGGTATTCGTCCACCAAGACGTGGCGGAAGCGGTGCGCGTAGCGCGCCAAGGTTTCGGGATGTTCGCGGAAGAGGCGCAGGGTGAAGGTGAGCAGGTCATCGAAGTCCAGCGCGTTGGCCGCTTCTTTCAGCGCGGCGTAGCGCCCGGCCACCTCCAAGACCTTGTCGGGGTCCACCGCCTCCTCGAAGGCGATATTCTCGGCCAATTGCCGCAGGTTGCCCTCCGTGTTGGCCGCTTTGCCGATAAGCGAGGCCAGGACTTCCTTTTTGGGGAAATGGCGCGTGTCGGCGACCACTTCCTTGAGCGCGCGGTTCAGCAGACTCAGCGCGTCCGCCCGGTCCAGGATCGTGAACGAGGGGGTTCGCCCCGCCTCCCGCGCGTTTTGCCGCAGGATACGGTGGCAGACGTGGTGGAAGGTGCCCGACCACAACGTGCCGATCGCCGGCCCCACCAACGCCTCCGCCCGCTCCAGCATTTCCCGCGCCGCGCGGTTGGTGAAGGTCAGCAGCAGGATGTCCCGCGGGTCCACGCCCTGCTCCATCAGCCACGCCACGCGGTGGGTGAGCGTCCGAGTCTTGCCCGTGCCCGCCGCCGCCAGGACCAAGACCGGCCCATCGGGCGCCGTCACGGCCTCCAGCTGCTCCGGATTCAACAATGCCGCCCAATCCGTCATTGCCGTCTGATCCCCTTCGCGTTCACGCGTTCATGTACCCGGCGGCCGGCCCTTCGCGGAAATAGGCCACCGTTCGCGACAAGCCTTCGCGCAGATGCACCCGAGGCTCCCAACCCAGACAATCCCGCGCCCACGCGATGTCCGGTCGGCGCCGGTGCGGGTCGTCCTTCGGCAAGGGACGCGACACGATGCCGCCGCCGGAGGGCACCAGGCGCAGCACCTCGTCCGCCAATTCCCGCACCGTGATTTCCTCGGGATTGCCCAAGTTCAACACCGGCAACGCCATGCCTTTCGCCGCGAAAAAGGCGTCTACCTCCGCCCGCGGCTTTGCCACGTAGGCCATGAATCCCGCCAACAAATCGTCCACGAATTGAAAGCCGCGCGTTTGTCGCCCTTCCCCATAGAGCGTCAGCGCCTCCCCGTGGAGCGCCTGCATGATGAAGTTCGAGACCACCCGGCCATCCGCCGGGTCCATGAACGGCCCATAGGTGTTGAAGATACGTGCCACGCGCACGTCCACGCCCCACGCCCGCCGCGCTTCCATCGCCAACGTCTCCGCCACGCGCTTCCCCTCGTCGTAGCAACTGCGCGGCCCCAAGGGATTCACGTGCCCCCAATACGTCTCTGTCTGCGGATGCATTAATGGGTCGCCATAAATCTCGCTCGTCGAGGCATGCACCACCCGTGCGCCGCACCGTCGCGCCAACGCCAACACTTGCCGCATCCCATCGATGGACGTCGTAAGCGTGAACACCGGGTCACGCTGATACCGCGGCGGCGAGGCCGGGCACGCCAGGTTGAACACCCAGTCGTACCGCCCCGCGATCGGCTCGCGCACATCCCCCTCAATCAGACGCACGTCCATCCCGGCCATGTTCGCGCGCCGCCCAGACCAAAAGTTGTCCAACACCGTGACCGAATGGCCCGCGGCGACCAAACGCCGCGCCAAGTTCGCCCCGATAAATCCGGCCCCGCCGGCAATCAACACCTCTGCCATAACGTGCACCATTCTACCAAACCCAGCCCCCACGCGCCGCCTCCTTGTCGAAGGGGCCCGGACTGCCCGAAGCGCAATTTCTCCCGGATACGCTTGGGCGTGGGGTGGGGTTGGTGGCGAAAGGCGCGAAGATGTGCTATCTTTTTGTGCGTTGGGCACGGAAGCGTCCGTGCCCGCGGGATAAATGGGAGATGATTATGGCAACGGAAGCGAACGCGGTTTATCTGAGCGGCTTTTTCTCAGAGGCGGATATTGCCTTTGACCAGACGGTGCCTTCGGCCTACAACATGGTGTACGCATTGGTGGAGCGGGTGGTGGCCAACCATTTGCCCGGCGTGCAGGCAGAGAAAATCGTGGACGCGGTGTTGCGGCGCGAACGGTTGTCGCCGACGGTGGTGGGCGAGGGCGTGGCGTTGCCGCATGCGCGCATCGAAGGCATCGAGCGGCCGTATATGGCGCTGGGCATCTATCCCTCGGGTATTCCCGCGCCTGAGGGGGGCAAGCCCGTGCAACTGGTCTTCCTGCTCTTGGTTCCCGAGCAACAGCCCGCGCGCTACCTTCAGATTTTGCGGGCGTTGGCCAATCTGTTGCGTGAGCCCGGGACCGTGGAGCGCTTGGCGACCATGCGCGATGCCGCGGAGGTGATGCGTTTCCTGCGGCGCAGCGAGATGAAGTTGCCGGATTATATCTGCGCGGGCGACTTGATGAGTGTGGAGACGGACGCGGTGCGCGCGGATGCGCCGCTCTCGACCGCGCTGGATGCCTTCATGGATCTGAACAAGGTGGAGCTGCCGATTGTGGATGAGGAGGGGCATTTGGTGGGCGCGGTGGACACGCACGCCTTGCTGGGGTGTTTCATCCCCAAAGGGTTCCGCAAACTCTTCCCCACACTCCAGGCAACCCCCGCCAACACGATGGAGCCGCTGGCCGAACGTCTGCGCGAGACGCATCGCATCCGTGTGCGCGAGGCCATGAACATCGATGTCTGCACCTGCTTGGTGGACACGCCCGCGCGCGAGATTGCCGCCGACTTGGCCGAGCGCAACGCGGTGAAGTGCTATGTGGTGGACAAGGCCGGCGTGCTCGTCGGGGTGATCCCGCTGGCGCAGTTCTTCCGTCGTATCCTGCGCGATTGAGCCGCTTCCCCGCGACGCACGGCCATGCCTAGCCGCCCCCATCTTCCGCCGGTGAGCGACCTCCTGCACGGGAGCCGCCAGTCGTGGCGGTGGTTTCGCTTTTGGATGCCGGCGGAGGGCGAGACGCTGCGCATGGGGCGCATTGTCTGCATTTGCGCGGCGGTCGGGGTGTTGGCGGGGCTGATGGCCATTTGGTTCTTCTCGATGATTGAATGGGTGCGTGTCTACGCGCTGGAAGGGCTCGGGCGGATCACCCTCCCCGCGGCGGCGGGCGAAATCGCGATTGCCCATACGCCCGAATTGCGCTATACCCTCCTGGAGCGCATCCACCCTGCGCTCGCCACGTCCTTCGCGGGGTTTGTCCGCCTGCTCTTGCCGGCCGTGGGTGCGCTCTTGGCCTGCCTGCTGGCGCGGCGGTTCGCGCCTTCGGCGGGCGGGCACGGCACGGACACCGTCATCGCGGCTTATCACCACAGCGCCACCAACATTCCCGTGGCCGTCGCGCCCGTCAAGGTCTTGGCCTCCAGCCTCGTCATCGGCACCGGGGGAAGTGCGGGCGCGGAGGGCCCCATCACGCAAATCGGCGCGGCGTGCGGCGCCTTCGTGGGGCGTACGCTCCATCTGTCGCTCTACGAACGGCGCGTGCTTTTGGCTGCCGGCATGGCTGCCGGCATCGGTGCCATCTTCCGTGCGCCGATGGCCGGTGCGCTTTTCTCGGCCGAGGTGCTCTATCGCGGCTTCGATTTGGAAGGCGACGTGCTCATCCCCTCGATGGTCGCCTCCACCATCTCGTACATGACCTTTGCCTGTGTTTTTGGGTGGGAACCGCTCTTCAGCACGCCCCATGAACTCTTCGCAGCCCCGCCCCGTTTCGTGTGCTACACCTGCCTGGCCTTCCTCATCGCCGCCGCCGTCCGCTTCAATATCCTCTTCTTCAGGCAGACCGAGATCGTTTTCCGCCGGCTCGCCTTGCCCCCGTGGTCCAAGCCCGCCATCGGCGGCCTGCTCGTGGGCGCCATTGGTCTCTGCTTTCCGCAAATCCTCTCCTCGGGCTACGGCTACATCCAGCAGACACTTCAGGCCAACGCCGAAGTCCTCGCCTCCCCCGCCTTTCTTCCCAACGCCATCCTCGTGCTCTTCGCGCTCGGCGCGCTCAAGGCCGTCGCCACCGCCTTTACCGTGGGTAGCGGAGGCGCGGGCGGCATGCTCGGCCCCGCGCTCTTCAGCGGCGCGATGTATGGCGCGGGCTGTGGCGCGCTCTTCGCCACACTCTTTCCCGGGCTGGGCCTTTCGCTTTCCAACTGCGCCATGCTCGGCATGGCCGGCTATCTCACCGCCGCCGTCCGCACGCCTTTGGCAGCCATCCTCATGGTCAGCGAGTTCACGGGCAACCACGGGCTCCTTCTTCCGGCCATGTGGGTCTGCGGGCTCTCCTTCCTCCTTTCCCCCGGCTGGACGCTCTACCGCAGCCAAGTCCGCGACCGCGACTCCTCCCCTGCCCATCTCCGCCGCCACGCCTCCCTTCGCCACGATGTCTCCGTCCACGTCAAGCGCCGCAAGCGCCGCCGCTGAGCCTGGAGCCCTCGCTTTATCCTTCTCCCTTGACACTGTAGGCCTATGATTATGAACGACGAGACAGAGACATTGCCCGGTGAACTGTGCGAGGAAATCCGTGCGCGGGTTTTCGGGCCGGGTTTCATTCGCTTGACGCAGACGCTGACACGCGAGGGGCAACCCTTCCGGATTTCTCTGCGCCCCGTGCGCATCAAAGGACAGGAGCTCATCCAAGCGGAAATGCGCGATGGCACGCAGGCGCAGACACGCAACCTCACCGAGGGCCCCGCGCGCAAGGGATTGGAGCAGATTCTGGCCCAACGCGGCAAGCGCGAGTTGCATCTTGTGACGACGGAGGGCGACCTGCACGTCCGCGTGACGAAGAAGGGCAGGCCGCTCGTCTCGCGCGGCAAGCCGAAGGCCACAGCCATGCCGGCACCTTCCGCCGGGCATGACCGCGTGAAGCGCCAGCCGCTGACCGACTTTGATTCCGCGCCGCTTCTGCGCGTCTTGGGGCTGGCGGCGGAGGATGGCGCCTTGCGTACCTCCATGCGCGGGAAGTACGACCAAGTGAACGCATTGATCCGTGCGGTGGAGCCGCTCTTGCCCGAGGCGCCGCCGCCGGCCTTCACGGTGGTGGACTGCGGATGCGGCAAGGCGTATCTGACCTTGGCGCTGCAACGGTTCCTCACGCTCGCAAAGGGGTGGCCCAAGGTGCGCGTGATCGGCATTGACCGCAATGCCGACGTTATCGCGAGCGCCCGTGCGCAGGCGGCGGCGTTGGGCTTGGGCGAGGACGAGGCGACCTTCCAGGCGGCGGAGATCGCCTCGGCGGATTGGCCGCAGGCACCCGACCTGGTGATGAGCCTCCATGCCTGCGACACAGCCACGGACGACGCGCTCATCGCGGCGGTGCGCACCGGCGCCGCGCGTATCCTCTGCGTGCCTTGCTGCCAACACGAACTCCACCACGCATTGGCGGGCGGCGGCCCCATGCGGGCGGTGCTGCGCCACGGCATCCTGCGCGAGCGCTTGGCGGATTTGCTCACCGACACCTTCCGCGCGCAGGTCTTGCGCATTTGCGGCTATCGCGCCCGCGTGATGGAGTTCGTCTCCCCCGAGGCCACGGGACGCAACATTCTCATCCGCGCCGAGCGCGGCGTGCGCCCGGGCCTGGGCGAGGCCGTCTCCGAGTTTCGTGAACTGTGCGACCTCTGGGGCGTCAAGCCCTACATCGGCCAACTGGTGCCATCCGATGAACAGTGAACCGCAATAAACAGTCGTCGGAACGCCCGGCAAGCGTGTGACATTTTCCCGGACACCACTGCAACATCTCGGCGCGTTTGTTACAATGGGCGCCGTTTTGCGGGTCGCGACGATTCGCGGGCGCGAGATGACCACAGCGAAAGGAGTTTTGCCAGATGAAGTTCGAGACCAAATGCGTGCAAGCGGGGTGGGTGCCGAAAAACGGCGAGGCGCGCGTCCTGCCAATTTACCAGAGCACCACCTTTGCCTTCGATTCGGCGCAACACGTGGCCGACCTTTTCGACCTCAAGGTGGGCGGCCACTTCTACACCCGCCTCAGCAACCCCACGCTCGATGCCGTGGAGCAGCGCATCGCGGCGCTCGAAGGTGGCGTCGGCGCCATGCTCACCAGCGCCGGCCAGGCCGCCAGCATGATTTCCCTGCTCACCGTGGCTCATGCCGGCGACCACATCGTCTCCAGCTCCGAAATCTACGGCGGCACCGTCAATCTCTTCGGCGTCACGCTGGAGAAGCTGGGCATCCAATTCACCTGGGTCCACCCCGACGCCTCCGATGCCGAGATTGAGGCGGCCATCCGCCCGAACACCAAGGCCATCTTCGGCGAAACCCTCGCGAACCCCGCGCTCTCGGTGCTCGACGTGGAGCGTTGGGCCAAGGTGGCGCACAGGAACGGCCTGCCCCTCATCCTCGACAACACCTTCCCCACGCCCGCCCTCTGCCGGCCCTTCGAATGGGGCGCGGACATCATCGTCCACGCCAGCACGAAGTACCTCGACGGCCACGCGGTGAGCCTCGGCGGCATCATCGTGGACAGCGGCAACTTCGACTGGGCGGCCTCCGGGCGCTTCGCGGACTTCACCGAGCCAGACCCCTCCTACCACGGCCTCGTCTACACCCAAGCCTTCGGCAAGATGGCCTACATCGTCAAGGCCCGCGCCCAGCTGATGCGCGACATGGGCGCCCAGGCGGCCCCCTTCAACGCCTTCCTCCTCAACCTCGGCATGGAGACCCTGCCCCTGCGCATGGCCCGCCACAGCGAAAACGCCCTCAAAGTGGCCGAGTGGCTCTCCAACAACCCCCACGTCCGCAACGTCCGCTACCCCGGCCTCAAGGGTGACAAATACTACGCCCTTGCCCAAAAATACCTGCCGCAGGGCGCTTCCGGCGTCGTCACCTTCGAGGTCGACGGCTCCCGCGCCGACACCCAGCGCCTGATGGACGCCTTCAAGCTGGCCAAGATCGTCGTGCACGTGGCCGACGCGCGCACCTGCGTGCTCCACCCCGCCAGCATGACCCACCGCCAGCTCACCGACGAACAGCTCGTCGCCGCCGGCATCTCCCCCACCACCGTCCGCTTCTCCTGCGGCATCGAACACATCGACGACATCCTCGAAGACCTCGACCAAGCCTTCAAGGCCACCTTTAACTAAGAACTAAGCGCGCCACGCACACATAAACAGGGCGCCTTCGCCGGCGCGACGGACACGCCAAACGAGAAAGGTTACGCGATGCGTACGTCAACCTTCCGCACAAGCACCCGCCCGTCGCCCGCGCGTCGGGCGCCCTGCCTCCTTTTCATCTCCCTTGCACTCCTTCTCGCCGCCTGCGTCTCGGGTCCAAACCTCCGCGCGCTCAACCCCGACGAGGCCAAAATCGATGTCTACGCCGATGGCACCGTCCACGTCCTTGGCGAACCCGTCGCGATGGGCGACCTCTCCGGTATTGTCAAAGGCTCCACCACCCAGCCCGCCGACACCATCCTCATCCGCCTCCACGGCGACCCCGACAGCCCCGAATTCACCGAGCTGCGCAAATACGTCACCGATCAGATGATCCGCGCCGGCCACTACAAGTTTCGCTTCTTCTCCACTCCCCAAGCCTCCATCACCACCTACGACCCCCGCACCGGCAAAGCCGAGACCTCCGTCTCCGGCCTCCCCGTGCGCCAACTCTCCGGCCGCGAAATCGAAGCCGAGGCCCAACGCATGAGCGCCGACTCCGACGCCTACAGCGCCGGCACCTACGTCTCCGAAGCCGCCAACCGCAAGCCCTCCCAAATCTCCCAAGGCCGCCCCGACGCACTCGCCATCGCCCCCCAAGCCGTCGACCTCAAAACCGCCCCTGGCGCCGCCAAGGCCGCCCCCGCCAAGCCGATCGATGACGAAGACTCCCTCCGCGCCCGCTACCTCCGCCAGCAACGCCAACTGAAAGGCCGCCCATGACCCGCTACACCGACGTTGCCTGCGATTCACGCCGGGTCACCCCCGGCGCCCTTTTTGTCGCCATCCCCGGCACCCACGACGACGGCGCCCGCCACATCGCCGAGGCCCGCGCCCGCGGCGCCGCCGCCGTCATGGGCGCCGCCCCCGAATGCGACATCCGCGTGGCCGACCCCCGCGCCGCCTTCGCCGAAGCCTGCGCCGAACACTTCGGCCGCCCCTCCGAGAAACTCCTCCTCTGCGGCATCACCGGCACCAACGGCAAAACCACCACCGCTTGGCTCCTGCGCGACATGCTCGCCCAAGCCGGCCTCAACCCCGGTCTCCTCACCACCGTCCGCGAACAATGGCCCGGCCACGACGCCCCCGCCGACCGCACCACCCCCGACGCCCACACCCTCCAGTCCGCCCTCGCTCAAATGGTTGCCGCCGGCTGCCGCGCCGCCGTCATCGAAGTCTCCAGCCACGCCATCGACCAAGCCCGCGTCGGCGCCTGCCGTTTCGCCCTCACCGCCTTCACCAACCTCACCCAAGACCACCTCGACTACCACAAAACCATGGAGGCCTACTTCGCCGCCAAAGCCCGCCTCTTCCTCGAACACCCCGAAGCCTCCGCCATCATCAACGCCGACGACCCCTACGGCCGCCGCCTCCTCACCCGCCTCGCCGACCGCCCCAACCTCTTCCCCTACGCCCCCTCCGCCATCCCCGCCACCCTCACCCCCGCCGGCACCGACGCCACCCTCACCTTCGGCACCAGCCGCCTCGCCTTCCACACCACCCTTGCCGGCCGCTACAACCTCGCCAACATCCTCTGCGCCGCCACTGCCGCGCACGCACTCGGCGCCACCCCGGATGCCATCCTCTGCGCCATCGCCAACGCCAAGCCCAAATGGGGCCGCCTCCAACCCATCGCCCCACACATCTTCGTCGACTACGCCCATACCGACGACGCCCTCACCAACGTCCTCGCCACCCTCCGCACCCTCACCACAGGCCGCCTCATCTGCGTCTTCGGCTGCGGCGGAGACCGCGACCGCGCCAAACGCCCCAAAATGGCCGCCGCCGTCGACCGCGCCGCCGACCTCGCCATCGTCACCACCGACAACCCTCGCACCGAGGCCCCCCTCGCCATCATCGCCGACATCCTCCCCGGTTTCACCCGCCACACCCCACTCGTCGAGCCCGACCGCCGAGCCGCCATCCGCCGCGCACTCGCCCTGCGCCAAAACGACGACATCGTCCTTGTCGCCGGAAAAGGCCACGAAACCTACCAGGAAATCAACGGCATTCGCCACCCCTTCTCCGATGCCGACGAAATCCGCGCCGCCCTCACCCCATGCCCCCACCCAATCGTACCCAGAGCGCCGAACGTTGCCGATCGAACTCCCGGAAGATGAGGAACGACCACGCGATTGTCCTTTCCCCCAACACGGCGGGCGCGATGGCGTCCGGGCGATAACCTTCTCCCTCTTCCGCGGTTATCTTGCGCAACTTATCGAATACGGCAAGAAGTTTCCAATTATCGGCAATCAGAACGCCATCATCTACAAAGAAACCTTCTTGCTCCTTCAACAAGACAAGGTTTGGTTGGGGTATCACTTTGGGGACATGGCCTTCAAGATTCCTGACTATTACGAATGCCGCGCGGCGACGTGGGGCTTTTTCGTTTGCAGGTTGTGAAGGCATAAAGCGGGCAAGTGGCGGACGTTTTCGACAGGCGGGGCGTTTTGGAACGCGGCGTGTCCCGGGGGGAGAGACGGCGTGTCTCGATGGGAGGTACGGCGCGTCTCGAAAAACGACCCCGCGTATAGATTGAAAACGTGGTTTTTGGCCTCTGTCGGCCCCGTCCGTTCTCAACAGGTTTTCAACAGGTTTCGCAAAGTTATCGACAAGCCTGCGGAATGCGGTGGGGGGCGGTCCGGGGCGCCTCAGGTGCCGGTGGCGAGGGGGCAGGTGGCGCAGGTGAGGGAGGGGTTGGAGCAGAAGTCGGCGTGGATTTGGAGGAGGCCTTGTTGGCGGAGGCCGTCTTTGGGGAGGGCGCGGAGGCTGGCGGTGAGGTGGTGCCACGCTTGGCGCATGGGTTGGGAGAGGTCTTCGCCGGGGAGGTCGCCGAGGCGTTCGGGGTCGAGCGTGCCGAGCGCGAGGCGGCAGGGGACGATGAGGTTGAGGAGGATGCCGTGTGCGCGGTTGGCGCCGATGGGCGTGCCTTTCAGCCCCAGGGGGACGCAGAGCGCGCGGGAGTCTTCGACGAGGGTTTTGGCGAGGGTGTCGAGCGGCGCGTGGAGCAGGCTGTCAAGGCGGTCGAGCAACGGGGCGGCGCCGGCGAGGCGGCGGCGGGGATGGTTTTGGGGGCGGAGGGCGCGGAGGTCCCAGTCGTAGGGTTGGAGGGGTGGGGGGAGGCCGGTCTGCCACCAGAGGTCCCAGAGGGCGCGATCGCGGGTGGGGTGGAGGAGCCCGGCGTGACCGGCGAGGAGGGCGAAGCGGCGGAGCGGGGTCAGGGGCAGGAGGCGATCGAGGGGGAGTTCGCGCGCGAGGCGGCGCATGGGCTCGGCGTTGCGGCGGTAGCCGAGGGCCGCGAAGAGGTTTTCGTGAAGCGTCCGGGCGGGGCTCTGGGTTTGGAGGGCTTGGGCGAGGCGCTGGGTTTTGGCGTGGAGGCGGTAGTGGCCGGCGGCGCGGAGGAGTGCGTCGAGCGCGGCCGGGTCATCGCGCAGGCGCAGGTGGCAGGGGCGGGGCAGGGCCTCGGCCTCGGCGGGGGAATCGGGGAGCGCGAGCGCGGCGAAGTCGAGCGGGCCTTGGCGTTCGGCGAAGGGGCGGAGGACAAGGGTGGGGACGGCGGGCGGCAAGGTTTTGGCGGGCGGGCCCGGGAACCAGGCCACGTGGAGGATGAGCCCGGCGTAGGCCGGGTCGCCGGCGTGGCCGTGCATATCCCAATCGGCGGGGCGGAGGTGGAGTTCCACGTCGCCGCGGCGAAGGGCTCCACCGACGGCGATGAGCGCGCCCCGGAAGTCTGGCCCCGGGGCGCGGTTCCAGCGGCCGGGGTCGAGGATTTCGACGGGGGTGCCATCGGGCAGGGCGAGGTCGGTGGGTCGGCCCCGGCTGACCCAGAGGGCTTGGAGGCGCGACTCGGTCGGGGGCGCGGCAGGTTCGCGGAGCGGAAGCGGCGCCCGTGTGCGCGGTAGGCGCGCGACGTAGGGGGCGGCGTGCGCGGCAAGGCGTTCCGCTGGGGTCTGGTCCATCAGAAGAAGCGTTTGCGGGAGAAGAAGATGACAGTGGCGGCCACGAGCAGGAGCGAGAGCCCGACGATGGCACAGAAACCCCATGCGCCGCTTTTGGCGAAGGGCAGCCAGGTGTTCATGCCGAAGAGTGAGGCAATCAGCATGGGCACGGTGAGGACAATCGTCATGGAGGTGAGGAACTTCATGACGTTGTTGAGGTTATTGCTGATGATGGAGGCGAAGGCGTCAAGCGTGCCGGTCAAGATGTTGCTGTGGATGGAGGCCATTTCCAGCGCCTGCTGGTATTCGACGCGCACGTCCTCGAGCACGTCCAGGTCGTCCTCGTCGATATCCAGCTGGCGCGTGGTGCGGATGCGCGAGAGGAGGATGTCGTCGGCCTTGAGCGAGGTGGTGAAGTAGACGAGGGACTTTTCGATGTTAAGGAGGCGGATGAGGCCTTCGTTGGAGATGGTCTCGTGCAGTTCCTGCTCCACAAGGTCGGCGCGTTGGCGGATGTCGCGCAGATAGCGCAAATAGAGGATGGCCGCGTGCCAGAGGAGGTGGAAGGTGAAGCGGAACTTCTGCTCCGGCGGGCAGACGCGCCGGATTTGGTCCAAGAAGGAGGCTGCGATGGGCGTGGGGCGGTTGCAGACGGTGATGACGGCGTTGGTCGTGTGCACCACGCCCAGCGGCAGGGTGTTGAAGGGATGCAGATTTTCGTTGGGCTCGTGGTAGGGCACATGGACGACGATGAGGACGGTGCCATCGTCGTCCACGTCCAGACGCGGCCGTTCGTCGCGGTCGAGCGGGTCGGAAAGATACTCGCGCGTCACGCCGGTCAGCGTCTGCACACGCAGGATTTCCTCGGAGGTCGGGTCCGCGAGATTGATCCAGCAGGGGCCCTCCGGGGTCACAACCTCGCGCAGGCTGCCATCGACCCATTGGTAAATGGTGAGCATCTCACTGATCTCCTTGGGCGAAACGCGCGCTCAGCGCGCGTTCGTAGTCCTTGGGTTGCCGTTTGGCGAAGAGCGCGTAGCCCTTGAACACCCAGAGGCGCCGCAGGCGCAGGTGCGCCAGGAAGAGGCGCGCCCGGTTTCGCGGAAAGGCCCCCGGCCCTTCGTTGAAGCCGCCCGCGCCGTCGAAATAATAATGGTAGTAGTGCTTGTAGACCGACGACAAATCCGCCAGGCAGAGAATCCGCCGTGCCCATCGCGGGAACCAGCGCCGCAACGGCACGCCTGACTGGAAGTCGATCAGCGCGGGGTGCTCCCCCGGCAACACGATGACGTTCTTTGCGTTGCGCAAATCCAGGTGCGTCACCCCGCGCCGGTGCATCGCGCACACCAGCCGCTCCAGCTCCCGGAAGAAACGCGGCCGCAACCTGGGATACGCGGCCTTGCCCGCCCATTCGGACGCGTTGCGGTCGCCCAACGAAATCCCCGGCAGGCACGCCATCGCCAATGCATAGGCATCCACCCGCTCCACGCGCCCCGGGATGCCTGGGAGGCCCTGAAGGTGTTGCAGCAACGCGACTTCGTGGCGCACCATCCACCGCCCCCAGGTCCAGCGAATCAAGGCCGGGCATCGACGGAAGTCCTTGATGACCATCGGCCCCGCCGGCGTCTCGATGCGCCAGACGCATGCGTTGCCCGCCCTGCCCATGCTCAGGCATTGCGCCGCGCCCGTTTCCCAGTCTTGCCTTGTCACGCTCGTTCCCATGCTTGTTCCGTTTTCCCACAGTATAGCACAACGCGTTTGTTCGCGGGAACGTCGTCGGGGCGGCCGGGGCGAACGCATGGGCACTTGCCCCGGGTTGCCGGCGGATGTGGCCGGCGGTCGCCGCGCTCGGCGCGCTCACTTGCCCAGGGCGGCGGAGGCAGCGGCGGAGGCCATGTCGGCGAAGGGGCGTTTCTCGGCGGGGTGGACGTTGTGGGTGTCGCCCAGGCCGCGGGAGAAGGTGTCAAGGTAAATGGCGCCGGTTTCAGCGCAGACTTGCTTTTGGAGGGCGCGGTAGCGGTCCCAGGGGCGGTTGAGGACGGGAAGGCCTACCATGAGCACGGGGGCCTGTTTGCCGGCGAGTCCTTGCAAGGTCGCCACGATGGCGCGGAGGGTCTCTTCCATGTAGGGGCCGTCGAGCGGCTTGTCGTCCGGGCCCATGGCGATGGAGGCGTTGGATTCGCCCTGGTACCAGAGGATGCCGGTGAGCGGGAGGTGGCGCACGCGCGCGAGTCCTTTGTCCCACAGCACGCCGGGCGCCCAACCGCGCCAGGCCCTGTCGCCTTTGCCGTAGACGGCCTTGACCCAAGAGTAGGGGAAGTCTTCGTTTTGGTTGAGGGGTTTGCGATTGGTGAGGATGCGCAGGAGGCGGGGATAACGCGGCGCGCCCTTGGCGTCCACGGCGGCCATGACGGGCGCGGGGAGGAAGGCTTCGGTGGGGGCGCCGCCGACATCGACGAGGAGGATGGCGATGGGCTTGCCGGTGGCCTTGGCGCGGCGGATGGCGAAGGAGACGGCGA
The DNA here is from genome assembly GCA_949289005.1 of uncultured Lentisphaeraceae bacterium. GTDB lineage: Bacteria > Verrucomicrobiota > Kiritimatiellia > RFP12 > DVOR01 > Spyradenecus. Next base: position 109,608 of record CASEMQ010000007.1, read on the forward strand.
TTGCGCTCCATTGCTTGGCGTTGGCGGGGGTGAGGCGGCGCCATTGGCCGGTGACGAAGTCCCAGAGGCGGATGTCGTGTTGGGCGGTGGCGGCGGCCTCGGCATCGGCGCCGGCGCATTGGCCAAGCGTCCAGTACATGTTGGATTGGCCGGCGCAGAGCCAAGTCTCGCAGCGGTCGGCGATGTCGGCAGGGAGGGCGATGGGGAGCGCGGGCCAAGGCTCGGCCCAGCCGGTGGCGGTCTGGGGGCGGTTCGCGGCAGGTGCGGCAGGCGCGGGCGCGGGGCCGAGGGCTTTGGCGACGGTTTGGGCGATGACCTCGGCGGCCGTGGCGTCGGGGTGGATGGCATCGGGGAAGTGGTCGAGGAGCAAGGGCAGGAGGGGCGTCTCCATGTCGATGGCGGTGGCGGGCGCATGGCGGGCGACCTCGTCCAACGCGGCCTGCATGAGGAAGGGCTCGGGGCTGCGGTAGAAGGTTTGCCCCGGCGCGAGGGGGGCCAACTTGCCCCAGATGTAGAGTTTTGGCTTGGTGGGGAGCGCGGCGTAGTCGGCGAGCAACTTCAGGTAGTCGTCGCGGAAAGTGCCGGGGCGCGCGGCCTCGGTCTTGAGGAAGGCGCCGTTGTCGTTGATGCCCAGGTTGCAAATCACGATGTCGGGTTGCCAGGCCAGCGCGGCTTTGTGCTCGGGCATATGGCGGAAACCGCGCATTTCGGCGCCGCGCTTGGTGTGGAGATAGACGCCGCGGCCGGGGTTGCCGAAGTTGCGCACCTCGTAGTCCTTGCCCAAGAGCGCTTGGAGGCGGGCGGGATAGGCCTGCGTGGCGCGGTCGGGCAGCCCCGTGCCATAGGTGATGGAGTCTCCGATACAGGCCACGCGGGTGACCGCTTGGACGGCGAGGGGCGCGACGAGCGCCACGGCAAGCAAAAAAATCGTCTTCATGGTGGGATAAGCATAGCGCACCCCGGCCGGCGTGGCAATCCCCGGGGCGGCTCCCGAGGAGGCTGCGTATCGATGTATGCAGGGAAGGCGCGTGGCGGTGCCTTGTTTGCGGGCGCGGGCGCGTTTGTGTTACTCTGAACGTAAAGAGAGAAGGAGCAGACGATGACAAAGAACTTGGCTTTGGCGGGTGCATTGGCGGTTGGTTGCCTGGCGATAGGTCGCCTGGCGGCCGCGCCCGAATGGGAAGACGAGGCGATCTTCCAGGTGAACCGCGAGCCTGCGCGTGCGGCCTTGATGCCGACCGCCGAGGGCGCGGTGTTTTCGCTGAACGGCAAGTGGAAGTTCCATTTCGCCATGAAGCCGGCGGAGCGCCCGGTGGATTTTTGGAAGACGACCTTCGATGTGTCGGGGTGGGACACGATTGACGTGCCGCTGAGCTGGCAGATGGCGGGCTATGGCACGCCGATTTATTCCAACGAGATCTATCCTTTCAAGATTGACCCGCCGCGCGTGACCTCCGCGCCGCCGAAGGACTGGACGTCGTTCAACGAACGGCCGTCGGTGGGCAGTTACCGTCGCACCTTCACCCTGCCCGATGGTTTCAACAAAGGGCGCGTCTACGTGCGCTTCGATGGCGTCGAGGCCGGTTACTACGTTTGGGTGAACGATACGTACATCGGCTACGGCGAGGATTCCTTCACCGCCGGCGAATACGACATCACCAAGGCACTCAAGCCCGGCGAGAACACGATTTCCGTGGAAGTCTACCGCTGGACGGATGGCAGCTATCTGGAGGATCAGGACTTTTGGCGCCTCAGCGGCATTTTCCGCGACGTCACGCTTTTCACCACCCCTGCCCTGCAGATCCGCGATGTCTGGGTGTGCGCCGGCTTGGCCGATGACTATGCCACCGGCACCGTGGCGGGCGACGTTTGGGTGCGCAATGCCGGCGACACGCCCACCCAGGGCACCGAGGTCACCCTCTCCATCGGCAAGGTCTACGCCGCCACCTTGCAGGTGCCCGTGCTTCAGCCCGGCGCCGAGGCCAAACTTGCCCTGCCCGCCGGCAAGGTGGAGCAGGTGTTGCGCTGGACCGCCGAGACGCCGCACCTCTACGACGTGGCCGTCAGCCTGCCCAACGGCGACGCGCGCGCGTTCAAGACGGGTTTCCGCCGCATCGAGGTGGGCAAGCAGGGCGAGCTGCTTGTCAATGGCGTCAGCGTCAAACTCAAGGGCGTGAACCGCCACGAGATGGATCCCGACCGTGGCCGCTACCTTACGCGCGAGAAGATGGAGGCCGATGCCCTCTGGATCAAGAAGGGTAATTTCAACGCCGTCCGCACCGCCCACTATCCCAACCATCCCTATTGGTACGAGCTCTGCGACCGCATGGGCATCTACGTGATGGACGAGGCCAACATCGAAGCCCACCAGATCCGTGGCCGCCGCGAGTGCCTCAACAACGTCCCCTCCTGGCACGCCGCCTATGCCTTCCGCGTGCAGAATATGTTCCAACGCGACAAGAACCACGCCTCCATCATCATGTGGTCGCTCGGCAACGAGACAGGCCCCGGCAAGAATCTCGAGGACCAGGGCGACTGGCTCAAAAAGACCGACCCTTCCCGTCTCGTCCATTACTGTGACTTCCCGTGGGGCAGCCCCCACAACGACATGGACAGCGCCATGTACCGTGCGCATGGCAACCTCCACACCATCGCCAAACAGCACACCGACCGCCCCTTCGTTCACGTCGAGTATGCGCACTCCATGGGCAACGCCTGCGGCATGTTCGATGAATATATCAAGATTTACGAACAATATCCCCGCATGATCGGTGGCTTCGTCTGGGACTTCATCGACCAAGGGCTCCGCGCCGAGAAGGATCCCGCCACCGGCCGCTTCCGCCTGCGTCCCTTCACCGGCAAGTCCCTCGCCTTCGGCGGGCTTTTCGGCGATCGCCCCAACTTCGGCGACTTCTGCGACAACGGCGTCATCACCGCCGAGCATAAGCCAAAAGGCCAGTTCTGGGCCATCAAGCGCGCCCAGCAATATTTTGCCTTCGCCTGGGACGCCCAGAAGCAGGCGCTCACCCTCACCAGCAAGTTCTTCCACAAGACCGCCTCCGGCTATGCCCTCTACAACAAGCAGGGCAAGGTGCTCGCCCAAATCCCCGACCTCAAGCCCGGCGAAAGCGCCACCATTCCCCTCGTGCCCGCCGCCGCGCCCGGCGAGGACTTCGCCGTCTTCGTCGCGCCCGCCGAGGGTATTGACCCCGCCGCCATCGTCACCGACTGCGAGGCGTGGTTCGCCATCCCCTCCGCCAAGCCCCTCCCGCCGCCCCACAAAACCGCCGGCCTCCTCCCCAAAATCGCCCTCGCCGTCGCCCAGACGCCCGATGGCGCACTCCAAATCTCCGGCGCCGACCAGACCGAGACCCGCCTCACCTTCCGCGACGGCGTCCTCGCCCAGGTGCGTTACAACGGCAAGGAGCTCCTCGCCTCGCCCCCGCGCTTCACCCTCTACCGCGCCCGCATCAACAACGATCGCTACATTAAGGACTCCCCCACCTGGCGCTCACTCCGTGACCAGAAGAACCGTTGTCTCTCCATGAAGTGGCGCAAACTCGAGGCCGACCAAGAGGCCGTCCAGGTTATCGCCGAGATGGAGACCGATGGCGGCAACGTCCCTTACAAATACACCCTCGTTTGGACCGTTCTCCTCAACACCGTCACCTGCGAGGGCGTCTTCTACCCGCAATCCCCCGAGGAAATCATCCCGCGCCTCGGCTTCGAGCTTGCCGTCGACAAGCGCCTCGACACCGTCCACTACTCCGCGCTTGGACCCTTCGAGAACTATGTCGACCGCAAGTTCCACGTCTGGCACGATCGTTTTACCGCCAAGGTCGCCGACTTCTTCGTTCCCTATCCCGAGACGCAGGAATATGGTAACCGCGAGGAGGCCAAGTGGGTCTTCCTCTCCGACGGCGAGGATTCCATCTGCTTCTTCCCCAACAGCATTGGCAAGACCTTCGCCTTCTCCGTCAACCAGTGGGATGCCGTCACCCTCTACGACGCCATGCTTCCCTCCCTCTTGCCCACCCCCGACAAGACCTGGCTCCACCTTGACTACGCCCAGACCGGGCTCGGCAACGGATCCTGCGGCCCCCGCCCTTGGGCGGAACACCTCGTCTACAACAAGCCCTTCACCTTCGGCTTCGCCCTGCGCTTTGGTTCCCGCCCCTTCAAGGCCGAGCCGTTCCGCTCGACCGCCGGCCTGGCCCTTGTCACGCGCGACACCAAAAACCTCGTCACCCTCACCCCCGACCGTCCCGGCGCCCAAATGACCTACGCCATCGATGGGGCCGAGCCCAAGCCCTACACCGCGCCCTTCCGCCTTGACAGCGGCACCGTCACCGCCACCGTCCTTCCCGAGGGAGACCTCCTCCCCACGCCCCCCACCTCCCGCACTTTCGCCAAGGAAGCCGCGCGCACCGCCTGGAAGGTAGTCGCCGTCTCCTCCGAGGAGCCCGGCGAGGGCAACGTCGCCAACATCTTCGATGGCAACCCAAAAACCTATTGGCACACCGACTGGCGCAACGTTCATCCCGATTATCCTCACTCCTTCACCCTCGACCTTGGCGAAGCCCAGGACATCCTAGGCATCCGCCTCCTCCCTCGTTCCGACGAGGTCAATGGCCTCATCGGCACCTGCCGTGTCGAGGTCAGTGCCGACGCCAAGACCTGGGCCACCGCCTTCGAGGGCAAGACCGGTTGGACCGCCAACAACCGCAAGTGGAAAGACTTGGACTTCGCCGCTCCCGCCAAGGCGCGCTACCTCCGCTTCACCGCCCTTGCCCCCGCCATCCAAGGCCACATTTGGGCTACTCTCAGCGAACTCACCCTCAAAGTGAAGTGACCCTCACGCGAACAAAAAGCCGCGCACCGCCTTTGGTGGTGCGCGTTTTTTTTTGTTTGTGTCACGGATTCGACCGCAGGAGAGCGGGCGCTTGTGCGCGTCGCGCACGACAAATCCCGGCACTTGCTGTCGCCCAAAGGTGAAGTTTGGTAGACTGGGCGCGAAAGGAACGACGATGAAATGGATTTCGGTGGTTGGCATTCGAGAGGCGGAGACCGTGGCGTTCGCGCAACGGAATCTGCCGAGTTACACGGCGATGTGTCGGGCAGGGGCGGCGGTGGCACGTTTGGCCGAGGGCATCGCGCGCCGAGCTGGGTTGCGGCGTGCGATTGTGCTGTGCGGGCCGGGAAACAATGGCGGGGATGGCTTTGTGGCGGCGCGTTGTTTGCATGAGGATGGCTACGACGTGGAGGTGCGGCTGACGTGCGTGCCGGCGCATTTGCGCGGGGACGCGCGTCTGGCGTGGAAGGATATGACGGCGGCCGGCCTCCTCCCGCGCGTGCTCCCCTCGCCCGAGGCATGGCAGGATACGCCGTGGGCGGATCCTGCGGTGTCGCCGCGCCGGGCGGTGATTGTGGACGCGCTTTTGGGTATTGGCGCCAAGGGGGTGCCTTCGGGGGCGGTAGCGGCGGCAATCCATTGGGCCAACGGCGTGGCGCAGGTCTGCCCGCGGCTGTCGGTGGACGTGCCGAGTGGGCTGGATGCGGATTCGGGCGTGGCACCCGGCGAGGCGGTGCGCGCCGATGCCACCATTACCTTCTCGCGGCCCAAGGTCGGCTTTGCCAACCCCGCGGCGCGTCCTTGCCTGGGCCATCTGACGGTGGCGGACATCGGCATTCCCAACGACCTCCTCGAGACCTATGCCGTGTTGCCTCCCGATGGCACGGAGCTGATCGCCGCGCCTGAAATCCGCCATATCCTCCGCCCCGAACGTGTGTTGGATTCGCACAAGCGCACCTATGGCCACGCGCTCATCATCGGCGGTTCGCCGCGCTATCCGCACGCGCCCGTGTTGGCGGCGCAGGCGGCCTATCGCGCGGGATGCGGGCTGGTCTCGCTGGCCGTTCCGGATTGCGCACGCCCCGCGGCCGCATTCTGGGCGCCCGAGGCCATCTTCGCGGAGGAGACGCCCGGGGATTTGGCGGACTTCGAGGCCATCGCCATCGGCCCGGGCATGGGGGCGCTCGCGGGCGAACGCCTCGCGTTGTTGCGGCGCTTGGTAAGCGACGCGCAGGCGCCGCGCACAGTTGTCGACGCGGACGCGCTGACGGCCTTGGCCGCGTTGCGCCAAGAAGGGTGGGCCCCGGACGGATCGGCGTTGCGCCTGATTTTGACACCGCACCCGGGCGAGGCCGCGCGCCTGCTCGGTGTGACGCCCAAGGAGGTGCAGGGCGACCGGCCGGCGGCGGCGCGCGCCCTGGCCGCGAATTATCACGCCATCGCCGTGCTCAAAGGCCACAACACATTGGTGGCCGAGCCGGGCGGTCGCCTGCGCGTTTGCATGGGCGGCAACCCGGGAATGGCCACGGCCGGCACGGGCGACCTGCTCACGGGCATCATCGCCGGTCTCTTGGCCCGGGGCCTTGGCACGGAGGATGCCGCGGTGTTGGGCGTCTACCATCACGCGATGGCGGGCGACGCGGCCTCGTACGCGCACGGCGAGGAATCTTTGGTGGCGACGGATCTCTTCGAGACGCTTCGACTGTGAATCTTGCGTGGTGCGAGGGGGTATGTCGGGCCTGTCAATAACTTTGCGAAATCCGTTGAAAACCTGTTGAAGGAGGGTAGGGCCGGAGGCGCCCCAAAACAACTTTTTCAATCAGGGAGCGGGGTCGTTTTTCGAGACACGCCGTATCGCGTCTTGAGACGCGGCGTGTCTCGGCACGAGGTGCGCCGTATCGTTCGCCGGGGTTGCCCGGCGGATCTTTCGGGAAATGGGGTTCCCAACGGTCCGGGCACGCATTCGTTCTATGGCGTTGCGCCGTTTTCCTCCGGCTCTCCGTCGCCCGAATGGGGCGTTCGCTGTCCGCTGTTTACTGTTCATTCATTTGTTATAATATCCGGCAGTTTATGAGGACTTGCGACGTTATGGACGAAAAGCAGAAGGCGACTTCGGAGGAATTGGGCACCGCGCGGCATTTTCTTCGGCAGTGGATTGAGGAGGATTTGGCGGCGGGGCGGAACGATGGCACGGTGGTGACGCGCTTCCCGCCGGAGCCGAACGGTTGGATCCATATCGGCCACGCCAAGGCGGTGTGGGTGGACTTCGGGATGGCGGCTCTCTTCGGGGGCAAGTGCCATCTGCGGATGGACGACACCAACCCCTCGAAGGAATCCGAGGCGTTCGTGGAGCAGCTGAAGCGCGACATCGCTTGGCTGGGTTACAAGTGGGATGCCTTTTTCTATGCGTGCGACCGTTTCGACGAGATGTGGGCCATCGCCGAGGAGCTGATCCGGCGGGGGCAGGCCTACGTGTGCGAACTGTCGCAGGAGGAGTGGAAGACCTATCGCGGGGTGCCGACGCGGCCGGGGACGCCGTCGCCGTGGCGGGAGCGCCCGGCGGAGGAGAGCCTGGACCTCTTCCGGCGGATGCGCGCGGGCGAGTTCCCAGAGGGGAGCCGCTGCCTGCGGGCGAAGATCGACATGGCCTCGCCGAATATCCATTTCCGCGACCCGGTGATTTATCGTATCGTGGATTTGCCGCACTATCGCACGGGGACGGCTTGGCACTGCTACCCGATGTATGACTTCGCGCACCCTATCGAGGATGCGTTGGAAGGCGTGACGCACTCGATGTGCACGTTGGAGTTCGAGGTGCACCGCCCGCTCTACGATTGGGTCATCGACCGACTCGCGGAGCAGGGGCGGCTCGTCGTGCGCGGCGGGAAGACGATTCGCCCGCAACAGCGCGAGTTCGCGCGCCTGAATCTCTCCTACACCGTGATGAGCAAGCGTCTGTTGCGTCAGTTGGTCGAGGAGGGGCATGTGGATGGGTGGGACGACCCGCGCATGCCGACGGTGGCAGGCATGCGGCGGCGCGGCTACACCGCCGCGGCCATCCGCGACCTCTGCGAGCGCACGGGCATCTCGAAGTACAAATCCATCACGGACTTGGCGCTGTTGGAATGGTGCGTGCGCGATGACCTCAACCGGATCGCCACGCGCCGGATGGCGGTGCTCAACCCCGTGAAGGTGGTGATCGACAATCTGCCGGAGGACGCGGAGCTGCCGGCCGAGGTGCCCAACAACCCCGAGGATCCCGCGGCGGGCACGCGGCGCCTGCGCTGCACGCGGGAGCTGTGGATCGACCGGGACGACTTCATGGAGGTGCCCGCCAAGAAGTTCTTCCGCGTGACGGTGGGCAACGAGGTGCGCCTGCGCGGCGCCTGCCTTTTCACCTGCACGCACGTGGTGAAGGACGCCTCGGGCGAGGTCGTCGAAATCCATGGCACCTACGACCCGGCCGCCAAGGGCGGCAATCCCGCCGATGGGCGCAAGGTGCGCGGCACCATCCATTGGGTCAGCGCGAAAGACGCCAAGCGGGCCGAGGTGCGGCTCTACGATCGCCTCTTCGCGTTGGAGGACCCCATGGCGTGCCCGAGCGGCAACTTTCTGGACGCGCTCAACCCCGAGAGCATGAAGGTCGTCCATGCCTATGTGGAGCCCGCGTTGGCCGAGGCCGTGCCCGGGGAGCACTATCAGTTCGAGCGCGTGGGCTACTTCACGCCCGATTGCCACGCCTCCAAGCCGGGTGCGCCGGTCTTCAACCGCACGGTCACGCTCAAAGATTCTTTCAAGAAGTAACGAGATTATCCAACGAGGATTCGTCATGCTTACGCTCAAAGGTGTTTACAGCGCGCTTGTCACGCCCTTCAACACGGATGGTTCCGTGGACTACGGAGCCCTGCGTGCGCTTGTCCAGTGGCAGATTGCCGAGGGTGTCGCGGGCGTGAGCCCCGTCGGCACGACGGGCGAGTCGCCCACGCTCAGCCCATCGGATCACCTGAAGGTGATCGAGGCGACCGTGGAGGCCGTGGGCGGCAAGGCGCAAATCATCGCCGGCACGGGGGCCAACTCCACCGAGGAGGCCATCCATCTCACCAAGGAAATCATCGGACTGGGCGTGGATGCCTCGCTCCAGGTGACGCCCTACTACAACAAACCGAACGCGGAGGGCCTCTACCGCCACTTCGCCGCGGTGGCGGATTTGGGTGTCCCGGTGGTGCTCTACAACGTGCCCGGGCGCAGCGCCAAGGAAATCCCGCTTGGCGTGGTGGCGCGCTTGGCCAAGCACCCGAACGTCTGCGCCATCAAAGAGGCGGCCGGCAGCGTGGATCGCGTCTCGGCCATCCGCCAGCTTTGCCCGGGACTCACCGTGCTCTCGGGTGACGACGCGCTTACGTTGCCGATGCTCGCTGTGGGTGCGCGCGGCGTGATTTCCGTCTGCTCCAACGTCATTCCCCGCGCCATGAGCGAGATGGTCAACTTGGCGTTGGATGGCGACTTCGTGAAGGCGCGCGAGTACCACGAGCGCTACTACCGCCTCTTCCGCGACCTTTTCTGCGACACCAACCCGATCCCCGTCAAGGCCGCGCTCGGGATGATGGGCAAGATCCACCCCGTCTACCGCCTGCCGCTCTGCCCGCCGGATGAGGCGTGCGCCGCGACCATTCGCGACACGCTGCTCGCGCTCGGGCTCATCAAGTGACACCTCCGGGAGGAAACGTATGAAACTTGCCATTCTGGGCGGTGCCGGCCGCATGGGGCAGATGCTCCTGGCCTGCGCCAAGACACAGGAAATCGAGGTTGTGGCCGTCACCGAGGCGCCCGGTTCCCCCCACGTCGGGCAACCCGCCGCGCCGGGGCTCTGCTATCAGGATGTCTGGCCGGCCAATGCCGATACCGTCATCGACTTCACCTTCCATTCCTGCGTGCGCGACAACCTGGCCAACGCGGTGGCCTGCCGTCAGGCCTACGTGCTCGGCACCACGGGCCTTACCGCCGAAGAACGTGCCGCGGTCGACGAAGCCTCCAAAACCATTCCCCTCTGCTTCGCCCCCAACTTCTCCCTGGGCATCAACCTGCTCTTGGAACTGGTTCGTCGCGCCGCCGCTGTGCTTGACGAAAGTTACGACGCGGAAATCGTCGAGATGCACCATCGCCACAAGAAGGATGCCCCCAGCGGCACCGCGCTCGGCCTCGCCGAGGCCCTTGCCGAAGGCCGCAACGTCAATCTTGACGCCGTGGCCTGCTATGGTCGCCACGGCATCGTCGGCGAGCGCCCTGCCGGGGAAATCGGCATCCACGCCATCCGCGGCGGCGCGGTGGTGGGCGACCATACCGTCATCTTCGCCGCCGACGAGGAACGCGTCGAGATCGCCCACAAGGCAGCCTCGCGCGCAGCCTTCGCCAAGGGCGCCATCAAGGCCGCGCAGTGGCTCTTGGGGCGGGCGCCCGGCCTCTATGACATGCGCGATGTGCTTGGCTTCCGGGGCTGACCGATGCCCCGCGCCGTCATTGCGCTCGGTAGCAACCTGGGCCTCCGCGAGGAGGCCCTTTCGCTTGCCACAGCCGCCATCGCCCACCTCCCCGGCACCACGCTCCTGGCCACCGCCAAGCGCTACGAGACGGCGCCCGTGGACGTCCCGCCGCGCTTTGCCCGGCTCACTTTTCTCAATTCCGCCTTGCTTGTCGAGACTTCCCTTGCGCCCGAGGCGTTGCTGGGGCACCTCCTGCGCATCGAGGCCGAGGCCGGTCGCGTCCGCACCGTCCGCAACGGCCCGCGCCCCATCGACCTCGATCTCATCCTCTACGAAGGCGTTGCGTGCGACACGCCGCGCCTCACCCTGCCGCACCCCCGCGCCCACTTGCGCGACTTCGTGCTCCGCCCCCTCGCCGATCTCGGCATCGCGCGCGAAGACCTTCTCGCCAACCGAATCCCATGAGTGCCCGGCGGCATGAAGGTCGGAGCGGGCGGTTTGGAGACTGATTGTTTGGTGCGCGCGACGGAGTGGCTGATGGTGCGCGTGAGCGGTCGGTTGTCGGCTTGGGGCGTTGCCGTCATCGGCCGAACAAAATGGGCCCGGAGGGGGTCGAACCCTCACGCCTGGGGCACAGGAACCTAAATCCTGCGTGTCTGCCAATTCCACCACGAGCCCGTAAAATGCTCGCAGTATAGCACATTCCCCAATCCTTTGCCGCCGCACGCCGATTGCCCAATCGTACGCGGGTCAAGCTGGCGTTCATGGCCAACCAGGAAAATCTGGCGGAGATGGGCAGGGCTGGGCGGGTCCTTGACACGCTCGCCAAATTGGTACGCGCGCTCGCGGAGGCGCTCCACGCCGTCAGGCCAAGGCAGGGATTGGATGGCGCGGGCTCGGTGCTTGACGCGTTCCTGAAGGAGACGGCGCCTTCGCAGGGGGCCGAGCGGACGCTCCGCGAAAGCGGCGTCCCCGTGGACGAAATCAACGAAATGGAAGCGGCGCAAGCCCCGCAAGAGCCCGCGCCGGAAACGTCCGCGCCGGAAGAAAAGCAACGGGCGCAGGCCAAACGCCGCGACCTGATGGAGCGCCGCAGAAGGAAGTATTCCACAGAAAGCGTGTGGGATGAGCCAACCGTTACCGTGCGGAGTGTGCGCAACCCGGACGTCCGCTGGAGCACGGAAGACGTGGGTGATGATGTCTTGAACGCGATGGATATGCTTGCCCAAGGACGGGACACGACTATTCAGAGCAACGCGCTGGGCGAGGTCGTCTATCCGTTTGGCAAGTTCGGCAAGGGTGGAAGTGGGTTCTTGCACATTGTCGAGCGGCGCATGGAACAGGGGCATACGCTTGAGGAGGCTATCGAGATTGCCTTGCGCGTGGGCGAGGCGGCGGCAAGAGGTGAGAAAACTTCTGAACAGGGAAACATTCGTTGGCTTGACCGTAATGGGCACAGAGCGGTCGTGGCAATAAATGAGAATGATAAACCGATTATAACTGGGTATGATATTTATCCAAAAGAAAGCGCGGGTGATGAACGGATGCCTATACTCCCGCCGTCCAACTCCGCACCTATTCCCCCGGGCCGCAAAGAAGAGGTGGTTGCCGCGCTGAAACAGATTGTAGCAAACATCCGTTCGGCCCGTGGTGTGCGGCACTCGACGGAGGACGTGGGCTCGTCGCGTTTTTCGGAGACGCGGGAGGGGAAGCGGATTGTGGCGGCGCTGGTGGACAACCTGATTGCGCACCAGGCTGACTTGGCGTTCGGGAACGAGGCGCTGGCGGAGCGTCTGGCGCAGAAGGGGAACGCGGGCGTGGGGAAGTGGAACAAGGTGACGCGGGTCTCGGAGAACGGGACGGTGTTGCCGGGGAACGCGGAGGAGCTGGCGCGGGAGGAGGCGTTCAGGGCGTGGCAGTTCGGGCGGCCGGGTGGCGAAGACCTGAAGGGCTTGGTACGCGCGTGCGGGGGCGCGGCGAACTGGCTAGACGTGGTGGGGACGGCGTACGAGGTGCTGTCGGCGATACGTTCTGGGAACCTGCTCGGTGGGCTAAACAAGACGGTGGCGGAACGTTTCGGGAAGAACGAGAAGGAGGCGGTGGGGTGGTACGTGCAGAGGATTGTGTCCGCGCGCGCGACGGACTTTGGGCAGAAGTGCTACCTGATGGGGCGGAAGTTCGCGACGGATTTGATGCGGGAGGCGAACGCGAGCGCGATTGCGGAGCTGCGCCGTGAGTACAAGGGAAAACTTTCGGAGGAGCGCGGGAAGACGCGGAAGGCGAAGGAGCGTGCATGTGGGCTTGAGCGGACGGCAGAGCGGCGCGAGGCGAACCTTCGCGCGGCGGAAGCCAGCCCCATAAGAACGTTCCGGTAGCGTTGGCCGGTCGCGGCGGGTGTGCGTTGTGGGTGTGCGCTGTGGTATACTATCGGGATTCGTGAAACGAAGGAAGGAAGCCGAAGCATGACACAGTTGGAAGCCGCCCGTTCTGGAATTGTCACCGAGGCCATGCGTGCCGTTGCCGCCGACGAGGGGCTGACGGGTGAGGCCGTGTGCGAGGCGGTGGCCTCCGGGCGTGCCGTCATCCCGCTCAATCCTGCGCATAAGGGGGTGCGGCCGACGGGGGTGGGGCGGATGTTCACCACGAAGATCAACGCGAACCTGGGGCGTTCGCCCACGCGTTCGGGCAAGGGGGACGAGCTGGACAAGTTGCAGGTGGCGTTGGACGCAGGGGCGCAGTTTGTGATGGATTTGTCTGTGGGGACGGGCAAGGGCGCGGAGGAGATTCGCGCGGAGTTGCGTGACATCCGGCAGGGCATGCTGGAGCGTTCGCCGGCGCCGTTGGGCACCGTTCCGGTCTATGAGACGATTTCGCGGCTGGATGGCGAAATTCCGGAGATGGACCCGGCGTATCTGCTGGACGTGATCCGCGAGCAGGCCGAGCAGGGCGTGGACTTCATGACGTTGCACGCGGGTTTGGTCCGCGCCAATTTGCCGTTGGCCGACGGTCGCAAAATGGGCATTGTCTCGCGCGGCGGCGCCATCATGGCTGAGTGGATGCGCCGCCACAACGCCGAGAACCCGCTCTATGCCCATTGGGACGAGGTGATGGACATTTTGGCCGAGCACGACGTGACGGTCTCGTTGGGCGATGGCCTGCGCCCGGGATGCCTGGCGGACGCGGGCGACGATGCGCAGTATGCGGAGCTGGCGGTGCTTGGCGAGCTGGTGCGGCGGTGCCGCGCGCGGGGCGTCCAGGCGATGGTCGAGGGGCCTGGCCATGTGCCCTTCAACCAAATCCGCGAGCAGATGGAGCGCGAGCAGGAATTGTGCGACGGCGCGCCTTTCTATGTGTTGGGCCCGATCGTGACGGACATCGCGGCGGGTTACGACCACATCGCCTCGGCCATTGGGGCCACGGCGGCCGCCACCTATGGCGCCTCCTTGCTGTGCTACGTAACGCCCGCCGAGCACCTCGGCCTGCCCGACGCCTCGGAGGTTCACCAAGGGTGCGTCGCCCACCTCATCGCCGCCCATGCGGGCGATGTGGCGCGTGGCTTGCCGGGTGCCCGCGCGCGGGATGACCGCATGGCGCAGGCGCGATATGACTTCGACTGGAAGGCGCAGTTCGAGCAGGCGCTCGACCCTTGCACCGCGCGTGAGCGGTGGCTGCGCACGCGCGCCGAGAACGGCGCCGCGTTGGACGACGACCATTGCTCGATGTGCGGCAAGGCCTTCTGCGCCGTCCGCACCACCAAGCGCATGCGCCAGGGTTTATAAGTCGACAGAGACTAGCGAACAGTGAACGGTGCGTCCCTCCGGGGCGACAGGTCAATCTCCTGAACGGAGACGCATCCGTCGCCCGAGGGGCGTTCCGTTCACTGTTTGGACAGCGCCAGGTGGAGGATGGGGTGGGGGCGACCGGCGGGGTCGCGGGGGTCGCGGGCGGCGATGGCGAAGCCGTTGGCTTGGTAGAAGGCGAGGGCGGGGGGATTTTCCTCGTTCACGTCCACGGTTCGCGCGCCCTCGGCGAGGGCTTGGCGCAGGAGGCGCGTGCCGAGGCCGCGGCGGAAGAGGGATGGGTCGATGAAGAGGGCCTCGATGTGGGTGCCGTTTTGCGCCAGGAAACCGAGTGGCGTGCCCTCGACGCGCAGGACGAGCGGATTGATGGCCGCGAGCATGCCGCGCACTTGTGGGGCATAGAGGGCGATTTCGTCCTCGGAGACGAAGGCGTGGGTGGCGCGGACGGCGCGTTCCCAGACGGCGGCGAGGGCGTCCACGGGCGGGGAGGGTTCGTGGGCGATGGCGGGCGAGTCGGTGTCCATGTGGGTTTCCTTGGGGCGGTTTTTGGGGGCGGGGCGCGTGAAAAGTCTCAGGCGAGGAGGTCCTCGATCTCGGCCATGGTGAGGGAGGAGGCGATGGAGGCGTCGGACGCGTTGACGGTGGCTTCGATGAGCGCCTGCTTTTTGCGTTGGAGGTCGAGCACTTTTTCCTCGATGGTGTCCTGGGCGATGAGTTTGATGGCCTGGACGGTCTTTTTCTGGCCGATGCGGTGGGCTCGGTCGGTGGCCTGTTCCTCGGCGGCGGGGTTCCACCAAGGGTCGAAGTGGACGACGGTGTCCGCGCCGGTGAGGTTGAGCCCGGTACCGCCGGCCTTAAGGGAGATAAGGAAGGCGGGGATGGAGGGGGTTTGGTTGAAGCGGGCGCACTGCCCGAGGCGATCTTTGGTGGCACCGTCCAGATAACAATAGGCGAGGCCCTCGGCGTCGAGGCGATCGGCGATGAGGCGGAGCATCGAGGTGAATTGCGAGAAGACGAGCAGGCGGTGGCCGCCCGCGATCGTCTCGTCCAGGAGTTCCATCAACGCGTCCAGTTTGGCGGAGGGCGCCTCGCCGGGGCGCGGGGGGCGATTCTTGATCAGGCGCAGGTCGCAGCAGACTTGCCGTAGGCGCATGAGTAGGGCCAAGACCTCGAACTTGGACTTCTCAAAGCCTTTTTCGCGCACGAGGCCGCGCATTTTCTCGCGCAGTTCGGCGCGATAGTCCTCGTAGAGGCGGCGCTGGTCGGGGGTGAGCGCGCAGTAGGTGACGGAGCGGATTTTGTCGGGCAGGTCGTTGGCGACCTCTTTTTTGACGCGGCGCAGGAGGAAGGGGTGGAGTTTTTCGCGCAGGAGGCGTTGGGCGTTCTCCGCGGCCTGGCCACCCTCGGCGATGGGCATCTCGTAGCGGATTTGGAAATCCTCGTAGGGGCCGAGGTAGCGCGGCATCAGAAAGTCCATGATGGACCAGAGGTCGGAGACGCCGTTCTCGATGGGCGTGCCGGAGAGGACGAGGCGGGTGTCGGCCACCAAGCGCTTGACGGCCTGGGCGTTTTGCGTGCGTTGGTTTTTGATGGCCTGCGCCTCGTCGAGCACCGCCACGGAATAACGGCAATCGGCATGGAAGGCGATGTCGCGCCGGATGAGCGCGTAGCTGGTGATGACGAGGTCGTGATCCGGCACTTGCGCGAAGAGGGGGGCGCGGTCGGGCCCGGAGAGTGTCAGCACCTTTAGCCACGGTGTGAACTTGGCCGCCTCGCGCCGCCAGTTCTCGACCAACGAGGTGGGGCAGACGATCAGGGCGGGTACGCGGCGGGCATCCGCGCGGCAACGCTCCAGTTGGAGCCACGTCAGTGTCTGCAAGGTCTTGCCCAGACCCATCTCGTCGGCCAAAATCCCGCAGAAGCCACATTCCTCCAGGAAGCGCAGCCAGTAGACGCCCTCCTTCTGGTAGGGGCGGAGCGTGTCTTCCAGGCGGCCGAGGGGGACGGGCTCGGGGCGACGGCGACGGTTCTGCCGCTCCGCGCGCGCCCGCCAATCGGGCGCCGTCTCGAAGTCGATGCCGTCCAGCCGCTCCAACGCCGCTTGCACGAAGGGCGCGTGCACGGCCTCGACGCGCACCGAGCCCTCCACCGTGCCGCGCCGCGCCTGGCACGCGGCCAATGTCTCGCGCAACGCGCGGATGGCCCCGATGTCCAGCAGCGCCGTGTGGCCGCCGCAATCGACGAATGCCTCGTGCGCGGCGAGCGCGCGGTCGACTTCGGCGGGGGAGAGACGCAGGTTGCCGTTGGCCGAGACGTAGTCCGCGGCGACTTCGAAGCCATCCTTGGCATTGCGCACGCGCACCACGGGCACGATGACCTCGGCGTTCTCCCAGAAGGTGGCCAAGAGGCCCTTCACCTCCACCTTCCAACCCTCGCGGCGGAGGGCGGTGAGGTGTTCGCCCAAGAGGTTGCGCACGTTGCGGATGCCTGTGAGCGCGCCTAAATCGTCCCCCCGCGCCGCGGGGAAGCCCATTGCCCGCATCCGCGCCAACGCCTCCTTCTCGGCGGTCTCGTTGCGGCCGAAGCTGTGGTAGAAATCGTCCGGGTCCGGCAGGGCCACCGTCTCGTGGCCGCCCGCCGGCAACCAGTCCTCGCCGTAACCCGCGAAGAGCCGGGCCGCCACCGACACCTCAGAACCGTTCAGGACCAATCGGAAACGCGGTTCGGCCGGTGTGACGGAGAAGCAATCCGCCGGGACGCACCGTTCCGGATCCGGCGGCGCCCATGCCGCCAACTTGGGCACCTCGCGGGTGAGGAAGTCCACCGCCCGTGCCCGCGGCACAGCCTCGGGCTTCGCGTAGAGCCCCTGGAGCGGCGCGGGCAGGACGTGCGCGAGCCGCCGGGCTTCGCCATGCTCGCCCAGCCAGTAGGCGGCGTGGCCGGCGGCCAGCACCACCCCGCCGGGCGGCAATTCCAGCGACACGCGGAGCGCGTCGTTCGCCGGGTCGGCCTCCACCGCCAACGGCGTCTCCAACGGCTCCTTGAGCACGCGCAGGCGGCGGCGCGTCGCGCCATCGCCCACCCAGCTCCCCGTCCCGCACCGGATCACCGCCAGGAAGTCCGCCGGCGACAACTCCAACGTGTCGCCGAAGGCGCCCCCCGCGATGTCCTCGAAAATCCCGATCAGCGCGTTGTCCGCCTCCGAGAAGGCGTGGTCGACCGGCGGCAAATCCTGTGGGCGATAGGGCTTGCCCTCAACGTAGAGGCGCACGCCCACGCGCACGCGGCCGGCGGCGAACTGCCGGGCCGCCTCGGCGGGGAGGAAGACGCGGAGCAAGGCGGGGCGCCCTGTCGGCGCGCGGCGGATCAGCCCCGTGGCGGCTGCCAGGCGCGCGGCGTGGGCGCGGTCGCTCGCCGCGGCCTGCCGGCGCGCCTCGCCCCCGAAGAGGCGCATGACGCCGAGCGCCACCGCGATGACGTGCTCGCAGAGCAGGCCGCGGTCGCGGTTGGTCGCGCAAGGGCAATGCCCTTCCACCAAGCCATTCTTGAGCATCGTGAAGGTCGCCAGGATGGGCGCCCCGCCGCTCAGCACGTAACCCTTGCCCGTGGGGTAGGCGAAGGCCAGGCGCGACACCGCCCCGCGCCGCACGAGCTCTTCCGCCCGCGCCAAGAGTTGCGGCCCCGCCCAACGCGCGATCTCCAGGCGCGTGGGGGCGCGCTCCGCCGCGAAAAGCGTCTCTTCCGGCGTGTCGCCGCCGTGATCGTGCGCCCATTGCAACCCCACCGCGACCGCGTGGCGGCAGACTTTGCCGCCCTTTGCCGCGCCGCATGGGCACAGTACCTCCACCGCGCGCCCCTCACGCACGCGCAACCGCGTGACCAACCGCGACGCCCCCATCCGCACCGAGCCCGCCAAAAGTTCCCCTTGCGCCCGCACGCCCTGCACGGCGCCGGATGCCTGCAACTTCGCACCCTCCGCAAGCACGTCCGAGGGCGCCCATCTCATCACCTGTCCACGCGACAAATCCATGTCGGGAAAGTTTACCATATTTCCATCCCATCCAGACCTGTCGAAAACTTTGCGAAACCTGTTGAAAACCTGTTGAGACCGCCTCGCCCCGGAGGCACCCGAAATCCGGCTTTTCAATCTATACGCGGGGTCATTTTCCGGGATGCGCCGTATCTCCCCCCGAGGCACGCCGCATCCCGCATCGAGGCACGCCGCGTCCCGGGACGCGGCGGCCGCGGGGCTTTCTCCCTGCGCACACAGCCCCTGGACAGGGCTGCGACTTTTGGTATCCGCCCGGTTTTTTACGCTTGCCATCGCGTGGGGGAAGGTCTATAATAGCCACCTGTAACGTACGACTAGGGCTTGTGCCCAAGACAAGGAAAGGACAAGACACATGGACATGTCGCGGATGGTGCGTTTCGGCGCGTTGGCGGTTTTGGCCGCCTCGACGATTGGGATTTCCGCAGGTTGCGCGGGCACCGCGCAGTGCGATAAACAGGAGATTGTGCAAATGGACAACAAAGCGTTCTACACGGCCGACGGCAAACTTGACACTGCCAAGTGCAAGGAGGCCTATTTCGAGATGATGAAGAAGGTCGGCGCGCCCGTTTACCCCCGTTACAAGACCGAGGAGGGCTTCCTCTGGACGGTGGACTTCGGGCAAGGCGACTTCGCGAAGTTTGGCATGGGCGGCGTCTTTTGGGTGAACGACCGCAAGCACCAGTACTTCGGCCACGAGATTTTCCTGCTTCCCGGCCAGTCGATCGCGGAGCATCGCCATCTGCCCACCACCGACGACAAGGGCCCCTTGCAGGCCAAGCATGAGAGCTGGCAGGTGCGCTTTGGCACGGTCTATGGCTTCAGCGAGGTGGGCGAGCCCAACCTCGACAAGTATCCCGAGGTGAAGGCGCTTCTGGCCGACTTCCAGCTGAAGCAGCTCAACAGCGTCCACGTCGAGAAGTGGGAGGCCGACGGGCAGATCCACGTGCTGCCGAAGGAAGAGACCTGGCACTTCATGATGGGCGGCCCCGACGGCGCCGTCGTCACGGAGTATGGTTGCTACCACGACAACGCCGGGCTGCGCTTCTCCGTTCCCGGTTCCAGCCTTTGAGTTTTTCCGGCGCGGCGGGCCGAGCCCGCCGCGCCCCGATCGCGACACGAAAGGAAGACTGCGATGAAGTATCTGCACACGGGCATGATCGTCGGCGAGAAGTTGCCGGAGATGATTTACATGGAGCCGCTCAAGGTCTGGGTGACCGACGCCACCAAGGACAAGTATGCCATTGAGTTCCTGTACTTCGAGATTGATTCCCCGATGGCCGCCGCCATCCAAGAGCAGCCCCACGTGGCCTACGAGGTGGAGGACATCGACGCGGCGCTGGAGGGCAAGTCGATCCTCTGGCAGAAGATGGACGTGGGCAACGCCTACATCGCCTTTGTCTACGACAACGACACGGTGGTCGAGTTCTACCAGCCCAAGAAGTGAGAGGTGTCGCCATGCCGATGAAGAAGTTTCTGAACAATCCCGAGACCCTCACTGCCGAGATGCTGGAAGGGCTCGCGTTGGCCTATTCCGACAAGGTCAAGGTGGTCAACGAGCGCATCGTCGTCCGAGCCCAGCCCAAGCCGCAGGACAAAGTGGCCTTGGTCTGCTTCGGCGGCACGGGCCATGAGCCGGCGATGCATGGTTTCGTGGGCGAGGGCATGGCCGATGCCGCCGTGGCGGGCGATGTCTTCGCGGCGCCCGGCGGCCCCAAGGTCTTCGAGGCGCTGGAGTTGCTCAACCGCCCCGCGGGCATCATCCTGCTCACCCTCAACCACAACGGCGACCGGATGTCCGCCCGCAAGGCGTTGCGCCTGGCCGAGAAGGCGGGCATCCCCGTCAAGGAGATCATCGTCCAGGAAGACATCGCCCCCGGCATTGACGCCGACCCCGAGGACCGGCGCGGCCTCGGCGGGTGCATCCCGCTGATGAAGGTGATGGGCGCGGCCTGCGAGCAAGGCAAGAGCATCGACGAGGTGCTGGAAATCGGCAAGGCCTTTCACAGCCACCTTGCCACGCTCTCCGTCGCCCTCAAGGTGGCCACCCACCCGCAGAACGGCGCGGAAATCGGCACGCTCGCCGATGACGAGATGGAAATCGGCATGGGGCAGCACGGCGAGGGCGGCGGCGGCATCATGAAGATGCAGTCGGCCGACGCCACCGTCAAAATCATGGTCGAGAAGTTGGTCGCCGCCACCAAACTCCAGGCCGGCGACCGTGCCCTGTTGATCATCAACGGCTCGGGCGCCACCACCACCATGGAAATGCTCATTTGCTATCGCGCGGCCGCCAAGGAGCTTGCCGGGCGCGGCATCACCCTGATGAACGGCATCGCCGACGAGTTGCTCACCGTCCAGGAAATGGCCGGCTTCCAGATGATTCTCGCCAAGGTGTGCCCCACCTGCGAGGCGTTGCTCAAGGCCAAGGCCAACACCCCGTATTGGACCTGCAACGGTTGACCCCGCCGCGCGCCACGGCACGCGGCCGTGGCGCGCCATTCCCTTGTAACGACACGTTTGACGACTCGCTATGACGCTTGAACAATTCAAGGCCGTTTGGCAACAGGCGCAGGTGGCCATCGAGGCCAACGAAAAGCATTTTTCCGAGCTGGACGCGGCCACGGGCGGCGACGGCGACCACGGCACCGCCATCGTCGCGGCCGTGCGTGCCATCAACCATGCCGAGGGCGCGGACTTCCCCACGCTCTTGGCCGACATGGCCGAAAAGTTGGAGACCGAGGCCTCCGGCTCCACCTCGTCGCTCTACGGCGCGTGGTGCGAGGGCATGGCCGACGCCGCGCCCAAGGGCGCGACCGCGCTCGATGCCGACCAACTGGCTGACCTCTTTCAGGGTGGGTACGACGAGGTGTGCGCCATCACCCGCGCCCGCAAGGGCGACAAGACGATGATGGACGCCCTTCAGCCCGCCACGGAGGCGCTCGTCGCCGCCAAGGGTGAGGGCGAGGCCGCCATGTTCGCCGCGGCCGCCAAGGCCGCCCGCGCCGGTTCCGATGCCACCGCCCGGATGCAGGCACGCTTCGGCCGCGCCAAGAACCTCGGTGAGCGCTCCATCGGCGCCATCGATGCGGGCTCCGCCTCGATGGCCACCATCTTTGAGACCTTCGCACAATAAATTATCCTTCAGAAAGGAACGTTTTCATGCCCGATATGGACAACTTCAAGGAAGCCGCTTCCTTCGGCGTCGGCACGCCCCAAGAGACGGTCGGTTTCCCCCTCAAGGGGTGCGGCAATTTGGATTGGGGCGTGAAGAGCCGCCTCGCGCGGATTTCCGACCCCAAGGACGGTCGTTCGCTCATGCTGGCCTGCGATCATGGCTTCATCATGGGGCCGACGGGCGGCGTGGAGCGCATTGACCTCTCCATCGTGCCGCTGCTGCAATATGCGGACTGCTTGATGTGCTCCCGCGGCGTGTTGCGCGCGTTGATCCCGCCCACGAGCAACATCCCCGTCTGCCTCCGTTCCGACGCCGGCACCTCCGTCGTTACCGAGCTGAACGACAACGTGGTCATCGACCCGGAGGATGCCATCCGCCTCAACGCCTCGGCGATGGCCGTGATGGTCGCCATCGGCGACGCGAACTTCGAGGGCAAGACCGTCGCGAACCTCTACCACGCCGTGGACGTGGGCCAGCGCTATGGCATCCCCGTCATGGGCGTGACGGCCGTGGGCAAGCAGATGACCCGCGACGCGCGCTACTTCCGCCTGGCCACGCGCATCTGCGCGGAGAACGGCGCCAACATCGTCAAGACCTACTACACCGAGGGCTTCGAGACGGTCACTGCCTCTTGCCCCGTGCCGATCGTCATCGCCGGCGGCAAGAAGATCCCCGAGGCCGACGCGCTCGAGCTGGCCTACAAGGCCATCAACGACGGCGCCGCGGGCGTGGACATGGGGCGCAACGTCTTCCAGTCCACCGACCCCGCCGCCATGATCCAGGCCGTCCGTGCCGTCATCCACGATGGCCTCAAGCCCGATCAGGCCTATCAGATGTTCCAGGATCTCTCCGCCGCCAAGTAAGCGCACGGCGAGACGCCAACAAAAAAGCCCCACGCCGACGGACTCGGCATGGGGCTTTTTGTTGGCGTGCGGGGGCAAGGGGAGCTTAAATGATTTTTTTGGTTGCGCGCGCGACGTGTGCATTGTATAATGCAGCCACTTTTTGATGGGTTTTGTTGTTTGCGCGTTGGAGAGGTTTGTGGGATACTGTCTTTGAGCGCCCTGTAGCTCAGTGGATAGAGCAGCGGTTTCCTAAACCGCGTGTCGCAGGTTCGATTCCTGTCTGGGCGACCATTTCGGAGACATTTGGAGCAGACGCATGAAGAAGGTGCTGTTGATTGTTGTGGCGTTGGCCCTGGTGGGCGGCGGCGTGGCGTGGTGGCTGTCGCGCCCGAAGGCGGAACAGGCCGCGGTGGCGTACAAGACGGTGCCGCTGACGAAGGGGCGGGCGACTCAGACCATCCGGGCGACGGGCACGATCGAGCCGGAGGATTTGATCGACATCGGCGCGCAAATCACGGGGCAGATCATGGCCTTCGGCAAGGATGTGGACGGCAATGAGGTGGATTATTGCTCGGTGGTGAAGAAGGGGCAGTTGCTCGCGCGCATCGATGACGTGACCTACAAGGCGGAGGTGACCATCGCGAAGGCGACGCTGACGAGCGCGGAGGCGCAATTGGCAAGCGCGAAGGCGGACGTGATCCAGTCCACGGCAAGCCTGCGCCAGGCGGAGCGCGACTGGGCGCGCGCGCAGAAGCTGGGTGTGGGCGACGCGTTGTCGCAGAAGGATTACGATGCGTATCAGAGCGCATATGAGATCGCGGCGGCGAACCTGGACGTGAGCAAGGCCGAGGTGGAGCAGGCCGAGGCCGCGATCGCGCAGGCGCAGGCGCAGCTGGAGAAGGCGGAGCGCAACCTGTCGTACTGCGACATCCTGTCGACGGTGGATGGGGTGATCATCGACCGCCGTGTGAACATCGGCCAGACGGTGACGGCATCGATGAGCACGCCGTCGCTCTTCCTAGTGGCGAAGGATTTGAAGCGGATCGAGATTTGGGTGCCGGTGAACGAGGCGGACATCGGGTCGATTCGCGTGGGGCAAGAGGTGCGCTTCACGGTGGATGCCTTCGCGAACCGCGAGTTCAAGGGCAAAGTGGGGCGTATCCGCCTGAACGCGACGATGACCTCGAACGTGGTGACGTACACGGTGGAGGTGGTGACGGACAATCCTGACGGCGTGCTGTTGCCGTACCTGACGGCGATCGTGAGCTTCATCTTGGCGGAGTCGCCGGAGGATGCGCTGTTGGCGCCGGTGGCGGCGATGAGCTGGCGGCCCGAGGGGTGGGAGACGCCGGAGAAGCTGGTGGGCAAGGATTTGGTTTTTGTGCAGAACGCCGCGGGCGAGCCGCGCCCCGTGCCCGTCAAGGCGGGCGTGGCCGACGACGTCCACGTGGCCATCGAGGCGGATGCCTTGGTGCCGGGCGACGTGGTGATCACGGGCACGCTGACGCCCATCGAGGTGCAGCAGGCATCGGACGCGGGGAAAAATCCCTTCCTGCCGCAGCCGCCGCAACGTCGTCGCCGCCGTTGATTCCGGGAGGGCGCGCATGAACGAGTGCCTGATCGAGTTGAAGGACTTGCAGAAGTCCTACAAATTGGGGGACGTGGACGTGCCCGTGCTCAAGGGCATCACGTTGAAGATTCACGAGGGGACGTTGCTGGCGTTGATGGGCCCCTCGGGCGGCGGCAAGTCCACGCTCATGAACATCCTGGGCTTTCTGGACACGCCGACGGGCGGGCAGTATCTGTTGGACGGGCGGGACGTGACGACGCTCTCGGCGAACGAGCGCGCGGATTTGCGCAACGCGCGTATCGGCTTCGTCTTTCAGAACTTCAACCTGCTGGCGCGCACGAGCGCGTTGAAGAACGTGCTCATGCCGTTGGAGTACGCCAAGCGGCGGCGAAGCGCGCGGGAGGAGCGCGCCTGGGCCGAGAGTTTGTTGCGGCGCGTGGGGCTGGGCGACCGGATGGAGCACCAGCCCTCGCAGATGTCCGGCGGCCAACAGCAACGCGTGGCCATCGCGCGGGCGTTGGTGAACCGGCCGAAAATCCTCTTTGCCGACGAGCCGACGGGCAACCTGGACTCGAAGACCTCCGAGGAGGTGCTCAAGATGTTTCAGGAGCTGAATGAGCAGGAGGGCATTACCATCGTGTTGGTGACGCATTCGCCCGAGGTGGGCGCCTTCGCCAAGGAGGCCTACCATATCAAAGACGGCTTGGTCGTGGGCGGAACGTACGACGAGAAGTGAGGGGCGCCATGTTTTTGCTTTCGCAAATCGCTTCCGCGTTTGTTTCGTTGCGCCGCAACGTGTTGCGCTCGCTGCTCACGATGCTGGGGATTGTCATCGGCGTGGGCGTGGTAATCACGATGATGGAAATCGGCGCGGGTGCCTCGGAGTCCATCAAGGCCTCCATCTCCAATATGGGCACCAACGTGATGATGATCTGGCCGTGGGCCGTCCGTACCGCGGGCGTCAGCTCCGGGTCCGGAGGCTCGGTGCGCCTTACCGAGCAGGATTGTGCCGCCATCGAGGCGGAATGTCTCTCGGTGGAGGCCGTGACGCCCTCGCTTTCGCGGCGCGGCATCCAGGCCGTGGCGGGCAACCGTAACTGGACGCCCTTCACGGTCTATTCCGGCAACGAGAAGTATTTCACCGTGCAATCGTGGAAGACGCCCGTGAGCGGGCGTTACTTCACCAAGCGCGAGGTGGACGTGGCCGCGTGCGTCGCCGTGATTGGGCAAACCGTCAAGCGCGAGCTTTTCCCAGACACGGATCCCGTGGGCAAGGACATTCAGCTGCGCGGCGTGCTCTTTCGCGTCATCGGCGTGTTGCCCGTCAAGGGTGCGAACATGATGGGTATGGATCAGGACGACACGGTCATCGTGCCGTGGACGACGATGCGCCAGCGCCTCTCCAATTCCGGCGGTTCGGCCACGGGTTCCTCGGGCTCGTCCTCCAATTCCTCGGAGACGACCTCCGACACGAGCGACGTCTACCCCTCTTCCTCGGCCTCCATTTATCCCGCGCGCGATTCCGTCCAGGCGCAGAACTATCCGCTCCCCGTTCGTTTCCGCAATGTCAACCAAATCACCGTCTCGGCCAAGACGCCCGAGCAGGTGCCCGACGCCATCGAGCAAATCACGCAGGTGCTTCGCCGCCGTCACGGCATTGAGCCGGGCGAGGAGGACGACTTTGTGATTCGCGATATGTCGGAGATGCTCAAGACGATGACCGCCACGAGCGGGCTTATGACCACGTTGCTTCTGATTGTGGCGTTGCTGTCGCTGGTGGTGGGTGGCGTGGGCATCATGAACATCATGCTTGTGAGCGTGACGGAGCGCACGCGCGAGATTGGCCTGCGCATGGCCGTCGGGGCGCGCGGCAGCCGTATCCTGATGCAATTTCTGACGGAGTCGGTGTTGCTCTGCCTGTTGGGCGGGTTGGTCGGCATCGCGGTGGGGCGCTGCGCCAGCATGATCATCGCCCACGTGTTGGGGTGGCCCGTGGCGGTGTCGCTGGGCGCCATCGTGATCTCGGCGGGCGTCTCGGCGGCCATTGGCGTGGTCTTCGGCTTCTATCCCGCCTGGCGCGCCAGCCGCCTCAACCCCATCGATGCGTTGCGTCATGAGTGAGAACGTGGGAGGTGGCTGACGAAGGCGGTGAACAGACGGTTTTTCTTGGCGTCGGCGGCGGGAGCCGCGGCGATGGGGCTGACGGGCATGGCTCGGGCGGGGAGGGCGGAGACACCGGCCGCCGCGTGGCCGCTTGGCAAGATGGGCGCGTGCGCCTCCGTCACGTTGGAGGGGGAACGCCTGACCGTGCGTACGCCCTTGGTGCGCACGGCGTGCCGGCTGACCTTTGTCGGCGATGCGCATTATGCCACGGACGATGCGCGCGGCGAGCTTTACCGACAGTATTCCAAGCGGATGTCTGGCGGCCCGCGTGACATGGCCGGCCTGCGGAAGGATTTGGAGCGGGTCAAGCGTTCCGGCGGGCAGGCGGCCTTTTTCTTGGGGGATATGCTGAACTTCCCGAGCGAGGCTGGCGTGGAGCGATTGGCCGCGGTCATCCGTCAGGCGCCCTTGCCTACCCATTATGTCGCGGGGAACCACGATTGGCATTACGAGGGCTTGCCTGGCGCGGAGGTTGACTTGCGCGCCGAATGGATCAAAAAACGGCTCTTGCCGCTCTATGGCGGACGTGACCCGATGGGTTACGCGGTGCGTGTGGGCGACGTGAAGGTGGTGCTGGTGGATGATTCCACCTACCGAATGTTGCCCGAGCAAGTGGCCTTCTTGCGCAGGGAGTTGGCCGAGGGCGTGCCCACGGTGTTGGGCGTGCATGTCCCGCTTTACGTGCCGTGGCGGCGTGCGGACATTTTCTTTGGCGTGGGGCACCCCGATTGGGATGCCGCGCACGATCCCTACTGGGAAATCGAGCGCCGGGAACGGTGGCCCGTGGACGGCCACGACGCCACGACCTATGCTTTTTGGCGCGAGGCGTTTGCCGCGCCCAACTTGCTGGGCGTGGTGGCAGGGCACATCCACGCGCAAAGCCTCGATTGTTTCCACGGCCGCTTTCAGTTCGTCTTGCCCAAGGCGCAGCCGCGCGAGGTGTGGATAACCACCGCGTAAGACTTTTTCGGTATAATACGCCTCCCGATGAACCCCAACCATCGGGAGACGTCTATGCGCAATCGCCGTAGTCTTTTGTTGTCACGCTTCTTTTTACCGGCGCTGCCCGACTTGATTCGCACGCGGGTGGCGATTGGGTGTTCTTTCTTTATCCAAGGGATGGTCTTCGCCACTTGGTGTGCGCGCATTCCAGACATCCGCGCCAGCCTGGGGCTCAACGAGGCGCAGCTGGGCACCTTGCTCTTGGCGATTCCCGTGGGGCAATTGGTCTCGATGGCGCCCAACGGCATTCTGGTGACGCGCTTTGGCAGTCGGCGGATGCTCATCCTCGCGGGCTTCCTCTATCCCTGCATTCTGCTCTTCTTGGGCATCGCGCCGACGGTGTGGGCGCTGGCAATCGGGCTGTTGGCGGCGGGTTTCGCGGCGAACCTCTCGAACACCGCCGCGAATACGCAGGGCGTGGAGCTGGAGCATTACTACCGCCGCTCGATCATCGCCCTCTTCCACGGGATGTGGTCGTTGGCTGGGCTGGTCGCCGTGGTCGTGGCGCTGCTGTTGGCATTGGCCGACGTGCCCACGTGGCTGCACTTTGCGTTGGTGGCCGGTGGCATGGCGGTGCTTCTCTCGTTCTCGGGCGGGGCGCTGTTGCCCTTCGACCGCCACCCCGCGTCCGACCCTGCCGCGCGCCATTCGCCGTGGCGGCTCACGCCTTATCTCTTCTGGATTGGCATTTCCGCATTGGGGTGCATGGCCTGTGAAGGTGCCATCTACGACTGGAGCGGCGTCTACTTCCGCGATGTGCTGGAAGTGCCGTCCTCCAGACAGAGTCTCGGCTACTTCGCCTATCTCTGCGCGATGGTCACCTGCCGCTTTCTTGCCGACCGCGCCGTCAATCGTTTCGGGCAGGCGCGCGTGCTCTATGTCAGCGGCGGGTGCATCGCGGGAGGGTTGGCCCTGGCCGTGGCGTTGAGCGGTTGCCCGCCCGCCGTGGCCGTCGTCGGCACAATGGTCGCTTTCGCGTTGGTGGGGTGCGGCACCAGCACGGTGGTGCCACTAGGCTGCGGACTGGCCGGCAAGGCGCCGGGCGTGCCCACGGGCATCGCCATCGCCCAAGTCTCTACCATCGGCTTCTTCGGCTTTCTGGCCGCGCCGCCGCTCATCGGCTATGTGGCGCACGCCACCAGCCTGCGCCACGCCTTCGCGCTGATGGCGGCCATCGGGCTCCTGGTGCTCCTCGCCACCCGCCGCCTCAACCTGTCGTGTCGCCGCGCTTAGGCGGTGCCGTTGGCGCGTTTGCGGGCGCGAAGCCAGTCGAGGCGCTTGGCGATGGTGTCCTCGTAACCCGAGGGTTTGGGCTTGTAGTAGGTCTGGGGGATGGTGAGATAGGCCTGGTCGACGGCGGTGTCCTTGTAGTCGTGCGGGTATTTGTAGGCCGGGGCCTCGGCTTTGCCCTCGGCCTTGACGTGGACGTTCTTGAGGTGCTCGGACACGGGCTGGACGCGGCCGGAACGCACGTCGGCGCGCGCCGCGAAGATGGCCTCGCAGGAGGCATTGGATTTCGGGGCGGAGGCGAGGTAGGTGGTGGCTTGCGCGAGGTTGAGTTGCGCCTCGGGCATACCCACGAACTCCACGGCCTGCATGGCGGCCACGGCCACGGTGAGGCCGCGCGGATCGGCGTTGCCGATGTCTTCCGAGGCGGAGATGACGAGGCGGCGGGCGATGAAGCGTGGGTCCTCGCCGCCCTCCAGCATCTTGGCGAGCCAATAGATGGCGGCGTCCGGGTCTGAGCCCCGGATGGATTTGATGAAGGCGGAGATGGTGTCGTAGTGTTGGTCCTCGTCCTTGTCGTAGGCGATGACGCGACGCTGGACACATTCGGCCATGACCTTGGGCGTGACGTGGATGTGCCCATCCGCGCCGGGCGGGGTGGAGCGGACTGCGATTTCCAGCGCGGTGAGCGCGCGCCGGGCATCCCCATCGCACACCTTGGCCAGGAAGTCCGCCGCCTCCGGCTCCAGCATCGCGCCGCTGTCGCCAAGCCCGCGTTCGGTGTCGGCCATCGCGCGGGCAAGCACGGTTTTGATGGCCGCCGCGTCCAGCGCGTGCAACTCAAAGACAAGCGAGCGGGAGACAAGCGGCGTGTTGATGAAGATGCCGGGATTGTGCGTGGTGGCCCCGATGAGCGTGACGGTGCCATCCTCGACATAGGGGAGGAGCACGTCCTGCTGCGCCTTGTTGAAGCGGTGGATCTCGTCCACGAAGAGCACGGTGCCGATGTGGCCGCGCACGGCCTTGGCGCGCTCGCAGATGGCGCGGAGCTGCGCCACGTTGCTCGTCACGCCGCTTGTACGCTCGAAACGCCGGTGCGTGGTGCGGGCGATGACTTCCGCCAACGTCGTCTTGCCCGTCCCAGGCGGCCCGTAGAAAATCAGGTTGGTGAAGCGATCGCTTTCGATGACGCGCCGCAACAGTCGCCCCGGCGCGAGCAAATGCTCCTGCCCCACAATCTCCTCCAACGTCCGCGGGCGCATCCGCGCCGGGAGCGGCCCCAGCCGCGCCGGGTCAATCCGCGCCTCCGGCTCCTCCTCCCTCTCCTCCGCCAACTCAAACAAATCGTCCATGCCCGCATTATAACAAATGGCCGGTTGGTCTGCGGCTGATTGGCTGATTGGAACGCCCGCGAGCGGGCGACGGTGTGTCGCCGTCCCGGAGGGGGGCCCAATCAGCCAATCAGCCACACAAAAAAGCCCTCGGCCGTGCGGCCGGGGGCTTTTTTTGTGCCGTCGTGAAATCGCGCGGCGCTTACTTGTTGAGCGCGGCGGTGATTTCTTCGAGTTTGGCGCGGAGTTCGGCGGGGATGCGGTCGCCGAACTTCTCCCAGGATTCCTTGACGCCGGCGACTTCCTTCTTCCAGCCTTCGACATCCACGGCCAGGAGCTCGTGGAGGGTCTCGGGGGTGGTCTCGCAGCCGGCCAGGTCGATGGCATCGTCGGTGGGCATGATGCCGATGGGGGTGTCCTTGGTCTTGGCCTTGCCCTCGATGGCCTCGCAGGCCCATTTGAGGACGCGGGAGTTGTCGCCGAAGCCGGGCCACATGAAGTGCCCCTCGGCATCCTTGCGGAACCAGTTCACGAAGAAAATCTTCGGGAGCTTGTCGGTGGCGATCTTCTTGCCCATCTCCAGCCAGTGGCCGAAGTAGTCGGCCATGTTGTAGCCGCAGAAGGGCAACATGGCCATGGGATCGCGGCGGACTTGGCCGATCTGGTCGGAGATGACGGCGGCGGTGACCTCGGAGCCGGCGGCGGAGCCCATGTAAACGCCGTGCGCCCAATCCTTGGCCATATTCACCAGCGGGATCGTGGAGGGGCGGCGGCCACCGAAGAGGATGGCAGAGACAGGCACGCCGTTGGGGTCTTCCCATTCCTTGGCAATCACGGGGCACTGGACGGCTGGGGCCGTGAAGCGGGAGTTCGGGTGGGCGGCCTTGATGGGCTCGCCGGTGCCGTCGGGGTTGGCCACCATCTTCTTGGGATTGTCCTTGGAGGCGTAGCAGTCGTTGCCCTTCCAGTCAATGCCGTGGGCGGGGGCGGGCACGCCCATGTCTTCCCACCACACATCGCCGTCGTCGGTGAGCACGACGTTGGTGAAGATGGTGTTCTTCTCGCAGGCGTGGAGGGCGTTGGGGTTGGAGATTTTGGAGGTGCCGGGGGCGACGCCGAAGAAGCCGTTTTCGGGGTTGATGGCGTAGAGGGCGCCATCCTTGCCCACGTGCATCCAAGCGATGTCGTCGCCGCAGGTCTCGACCTTCCAGCCGGGGAGCGTGGGGAGCATCATGGCCAGGTTGGTCTTGCCGCAGGCGGAGGGGAAGGCCGCGGTGATGAAGTAGCTCTTGCCCTCGGGGCTGGTGAGCTTGAGGATGAGCATATGCTCGGCCATCCAGCCTTCCTTGCGGGCGAGGACGGAGGCGATGCGCAGCGCGAAGCACTTCTTGCCGAGCAGGGCGTTGCCGCCGTAGCCGGAGCCGAAGGACCAGATGGCCTCCTCGCCGGGGTCGGTGAACTGGGTGATGTACTTCTTCTCCATGGGGGCGCAGGGCCAGGCCACGTCCTCTTGGCCGGGCTCAAGCGGGGCGCCGACGGAGTGGTAGCACTTGATGTACTCGGCACCCTTGTTGATGAGGTCGAGCGCGGCGTCGCCCATGCGGGTCATGATGCGCATGTTGCAGACGACGTAGGGGGAGTCGGTGAGCTCGACGCCCAACTTCGAGAGGGGCGAGCCGATGGGGCCCATCGAGAAGGGGATCACAAACATCGTGCGGCCCTTCATGCACCCCTTGTAGAGATCCCACATGATGGTCCTCATCTCGGTGGGGTCCATCCAGTTGTTCGTGGGGCCGGCGTTGTTCTTGTCCTTGCAGCAGATGTAGGTGCGCTTCTCGACGCGCGCCACGTCGCTCTCGTGCGAGCGGACCAAGTAGCAACCGGGACGCTTGACGGGATCCAGCTTCACCCAGGAGCCGCGCTTGACTTCGCCCTCGGCCAAGCGGTCAAACTCTTCCTGCGTGCCATCGCAGACCACGATGTTCTCGGGGGTGGTGTGCTCGGCGAATTCTTTGACCCACGCCTTCAGTTCGGGGTTCGTGATTTTCTCAAGGGCTTTGCAGCAGCAGCTCATATGCTTCTCCGTTGCGTTTGTTGTGGTCGTCGTTGGCTTGGCCGCGCACCCGCGCTTCCGCCAAAGCGGCCTGAAAACGAGGTCTATTGTACCGCACCTGCGCCCCCCGCGCAAGCAAAAACCGCCCACTGCCGTCAGGAACGCGGGGCTTGGAGGAACGCGGCGATTGCCTCCGCGGCGCGAGGCGTGGCGCCGGGCGGGCCCAGGCGGTCGTTCGCCTCGGCGTAGGCGGCCAGGAGCGTCTGGCGCTCGGGCGTGTCGCGCGCGAAGGCGAGCGTCAGGCGCGCCACGTTTCTTGCCGTGCAGGCGCGTTGGAGCAGTTCGGGCATCGCCGGGCGGTTGAGCACGATATTGACCAAACCGGCGAAGCGGAACGTCGCGCACAGGGTCACCAACCGAGCCAAGAGTTCTGTGGCCAGGCTCACACGGTAGGCCAACACGGCCGGGCAGCCCATCAGGCAGGCTTCGAGCGTGGCCGTGCCGCTGGCGATCATGGCCGCGTCGGCCTGCGCCAGCACATGGCGCGCCTGCCCATCCACCACCGCCAGGCGCTTGGGGCGAGGGTGCCGCGCCAGGATCCGCTCGGCCAGCGCCCGCATTTTGGGCGTCGGGGCGGGCAGGACAAAGGCGCAATCGTCTTCCAGCGCCGTTTCCATGCGGCGCGCCGCGTCCAGGAAAATGGGCAGGAGCGCCTTGATCTCGCCCGCGCGGCTCCCCGGGAGCACGGCGATGCGCTTGCCCGCCGCGCCCCAAGGCAGGGCGGGCGGGGGATCGGCACGCGTCGCGGCCGCCTGCTCCACCAACGGGTGTCCCACATAGACCGAGCGGGGGCCGGTCGTCGCGTAGAGTGCCGGCTCAAAGGGAAAGATACAGAGCAACAGATCGATGGCCCGCGCAATGCGCTTGACGCGCCCCCGCCGCCACACCCACACCTTGGGCGAGATGTAATGCACCGTGCGGATGCCGAGCGCATGGACCCGCTCGGCCAGGGCGATGTTGAAGGAATAATAATCCAAGGTGATGAGCACGTCCGGCCGCCAGTCGCGCGCCAGCAGCGTCATCGCGTCAAGCGCCCGTTTGAAGAAGCGCAGCTTCCCCAGCACCTCCATGATGCCCATCGCGCCGAGCGCGTCCGTGTGGAAGAGCAATTCCGCGCCTGCCGCGCGCATGGCGTCGCCCCCCATTCCGCGCACTTCCAGCGCACGGTCGGGGAAATGTGCGCGGAGCGCCCGGATCAGCGCCCCGCCATACATGTCGCCCGAGACTTCGCCCGCGGCGACCATCACCTTGAGCGGCGGCAGACTCATTCCGCCAGCCTGGTGACAATCCGCTCAGGCCACTTCGAGCCGGTCTCCGGGTCAGTCACATAGACGTGCGCCCAGTCCAGCCCCACCACTTGGCCCACGCCCAACGCGCCGATCACTTTGCGCAAGGGCTCGGGCGTTTCCAGATCCGGCGTGCCATCCTTGTGTGCCACACGCACCAGGAACGATGGTTGCTTCGGGTCGCCATACTTCCCGGGTTGCGCGTAATTCGTGTACTCCACGATGGCGAACTTGGCATACTTCCCGCCGTGGTCACACTTGTCCGGGCACAAACTTGTCATGTGCCGGCACGGCACATCCACCACGCCCTCGAACCGCGCCAACGTTTGGTGCGTCGAAAGCGTCTCGCCCGGCAAAGGCGCCACATGCTGATAAGAAACCGAGGCGCAACCCGAAAGCAACGCCGCGATGGCCAACAAAGGAACGATCGTCTTCATAATGCACCCACTATACCACATTCCTTGCCCGCCGTCCCACAATCGTCCCCGACGCGCAGGCAGCGTCGAGACACGCGTGCCTGATCATGTGGGGTTGAGTCAAGATTGGGATTTCCAGGGAGCGCTGACTTTTTTCGCCCGCCTCGCCCCGGTTCATTGCGTTGTGCGATTTTCCCAGGACCCTGCCGGCCGGAAGGGGCTTGACAAATGGGTGGGCGGTGGGCATAATATGGGCGCGTTTCGTTAAACAGAAACGTTTGCAAGGAGTAACGATTATGGCAACGAAGAAGAGCAACACCACGACTTCCGCGAAGGCCGCGGCCCCCGCGAAGAAGTCCGCCGCGCCCAAGGCCAAACGGGCGACAAAGAAAGCGACCCCCGTCGCGCCCGTGACCGAAGACCTGTTCGCGCAGCCTGTCGCGGCAACACCCAAGGCGGTCGAACCCGCGCCTGCGACCAAAAAGGTTCCCGCGAAGGCGGCGGCCAAGAATGTGCGTGTCACCTTCCGTGTCCGCGCGGAGGTCGGCAGCAAGGTCTTCCTGGCCGGCGCGTTCAACGACTGGGATCCGAACGTCAAGCCGATGGCCGACAAAGAAGGCACCGGCGAGTTCGTGTGCACGGTCACGCTGCCGAAGGGCCGTCATGAGTACAAGTACGTCATCAATGGCGCTTGGTGTGCCGACCCCGAATGTGCCGACTGGGTGCAGAACGACATGGGCACCATCAATAGCGTCAAGGTCGTTGAGTAAGGCTCGACCGTCCATCTCCCCAAGAGGCCGCGCAACGCGGCCTTTTTTGTGCACACGACGCGCCGCGACAGGGTTGTCGATAACTTTTGGAAGTTTGTTGAAAACCTGTTGAGAACGGGCGGAGCCGGAGGAGGGCCAAAACCACTTTTTCAATCTATATGCGGGGTCATTTTCCGGGACGCGCCGTACCTCCGATCGAGACGCGGCGTATCCCGGGGCGAGGCACGCCGTGTTTCGTTTTGGGATACGCCGTGAAACGTCTCGGCAATCTTTGTGGGCGTTTGCGTGCGCGTGCCTGTCGAAAGAGGCCGGACGTGCGCGGTTCGCACGCGTGCCTTGCGGCATGAAAAAGCCCCCGCCTCGGGATGAGGTCGGGGGCTTTTTCATGCCGTTCACGGGTGCCCGGAGGCTCCCGGGCGTTCACGGTCGCGGGGGTGGCCTGTCACTCTTCGCAGACGAGGCGGAGGGTGACGTTGTGGACGCGCTGCCATTGCGGATAGGGGACGCGGATGGCGGAGCGGGCGAAGCGGGGGAGGAGGTCCCAGGCGCCGCCGCGGCAGACGACTTCCTCGCCGGGTTTGGGGGCGTCGTCGGAGGCGGGGTAGGGGCGGTAGGCGGAGGCGGTCCACTCGGCGGCGTTGCCGATCATGTCCTTGAGGCCGAAGGCGTTTGGCTTGCGGGTGCCGACGGGGCCGAGGTCGGTTTGGCCGTCGTCGTGGCGCATGTCGCGGAGGTAGTAGTTGAGGGTCTGGCGCTGGTAGGGGAGTTTGTCGAGGGCTTTGTCGGCGAGGTTGGCGTAGGGGGCGAAGTCGGCGTCGTCGTCGCCCCAGGGGAGGGGGGTGTCGGTGCCGGCGCGGGCGGCCCATTCCCATTCGGTTTCGGAGGGGAGGCGGAAGCGGCGTCCGGTCTGTTTGGAGAGCCAGTCGCAGTAGGCTTGGGCTTCTTGCCAAGAGAGGCGGACGGCGGGGAAGTCGGGCTTCATGAGGCTGGTGCCGGGTTTGTCGTGGTCTTTGCCGAGCCAGTCGGTGTAGCCGTTGTAGTGGTCGGGCTTCCAGGCGAGTAGGTTGCGGAGGGGGAGCTCGACCTCGGCCATGAGGAAGGGCTTCTTGATCTCGGCGATGTGCGGGGTTTCATCGGGGTAGCCTTTGGGGTCGCCCATGACGAAGCGGCCGGCGGGGATCTCGCGGAAGGCGAGGTCGCCGCCGGGGAGTTTGAGGGTGACGGTTTTGCCGGGCTTGACGTCGGCGAGGGGCCATCCCGCGAGGGTGGGGGCGGTGGGGCGCTTGGGCTCGGCGGCGGGGGGCTGGAAGGCGACCTTGGCGAGGTCGGCCTTGGCTTTGTCGAACCCGTAGGCGTCGCCCTCGATGATGGGGTCTTGGTTGGAGACTTGGTAACGTTTGTTCCAGCTTTCGCGGCGGGCGCGGGATTGGTTCATGCGTTCCAGTTGCATTTGGGGCCCGCGGATACCGATCCAGTTGCGGTGGAACTCGTTGGCCCAGTTGAGGGCGAAGTCGGCCCAGGTGCCCCAGAAGGGCGCGTTGAGGTCGATCCAGGTATAGAGGGTGCGCCATTCGTCGTCGGTGAGGGTGACGCCGTGGTGGCCTTTGCGGAGGAGTTGGATGAGGGGGGAGGTGTTGGCGGCGTACTCGCCGGGGTTGAGGAGGTGGTTGTCGCTCTCGGGGCCGGGGCGGCGGACGTAGGGGTTGAGGTCGTGGTAGGAGCGGGTGAAGGCGCCGGCGCCGCCGGGGCGCATGCCGTCGCGATAGGGGAGGACGGTGGGCGTGAGGTTGGCGAGGTTGGGGCGGCGGCCGCGGAGGGATTGCTTGCCGTAGATGCCGTCGAGCGTCACGTCGGTGTCGGAGGTTTGGTCGTTGTGGCAGCCGATGCAGCGGCGATTGAGGATGGGCTGGACTTCGCGCATGAAACTCCAGGCGGGGCCGGGCCGGTTGGGGCGGGGGGTGATGGCGACGGGCGCGCCGAGCATGGGGGGGACGTTGTAGATGGAGTTGGCGCTTTCGTGGCAACCGGTGCAGGAGACGTGCTCGCCGGGTTGGCCGACGAGCCAGGATCGCATGAGCTGGATGGCCTGGCCCTGCGCGTCGAGCGGTTGGAGGGCGAGGGGCACGTGCGCGGGGGCGGTGAAGAAGACGGAGCCGTCGGGATTGACGGGGACGGTGCCGAGGACGTACTTCATGTCCCAGCTGGACTCGGTGCCAACGCCTTCGTGCGAGCCGGATTTGTTGTAGGCGTAGTGATAGGCGAAGACGCGGAGGGCTTTGACGGTGCCGCGGGGGACGCCTGCGAGGCCGGGGCCGTTGTAGATGTCGGCGACGTGGACGGTGCAGGTGGTTTCGCCGGGGCGGGTTTGGTCGGGGAGCAGGGGCGGGGGTGCGCGGCGCTCGATGCGGATGGGCTCGGAGAGGGCGCTGCCTTCGATGGCGCAGAGGGGGATGACGTTGTCAAAGACGTCCACCAGATAGATGCCCCAGAGGTCGCCCCAGTAGGCGCACATGGCGGTGAGGAAGAACTTGCCGGCGGCCTTGGCGTTCTCGCCGGGGCCGAGCGGGAAGGGGGAGAGGAAGCGCGGCCATTCGTTGATGTAGAGGCGGTCTTCGATGCGCTCGGGGATGGGTTTGCCGCAGCCGGGGATCATTTGGACGCAGCCGGCGGCTTCCTCGCGGGCGCGGGTGACGTCGAAGAGGGCGAGTTTGCCGGATTTTGGGGTGTGGTGGCCGGTGACGACGGAGACGAAGCGGCCGGGCTGGCCGGGGATGGGCTTGGGGTCGGCGTAGTGGTTGGGCCAGAAGCCGTTGGAGCCGAAGTAGGCCAACTGGCGCGTGCCGTCGGGGCGCATGGTCATCACGATGCGGCTGAAGAAGTGGGCGAGGTCGCAGTATTCCCAACGGACGTACATCACTTGGCCATCCTCGGTGATGGTGGGGGCCCAGTTGGTGTCTTGGTCGAAGGTGAGGCGTTTCATGGCGCCGGTTTCGGGGTCGAGGCGATAGGTGTTGGTCATGGCCAGGCGGCCCGATTCGCAGGGGAGGCCCTGTTCGGCGGCGGTGGCGGTGACGATGAAGTCGCCATTGGGCAGGAAGCAGCCATCGGCGATGTCGTAGTCCACGCCGGCGGGGGAGACTGCGCGCGGGGCTTGCCCATCGAGCGTGGCTGTCCACAGTTTCAGGCGGTTGGCATCGGCGGGGTCTTTGCGGACGTAGCAGACGCGGTTGGCGTTCCAATTGAGGTCCACGCCCGAGATGGTGGCGTTGGGCGAATCGAACACGGTCTCCACC
This sequence comes from uncultured Lentisphaeraceae bacterium, assembly GCA_949289005.1. Lineage (GTDB taxonomy): Bacteria > Verrucomicrobiota > Kiritimatiellia > RFP12 > DVOR01 > Spyradenecus. The sequence continues at coordinate 146,982 of CASEMQ010000007.1, forward strand.
TTGGGCGTGTCGGCCGTCAGTTCCGAGATGCGGATGAGGCGCGAGGAGATGCCGCGGTTGGCCTCGGCCATGTTGTAGCATGAAAGCGAGGGCGTTGCGGGGGAGTTTTGCCGGCGCGCATTCTTGCCGTAGTCGTATTGGACGGCCAGGATGCGCATGTCACGGAGCGCCGGGTGCGCCAACACGACGCGGCGCAGGTCGCGCAGGAGTTTCTGCGCGGAGGTGTCGTCGCCGCGTGCCGCGAGCGCGTCGAGCGCGGCCTGGCGGCGCTCGGGGAGCGCGTTGGCGAAGGTGCGCAGGGCCTCGGTCTCCGCGCTTTTGCCGTAGCCGGCCTCCCAGTCGTCGGCCAAGAGCGTGAGCGCGGGGGGCTCCAAGCGGTTGAGCGCGCCTTCGAGGCTCTTTTTCTGTTCATCGGTCACGCCATGCGCGCAGAGGGTCAGGCCCGCGGCCAAAAAGGCAAACAGCAATCGTTTCATCGAACTCTCCTCAAGCGATAGGGGGAATGATACACCAAATGGCCATGCCGGACAAACGGATCCTCTCTTTTTCGCGCCCTGCGTATTGGCGTAAGCAGCATTGCGCGAAACGGGAACGCCCCCGCGGCGACGCTGCGGGGGCGTTTTTCGTTGGATGTGGTGGCGCGGGCTCAGGGGAAGAGTGCGCCCTTGGTGGCACCCTCGGCCTCGACCCACCAGGCGGCCTTGTGGGTGGCGATGCGCTCGATTTGCTTGGGGGTCATCTGGAGGCCCTTGGAGGAGGCGGAGGCGATGCGCGCCTCGGAGGGGTCGAAGACCTGCTGGGTGATGCGTTGGCCCTTGAGGTATTTGTATTTGACGTAGATGGCCTCGGGGGTGCCTTTGCAGAAGAGGAGGATGGTGGCGCCCTCGGGGATGAGGGCGTAGTCTTTGTTCATGATCATGCCGCCCCAGGTAAAGCGCTTGAAGTAGGTGAAGCCGTAGATGGGCTCGTAGTAGACGCAGGTGAAGACGTCGTCGCGATTGTAGACGCCGGCGTCGAAGAAGCGGATGGGGGCGCGGGGGCGCAACGCGTCGAGCCACGGCTGGCCGGGGGCGTAGGTGGCGTCAACCAAGAATTTGTCGGGCGGCGGCATGAAGCGGTAGCGGCCGTCGCTCCAGAGGATGTAGAGTTTGTCCAGGCTGGAGCAGGGGAAGAGCGTCTGGCCCTGGCGGACATCGTGGCCGAGGTAGCCATCCTCGGAAAGGCGGATGGTGAGCTCGGTGGCGGTGAGGGCGCGCTCGTCGATTTCCTGGAAGCCGTCGGCGATTTTGGTGAGGCGCGGGTATTGGGGCGCGTATTCCTTGATGAGGGCTTTGAGGTATTTGACGGCGTAGCGTGCCAGGTGGGCAAGGTCGTCGGTGATCTGGGCGTGCTCGGCGCGGAGGGCGTTGAGTTCGTCGTTGTGGCGGTTGATGTCGTAGAGGGAGATGCGGCGGATGGGAATCTTGAGGAGGATGTCAATCTCCTCGTCGGTGAGGGGGTGCTCTAGGAGCGCGGCGAAAGGCTCGAAGCCGTTGCGCACCTCGGCATAGATGGCCTCGGCGGTCTTGACGCCCTCGATGCGCTTGTAGATGCGCTTTTCGATGAAGAGGGCCTCGAGGGTCTTGCGGAGGATGAGGGCGTCGATCTCGCGGAGGCGCACCTCGAACTCGCGGCGGAAGATGTCCTTGAGCAGCTCGGCATGGCGCGCCAGCACCTCGGGAACGGTCATCTCGCAGGGGCGGTTTTCGGAGAGCACGACGATGCGGCTGGGGATGCGCCGCTCGCAATCGGTGAAGGCGTAGAGTGCCTTGCGCACCTTCTCGGCGTCGGAGCCCGGGGAGAGGGTGATCTCGATCTCCACGTTCTCCGCGGTGAAGTTGTCGATATGGCGGATGGGCAGGCGTTTGGCCTTGATGGCCTTTTCGATGGATTCCGCCAAGCGGTCTGTCGTCACGCCGTAGGGCACGGAGGTGACGAAGAGCTTGTTTTTCTCGCCCTTGCGGGTCTCGATATGCGCGCGGACGCGGACGCTGCCGCGGCCGTCGTCGTACTCCGCGGCATCCATCTCGCCGCCGGTGATGAAGTCCGGCAACAGGGTGGGGCAGGGTTTGCCCTGCAGGAGCGCGATCTCGGCCTCCAGCAACTCGGTGAAGTTGTGCGGGAGCACGGCGGTGGAGAGGCCGACGGCAATACCGTCCACGCCCAGCATGAGGCAGAGCGGGATTTTGGCCGGGAGGAGGACGGGCTCCTTGTTGCGGCCATCGTAACTGGGGACGTACTCGGTGATTTTTGGGGAGAAGAGCTGTTCGCGCGCCAATTTGGTGAGGCGGCACTCGATGTAACGCCCCGCGGCGGCCTCGTCGCCCGTGAGGATGTTGCCGAAGTTGCCTTGGCCTTGGATGAGATAGCGTTTGTTGGCGAGGGTGACGATGGCGTCTTTGATGGCCGCGTCGCCGTGCGGGTGGTAGTGCATCGTGTTGCCGACCACGCCGGCCACCTTGGAGAAACGGCCATCGTCCTTTTCCCACATGGCGTGGAGGATGCGGCGTTGCACGGGCTTGAGGCCATCCTCCACCGTGGGGAGGGCGCGGTCGCAGATGGAATAGGCCGCGAATTGCAGGAAGTTCGCGTCCATCAGGCGGCCGAAGGGGCCGCGCGCGCGGATTTCGGGTGCCTCGGCGGCCGTGTCGTCCGGCTCGGGCTCGCCTACGTGGGTTTCTTCCGCTTCGGGCGTTTCGGGCGATGGGGTGCGATCGTGATCGTTAAAGGCGTCAAGGTCGGCAAAAAGGCCGCCCTGCGGGTCGTCGGGATGGTCGGTCATAGGCTAACGTGGGTCAGGGGGTGGTGGCGGTGGAGACGTGGGGCATAACATCGTCGTAATAGACTTCCGGCGTGCGGCCCGGAAGGGGGGTGCCGGCCTTCATGGCCGCCTCCAGCTCGCGTGCGGAGTCGGGGTCGTGCCACCAGTAGATGGGCACGGCGAGCTCGTCGCCGTATTTTCCGAGCACGCTGTCGGGCGTGCCGAACTTGTTCCAGTAGAGCAGGCGCGTGGAGTCGGTGCCCCAGGTGAGAATATAGGGGACGGCGGCGGTGATGATGCCATCGATTTGCCGCATGATGTCGTTGCGCTTGGCCAGGGAGAACTCGGTTTTCTGTTGCTCGATGAGCGCATCGACGCGCTTGTCGCGGAAACCGGGGTGGTTGATGCCGTTCTCGGCGTTCGCGTACTCGCCGCTCCACATGGCCTCGGGATCGCGGAAGAGCGCGGCCGAGAAGGCGGAGGTGGTGACGTCGAAGTTGTAGTTGGCCATCTCGCGCATCCAGGTGGCGAAGTCCTTTTGCGTGATTTCCAGGCCGATGCCAAGCCGTTCGAGCGATTCTTTGTAGAGCGCGAGGAAGACGCTGTCGCTTGTGGAGCGCGTGAGCAGGCGCACGACGAAGGGTTGGCCGTTGCGCTCCATCTTGCCCGTCTCGGGATTGATTTGGAACCCGGCCTCGTTGAGCAAGCGCAACGCGGCGTCCGGGTCGTATTCATAGAGCGGGTTGGTGCATGGGTGGTCGGCATCGTAGAGATCCGTGCAGAACGAACGCAGCATGAAATAGGCGTTGTACATCAGCGAGCGCACCATGCGCCTCCGATCGAAGAGATGAGCCAAGGCTTTGCGTACGCGCACGTCGTCATAGGGCTTGCGGCGCATATTGATGGCCAGCCCCTGGAAGCCCACGGGCTCGTGGTTGTGGACGTTTTGCTTGACCACCCAGTTTTTCTCGAAGCGCTCGCCCACGCACTCCGCGTTCCAGACGCGCGCGGAATAGACGGCGTAGACATCCACCTCGCCCTTCTTGAAGGCCTCGAAGGCGTTGTTCTGGTCCATGAAGAAGCGGATGCGGATCTTGTCGAAGTTGTAGACGCCCTGCCCCATCGGGGTCTTGAAACACCACCAATCCGGCCGCCGCTGGAGCGTCATGTTCAGCCCCTCCTTGTGGTCAAGGATGCGATAGGGCCCGCCCACGATGGGCAGGTCGAAGTTCAGCTCATTGAAGCCCATGTCCGGGTCGCGCCCCTCGGCGACGCATTTCTCCCGGGCGCGGTCGAGCAACTTCTTGGGCATGATGGCCAGGCTGCCGCCAATGTTGCCGAAGTTCCGCCAATGGACGCGCGCGCACGGAAAGACGATGGTCTTGTCGTCGATTACCCTGGGCGACTTGACGTCCGCGAAGAGCACTTTGTATTGCCCCGAGAGGCTCTTGGGCGAGGTGACGGCGTCGAAGGTCGCCTTCACGTCGTGCGCCGTCACCGGCGATCCATCGCTCCAAACGGCCCGTTCGTCGATATGGAAGGTGTAGAGCAATTTGTCCTCGCTGATTTCCCACCAGTCGGCCAGGCCCGGGCCGTAATCGCCCGTGCGCGGGTCGATATTCAGCATCGAGGGATACAGCAGGCTGAAAATCATCGAGGTGAAGGTGTTGTTGTCCAGGTAGCCGTTGAAACTCTTGGGCGGGTTGTTTCCCGCGTAAACCAGGGTGCCGCCGGGCTGGGCGTAGGGCGAGGCGCACACGTCCGGCTCCTCCTTGTAGTCCGGCCCCGGGAAACGCTGCGCCCCAAGCGTCCCCACCGCGCACAGCACCGCCAGCGCAACAATCAATTTCGGTTTAGTCATGGGTGGGGTCCTTTCGTCGATTTCTGAAGAATGTCGCGAAGCGTTCCGCGCACTCCGCCTCCAACACGCCCGGCAAAAGGCGCGGGCGATGGTTGGTCCGCTCGCTGGAAAGTATACCAAAAGCATGCTCGCCCCCGCGCTCGGGGTCGCTCAGCCCCCAAGCGACCAAAGCGGGCCGCGCCCAGACCAAGGCCCCCGCGCACATCGGGCACGGCTCCTTGGTGACATAGAAGGCCACGCGCGTCAGCCGCCAGTCGCCCACCGCGTTCGCGGCCGCCGTGATGGCCAGGATTTCCGCGTGGGCCGTGGGGTCGCGCAACGCCTCCACCTGGTTGTGTGCCCGTGCCAGAAGGCGTGCCGACAGCGGGCTCCCCAAGGGGCCGGGCCGTGCCAGGCCCTTGTCGCAATAAGCCTCGGGCAGGAGTGCCGCCACGCATCCGCACGGGATTTCGCCCGCCTCCGCGGCACGCTCGGCCTCGCGCAACGCCAGCCGCATGAAATACGCGTGGAAGCGCCGCTCCTCTTCGTCCATTTGCGCCATTTCCCATGCCATAACGTCCACGCCTCCTCCCTCAGGGGTGGCGCGCCAGTTCGCGCGCCAAGGCAAAGGTCTCCCGGGCCGTGCCACCCCACGTCCGCCCGGCCACCCAATCCAACCCCGCCGCCACAAGGCGTTCCCGCAACGGTGCCGAGAGCGTCAGCGAGACGAAGGCCCGCGCCCACTCGGCCGGGTCGGTGGGGTGGACGCGCAACGCGGCCGCCCCACACAGCTCGCGGTTCATTGCCGTCGCCGCGCAGATGACCGGCGTGCCGCAGGCCAGGCTCCGCAAAATCGAGGGGCGATAATCCGCTCCCCGAGCCGGTTCGAAGGTGGCCGAGGCACCGCTGTAGAGCGCCGAGAGCGCGTCGATGGGGATGCGCGCCTCGTCGATGAAGCGCACCATGCCCTCCAAATGACAGTCGCGCACGGTCTGCCGCAGGGCTTCCGGCAGGCGTGCGTCGCCCACCACCACGCACGTGGCCGACGAGGTCTCCTCGTTGTTGCCCAACGCCCGCAACGGCACCGCCAGATCATCCGCAAAATCCGAATGCCCCGCCAAAATCACATAGCGCTTCGGCACCAGCCACGCCCGCCGCGCCGCGAGCACCTCCTCCGCCGAATGACGACGGAAGCGCGGGCTGACGCCATTGGCGATCACCCGCGCCTTGCGCCGCGCGCGCAATCCCAACCGCGCCACCAACCGCACTGACAGCGCCCGCGTCGGACAGACCAAGGCATCCGCACCCAACAGCCACTGATGGACGGTCAGCCGCCGCCAGAGCCGCGGCCAAAACCCCATTGCCCGCGGCAGGCACTCCACCGCGTAGACCACGCGCATCCGCCACCGCCGCGACGGGCAGTGCGGCGGGCGCTGGCACGGATCGGCCGACCAGTAGACATCCGGGCGCAACGTCCGCAACGCCCGCGTCACTTCCGCCGCGCCCCGCGCCGTGCCTGCCGGGTGCGCACACGTGCGATAGCGCAGGTTGGGGTGTTCAATCGCGTCCGGCGGCAACGTCGCCCCGGCGCCAAGCAAAACCGTCGCGCGATCGCCGGCAATCAACGCCGGAAGCATCCCGTCGATCAACGCGAGCGAATACGCCCGCGCCGGCTGGGGGAGTTCCCCCAGCGTGCGCAGGTCAAAGCAAACATGGACCGGTGCCCCGCCGCTCACTTCGCCAGAACCGCGAAGGTCTCACGCGCGATCATCAGTTCCTCGTTCGTGGGGATGACGATGACGGGAATCGCCGAATCCTTGCCCGAGATGGTCGCGACCACCCCGCGCGTGGCGCGGTTTGCCGCGGTGTCGATCGTGACGCCAAGCCCCGAGATGGCTTTGAGGAACGCCTCGCGGGTCTCCCAGCTGTTCTCGCCGATGCCGCCGGTCATCACGATGGCGTCGGTGTGCCCCAAGAGCGCCACATAGCCGCCCACATACATCGCGTAGCTGTGGACCAGGCGCGCCATCGCCACCTGCGCGTCGTGGTTGCCCGCCTCGCAGGCCGCGCAGACGTCGCGCATGTCGCTGCTGCCGCAGAGCGCCTTCACGCCCGCGTGCTTGTTGAGCAGCGTGTCCACGTCATCGGCCGAGTAACCATGCTTCATCAGGTAGAAGATCACCGCCGGATCCACATCGCCCGAGCGCGTCCCCATCACCACGCCCGCGAGCGGCGTCATGCCCATCGAGGTGTCGAAGCACTTGCCGCCCTTCACCGCCGAGATGGAGGAACCGTTGCCCAAGTGACAGGTCACCAGATTCACTTGTTCCAAAGGCTTGCCCAGAATCTCCGCCGCGCGCTCCGTCACGAAGCGATGGCTCGTGCCATGAAAACCATATTTGCGCACGCCCAACTTCTCGTGCAGCTCCTTCGGCAACGCGTAGAGATAGCTTTCCTCCGGCATCGTCTGGTGGAAGGCCGTGTCGAAGACCGCCACGTGCGGCACGCCCGGCAAGACCTGCTCGCACCCGCGGATGCCCTGCAGCGCCCCGGGATTGTGCAACGGCGCCAACGGCGACAGCTTCTCGATTGTCGCCAACGCCGCCTCGTCCAGCCGCACCGGGCTGGAATACTTCTCGCCGCCATGCACCAGGCGGTGCCCCACCGCATCGATGTCCGCGAAAGACTTCAGGCAACCACCTTTCGCCGGGTCGGTCAACGCATCGCAGGCCAAGCGAATGGCCGCCGTGTGATCGGGCGCCTCGCAAGGCGCCTGCTTCTCCGAAAACCCCTCGGTCGAGAAGGTGAACAGCGCGTCGCCAATGCCAATGCGCTCCACCTGCCCCTTCGCCAACATCGTCTCCGACGTCATGTCAAAGAGCATGAATTTCAACGACGAGCTCCCGGCGTTGACCACCAACACATTGCGAATTGCCGCTGCCATGTTTCCTCCTAAGCATAGGGAATGAAAAGTCCCCATAGTATAAGCGCATAGCCCCCCAAATGTCAAAAATCAAATCGCGCCAACCGGGGGCGGTCAGGGGCGTCTCTCGCGCGATGGGCGCGCCGCGGACGCATCGGGTATCGTCTGCTCGATGAACGCACTCTCCTCTGCCGTCAGCCCATACTTTGCGTACAGTCCCGCATCCGTCCACGCTCGCGTGAAGTCCTGCAGGGGAACGAAACGATAGACGCCCTTCGCGCCGTTCTGCGAAGTCTTGCGGATGCCGACGAGAAAGTGGAAGAACTTGGTCTCGATGTAGCGCAAGGCGTTCTCGGCCTCTTGGCGCGTCGCGAAGGGCGTCAGCGTCAGATACGTCTCGGTGCAGACGCTCGGCGGCTCGACGACGAACGCGGGGATGCGGCTCGTGCGCGGGTCGCCCGTGCCCCAAACTTTGGGAAGGAAGACTTTTATGCAATCCATCCACTCTTGGTGTGCCTTGACTTGTGTCCGCGCGACATAGCCCTTTCCTTCTTTACGCCAACCGTTGTAGTAGAAAACAATGTTACGCGTTTGGTCAGGCCGCAGGGCAAAGTCGTGTTTCTGGCGTCTCATGCTACCCGCTTGCCGGATGTCAAAGCCAAAGGGAGCTTGGGCACTGACGATGGTCGCGTTCTTTGCGTATTTGCCGGAGACCGCCTGCGAGCCGCGCAAGTCCTGGATGGAGGCAAAGTAGATACAGTTGCCCCGCTCCCGGCGCAAGCCCTCCTCGTCATCCACGAAGCGATACGTATCCGCATCCCCGAAGACAGTGACGTATTCCTCGCGCCAGCCCTTCCGGACAACGGGGCGATGCGTGCAGATCAACACCCGCCGATAGCCCGCCTCCTTGATGAGCGTCATCGCGGAAAGCGTCTTCCCGAAACGCATCTTCGCGTTCCACAGCACCGCCGGCGCGCCGGCCTCGAACCGGGCCTTGGCCAATTCCACCGCCTCGCGTTGGTTGGGCCACAAGGCCATCGGCACGAACGTCGGGTTGCTCTCCTTGGCGGAAAGCGCGGCACGCCCCTCCCGTGCGGCCCGGATGGCGGCAAGCGCCACCGGCAGCGTCACCCGAAACCACTCCCGCGCCCCGCTCTCGCCCATGTCTTCCTTGGGGAACCCGGAACGGCGCAAGATGTTATGGACGGCATGATCCCGGAAGCCGCCCCCTTTGCCCGACAATGCCAACTCCGTGTGCAATACCTGCCATTCCAGTCCGGCGGTGCGCATATATTCACGGACACGCGCCTCCGCCGCGGCGTTCAAACCCGGGCAATCCGGCGGATAAGCCGCCTCGACCGCATCACGCGGCAACGAACAGGTCAAAGTCGCGTCACCAATCTTCAGCAATCCCTTGTGCGAATCGTTGCGCGCACGAACGACATAGATGAGTTTGTATTTGTAAGGGTCCTCGATGACAGGCAACATCATGGCGCCACCACCTCTCCGAAAAGCGTATGGACAAAGACGGGTTTGGGACGACGCGGGTCGGACCAGTCGCGGATACGGCAAAAGGCCGGCTTCGGATTGTCGAGCAAATCCGGCGTGGGATCGCAGCCGGGCGGAACGAAGCGGAGCCCATCCATCTGCCACACATTCCAGGAAATGATCTCCGCCAAGGCCAGACAGTCGCCAAGCGGCAAGGGCGCGGCACGCGGGAAACGGTCGCGGCGCGCCTTCGTTTGCATGGTTTAGTCGGAGGCCTACCACAGCCCTGCAGGAAACCATACAAACGAGGGCGCGCCGGGGTAATAACCCCGACGCGCTCCCGCAAGTACATCCGTGTTTGCCCGAAGGTGCTAGTTTCCGACTGACGAATGTATGCGATGAACGCATCGATGTGCCGCCGCGCCAAGGGAGTCCTTGGCTTGGCTATGTGAGCGCAAGATACCCCAACTGTGCGCCACCTGTCAAGCACGCGAAGCGGCGCGCGCGGTCGCTTTGCGGAGGCGGGCAGGAGAGGAGTTGTTGACAAGGGGTGTCGATATGTGACGCGGCGTATCGTGGGGGGAGATGCGGCGTGTCTCGGGGGGAGATGCGGCGCGTCTCGAAAAATGACCCCGCGTATAGATTGAAAGAACGGATTTTTGGTCTTCTTGGGGCGTATCGCTTTCAACAGGTTTTCAACAGGATTTGCAAAGTTATCGACAGGCTTGCCGGGGAGGAACGGGCTTGGAAGCGCCAAGACGACAAAAGGCATTTTTTTGCTTGCTTTCGGTTGGGCGGATGTGCTATTGTATGTCCGTTTTCCATTTGGGGCGGTAGCTCAGTTGGTAGAGCATCACGTTCGCAACGTGGGGGTCAGGGGTTCGAATCCCCTTCGCTCCACCATCCTTCCGAGGATGTCCCCATCAAAAGGCCGAGGCGTTTCGCTTCAGCCTTTTGCTTTATATGCATTGTGGATTTGCGTGGGGGCACGATCAAACGGATGGCGTGGGGTGCGACCTGGCGCCAAACTCCCGTGTCTTTAGGCATCCTCGTTTCCCGTGTCGCTGTGTTGTTCAGTAGGCAGGGTTCGCGGGTGCGCGGAAAAGGGGTTGCGCGGGGGCGTTGGGTTGGGGTATTCTGTCAGGCGTAAACGCAGAAGGAGGGTTTGCGATGGGCTTGACGATGGTTTTTCGCGGTGTCGTTCGCGGTTTTACCCGGGTGGCGGCGGGAGTGTTCGCCGCGGCCTGGGTGGGGTGCGCGTCGCAACCTGCGGCACACGCGGAGGTTCGGCTCGCTGAGGCCGGCGCGGCGCCGCAGGTGGATTTTGTGGCGCAGTGGCTGGCGGCGGCGGAGCGGCCGGAGGCTGTGGCGTGCACGGTGGACGCGGCGGACGCGCCGGAGGCGGTGGCGCGGTTCCGGGAGCTCTCGGCGCGCATCGCGACGCTTTATCGCTCGGTCTACGACCAGGCGCAGGAAGCGGCGCCGGCGTGGGTGGCCGTGGATGCGGAGGCACGGCGCTCCGCGCAGGCGGCGATGACGGCGCGGTATCAGGCGACGATGGCGGAGATTGCGGCGGCACGCGAGGATTTGGCGGCTTACACCGAGGCGTTGCGGGAGGACGAGAGCATCTCGAACATGACCGAGCGGTTGCGCCGGACGCGGGTTTTGACGGCGTTCGGCGGGGATTCCACGCGGTTGGATGCGCAGTTGCGGGACGCGGAGCGTGGGGCCGCGTTGATGTTGCGCCGTGGGTTGGCGGCGACGCGGGGGCGGTGAGCGTGATGGCAAAGGCAACGATTGCGCTGTACAAGGATTTTTTGCGGACGGGGCGTGGGGCGGACCGTGTGACGGCGGCGTTGGTGAACGCGTTGGCGGCGCGGGGCTATGCGATGCATGTGATTACGCAACAACGGGCGACGGAGCCGTTGTCGGTGACTTTCGCGCCGGGGGTGACGTGCCATCGGGTGCGGCAGGTGAGCCTGCGCTCGGTGGCGGCGTTTATCAATAAGTTGCTGTTGCGCTCGGCTTTCGGGGCGTGGGTGTTGCGGCTCGTCCCGGCGTTGGATCTGATGGGGCGGACGTCGCGCCGGATTCAGGCGGTGTTGCGGGCGATCCGGCCGGAGCTGATTTTGTCGTCGGGGAGCAATGAGTGCGTAGAGCTGACCTACGCGGGGGCGTTGCCGGCACCGATGATTCAGCTCTTCCACGTCTATCCGCCCACATGTTTCGCCTCGAACAAGTATCGCCGGGCGGATCGGTTGCGGGCGGCCTTGCCGGTGGCGGTGGAGTGCCAGGTGTTGTTGCCGGCCTTTCGCGACCTGTTGCGGCTTTACACGCGCGCGCCGGTCACGGCCATCGGCAACGCCATCGAATGGCCGGTGGACGAGCCGTTGCCGAGCCCGGAGGCGCGCGAGCGGCGCATCGTCTACGTGGCCTATTTCACCAAGGACAAGAATCATCTGGAGCTGTTGGAGGCCTTTGCGCGGCTGGCGCGCGCGGAGGCGTGGACGCTCGATCTCTATGGCTCGGGCTCGCCTGAGTGGGAGCGGCGCATCCGGACGCGCGTGGAGCGGTTGGGGCTCGGGGGGCGGGTGCGTTTCTTCGGGGTGACGCGCACGCCGCGCGCCATCCTCTCGCGGGCCTCCATCTGCGCCTATCCCTCGAAGGTGGAGGGCTTTGGGCTGGCTTTGGCCGAGGCGATGTGGTGCGGGTTGCCGTGCGTGGGCTTTGCCGACGCGCCCGGGGTCAATGGACTGCTGACGCACGAGGCCAACGGCTTGCTCGCCGAGCCGGGGCCGGAGGCCTTCGCGCGGCAGTTGCAACGCTTGATCGATGACCCGGGGCTGCGCACGCGCCTGGGGGCGTGCGCAGCGCGCACCGTCCGCCAGGCCTATGCCGCGCCTCACATCTGGCAACAGTGGGAAGATTTGGTGGCGCGCCACCTGACGCAGGCGCCCGCGAACGAGGATCAGTGAGCGCGGCGCACGTGCCGCCTCGGGAGGGATTCGATGCGTATGGAACGGATGGCGGTCGCTTTGCCTTCGAAGCCTCACTATGTGATGCTCGACGCGTTGCGTGGCGTCGCGGCGGTGATGGTGGCCGTCTTTCATATCATGGAGACGCACATGGCCTTGGCGGGTGGCACCTCGCGGGATACCTTGCTGAACCATACGTATCTGGCCGTGGACTTCTTTTTCCTGCTCTCCGGCTTTGTCTTGGCCTATGCCTACGATGACCGGCGCGCGGCGTTGCCGTTGGGCGCGTTTTTGCGGCGGAGGCTCATTCGCCTTCAGCCGATGGTTGTGCTGGGCGGTCTGTTGGGCGCGGCGGTCTTCTACACGCATGGCGCGGAGTCCGTGGGGTGGGGCGGCATTCCCGAGACGCCGCTTTGGCGCTGGGGCGTGGTTGCGGTTTTGGGGGTGCTTCTGTTGCCAGTGCCCAAGGCGTTGAACATCCGCGGGTGGGGCGAGATGTTCCCGCTCAACGCCGTCTCCTGGTCGCTTTTCTACGAATACATCGGCAACGTGGCCTATGCCGTCGTCTTGCGGTGGTTGCCGACGCGCCTGTTGGCGGCCTTTGCGGGAGTGATGGCCTGTGGCGCGGCCGCATGGCTTTTCCTGGGGCCGACGGGCGACCTGCTGCGTGGCTGGATGCTGACACCCGAGCATGTGGGCGTGGCCTTGTTGCGGCTCTTCCTCTCCTTCGGGCTGGGCTTGCTTTTGGCGCGTGTGGCGCGGCCCTGCCCCGTGCGCGTGCCCTTCTGGGCGCTCGCGGCCGCGTTGGTCGCTTATTTCGCCGTCCCGCGTTTGGGGGGCGACTCGCACCTCTGGCTCAACGGGCTTTACGAACTCTTCGGTGTTTTGGCCGTCTTTCCCCTGATTGTTTGGTTGGGCGCTGGCGGCGGGCTCCATGCGCATACGGGGCGCTCGGACGCTTTTTGCCGATGGTTGGGCGATCTTTCCTATCCTCTCTACATCACGCACTTCCCCTTTATTCTCACCTACACGGCCATCGTCGCCAACAGGGGGTGGCACACGTTCGCGCAGGCTTGGCCGTTGGCTCTCGCGACGCTCGCGGCCGCGTTGCTGTTTGCCCATCTTGCCGCCCGTTATTACGATGTGCCCTTTCGCTGCTTCCTCTCCGCCCGCTTCGCGCGCCCTGCGCGGGATTGTGCTAGACTGAAATGAGTTGAACGAAGGGAGCGTGTTTATGGAAGTCGTTGTCATTCTCCTTGTGGTTTTTGTCATGGGCGCGCTTCTCGTGACGCCAATCTTGTTGTTCTGGTTGTTATTCACGCTCGGGGGGTTGCGCGACGAGATGGACGCGCTCCGGTTGGCCGTCCGCGAATTGCTTGCCCAACAGGAACAGAAGCCTAGGGCGGTGACGCATGAGGTCGCCGCGCCCGCGCCGAAGGTAAGGGAGGCCGATCGCCCCGCGCCTCCGCCGCCCGCGCCCGCGCCCATCGTGATACGCAAGCCTATGCCCCCGCCCGAGCCGAGCCCCGCGCCGAGCCCCGTCGCGCCGTCTCCGGCGCCTTCGCCGAAGCCTGTGCCGAAGGCGCCGCCGGCCGTCGCGACGCAGACGCCGTTCGATCGTTGGGTGGCCGGGATTGGCGCGGTGATTGCCGATTGGTTTTTGGTGCGGGGGCGGTTCGCGCCGCGTGGCACGGTGTCGCGCGAGACGGCGCTGGCTGTGCAATGGTTGGTGCGCGCGGGGATTCTCACCGTGATCGTCGGCATTGCGTTCTTTGTGCGGTGGGCCATCGCGCGGGGAATGTTGGGGCCGATGGGCCGGTGCGCGCTGACGGCGCTGACGGGGCTGGCGCTTTTGGGTGGTGGTGTGTGGTTGCTTCGTACGCGCTATCGGCCTGTGGGCGAGGGGTTGGCCGGAATTGGCGCGGTGGCGCTCTATTTCGCGGTTTACGCCGCCACCGCGATGTTCGCGCTGTGGCCAGTCTCGTTGGGGTTCGGCGGGATGGTCGTGGTTACGCTCGGGGTGGGGGCCTTTGCGTTGGGGGCGCGACTGCCCGCCGTGGCTACGCTGGCGACCGTCGGCGGGATGCTCACGCCCGTGTTGTTGCGGGGCGAGACGGCAAACCTGACCGTGCTTTATTCCTATCTCGGGCTCTTCGTGCTTTGTGTCGGCGCGGGTGCATGGTGGCGGCGATGGGATGCCTTGGCGGCGCTCGGCTTCGCGCTCGCGTGGTGCGTTACGCTGGCCGCGCCGTGGCGGGACGTTTCGCAGGCGTGGGTCGTGTTGTTGCACCTTTTGGCCGTGGCCTATGCGGCGATGGCGCTTCTGCGCGGGAAAACGCGGGAGGCATGGCTCCCCTTCGCGGCGCAACTGATGAACCTTGCCGTTTTTTGGGGCGTCCTCTTTTTCCAGAGCGTGCCCGACGCCGTGGGCGCGAGCCTGGCCGCGACGTTGGCAATCGTGCACGCCCTGTTCGCCATTCTGACGCGTCACCTCGCCGCGCGGCGGCTCACGTGGTGCGGCGTGTTGATGGCGTTGGTCGACTTGGCGCTTGGCGTCACCTTCCTGCTTGGCGAGGCGGAGGTGACGGTGGCGTGGTGCGTGCTGGCCATCGCCGCGGTGGAGCTGGGGCATCGCGTCCGCGAGCCCGCCCTTGCCGAATTGGGGCAGGGCTTCGCTTGCATCGCCTTGGCCGTCGCACTCGGTGTCACGCTTGTCAATGTCGATCCCGGCGTGTCTGTCTCCGTCCGACGGGTCACCACTTGTCTGGTCGGTGTCCTGTTCGTGGGGGCGCACGCCTTGTTGCGGGCCGACATCCTGCGTGCGACCATCGGCCAGGTTTTGCCGTTGGCCGCGTGGACTTTCCTCTTGCTCGACCTGCCCATTTCCATTTACCTCTTTGGACTGACGGACAATATCGCGTTCTGCGTCTCCACCGGCGGCGTTGCCCTCTTGGGCGTCCTCTTGGCCTGTGTCGTCCGCCCGCGGGATGGTTATTTGCGCGTCTTTGCGCTGGCGCTTTTCCTGTTGGCCGTCTTGCCGGTGGTCTTTTTCTTCTTGGAACGGCTTGTGGTCGCGGAGACGTGGTTGGCCTGGCCGCTAGTGCTCGCGGGACTTCTCTTGGCGCTTGGGATGCGCTGGGCCTGGTGCGTGGCGGCCGCGCTTGGGGCGGTGCGCACCGAACGCGAGCGGACGTTCGCCCGCGGCGCGTCCACGGTTGCCACCTTCTGTGTTGTGTGGGCCGTGTTGACGCGCCTGGCCAACGACTTCGGCGCGCAATGGGGCGACGACGCCGCCAATGTTGCCGTCAGCGTTACGTGGGCGCTCTTCGCCTTCTATTTGATTGCCTTTGGGTTTCGGTACGCGAGCCGTGCGTCTCGCCTTGCCGCGTTGGGGCTCTTCGGCCTTACTTTGGCCAAGGTCTTTCTCTTTGACCTCGCGGCCTTGGCGATTGCCTGGCGTATTGTCGTTGCCATTCCCGTTGGCTTGCTCCTCATCTTCGCCGCGGTTCTCTACTTGCGCTTTTCCGCCAAGTCGCCGGGGCGGGGCGTGTGAGGCGCCGCCGGCGCGGACATGAAGGCACAAGCGGCTCCCAGCCGTTCGGACGGGAGCTTGTGCCGTGTGCGGCGGTTGTCCTAGGGATTGCCCTCGTCGATTTGGCGGACAGCTTCGATGAATTGCTGGACGTTGTCGAAGGCGGAGTAGACGGAGGCGAAGCGGATGTAGGCCACGGCATCGAAGGGGCGGAGACGCTCCATGATGAGCGCGCCGATTTCCTGCGACTGGATTTCCTCCAAACCTCTCTGCTCAATCGCATTCACGATGCCATCGATGAGGCGCTCGAGGTCGGCACTCTTGATGGGGCGCTTTTGGCAGGCGGAGTTGAGACCGCGCTCGATTTTGTCGCGGGCGAAGGGCTCGCGCGAACCGTCGCGCTTGATGACGCGGGGCAGGCGGCGCTCAATACGTTCGTGGGTGGTGAAGCGGCACCCGCAGAGATTGCACCGGCGACGTCGGCGGATGCTGGCGTTGTCGGCACTGGCGCGGGTGTCGAGCACATGGTCGTTGTTGCCGCCGCAACGGGGGCATCGCATGGGAGATTCCTCAGACGATGGCCGTGAGAGCCGCTTGGGCAATTGCCGTGCCGTCGAGCCCCTCGACCTTGGTGACTTGGCGAGGGTCGATAAAGGCCCACTTCTCGGGGGTCTTCTCGGCGGAGTAGACCACCACGGGGATGGCTTGGCCGGCGGGCAGCTTGCGGAGGATTTCCAGCACGCCGTCGGCGCCGAGCCCTTCGGCATCCATCGGCAGGATGAGGCCGGCGGGATGGCGGGCGATGACGGCCTCAACGGCTTCGGGGCCGGTGTGGACGGCCTCCACGGAGAACCCGGCCTTGCCGAGAGCTTCGCGGAAAGCGTTGGCACGGATGGCGTTGGGCTCGGCCAGCACCACCAGGCGGCGCACGTCGTTGCCCACCAGCATCGTGTCGCCGTGGGGCAGGTCGCTCTCGGAGAAGAGGATGCGTTGCACCTCGGCGAGGAGCTCGTCGGGGTCGGCGGGTTTGGTGACGAAGCCGGCAATCTGCTTGTCGGCGAAGAATTCGGCCATGTCGCCGCGCGCCGTCAGCACGAGAACGGGCACGCGGGTACGACCCAGTCGGTCGGTAATGCGCTCCAAGAAGCCCGTGCCGCTCATGCCCGGCATCCCGAGGTCGAGGATTACGAGGTCGGGAAGCGCTTCGGTCATTTGCGCGAGCGCCTCTTCCCCAGACGCCGCGCAGGTCACCTCATAGCCGGCGGCCATGAGAAAATCGCCCAGCATCATGCGGATGTTGGGGTCGTCATCGACGAGGAGGAGGCGCTTGGTGCCCATGTTCGCTCCTTATTCGGCCATGAAGGCACGATACGCGCGGTAGGTCATGTAGCAATCGAACTTCGTGGCGGCTTCCCACGGCGCGTGCATGTTCAGCAACGGCACGCCGAAATCCACCACGTCCATCCCATAGCGGGCCATGAAGAGGGCGATGGTGCCGCCGCCGCCCTTTTCGCAGCGCCCCAGCTCGCCGGCTTGCCACACCACGCCATCTTTGGCGAAGATGCGGCGCAGGTCGGCGATGAACTCGGCGCGCGCGTCCGAGGCGCCGCTTTTGCCACGGGATCCGGTGTATTTGATGAGGCATCCGCCGGCGTTGAGGGCGGCCATGTTGTTGGTGGAGTCGGCGTGCGGGAAGTGCGGGTCGCTCGCGGCGCAAACATCGGCCGAGAGCATGCGGCTGGCCTCGAGGGCACGGCGTACGGCTAGATCCGTTGGGACGCCCGCGGGTGTCTGGCGCGCGATCAACTCGGCCACGGAGTTCTCGAAGAAGGTGGAATCCATGCCGGTGGCACCGACGGAGCCGATTTCCTCCTTGTCGCAGAGTAGCACCATCGCGGTGTGCGTGGGCACGGTCGGCAGATCCATCAGGGCCTTGAGCCCGGCATAGGCGCAGACGCGATCGTCGTGGCCGTAACCCACAATCATCGAGCGGTCAAGCCCCAAGTCGCGCGGCAGGCCCGCGGGAACCAACTCCAGCTCCGCAGAGAGGAAGTCCTCCTCCGTCACGCCGTATTCCGTTTCCAAGATGCGCAGGATGTTGCGCTTCACGCGCTCCTTCGCTTCGTCGTCGCCTGCCTGGCCGATGGCGGGAGCCGAGCCGATCAACGCGTCCATGTCCTCGGGGTCGAATGCTTCGGAAACCTTTTTGCCGCTTTGCTCGGCGCCGAAGTGGGGGAGAATGTCGGTAATTTGGAAGACGGGGTCCTCGGGTTTGTCGCCGATGGCGATTTCCACCTTGGAGCCATCGGGCTTGACAATCACCCCGTAAAGCGCCAAGGGGTGAACCAGCCAGTGGAACTTTTTGATGCCCCCGTAGTAGTGCGTGTCGAAGTAGGCCAGCCCGCCCTTTTCGCACAGCGGCACGGGCTTGAGATCGATGCGCGGCGCGTCGGTGTGCCCGCCGATCACGCGCAGCCCCTCGGCCACGGGCTGTTGGCCAATCACCGCCGCCATCAACGTCTTGCCGTGATAGCCGCGATAGACCTTGTCGCCCGGCTTGAGCGACGCATAGGTCGACAATTCGCGGAAGCCGTGCGCCTCGATGCGGCGCACGGCCTCGGCGTAGGCCCGGCGCTCCGTCTTGGCGATGCCCAGATAGCCCATGTAATCGGCGGCGTAGGCGGCGCAGGCCGCGTTCTCCTCGGTCGAGAGCGTCCCGATGGCGTTCTCGCGCATCTTCCGTTCGGTGGTGTTGCCCATCTCAAACTCCTTTGTTCCGTGAACTCAAAAGCCTGTGCGGTAGATGTCCATCACTTCCTCGGGCGAAGGCATCGCACGGTATTTCTTGACCAAATCCAGACGGAGCGGCTCACGCGCGAAGCGCACCAACTCTTCTTCCGAGGGCGCCTCCGGGGTTGTCCCAGCCGTGTCCAGCATGGCATCCACCAACGCCTGCAATTCCTCCGGGTCGCGCAGGCCGGCGGCCTGCAAGAGGCGTGCCGTCTGCGAGGGGCACGTCCGCTCCATGAACTCCAGGTAACCGGCCAAGAGCACGCCGTTTGCGCGGCCGTGCGGGAACCCTTTGTAGTAGGTCAGCGGATAGCCCATTGCGTGAACCAGGCCGGTCCCCGCCTGGGCGATTGCCATCCCCGCGATTGTCGAGGCGTAGTGCAATTGCGCCCGGTTCACGAAGTCTCCGTGAGCCAGGCGCACCAATTCCGGCGCGATCAGCCGGGTCGCCTCGAGGCAGAGCGCTTCCGAGAAGCGCGTGGCGCGCGGCGAGTAGGCGGCTTCGATGGCGTGCGACAAGGCGTCGAGCGCCGTGTCCGCCATCGTCGCCACGGGGAGGCTCTCCAGATAACGTGCGTCCAAAAGTGCCACGCGCGGGAAGAGACAGGCGGCCGAGACGTTTCGCTTGGTCTTCGCCCCATGGTCGGTGATGATGGCATAGGGGGTCACTTCGCTCCCCGTTCCGCAGGTCAGCGGCACTGCCACGATGGGCAACGCCGCATCGGTCGTCTCCGGCGCGATGCGGAAGAAGGACGCTTGCGGCACGTTCAGGCCGGCCACCCAGGCGATGGCCTTGGCTGCATCCAACGGCGAGCCGCCACCGATGCCGATTACGAAGTCGCACCCCTCCTGGCGCGCCAGTTCCGCGCCCACGTAAATCTGTGCCACGTCCGGGTTGGCCTGCACCCCGGCGAAATGCGCCCACGCCACCCCATGCGTTTTCAGCGTCTCCGTCACGTCCCCCAACGCTCCCGAGCGTTCCGCGCCTTGAGCCCCGCTCACAATCAAAGCCTTCTTGCCCAAGAGCCATCGTTCCGCTTCTTTGCGGACGCACCCGGGGCCCGAGAAAATCGCCGTTGGCAAATAAAATCGCACGCTTTCCATAGCACCTCGTATAATGTCCATGCATTATATCACAATTTCGCCATCGCGTTAGAGTGTGGCCAGCGGGATGGGGCGGCCTCCGGCCAAGCGCGAGGCTTCCGCGGCGTAGGCCATGGCGTGGGCTTGGATGCATTCGTGGAAGCGGGCGGCGTAACGGACGGGCGGCAGGGTGCGCAGGGTGTCCACCCAATCGCGCAAGAGTCCGCCGTTGCCCATGGCGTAGGAACTGTCGTGCGTGGCGCCGCCGGCCTCCAGCGCGGCATCCCAGATCCAAGAGGAGCGGTCGGAGTAACGGCGGATGGTGAGGGTGCGCGCGTCGCCGATAATCTCGCCGTCGGTGAGGCAGAGGTGTGTCTCGCGGTCGCGTGCCCACGAATAACTCTCCATGCAGTGTTGCACCGTTATCCCGCCCTCGAAGAGGAGGTTCACCGTCTGGTGGTCCACCGCGTCGTTCCCGCCGGCATAGACGCACCGCCCGTAGGGGCCGCGCAGGGCGGATTCGATGCCCGCGGGCGAGGCATCGGCCAGCGCGTAGCGCAAATCCGAACCCTCGCGCAGAAGGCTGATGGCGGAGTAAGGGCACCGCCGCTCGATGGCCGCCGGGCAGTCGAGGCAACGTGTCGCCGCGCCCGCGGGCGCACACTCCGGGCGGAAGTGGCGCAACCCGCCAAAGGACTGCGCCACGAG
The DNA here is from genome assembly GCA_949289005.1 of uncultured Lentisphaeraceae bacterium. Classification (GTDB taxonomy): domain Bacteria; phylum Verrucomicrobiota; class Kiritimatiellia; order RFP12; family DVOR01; genus Spyradenecus. The sequence goes on from CASEMQ010000007.1 coordinate 167,121, forward strand.
GCACCGCCGCCCCACCCACCACGCGAAGAGGTCGAAGTCGTGGCTGCACTTCTGCACGATCATCGGGGTGCTCTCCCCTGTGCGCCCAAAGGCGCCTCGGCAAAAAGCGTGTGCGGCCTTGCGGTAGCCGACCGGCTCCAGATGTTGGATACTCACCAACCGCCCCAGCGACCCTCCATGCACCAACTCCGCGATCTTCGCGTAATAGGGCGTGAAGCGCAAGATGTGCCCCACCTGCACCAAGAGCCCCGTCTCGCGCACCGTCGCGTCCAGTCCCACGCACTCCTCCCATGAGGCGCCGATCGGCTTCTCCAACAGCAAATGGAGCCCCCGTGCCAAAGCCGCCATCGCCGCCGGGTAATGCAGGCGGTCGGGCAATGCCACGATGGCCGCCTCCGCGCCGGCCACCTCCAAGGCTTCCCGCCAATCGGCGAAAATCGCGCCCGGTGCCAACCCCAGCCGTTCCGCCCATGCCGTGCGCTCCGCCGCGTCCGGCTCCGCGATGGCCACCACGCGCAAATCCTCCGGGTGCGCCAGTGCCCAGCGTGCGTAGACCCTGCCGCGATAGCCCATCCCCAAAATCACTACCCGAAACGGTTCCCGATGACGCATTGAAAACTCGCACCCGCAATAAACCTGCCGATAGAGCCCCAATGCCGCCGCGCGGCGGTTGGAATCCCTGAACCCATCCTTTTTCTTGAAGTCGTAGGGCACGAAAGCCTTGCCCCCCACCTCCCGCCCAATAGCATGGAGCAACACGCTCCGTTTGTGCGGCGACACCGTCAGGCTCGTGGTAAACGCCGCGCACCCCAGCGCCTTCATCCGCGCCGCCGCCCGCGCCAAGGAAAAACGGAAACAGCGTGCGCACCGCGCGCCACCCTCCTTGCAATCCTCGAAGCCCCGCGCCACTGCCTCCAACCATTCCTCGTGGTCCGGCGTGTCCTCCACGAACGGTACACCTTCCGCTTGCGCCAACGCCAGCGCGGCCTCCCGCCGCCGCAGATACTCCGCCCGCGGCGCGATGTTTGGGTTGAAGAAAAATACCGTCGGCTCCCATCCCTCTTCTTTCAAGAGATGGACGCAATGCGCCGCGCAAACGCCGCAGCACGCATGCAACAAAATCCGACCCTTCGCCGCCATGCCGCCATTATAGCAAATGAGTGAGCAGAGAACAGTGAACAGAAAACAGGGCGCCCCGTTCGGGCGACGATGGAATGGGTGGACGATGTGTCGTCCGCATGGGAAAGGGCACTCGTGGCCGAGAAAACGTTGCCCGGGAAGCGCGGATGTTTCGTCGCGTCTTGATGTTGCAATCGCAACGGGCACCCGGCGACGGTGTCGCGGGGCGTCCATCAAGTTTTTGGGGGGCGCGGGTCAGTGCGTCGTGTCCGCCGCGGCGCACGCGGGGCAAAGCCCCCAGAGGACAAGCGATGCCTCGTCGGCCCGGAAGCCTTGGGGCAATGCCACTTGCCGGGGCAAATCGCCCGGGAGCGCGCCCAAATCCTCCAACGCGCCGCAACGCGTGCACTTGAAGTGCGCGTGCGGGTCGGTGCGCCCATCGAAGCGCAACTCGCCATCCTCCGTCCGGATCACCGTGGCCAAGCCATGCGCCACGAACGCGTGCAACACGTTGTAAACGGTTGTGCGCGACAGCGTGGGGTGTCTTGGACGGAGCGCACGGAAAATTTGGTCGATCGTTGGGTGGATGGGGTGCCCCGCGAGCCACGCCAGGATGGCCAGGCGTGGCTCGGAGGGCGTCAGCCCGTGCGCGCGGAGGTGCCGGCGGCCTGTCGGTTCGGTGGCGGCCTTCTCGCGCATGGCCGCTTAGGCGAAGTGGCGCTTGAGCAACCCCTCGAAGCCGGCGCCGTGGCGGGCTTCGTCCTTGCACATTTCGTGCACGGTGTCATGGATCGCGTCCAGCCCCAGTTGCTTGGCCTTCTTGGCGAGTTCCAGCTTGCCGGCACAGGCGCCCTGCTCGGCGGCGGCGCGGAGTTCCAGGTTCTTCTTGGTCGAGTCGGTGATGACCTCGCCCAGCAACTCCGCGAACTTGGCGGCATGCTCGGCCTCTTCCCACGCGGCCTGCTGATAGAAGGCCGCCACCTCGGGATAACCCTCGCGGGTGGCCACGCGGGCCATCGCCAGGTACATGCCCACCTCGGTGCACTCGCCCGTGAAGTTCATGCGCAGCCCCTCGACGATCTCGGGGTCAACGCCTTTCGCCACGCCCACGCGGTGCTCATCGGCCCATTCCATCTTGCCGGTCGCGGCCTTCTCGATGAACTTGGAGCCGGCGCAGCCGCACTGCGGGCATTTTTCGGGCGGCGTGTCGCCAACGTGGACATACCCGCAGATGGGGCAAACAAACTTCTTCATGGTTTCTCTCCTTTGGATGGTTAAAACTGGAATGATTATAACAAACCGCCACGAAGACCGCAACGGGACAAGCGTAAATTAGGGCAAGCAAAGGAGCAAAACCGCCGTTTTGGGGCAGTGGCGTTTTGGGGAAACGCCATTCGGGAACCGTCGATTTCGCGAATTGTCGCGGATTTTGGGGCGCCTTTCGCCGACAGAATCGGATGGACTGTCAGGAAAATGATGGTGAAAGGGGAACGGCAGCCAAAAAGCCACAGGGGTGAAAAGGACGACCGGGACGAAAAGGCCAGGCAGCGTCTCGGCGGTGATGGACCTTTGTTTGGCGGCCATGCCTCGTCTTGCTCGACCTTGATTTCCCTCAAGAAACACCGCCGTCTTTGCCCCATCGTTACAGCTCTCGCTCGCTTGCCAGTCTTTCCCCACTTGCCAGACGGTCGCGCCTGTTGAAAGAGGATTGTTGTCCCTGTCGATAACTTTCCGAAATCCGTTGAAAACCTGTTGAAAGCGGGCGGGGCCGAAGGAGGCCCAAAAGCGCTTTTTCAATCTATACAAGGGGTCGTTTTTTGGGATGCGCCGTACCTCCCCCCGAGGCACGGCGCATCCCGGGGTGGGAGACGCCGTCTCCCA
>CASEMQ010000008.1 GCA_949289005.1 uncultured Lentisphaeraceae bacterium
CGTGCGCACCTACCACCACAAACCCACCGACTTCTCCAAGCAGAGCCCTCACACGCTCAGACAGACCCACCACCTCATCGTCCACTACCCCCGCTCACCCCGAAAGGCCCCCTGACCCATGCAAATCTTCCACGCCATCCCACGCCCCCTGCGCAATTCTATTGACATTCTACAGCGGTGAGAAGGTCGCGGTGGGGTTCATACGTCCACGTGACCACGGCCTCATTTGGATAGGTGAGGGAGGATTTGAGATTGGATCCTGCGAGGTATTCCCACTCAAAGCCATCGGATTCGGCGATACGGCCTGTGGTGGAGTCGTAAGTCACCGATGGCAACTTTTCCATATGCGTCATCATGTTCTGCCCAAACGCCTCCCAAAAGGTCTACCCGCCCATGCGTATTTTCTAAGTCCTCTCAAGCGCTTTTCGCAAATTTATCGACATTCGATAAGATACGGTTTAGTTAAGCCATCTCATGAATTTAAAATAGAGATAACCTAAACAAAAGGCTCCTCCAAAAAACGTTCCAAAGGTCAAGTAGAAGAAGCGAGGGCCTCCTGCCTCATAAAGAAGATGCACGAACGAGTCTTCGACCAAAATAGTATCTGGTGTGAAAAACGGAATTTCCAGAAGCGAAAAGTATAAGAAAAAGCCACTTCCCGCGAAAAAAACTAGGACTAATCGGATCGCAAAGAAACCTAATACCTTTAACGCCTTCATACCGTCTTCCAAACCTATGCTCACATGATACGACTTTGTCATTTTGGCGGTCTGACACGTATATACGCTCTGACATTGTCTCCGTGTGTATTCCCGTCTAAACGATACGCCCAATCAAAGGGATCCACATCATGAGCGAGATGCCAGTCTTGGCTAAGATAATGGAATAAGTCAATTTAATCCATCCAGCCATGTTGTGTAACCGTCTATAACAACCCAAGTGTTTCGCTCTTTACTTAAAGGCTTGATTGAAAACGGCAATGGGATTGTTGCAGGGGATTTCAGACCATCTTCGATAATAATAAACCACAATCGTCTTTCAACGACAAAGTAATGCCAGACATCATCGCTTCCACAGTAAAAGGTCCCCTGTAACAAATCATTGCGTAACACGTTGAATTGCGTATGCAATGCCATCTCGTCTGGACAATGTCGATAGTTTATATATGCGCAACCGGAAATGAAAGGCATTTTCATCAAAGTTCCCACAAATAAGTAGACGATGATTTTCCTTGGCATTTTCTACCTCCTAGAACTACTCGTGTCTTGATTCCCTTGTAAACAAATACAAATTAAGGAGACTTTTCTCACCGATAGAATCACGACTCGCCCATTTGCAAAAAGCCGGACAGTAATGCCGATAGTTATAATAAATTAAATCGAGAATGGCATCATAGTATTCCGAAGAAAATCCAAAGTGGAAAGTGTATGATGTGTTTGCGCACATTATGAGGACCTATCATGAAGAAAGAGAAGAAGCGTCCCCGCCCCCCTGCCACAAATCCACCAACAGCTCCCGGTCATCCTTCCCCCGCGCCACCGCCAACCGCTTCAACAGTGAACAGAGACTGGCGAACAGCGAACAGACTGCCCGACAAGCGGGCGAAGGGCGAGCCGACGCGCCATAAGCATGGACACGCAAGCAAGTCAGTCGCAGCACAAGACACCTCCGACCTCGGGCACACGCGCAGTCCCAGCCCGCATTTCACAAACACTTTCCTTCCGCAACATGTCCCATCCGCATCCCCACGCCAACGGCGCGAACGCCGCCATCGACGCTGCAAGCGAAGCCATCAACCCAAACACATTCATCGCCATGACACCGCTCTCTCGCCAACCAAACAATACCCACAGTCTACCTCATCCCCCGCGACCCTGTCAAACCGCGCGGGCCCGCCGGTGTGTGGGGGGCGCGCAAAGGCACACGGAGGTTTTCGCCAGGGCTCACGAAGGTTTTTGGGGAAAATCCTGTTTCCCCGGAAATCCACGTGCGTCTTCATGGGACTTTTGTGTAACTTTGTGCGCGCCAATCAGGCGCGTTTTCGACGGGCGAGGCGTTTTGGATCGCGGCGTACCTCGGGTCGGGATGCGGCGTGTCTCGATGTGCGGTACGGCGCATCCAGGAAAACGACCCCTTGTATAGATTGAAAAGACGGTTTTTGACCCCTTTCGGCCCCGTCCGCTCTCAACAGGTTTTCAACAGGCTCGCAAAAGTTATCAACAGGGTCGGATTGTGTGTTTTTCCGGATTGGGTTTGACGCGATTGTGTCCGGGGAAACGGCGCATAGGCCACAAAGGGAACGAACGGACGCGGGGTGTGGGGAAAAGGCGGCCCTGCGGCACCCGCCGCAGGGCCTTGTGGTTTGCGAAAAAGGGGTGTGAATCAGAGGTCTTGGAGCGCGCGGGGGGGCGGGAGTGCGCCGCCGAGGCGTTCGGCGAGGCCGCCTGCGGCGGCGAGGAAGCCTTGCAGGACGGTGGTCATGGGGATGCCGCGGAGGATGGCCTGCGCGCGGATGGCCTGCGCGTCGCCGGCGGCGCCGGGTTCGGCGGTGACGACGACCCAGTCGGCCTCGTGGCCGGCGATGAGGTCTTCGGCGTTGGGGTGGCCTTCGTTGAGGCGGAAGAGGGCGGCGGGGCGGAGGCCGGCTTCCCAGAGTGCGGTGGCGGTGCCGCGGGTGGCGGCGAAGCGGTAGCCGAGGGCGGCGAGGCGTTTGGCGGCGGCGACGCCGGAGGGTTTGTCGGCCTCGCGCAGGGAGAGGAGGACGAGCGGTGCGGGGCGGTCTTTCGTGGGCAGGGGGAGGCGGTTGCCGGCGGCGAGCTGGCTTTTGAGGTAGGCCAGGCCGGGGGTGTCGGCCAGGCCCATGACCTCGCCGGTGGACTTCATCTCGGGGGTGAGGGCGGCGTCGGCGCCGGGGAAGCGCGCGAAGGGGAAGACGGCCTCTTTGGCGGCGAAGCAGGTGGGGGTGCGCTCGGCGGGGAGGCCGGCCTCGGCGAGGGTTTGGCCGATTATGGCGCGCGCGGCGACGGCGGCGAGGGAGATGCCGATGGCTTTGGAGATGAAGGGGACGGTGCGCGAGGCGCGGGGATTGACCTCGATCATGTAGATGTCGTTTCCGCGGACGGCGAGCTGGAGGTTCATGAGGCCGCAGACGCGGAGGGCGCGCGCGAAGGCGGTGGCGTAGTCGTGGATGCGCGCGACGATGGCGGGGGCCAGGGAGATGGGGGGCGTGACGCAGGCGGCGTCGCCGGAGTGGACGCCCGCCGGCTCGACATGCTCCAGGATGGCGCCGACGACGGTCGTCCCGGAGGCGTCGGTGACGGAGTCGACGTCCAGCTCGATGGCGTTTTCCAGGAAGCGGTCGATGAGGATGGGCTTGCCTTCGGCGATGGCGACGGCTTGACGGGCCAGGTCGGCGAGGGCTTCGCGGCGGTGGACGATGACCATGCCGCGGCCGCCGAGGACGAAGGAGGGGCGGACGAGCAGGGGGAAGCCGATGGCGTCGGCGATGGCGAGGGCCTCCTCGACGGTGTGGGCGATGCCGCTGGGCGGCTGGAGGATGCCGATGCGCTCGGCGAGAGCCTTGAAGCGTTCGCGGTCCTCGGCCAGGTCGATGTCGTCGGGGGAGGTGCCGAGGATGGTGAGGCCGGCGGCTTTGAGGGATTGGGCGAGGTTGAGTGGCGTCTGCCCGCCGAATTGGACGATGGCGCCGATGCAACATTCGCGGTTGTAGACGTTGACGAGGTCTTCGGTGGTGAGGGGCTCGAAGTAGAGCGCGTCGGAGGTGTCGTAGTCGGTGGAGACGGTCTCGGGGTTGGAGTTGGCCATGACCACGCGGTAGCCGAGGGCGTGGAGGGCGGTGGCGGCTTGGCAGCAGCAGGTGTCGAACTCGATGCCTTGGCCGATGCGGTTGGGGCCGCCGCCGATGACGAGGATGGCGGGTCTGTCGCCGGGGCACGCGGGGGCGGGCGCAAGGCCGTAGGTGCCGTAGTAGTAGGGTGTCTTGGCGGCGAACTCGCCGGCGCACGTGTCCACGAGGCCGTAGCCGGGGAGGAGCCCCGCGGCGCGGCGGGCGTTGGCGACGGCGACCTCGTCGGTGCCGAGCAGGTGGGCGATCTGGTGGTCGGAGAAGCCGAAGGCTTTGGCCTGGCGGAAGCGGGCGGGGTCGGCGGCGAGGGCGTCAAGTGAGCCGGCGGCGGCGATCTCGTCTTCGTAGAGGGCGAGTTCCCGGAGTTGGCGCAGGAAGTAGGGGGCGATGGCCGTGAGGTCGTGGAGGCGCTCGACGCTCCAGCCGCGGCGAAAGGCTTCGTGGAGCTGGCCGGGGCGTTCGGCGGTGGGGCGGGCGAGGGCATCGGCGAGGTCGGCGTCGGGGAGCGTCGTGAAGGCGTCGCGGCCGTCGGCGCCGAAGCCGGCGCGGCCGGTCTCCAGGGAGCGGATGGCTTTTTGGAAGGCTTCGCCGAAGGTGCGGCCGATGGCCATGGCCTCGCCCACGGACTTCATCTGGGTGCCCAGCATGGCGTCGGCGCCGTGGAACTTCTCGAAGGCGAAGCGGGGGACTTTGACGACGACGTAGTCGAGCGCGGGCTCGAAGGAGGCGGGGGTGGTGCCGGTGATGTCGTTGCGCAGTTCGTCGAGGGTGTAGCCGACGGCGAGGCGGGCGGCGATTTTGGCGATTGGGAAACCGGTGGCCTTGGAGGCGAGCGCGGAGGAGCGGGAGACGCGCGGGTTCATCTCGATGATCACGCGGCGGCCGGTTTCGGGGTGGACGGCCCATTGGACGTTGGCGCCGCCGGTGGCGATGCCGATGGCGCGCATGACGGTGAAGGAGTCGTCGCGCATGGCCTGGTATTCGACGTCGGAGAGGGTCTGGATGGGGGCGACGGTGATGGAGTCGCCGGTGTGCACGCCCATGGGGTCGAGATTCTCGATGGAGCAGACGATGACGGCGTTGCCCGCGCGGTCGCAGACGACCTCCATCTCGAACTCCTTCCAGCCGAGGAGGGACTCCTCGATGAGGATTTCGGAGACGGGCGAGGCGTCCAGGCCGGCGCGCGCCACGCGGTCGAAGTCGTCCGGGTCCTGCGCGATGCCGCCGCCGGTGCCGCCGAGCGTGAAGCCGGGGCGGACGATCAGCGGCCAGGTGCCGATGCGCGCGGCGATGGCGCGGGCCTCCTCCAAGGTGTGCGCCGAGCCCGAGCGCGGGACGTCCAGGCCGATGGCCTGCATGGCCTCCTTGAACTTGAGGCGGTCTTCCGCGCGCTCGATGGAGGCGGCGTTGGCGCCGATCATCTCCACGCCGTATTTGGCGAGGGTGCCGTTGCGGAAGAGGGCCATCGCCAGGTTGAGCGCCGTCTGGCCGCCGAGGGTCGGCAACAGGGCGTCGGGGCGTTCGCGGGCGATGATGGCCTCGACGCAATCGGGGGTCAGCGGCTCGATGTAGGTGCGATCCGCGAGGTGGGGATCGGTCATGATGGTGGCCGGGTTGGAATTGACCAACACCACCTCGTAACCCTCGGCGCGGAGGGCCTTGCAGGCTTGCGTGCCGGAATAATCGAACTCGCACCCTTGCCCGATGACGATGGGGCCCGAGCCGATGAGAAGGATTTTGTGGAGGTCGGTGCGTTTAGGCATGGTTCATGCGCTCCGGTGTTTCACGATGGGCGAGCGCGGCGGCCACGAACCCCGCAAAGAGCGGATGGGGCGCGCGCGGGCGCGACTTAAACTCTGGATGGAATTGGCAACCGATGAAGAAGGCGTGCCCGGGGAGTTCCACCACCTCGGCCAGGCCGGTCTCCGGGTTTTGCCCCGTCACGCACAGCCCCGCGCCCTCCAAGGGCGCGCGGAAGGCCGGGTTGAACTCGTAGCGATGGCGGTGGCGCTCGGAGATCTCGGTGGCGCCATAGAGGGTCGCGGCGCGGGAATCGGGCGTGAGGCGGCAGGCGTAGGCGCCCAGGCGCATGGTGCCGCCGAGCCCGTGGATGGCCTTTTGCTCCTCCATGAGGGCGATGACGGGGTGGGCGGTGTCGGGGGCGAACTCGATGCTGTCGGCATCCGCCCAGCCGAGCAGGTCGCGGGCGCAGGCGATCACGGCGCATTGCATCCCCAGGCAGATGCCGAAGAACGGCGTCCCGGAGACGCGCGCGTGGGTGACGGCGCGGAACATCCCCAGCAGGCCGCGCCGCCCAAAGCCGCCCGGCACGAGGATGCCATCGGCGCGCGACAGGATTGCGGCGGGGTCGCCCCGCTCGAGCTCCTCGGCTTCGACGCGCAGGATCTCCAGCTTGGCATGGTGGGCCATCGCGGCGTGGGAGAGGGCCTCGTAAATGCTCTTGTAGGCGTCTTGGTGGCGGATGTATTTGCCGACGAGGGCGATGGTGACGGGGCGCGTGGGGCGGAGCGCCCCGGCGAGCCAGTGGCGGTAGTCGCGCAGGTCCAGCGGGCGCGGCTCCAGCCGCAGGCAGCGCAAGGTCTGCTCGTCAAGACGGTGTTGGGCGAGTTTGATGGGCACCTCGTAAATCGCGTGGCGCACGTCCAGCTCCTCGATGACGCATTGTTCCGGCACGTTGCAGAAGACGGCGAGTTTGCGCAGGTGCTCGGGCCCCAGGTGGCGCTCGGCGCGGCAGACGAGCACATCCGGCTGAATGCCGATGTTGCGCAAGACGCCCACGGATTGCTGCGAGGGCTTGGTCTTGAGTTCCTTGGCGGCCTTGAGGTAGGGCACGTAGGTGAGGTGGATGAAGATGCAGTCGCCCGGGGCGCAGGCCAGGCGGAACTGCCGCGCGGCCTCCAGGAAGGGCAGGCTCTCGATGTCGCCGGCCGTGCCGCCGATCTCGGTGATGGCGATGTCCACGTCCGGGGCGTGCAGGGCGCCCATGGCGCGCCGGATTTCGTCGGTGATGTGCGGGATGACCTGGACCGTCGCGCCCAGGTAGTCGCCCCGGCGCTCGCGGGCAATCACCGCGCCGTAGATTTTGCCGCTGGTATAGTTGGAGGCCTTGGAGCAGGTCACGCCGGCGATGCGCTCGTAGTGCCCCAGGTCGAGGTCGGTCTCCGCGCCGTCGTCCGTCACGAAGACCTCGCCGTGCTGGTAGGGACTCATCGTGCCCGGGTCGACGTTGAGGTAGGGATCCAGCTTCTGCATGGCCACGCGGTAACCGCGCCGGCGGAGCAGGAAGGCGAGCGCGGCGGCCGTGACGCCCTTGCCGAGGCTGCTGACCACCCCGCCGGTGACGAAGATATGCTTGGTGCTCATTGGCGATTGGCCTCCATGAGGGCGACAAAGGAACGGAAGAGCGGAAAGGTCTCGCGCGGGCCCGGGGCGGCCTCGGGATGGAATTGCACGGAGAAGGCCGGGAGCGCACGGTGGCGCAGCCCCTCGCAGGTGCCGTCGTTGAGGTTCACGTGCGTCAGTTCCAAACAGTCGGGCAGGCCGGAGAGCGCGTAGTTGTGGTTCTGGCTGGTGATGGCCACCGCGCCCGTGGCCAACGTCTTCACGGGGTGGTTGCACCCATGATGGCCAAAGGGCAGGCGTGCGCACCGCGCCCCGCAGGCCAGCCCCAGCAACTGGTGCCCCAGGCAGATGCCCATGAGCGGCACCCGCGCCCCCAGGAGCGCGCGCACCGCCTCCTGCGCGTAGGGTAGGGCGGAGGGGTCGGCCGGGCCGTTGGAGAGGAAGACGCCATCGGGCCGGCGCGCCAAGACCTCCGCGGCCGGCGTCTTGGCGGGCACCACCTCCACGCGGCACCCCTCCGCGGCGAGCCGCCGCAGGATGTTGCGCTTGACGCCAAAGTCGTAGACCACCACCCGGAAACGCCCTTCCCCGCTCCAGACATAGGGCGCGCCGCAGGAGACCTTGGCGGCGTAATCCTGACCGTCGAGCCCCTCCCAGCCGCGGGCGCGGGCGATGGCCTCGGCCTCGTCGATCGGCGTCTCCCCCACGTGCAGATAGGCGCGCTGCGCGCCGCGGTCGCGCAAATGAAGCGTCAGCGCCCGCGTGTCCACCCCGTAGATGGCCGGGCAGCCCCGGCGTGTCAGGAAGGCATCGAGGCTTTCGGTCGCGCGGAAGTTGTCGGGAGGGTTGAGGGTGTGCGTCACCAACCCGCGGAGGAAGCAGGCGCGGCTCTCGTCGTCCTCGGGGTTGCACCCGTAATTGCCCACCTCGGCGGTGGTGAGCACGACGAATTGCCCGGCGTACGAAGGGTCGGTCAGGATTTCCTGATAGCCCGACATGCCGGTGTTGAAGACCGCCTCGCCGAGCGCGTCCTGCCGCGAACCGAAGGCGACGCCCCGGAAGACGGCGCCGTCCGCGAGCGCCAGGAAGGCCGGGCGCAGGCGTTCGGCAAGCCATTTGCGACGAAGGGCGTCAGTAAGCTCGTTCATGGCGATGTTCCATATGGTTGACCAGGGCCCGATTGACCACCCGGTTGCCGCCGGGCGTCGGGTAATCGCCCGTGAAATACCAGTCGCCCCGATGCTCGGGACAACAGCGGCGCAAATCGGGAATTGTCTGAAAGAGGATCCGCAGGCGCGCGCGCAGCCCCGCGGGGCGGAGCCGCCGGGTGATGGCCGCGATCAGCGCCGCGGTCGGCACCTGCGCGTAGAGCGCGCGCAAGACGTTGGTTTGTCGCGCGTCGGGCAGGGCGAGCTGGCGCTTGGCCTCGGCATAGGCCTCGCGCAAGGCCTCGATGCGGCCCGTCTCGCGGAGGATGTCTTCCAGCGCGTTGAAGGCGACGAGCTCGTCGAGCGTGGCCATGTCGATGCCGTAGCAATCCGGATAGAGGATGGGCGGCGCGCTGCTGGCGACGATGATTTCGCGCGGGCCGAGGCGGTCGAGGATGGGGAGGATGGCCTGGCGCATGGTGTTGCCGCGCACGATGGAATCGTCCACCACCACCAACGTGTCCGTACCCGGGCGCACCAGGCCGTAGGTGACGTCGTAGACATGCATGGCCAGGTCGCGCCGGGCGGCCTCGTCGGCAATGAAGGTGCGGAAGCGCGCGTCCTTCACCGCCACCTGGCCAAAGCGCACGGTGCGCCCATGCGTGGCGGCAATCCCGAGCAACGTCTCCAGCAGACCGTGGAAGCAGACCTGCGCGGAATTGGGGATGTAGCCGACGAAGAGGTTGTCGAGGTCGCCCCTGACGGCGCGCACGATTTGCGGCGTCAGCGCGTGCCCCAGCCGTTTGCGCTCGGCATGGATCTCCGCGTCGTTCGCCCGCGAGAAATAGATGCGCTCGAAGACGCAGGCGCGGCGCGGCGCGGGGTCGAGGCACGGCCGCAGGGTGGCCGTGCCATCCGGGGCGACGATCAGCGCCTGGCCGGGGGGCAACTCACGCACCGCGCCCGTCGGCGCGTCGAAGGCCGCCTGGATGGCCGGCCGCTCGGAGGCCACCGCCACGGCCTCGTCGCTCTCCCACCAATAGGCGGGGCGGATGCCGTGCGCGTCGCGCAAGGCAAAGGCCGTGCCGTCGCCCAGCATCCCGCAGAGCGTGAACGCGCCATCGAATCGCGAGGCGGCCTCGCGTAAGACGTGTTCCAGGCCGCGGAAGCCCTCGGGCCGGGCATGTTCGCGCTCCAGCGCATGGATGATGCATTGGAGGATCACGGCGCCGTCGGCCAGGCTGGGCAGATGGTGGCCGCCCTTGGCGAGCGTCTCGGCCAGGTCGTGCGTGTCGGTGAGGTTGAAGTTGCCCGCCAGCAGCAACACGCGGTTGAGGAAGGCGCTGTCCCGCACGAACGGGTGGCATGCGGCCACCTCGTGCCGCCCGAACGTGGCATAGCGCAAATGCCCCAGGAAAAGCTCGCCGCGAAACGCCTCCGGGCCCGCCGCGATCCGCCGCCCGCACCGCGCCACCAAATCGGCCAGCGGCATCTGCGCCGCGGACTTTTCCAGGTCGTAGCACGGCTGCCCTTGGGCGGGGTGGAGGCGGAGGCTGGCGAGCCCCGCGCCGTCCTGCCCACGGTTGTGCTGTTTCTCCAGCATCAGCACGGCCTTCTGGAAGCCGTACGCACCCGTGCCGTAGGCCTTTTCGTAATAGGCGGCGGGCCGCCGCAATCGAAGCAGGGCCACGCCACACTCATGCCGGATGGGATCGGACATGGTCGCGCTCAGTAGACAAAGAGCATGTCGCGATATTTCGGGAGCGGCCAACGCGCGTCGTCCACGTCCTCCTCCAGCTTGTCCACCGACTTGCGCAGGGTGGCGAGCGCCTCCAGGATACGCGCCGGCTCGCCCGCGCCCAGCGCGGCCTCCAGCGCCTTGCATGCCTCGTGGAGCGCGTCGAGCCCCATGCCGAGGGTCTCGGCCACCTCGCGCACGCTGACGCCCGCCCGGACGCCGATGCCCTGCGCGGACTCGATGGCCTTGCAGACGGCGCCGAACTCGGCGGTGGCCGCCGGCTCGATCATGCTGCGCGCCATCTCCAGCGCGGCCTTGCCCTCGATGGTCACCTTGCGCGCATACTCCTCCATGAAGACCGCGTGGCGGCTCTCCATCTCGGTGGGCGAAAGCACGCCGGCCTTGGCGAAGAGATCCAGGTTCTTCTGCGCCAGCATCGGGGCGAGCGCCTCGGGCGTGGCGTGGAGGTTGGGCAAGCCGCGCCGCGCGGCCTCGGCCACCCACGCCTCGGAATAGCCGTCGCCATTGAAGATGACGCGTTTGTGGTCTGTGATGACGGCCTGCAAAATCTTTTGGAGCCCGTCGTTGAAGCGCTCCTTCGGCAACTTCTCGATGGCCGCCGCCACCGTGTCCACGCTCTCGGCCACGATGGTGTTGAGCACCATGCAGACGCCCGCGCAGTTCTGGCTGGAGCCCGGCGCGCGGAATTCGAACTTGTTCCCCGTGAAGGCGAAGGGGCTGGTGCGGTTGCGGTCGGTCGTGTCGCGCGGCAGGGGCGGCAACGTGTCCACGCCCACGCGCAGCGTCGCGTCCTGCCCGCCGGTGGCGCGCGCACCCTTCTCGATGCGGTCGATCACGCCACTGAGCTCCTCGCCCAGGAAGATGGAGATGATGGAAGGCGGCGCCTCGTTCGCGCCCAGACGATGGTCGTTGCCCGCGCCCGCCGTCGCCGCGCGCAGGATGTCCGCATGCAGATCGATGGCGCGGATGACGCTCGCCAGCATGGCCAGGAAGATCGCGTTCTCCTGCGGGTTCTTGCCGGGGTCGAGCAGGTTCTTGCCGTCATAGGCCACCGACCAGTTGTTGTGCTTGCCGCTGCCGTTCACGCCCGCGAAAGGCTTCTCGTGGAGCAGGCAGACAAAGCCATGACGTTCGGCCACGTTGCGCAGCGTTTCCATCACAAGCATGTTGTGATCCACGGCGAGGTTGAGCTCCTCGAACATCGGCGCCAGCTCGAACTGCGCCGGCGCCACCTCGTTGTGGCGCGTCTTCGCGGGAATGCCCAGGCGCCACAGCTCGCGCTCCACGTCCTCCATGAACGCGATTACGCGCGGCTTGATCGAGCCGAAGTAATGATCCTCCAGCTGCTGATGGCGCGCGGGCGGCGCCCCGAAAAGCGTGCGCCCGCACTGAATCAAATCCGGGCGCTTCAGCCAGAACGAGCGGTCAATCAGGAAATATTCCTGCTCCGGCCCCAACGTGCAGACCACGTGCCCCTCCGCCGGCGCGCCGAAGGCCGCCATCAGCCGACGCACCGCCTTCTCCAACGCCTGCATCGAGCGCAGCAGCGGCGTCTTCTTGTCCAAGACCTCGCCCGTGTACGAGCAGAAAACGGTGGGGATGCACAGCGTGGCGCCATTCGCGTGGCGCTTGATGAACGCCGGGCTCGTCACGTCCCACGCCGTGTACCCGCGCGCCTCAAAGGTGCGCCGCAAGCCACCGCTCGGGAAACTCGACGCGTCCGGCTCGCCCATGATCAGGTTCTTCCCCGAGAACCGCGCCAACGTCTGCCCCACGCCAATCGGCTCAAAAAACGCGTCGTGCTTCTCAGCCGTGCTTCCCGTGAGCGGCTGGAACCAGTGCGTGAAATGCGTCGCGCCACGCGCCATCGCCCACTGCTTCAGCGCGTGGGCCACCTCGTTCGCAATCGCCGGGTTCAACGGCGCATGGTCGCGCATGGTATGGAGCAACGCCTCGGCCGTGTCCTTCGCCAAGTACGCCCGCATGACACTTTCGTTGAAAACGTCCGTGCCATATTCGATTTTCGTCTCGTCCATGAGTCCTCCGGGTGTTATGTCCGGCAAGTCGCCGAACGTCTGACGTATTCCTTTGCAACCGCCGTGCCAAACACCCGTCACGCGCCTCACATCCCCCAAAAACATCCCAAACGCCCCCCCATCGCCCCGCCATGCGTTACACATTTCTCCATTGCCCGCACACGCCAACATCGCGCATTGACGCCTTAAACCATTTCAGAACAAACCGTTGCGCCAATCGTGCAAAGAATGTAACCTTCCTGCGCCCCCTGCGACACATTTGTGTAATTCGCCCCGCCTCTCCCCCGGACGCGTCCGGGAACCTTGCGGCCCGGGGAAAAATCGGGTATAGTGGGCGGCAGAGGAGAACGGCATGGACACGCGCAAGGAACAGGAACGGGCGGAACTTCACCGCGCCATTTGGAAAATCGCCAACGGGCTGCGTGGCAGCGTGGACGGCTGGGACTTCAAGCAATACGTCTTGGGTATGCTCTTCTATCGGTACATCTCCGAAAACCTGGCGGATTATGTGGCGCAAACCGAGGAGGCGGGCTTCGACTACGCCGCGTTGCCGGACGCGACGGCGGAGACGGCCCGCGCGGGCATCGTGGAGGAAAAGGGCTTCTTCATCCCGCCGGGAAGCCTTTTCCGCAACGTCCACGCCCGCGCCGCGCAAGACGCGAACCTGAACGAGACCCTCGCGGCCGTCTTCCGCGGCATCGAGGCTTCCGCGTTGGGGCAGCCCAGCGAGGAGGACTTCAAGGGGCTCTTCGCGGACTTTGACGTGAACAGCCCCAAGCTGGGCAACACCGTGGCCGAGCGCAACGCCAACCTGGTGAAGCTGATGGATGGCGTGGCGGAGATGCGCCTGGGCCGCTATCGGGACAACGCCATCGACGCCTTTGGCGATGCCTACGAGTTCCTCATGGGCATGTATGCCTCGTCCGCCGGCAAGAGCGGCGGCGAGTTCTTCACCCCGCAGGAAGTCTCCGAGCTGCTCACCCGCATCGCCACCCACGGCAAAACCTCCGTCAACAAGGTCTACGACCCGGCCTGCGGCTCCGGCTCGCTCCTGCTCAAGGCCATCAAGGTGCTGGGCAAGGACAACGTCCGCCAAGGCTTCTTCGGCCAGGAAATCAACCTCACCACCTACAACCTCTGCCGCATCAACATGTTCCTGCACGATGTCGACTACGACAGGTTCGACATTGCCCTCGGCGACACCCTCACCACCCCCAAGCATTGGGACGACGAGCCCTTCGAGGCCATCGTCTCCAACCCGCCCTATTCCATCGAATGGGCCGGCAAGAACGACCCCACCCTCATCAACGACCCGCGCTACGCCCCCGCCGGCATCCTCGCCCCGCCCTCCAAGGCCGACTTCGCCTTCGTCATGCACTGCTGGGCCTGGCTCGCCGAAAGCGGCACCGCCGCCATCGTCTGTTTCCCCGGCATCTTCTACCGCGGCGGCGCCGAGGCCAAGATCCGCAAATGGCTCGTCGACAGCAACGCCGTCGATGCCGTCATCCAGCTCCCCGACAAACTCTTCTTCGGCACCACCATCGCCACCTGCATCCTCATCCTGCGCAAAGGCAAGCGCGACAACGCCATCCTCTTCCTTGACGCCTCCAAGGACTGCGTCAAGGTCACCAACGCCAACAAACTCACCGACGCGAACATCGCCGCCATCCACCGCGACTGGGCCGCCCGCCAAGCCATCCCCCACCGCGCCGCCCTCGTCCCCGCCGCCGACGTCGAGGCCCAAGGCTACTCCCTCTCCGTCTCCGCCTACGTCCGCCCCGAGGACACCCGCGAGGCCATCGACATCCGGGCCCTTGAGGCCGACATCGCCGCCACCGTCGCCCGCCAGGCCGCCCTTCGCGCCGAGCTCGACGTCCTCGTCGCCCAACTCCGAAACCCCACGCCATGAAAACGTCCCAAGACCCACGCTTCCTCATCTACCGCACCGCCGACGAGACCGTGACCGTCGAAGCCATTGTCCGCGACGACACCATCTGGCTTACCCAAAAGGCCATGGCAGCCCTCTTCGAATGCTCCGTGGACAACATTTCCGTCCACTTGCGCAACATCTTCGCGTCCGGCGAATTGCGCAAAGAGGCAGTTACCGAAAAAATTTCGGCAACTGCTTCGGACGGCAAACGCTACCTGACGCAATTCTACAACCTCGATGCCATCATCTCCGTGGGCTACCGGGTGAACTCCAAGCGCGCGACGCAATTTCGTATCTGGGCGACAAGCGTCCTCAAGGAATACATGATCAAAGGCTTCGCCCTCGACGACGCGCGCCTCAAACAAGGCGAACGCCTCTTCGGCCAAGACTACTTCCGCGAATTGCTCGAGCGCGTCCGCTCCATCCGCGCCAGCGAGCGGCGCGTCTGGCAGCAAATCACCGACATCTTCCGCGAGTGCAGCATCGACTACGACAAAGACGCCCCCCTCACCCGCAGCTTCTATGCCCTTGTCCAAAACAAGTTCCACTACGCCATCGCCGGCAAAACCGCCGCCGAAATCGTCTACGACGGCGCCGACCGCGCCAAGCCCCACATGGGGCTGGCCACCTGGAAAAACGCCCCCGACGGCCGTATCCTCAAATCCGACGCCACCATCGCCAAAAACTACCTCCCCGCCGACCAAATCCGCCGCCTGGAACGCGCCGTCTCCGCCTACTTCGACTACATCGAGCGCCTCATCGAAAACCGCAATACCTTCACCATGGAAGCCTTCGCCAAAAGCGTGGACGCCTTCCTCTCTTTCCAGGAATACCGCATCCTCCAAGGCCCCGGCCGCGTCTCCCGCGAGCAGGCCAATCGCAAGGCCGCCGACGAATACGACGCCTTCAACAAAACCCAGCCCATTGTCTCCGACTTCGACCGCTTCCTCGCCGAACACCCCCTCCCGCCACTCCCCCCGGAGCCCAAACCATGAGCCGCCTCCACGACCTTATCCAACAACTCTGCCCCAACGGCGTCCCATACAAAACACTCGGGGAGGTGTGTGTGATGGAGCGAGGTTCGCCCATCACACGCCAAACCTCCCGTGAAGGCCCCATCCCCGTTATCGCCGGCGGGCAAAAACCTGCGTACTTTTGCGATTGCGCCAACAGGACAAAACCTTGCGTAACCATTGCAGGAAGCGGGGCCTATGCCGGGTTTGTGGCATATTGGGATGTGCCCGTTTTCGTCAGCGACGCGTTTTCCCTGACAGGGGCTGATACGCTTCTGACGAAATATCTTTACTATGTCCTGCAAAACATGCAGACGCGCATTTTTGCCGTCAAAAAAGGCGGTGGTGTCCCCCATGTGCACATCGCCGATATCCGTGGGTTCCGCATTCCGGTGCCGCCGAGGGCGGTGCAGGAGGAGATCGCGCGGATCCTGGACCGCTTCACCGCGCTGGAGGCGGAGCTGGAGGCGGAGCTGGAGGCGCGCAAGAAACAGTACGCCTACTATCGCGAATTGCTTTTGACTTTCGACGACGCGGCCGCTAAAATACCCTGTGGGCTGAGACAGACAGACAGACAGACAG
>CASEMQ010000009.1 GCA_949289005.1 uncultured Lentisphaeraceae bacterium
ACGCCGCCCCGCCCCACCCCTCCGCGTCCGCCGCCACCCTTCTTACCCCCTCTCAAAAATCCACCCCCGCGAACGCCGCGCCCACCGTCCACTCTCCCTCCGAGACCCCGGCCACCGAAAACGCCCCGCGCGCCACCCCCGCGGCCAGCGCACCCACGGCCAATGCCATGCACGCCGCGCGGACAACGCCACGCCCGGCGCCCGGCCAATCCTTTGCCGCGCGCCGCGAACATGCCCGCCAGTGCCGTTCTCCCTTCACGGCGCCCAGTATAGCCCCCCAAGGCAACGCCTGTCAAACAAACGACGCCCGGCGGCACCGAATGTCGAGAACCTGTCAATAAGACACGCGCCGTATCTCCCCTCGAGACACGGCGTGTCTCGACGGGAGGTACGGCGCATCCCGGGAAACGACCCCGCTCCCTGATTGAAAACGTGCTTTCGGCCCTCTCTCGGCCCCGCCCGCTCTCAACAGGTTTTCAACAGGCTTTTCAACAAGTGACGTGGCTCGCACAACGCAGGGGAAGCACCGATATTGTTCGGGGGTCAGAGTTGACGGAGGAGGGCTTCGCGGTCGGGGGCGTGGAGGAGGGCGTCTTCGGGGGTGATGGTGCGGCGGTGGACGAGTTGGGCGAGGGAGGCGGTCATGGTGGTCATGCCTTGCGCGGCGCCGGTTTCGATGAGGGAGAGGAGCTGGCGTTCCTTGCCGTCGCGAATGAGGGCGCGGACGGCGGGGGTGGAGACGAGGATTTCGGCGCAGAGGGAGCGTCCGGCACGGTTGGCCCAGGGGACGAGGCGTTGGGTGAGGACGACTTTGAGGTTGGCGGCGAGGCGTTCGCGGGTCTGGGGTTGCTCGATGGCCTCGAAGGCGGAGATGACGCGGGTGATGGTTTCGACGGCGCCGGAGGTGTGGAGGGTGGCGAAGGTGAGGTGGCCGGTTTCGGCGAGGGTGAGGGCGGCGTCCATGCTTTCGCGGTCGCGCATTTCGCCAAGGAGGACGATGTCGGGGTCTTCGCGGAGGGCGGCGCGCAAGGCGTTGTGGAAGCCGTGGGTGTCGTGGCCGACCTCGCGTTGGGAGACGAGGCAGGCGGCGGAGTCGTGGATGTATTCGATGGGGTCTTCGATGGTGAGGATGTGTTCGTGGCGGTGGCGGTTGATTTGGTGAAGGAGGGCGGCGAGGGTGGAGGTTTTGCCGCTGCCGGTGGCGCCGGTGACGAGGACGAGGCCTTGGCGCATGTCGACGATGTTGCGGAGGAAGGGGATGGGGAGGCCGAGTTCCTCGAAGGTGAGAAAGCGGTCGGGAAGGAGGCGGATGGCCCAGGCGAGGCGGTCGCGCTTGAAGAAGCAGTTGATGCGGATGCGTTTGCCGCCGAGGACGGTGGCGGAGGCGTCGAACTCACGCTCTTGCATGAGGCGGTCGAGATTGCCGCGGCCGATGAGGCGGGCGGTGAGCTCGGCGAAGGATTGGCCGCGGAGGGATTCGGGAACCTCGGCGGGGCGAAGAAAGCCGTGGACGCGGAGGCGGGGGATGTCGCCCTCGCACCAGTGAAGGTCGGAGGCGTTGGCCTCGGCGAGGAGGGCGAAGAGGGGCTCGAGGGCGGCATCAGCCATGTCAGTGGGTCTCCCCCGTGTCGGGTTTGCCTTCGGTGAGGCCGGTGGCGAGGTTTTTGAGGAGGGGGTCGGCATCGATGGATTGGTAGAAGCCGTGGGAGACGCGTTGGGCGTCGCCGGGGGTGAGGATGACGTGGGGGCGGACGAGGACGATGAGCTCCTCGACGGTTTTGGCCTTGTTGGTGCGTTCGAAGAGGAGTGGGCCGATCCAGGGGATGTCGGCGAGGAGGGGGACGCGGGAGACGGTGTCTTCCTCGATGGTGGAGACGAGTCCGCCGAGGGCGAGGGTTTCGCCGGATTTGGCGACGATGGTGGAGACGATGGATTGCTTGACGACGTCGGTGGTCTGGTATTCGATGCGCTCGGTATTGGGGCCGTAGCTCATGTTTTTGGCGTTGCCTTCCTCGGCGTTTTCCTGGAGGATGCGGATGGTACAGGAGCCGTCGGCATGGATTTTTGGGGTGATGACGAGGGTGGTGCCGATGTCTGTGCGGTCGATGTCGGCGGTGGTGGAGGTGGTGGGCGTGGCGGTGTCGGTGCCGGTGAAGGTGGTGGAGGTCTCGACGCTGAGGATGATGGAGGTTTCCTTGCCGACGAAGATGCGGCTGGCCTCGTAATCGGAGACCATGAGGTTGGGCGTGGCGAGGCGGCGGACCTTGCCGCGCTCGTCGAGCCATTTGAGGCGTAGGGAGAGTTTCTCGGAGAGGTATTGGAGGGCGGCGGCGTTGGAATTGAAGGTGCCGAGGGTGTCCATGGCGGTGGTGAGGCCGCCGACGGGGCCGTTGTCGTAGCCGCCAACGAAGCCGCCTTTGACGGGGGAGCCGCCCTCGGAGCCAAAGAGGACGTCAAGTTGGCGATCCTTCTCGTCGGTGACGTCAAGGGAGAGGATGCGGACCTCAAGGAGGACTTGGGGTTTGGGGCGGTCGAGCCGGGCGATGACCTCGCGCACTTGGCGGAGGGTGGCTTGGTCTGCGGAGCGCAGGAGGATGCTGTTGGTGTCGCGGGAGACGGCGACGAAGACGACGCTGGGGCCGGAGGCGCGCGGGGTGCCGTCGGTGCCCTCGGTGATGATGCCGGCGTTGTCGCGGTTGAGGCGGTCCATGTCGCGGTAGTAGTCGCGAACGTTGTCCAGGCCGGTAAGGTTGGCGTTGCGGCGGGAGCGACGGGAGGAAGCGGAGCCGGAGCCGGCGGCGTCGTCCTCGACCATCGTGGCGCGGTCGGAGAGTTGATCCATGCGGTCGAGGGCGCGATCGATGTCGCCGGCGGGGTCGCCATCGTCCTCCTCGGGGGCGTTGTAGACGACCATGTCGTTGAAGACTTGCTCGAGGCTGGCGGCGACGTCCTCGGCGCGGGGATAGATGATGGTGACGACCTCGACGAACTTGTGATTGTCGCGCGAGGCGTTGCCGACGTATTCTTCGAGGGTTTCGACGGTGATGAGGCCGCTTTCGGGGTCTTCGCGGAACCAGAGGCCATGGGCGCGGCAGATGGCCTTGAGCGCGCCCATGCAGTCGATGTCTTGGAGAAAGACGCGGGCGGTGATTGGCTTGGCAGCGTCGGTGACGACGATGTGGCGGCCCCAAGCGTTGGAAAGGAGCCACACGGCATATTCCACGGGGGCCTCGCGCACCATGAGAGACTTCAGGCGTGGCACGGCGGGGGCTTGCGCGGCGGATGCCTGCGCGGGTGTCTGCGCGACGGCGGGGAGTGCGCAGGCAAGCAGGAGGGGAAAGAGGATGCGTTTGGTCATGGCGGGTTACCAGCGGAGGATTTGGGTGTCGTCGGGGCGGGTCTTGGTGTGGTAGACCTCGATGTAGGTGGCGGCAATGGTCTTGACGTAGAGATAGAAGGTGGTGCGGGCGTTGGGGTCGGCCTCGGCGGCGCGGGCGCGGGCGCGGCGCGGGTCGGCGCGCGGCACGCGGATTTGGTCGCCCTGGCGCACAAGGGTGGGCTCGTCGTCCTTGGCCATGCGGATGAGCGCGGTGGGTTCGCCCCGGACGGGGATGGAGATGGCAAGGATGCGGAAGTCGGCGGGCAACTCGCCGGCGGCGGTTCGAGTGAGGCCGCTGCCGGGCATCTCGGGGTCTTCCGCCGCGCCGCGCGGCACAAAGGGGTCGACCAGCCCTGTCTCGGGTTTGCCATCCTTGTCGCGCAACGGCTGCGGCGGGTCGGCGAGCGGGATTGCCCCCCACGCCCACGCCCCCATCAGCAGCGCCGCCATGCAGAGCGCCGTCTTCGCAAAGTGTTTCGTTGGTTTCATTGCATTCTTCCTTTCATCGCGTTGTCCGTCGCCCCGCGGGGCGTTCTGTTCACTGTCGACTGCTCACCGTTCACCGAGCGCGGCCGGCTAGCCGGCCGCGTTCATGGCGGCCATTCCCATGAAGAAGGCGACGTAGACATAGGCGACCATGCCGCCGACGACGATGACGAGCGCGGGCTCGACGAGTTTGCCCAGCAGATCCAGGCGGCGGGCGAGGGCTTGCGCGTAGAAGTCGCCCACGTAGCGCAGGCCCTCGGCGAGGTTGCCGGAACTCTCGCCCACGCGGACGAGCGCCTTGGAGAGCGGGGAGAGGCGGTTGAGCGCGCTGGCGGCAATGCCCTCGGAGAGCGGTTTGCCGGCCAGGACGTCCGCGCGCACGGCGGCGACTTGGCGGCGGTAGAATGCGTTGGCGAGCGTGCCGCGGATGAGCGCGAGAGACTCGACCACCGAAATGCCACTCTCGATCAGGATGGCGAGGGTTTGGTTGAAGAGGGCGTTGCCGGCGTAGCGCCCCACCTTGCCGAAGAGCGGGAGCGCCAGGCCGATGCGGTCGAGCGCCAGCCCCATCCCCGGCACGCGCCGCAGAAGTGCGAGCGCCACGCCGAGGAGGATGGGCCCGAGGATGAGCCAATGTCCCTGCGTCTTGACCCAGTCGCTCGTGTCAAGCAACGAGCGCGTGATGGGCGGCAAGGCGTCTGGGTTGCCCATCACCGAGGCAATCTGCGGGATGGCCACCGTGCTCACATAGTAGCCCACGCCCAAGCCCATGAGCACGACGATGGCGGGATAGGTCATCGCGCGGACGATTTCGTTGCGCAGCTTGCGGCGTTCGGCCATCAGCCCCACGCAATAATCGAACATCCGCGGCAGGGCGCCATTGGCCTCGCCCACCGCCACCAACCCCAGATAGAGGTCGCCCACCCACGGCATGGCCGTGCGCATCGCCTTGGCCAACGCGCTGCCGCCGCGCACCGCCTGCGCCGTCTCCCACAACGCCTGCGCCAGATAACCCTTCGCCAGGCTCGCGGCCGTCTCGAAAGCCTCCACCACCGCCACGTCGCCCCGCAAGAGCACCGAGAGTTGCATAAACGCCTGCTCGATGGACTGCCGCGAAACCATCCAACGGCTCAGGGCGCGTTCGAGGCCGTTGCGCGGGCGAAGCCCCGCCGCCCCACCCCGCCCCGCGGGCGCCGGTTTCACGCCGATGGGCAACACCCCGCGCTCACGGAGTGCCGCGCGCGCCGCCTGGGCATCCTCGGCCTCCACGAAGCCGGAGACCTTCCTGCCGCCTTGCAAGCCGTTGTAGGAAAACCGCATCATGGGAGCAACTCGCTGTCGATGACCTCGGCAATCTCGGCGAGGGTCGTTTCGCCCTCCAGGACCTTGCGCAGGCCGTCGCCGCGGAGGGTGAGCGCGGGGTCGGCGATGGTCGGCGGGCGGCCGGTCCTGAGCGCGGCGCGCGCCGCGTCGTCGACCGGGAGCATTTCATAGACGGCCGTGCGCCCGGCGTAGCCCGTGCCGCCGCAATAGGGGCAGCCAACGGCATGGGGCACGCGCGGCGGGTGCGTGGCGTCCCACCCGCAGGCGGCGCATTCGGCGGGGGTGGCCGGCGCCCAGTCCACGCACGCGGGGCAGGGGCGGCGCACAAGGCGCTGGGCCATCGCCAGACGGAGCGTGCCGGCCACGAGATAGGGCGGCACGCCGAGGTCGGTCAGTCGCGTGAGGATGGCAGGGGCGCTGTTGGTGTGCAGGGTGGTGAGCACGAGGTGGCCGGTGAGGGCCGAGCGCAAGGCGGTGGCGGCGGTCTCGCCATCGCGGATCTCGCCCACCATCACCACGTCGGGGTCGTGGCGGAGCACGCTGCGCAAGGCCTTGGCAAAGGAGACGCGCTCCTGGCGTCCATCGACCTTGATCTGCGTGACGCCGGCGACGGGTTTCTCGACGGGGTCCTCGATGGAAACGAGGTGGCGGTCGTCGGGCGCGGCGAGGGCGCGAAGCGCGGCGTAGAGCGTGGTCGTCTTGCCGCTGCCTGTTGGACCGGAGATGATGATGACGCCGTTGGGCGTGCGCAATGCCTTGCGGAAGAGGGCGAATGCCTCCGGGTGCATCCCCAGGTCCTCCAGCCGCTCCAACCGTTGCGTCCGTGCCGTCTGGCTGAGCAGACGGAGCGTGACATGCTCGCCGTAAAGCGTGGGCACGGTGGCCACGCGCAGGGCCACGGTGGCGCCATCGAGTTCCGTATCGATATTGCCATCCTGCGGGGCGCGACGCTCGGCGATGTCAAGTTTCGCCAGCACCTTGATGTAGGAGACGAACTCGGCGGCGGCCTCGGGCGGCTCGCGGCGGTCGGTCACCAGGCGGCCATCCACGCGCAGGCGGATCCGCGCCCCGCGCTCGTCGGGCGAGACGTGGATGTCGCTGGCGCCCCGCGCGAGGGCACGGCGGAGCATGTAGGCGAAGAGCTCTTCCGGGCGGTCGAGCGTGCCGTTGAGGGCAGCGTCGGGATAGTTCTCGCGCAAAACCTTGACAAAGGCCGCCGGGTCGCCCGGCTCCACGTAGCGCACGGCGCGCTCGCCCAACGCGCGCTCCACGCGGTCGCGCAGGGCGAAGTCCGTGGCGTCGGCCACACAGACGGTCACCGCGCCGTCGGGCGCGACGGCCACGGGCAACGCGCCAAGCCCACGCGCCAGCCGCGGCGGCAGGAGGGCCAGGACGGCCTGCGGCGGGCGCACCCGCGCGACATCGAGTTTCGGCACGCTCATCGGTAGTTCGCCTGAAGGGTGAAGGTGAGGCGGAGCGGCCCCTCGGCGGGGCGCGTCACCGCGATATCCTTGAAATGGTAGGGCGCCTTCTTGAAGGTCTCGCCCACGAAGAAGAGGAAGATGTCCCGGAAGTCGCCCTCCGCCACGTAGGCCATCTCCTCGGTGCGGAAGGGCAGACGCGCGGGAGCGGCCTTGGGCGCGGGCGTGGCGGCGGGACGCTTGGCCGCGCGCTTGGCGGCGCGAGCCTCGGCGGCCTTGAGCTGGGCTATCTTCCGCTGGGCGTCGCGCATGAAGTCGGCCCGCATGTTGTCGGGCAACTTCGCGACGGCGCGCTGGACCTCGCGGGCGTAGGCGTCGGCGGAGATCGCCTTGGGCGCGGCGGCCGTGCGGGTGGGCGCGGCGCCTCGGCCGGCGGCGGGCTCGGCCACCGCGGCGAAGGCGGAGGAGAGGACGCGCAGGTTACGGGCGGCGAGGGCGCGCTCGACGGCGTTTTTCGTGGCGAGCACGCTTTCCGCGCCCTCGGGGATGGGGGCGAAGCCGGCGGCGGACTCCTCCTGTTCAAGCGCCTTCAGACGGGTCTTGAGCGCGGCGGTCTGGCGGTCGAGCGACGCGGGGCCGTCGGGCAGGAGGGCGCGGAGCGTCTCCAGGTGGCGGGACATCCGCGCCAACGCGGGGTCACGCTCGGCGCGGACGGCGGCGATCTGCCAGTGCCAGAGGAAGCCGGAGACAAGCGCGCTCACGGCCACGGCGGCGGCGAGCCAGTGCCAACTGTTGGTCTTGGCGAGGAAGTCGGCCTTCATTGCGCACCTCCCATGCGGGTGCAGTCAAGGGTGTGGACGAAGCGCGTGAGCGGGAGCCCCTCGGCATCCTTGCCCGTCTCGTTGGTGGAGTTGGCGATGCGCAGCCCCTCGGCCTTGGCGAAGGCGGCGAGCGCGCTGCTCAGCGCCAGGCCGTCCTCTTGGTCGGCGTAGGTGCCGGTGGCGATGACGACGCCATCGTGCTCGGCGAGGCTCTCGAGCAACACCGTCGCCCCGGCGTGGCGGCAGAAGAAGTAGGCCGCCTGGACGAAGGCCGCGAGCGGGAGCCGCCGCGCGGCAAGAGCCTGCTGGGTGGCGCGCGCCGTGTCGTAGGCGCGTTGGGCGGCGTCCTTACGCTTTTGGGCGGCCTCGGTGGCCCGTTCGATCGGCAGATATTGGGCGGCCTCGGCGCGGTAACGGCGCTCGGCGGCGCGCAACCCCATCCCCGCGCACCACGTGTAAAGATAAGGCAGTGCAAGGATGAACACACAGGGCGTGACAATCCAAGCGTGCGAAAAGCGTTTGCGCGGCTCCCATGGGTTGGCCAACGTCACCGCGCCGCCCAAGCGGTTCGGGCGCGCAGCGGCGGCGAGCGCGGCGGCCTCGCCCAAGAAAGCCTCGGCCTCGATGGCTTGTGCGTCGGCGAAGCCGCCCATCTCGCGAAGCGTCGCGGCCAGGTCGGCCTGCGTCTCGCCCAAAGCGACCACGCGCAACGTGGAATCCGCCCCCAAGGCACGCGCGCCGTGCGTAAAGCGTTCCAGCCACGTCTCGGGGCCCAAGGCGGCATGGCGCAGTCCGCCGGCCACGACCCAGGGCACGGCCGGCGCGGGCGGCGCCACCACCGTCTGCCCCATGCCCACGGCGACCAACGTCTCGTGCACCCGTCCACGGGCGCGCCAGGCCGCCACGCAGGCCAAGGAGAGCGACGCGACGCCCGCGAAACGAAGCCCCGCGGCCTCGACGGCCTCGCGCAGGGCGACGAGACGCTCACGGTCGAAGAGGCCGGCAAGCACGGCGGCCTCCCGCCCCGCGCCGAAGGCTTGGGGCACGGCGACAAGCGCCTCTGGCGCGACGCCGGTGCGGTCGGCGAGGTCTTGGGCGACGAGGGCCTGCGCCTCGTCCCAGACGGTGCGCGGGGGGAGGGCGGCGTCGAGGCGGGCGAGGTCGCCATCCAGCAGGACGCGAACGGCGGCGTGGGTCTGCGCGAGGGCGTCGAGCCACGCGCGGGGCGGGGCGTCGGGCGCGGCGGCCTCGGGTGCCCGGCCGGGCAGGTGCCACTGCGCGCCGTCGTAAATCAGGATGGCCGGGGTCTTGGTGCGTTTGGGTCTCATGGCGAAAGGGCGGGATAGGCGGTGGCGGGGTGAAGGGGCAGGGTGACGGCGTTGGCGCCGGGGCGCAGGAGCACGCGGCGCGGCGGGGCGGCCATCGCGCCGGAGGCGGTCTCGGCCAACGCGAAGACGACGCGCTCGCCCAAGGTGAGCCCCTCGGCGAGGAGGACGGAGTCGGCGTTCTCGAAGCGGAAGTAGCGGCAGGCCAACCCCACGGTGGGCGCGGCGGCGGGCGTGGCCGGCAGGGTGAGCGCGGGCTGGTGGACGAAGACGTGGAGGCGTTGCACGGCGGCGTCGCCCTCGGGGCGGACGGTGAGGGAGAGCGTGGGGGCGGGCGCGGAGACGGCGAAGGCGCGGTCGCGGTCGCGCCAGTCGATGGCCTCGCCGGCGGGGCGGAGGGCGTCGTCCAGACGGTCACGCCCGCGGCTGACGAGGGTCGCGCCGTCGAACTCCCAGAGGCCGCCGAAGCCGTCGCGGACGAAGGGGATGGGATTGTCCGGGTCGGAGGCGTCGGCGTCGAGCGCATCGCCCGTGCAATAAGGGCCGCGCCAGCCTGCGCCGAGGGTAACCACATCGAAGCGGTTGGTGACGGCGAGGGCAGGGGCGGCGATCTCGGCGGCGTTGTAGGCCGGCGTGGTCGTCGCGGGGATGAGCGGGGCCGCGAGAAGACGCCAGGCGGGGATGTCGTGGACGGCAACGCTCGTGAGCGTCTCGCCGGGGTGTGCGGGGTCTTCCGTCACCGTCTCGTGCGGCAGACGCGCGCCAAAAAGCAGGCAGAGCGCGTTGGCGTCGGCGGGGACGAAGCCCAGGTCGGAGACGAGCGAGAGCCCGTCGGGTCGGGCGAGCGCCTCGGCCATCGCCTCGGCGTCGCGGGCCGTCCGGTCGTAACGCCCCTTCTCGCGCGTGGCCGCCGCGCCGGTCATCACCGCCGCCGTCAGCCCCGCCAAGATGGCCAGGACGACAAGAAGCTCAACGAGTGTCATTCCCCGCGCGTTCCGGTGGTGTCCGGGGAAGCAAGTTGGCGTTCGGAAACGCGGATTGCGCGGATTGTGGCGGATTTGTGGTCGGCTGCCGCCGACAGGACTGCCAGGATTTGGAGGGCACAAAGGACACACCAAGACGCACGAAGGTTTGCTTTGGGATGCCAGGCCTTCCAAATCCTTTGCGCCCCTGCGCGCGGTCATGGCACGGGTCGGGCGTGGGAAACCAAGCCTCCAAGCCTCCAAACTTCCAAACTTCCCGTCCATCACGGCGTCCTCCAGATGTCGAGGTTGAGGAGTTCCACGAAGGTAAGGCCGCGGGCGGCATCGCGTTGGCGGAGGGCGCCGGTGGCGAGGTCGAGGGGGCCGGCGTCGGCACCGAGGCGGCGGTTGCCGGTGAGGGCGCCAAGCTCGGCGGCGTCGAATTCGTCCCAGTCCTCGGGGCGCTCGGCGCAGACGAGAAAGAGCCGGCGGTAGACGGGCTGGGTGAGGTCGGCCTCGTCCTCGCAATGCTCCAGGTAGAGGACACGATAGAAGGCGTTGGCGCCGTAGCGGGTGGCGATTTGGGGGAAGAGCGGGGCGGTCGCGCCCTCGTCGGCGGGCGTGAGCGTGCCGTAGGCGCCGTCAGCCACGCAGGCGACGCGCCCGGTGGGGTTGGCGTAGGGGCCCAGCCAGCCCTCGCCAGTGCGCACGGAGGGCTCGCCGAAGACGACGAACTCATCGTCCTCCAGGCGCGTGTCGTCCTCCGAGACGGAGGGTTGCAGGAGGGGCCAGAGGCCGTATCGCTCGAAGAACTCGATCATGCCGTAAGTGCGGTCACCCTCGGTGGGACGGTCGCCTCCGTGGAAGGTGCCCAGGAAGGCGGCGGAGGGGAAGGCCTCGGAATCGTCGGGCGCGTGGAGCCCGGCAAGAAGGCGCGGGGCGTTGTCGGCGTGGAAACGGGCGAAGGCGTCGCGGATCTGCCCCATCTCGTGGAGCGTCAGCCGCCGCCGCGCGTTGTCCACCACGTCGCGCCCATAGGTAACGGCCACGCCCGCACCCACCACCGCCACGATGGCAATCACCACAAGCAACTCCACGAGCGTGAAGCCGCGACGCGGGCGGTCGTTTCGGGGGATAGGCATGGCCGTTTCCTTTCTAACCGTTGCTGTCCCGGGGCGGCGACCCGCTCACGCGAGCCACCACCCCAAGGCGAGGATTAGTCCTTCACGCGCTCCTCATCCGCGATGTACTTGTCGCGGAGCGAAGCCACGGAATAGCCCTGAGGCGTGAGCACATCAACCACGGCAGGCAACTGCACGGAACCGGTCATGGAGCTGTAGGCTTCCAACGGCACGCTGACGATGACCAGATAACGATTGTAGTAAGCCGTGCTCTGGCCGAGACGCTTGCCGTAAGCGGGGGCGTCCACGCGGATGGACTTGGCGCCGTAGATGGAGGCGAAGCGGCCAAGACCGAACGCGACGAGATAGCACTTCTTGCCGGCGTCAATCTCGCTGTCAACGTCAGCCGTGGGGTCGGCGATTTCGTTGGGCGCGTAGCCGCAGTTGGTGATGATCTCGTTGCTCATGTTCATGGGCGCGGGGGCACCGCTCATGGTGGCACCACTGCCGGACCAAATGAAGGCGAGACGGTCGGTCGTCGGCGCGTCCACCAACTTTTGCGCCTCTTCCTTGGCTTGCGTGAAGTCAGAGAGCGAGTGATAGGTATTGCCGTCCGGAGCGGCATAACCGGTCTCCCAATCGAACTCGTCCGGATTCTCCGGCCCCTCGTCGTTGGCCATCTCTTGGGCATCGGTGACGGAAGACTGGTAAGTGGAACCATTGAGCGCGTACAGCGTGCGAGAGGTGTCCACCTCACCGGAAGCCATAGGAATGGAGGGACCGCCAGGACCCATCGGCTGATAGATGATTTCGCCCGCCTCCCAAGTGGAGTCGTTGGCATTGCCGTTCTCGTTGTCCGCACCGGTGAGATGGCGGTAGACGTGGGTCAGGCCGGCGGAATAGAGGTTGTTCAAGACGACCTCGGGCGCCTGCTCGACGGCGAGCGTGTAGCCCAGCGGGCCTAAAACGCCCATGGAGGTGTCGGCCGGCTCATTCACGCCCTCCAACCCATCGGCGGGCATGGTGGAGTAGAGATCGCCGTTGATGGCGACGAGCGAGTCGAGCCCGTCAGGGAGTTTCTCGTCGTTGATAGCGCTCCACTGGGAGATGACCTTCTTGAGGATGGAGCAGTCGGAGATCTCCATGGCGGTCTGCGCCTTGTCATCGAGATTGCGGTAGGTGACGGCGACGCCGGCGCCGATGACGGCGATGATGGCGACGACGACCAAGAGTTCGACGAGCGTGAAGCCCGCGTGGCGCTTGGTGTGCTTGAGGTGGTTCTGTTTCATAAGGATTGTGTCCTTGTGTGGGTTGTTTGGGTTTCGCGGACGCTGGAGACCCGCACGGGAGTTATGCTCAGGCCTGGACCTTGGCGAGGGCCTCGGCGGCGGCCTGGGCGGCGTGCTGGAGATCGGTTTCGTCGGGATGCTTGGCGGCCTCGGCCCAGCGCTTTTCGGCCTCGGGGGTCGGGGCGTGGGGGTTGCCGGCGGGCATTTTGCGCATCCAGGCGATGAGGTTGGGGGCGATGGCGCCTTGGCACCAGAAGGCGGCGACCTGTTCGGTGCCTTCGCCGTAGGCTTTGGGGGCGGCCTCGGCGCAGGTCTTGGCGTGCGTGGAGTCGGGGTTGGCGCCGAGGGTGAAGAAGGTGAAGACCTTTTTGCCGCGAATGCGCGCCATGTATTCGGCGGCCTCTTTGTTGGGGCCGCCTTTGTCGACCCAGAAGCCCATGGCGATGAAGTCGTAGGCGGCGGGGTCGGGCGCGGCCTTGACGTCGTAGAGCGCGGCGCCGGGGAGGGCCTTGGCGATGGCCTCGGCGACTTTGCGGGTGTTGCCGGTCTCGGAGGAGTAGGCGACGAGGATGTTCATGGTTCGGTTTCCTTTCGATTGGGTAATACTCAGGGAAATTGCACACGCTTCGGACCACAAAGACACAAACGGAGCGCAGACGGACGGACGCTCCACCGGTCGGGCTGCGCCCTCCCTACCGCGTCCGCCGCCTGCGCTTCGCTATTTTTGTGTTCCAAAGGGTTGTCGGTTCCGGGCAAAACGCTGTGGTCCGTGCGCAGGTTCCCCGGGCAGGTGTCTTTTTGTTGGGGTTCGACAATGCGGAGTTGGCACTGGGCCACCAGTTCCAACAATTCCAGATCGTGGGTGATGAGCAGGGCCGCGCCGCCGTCGAGGGCGAATTGCGCGAGCTGCGCGGCGATGACGCGCATGTTGCGGCCGTCAAGGCCGCTGGTCGGCTCGTCGAGGATGAGGAGCGTGGGGCGCTTCATCAGGGCGCAGGCGATGACGAGGCGTTGCTTTTCGCCGCCGGAGAGGGATTGCGGGTGGCGGTCGGCCAGGTGCGCCAGCCCGAAGAGCGCCAGAAGGCGGTCGGCCTCGGCCTCGCGGTCGGCGCGGGGGACGGCGCGGGGCGCGGAGAAGAGGAGCTCCTCGCGGGCGGTGCGCATGAAAAGCTGGATGTCCATCTGCTGCATGACGAAGGCGGCGCGCCCGCGGATGTCGCGGCGGCGGAGGGCGCGGCCTTCGTAGAGGATCTCGCCGGATTGCGGCTTGGCGAGGCCACAGAGGAGGCGCGCGAGCGTGGTCTTGCCCGCGCCGTTGGCGCCGACGATGGCGGTGATGGCGCCGCGGGGAATGCGCGCGGAGAAACCGTCGTAAATCAAGCGGGTCTTCCTGGAATGGCGGAAGACGAGGTCGCGGATCTCGACGGCGGGCGCGCCGAAGGTGTCGCAGGGCGGCAGGTCGGGGCGGGCGACGTTCACGCGGCGGAGTCCCCACTCGGCCACGCGCGGCTGCGCGGCCAGCAGGTCAAGCAAATCCTCGCCACCGGGCATCTTCTCGGCGTTGAAGACGGCGCGGCCGCGTTCGAGCACGAGCAGGCGGTCGAGCGCGCCGCGCAACCAGTAGAGCCGGTGGTCGACGACGACGAGCGTGACGCCGCGGGCCTTGAGGCGGAGGATGAGGCGGGCGAGTTCCTCGGTGGCCTCGGGGGAGAGGTTGGCCGTGGGCTCGTCCATCACCACCAGGTCGGCCTCGGCGGCCAGGACGGCGGCGAGCGTGGTCTTCTGCTTCTCGCCGGAGGAGAGGGTGAAGACGGAGCGCCGGGCGAGGGCGGTGAGGTCGAGCACGCGCAGGGCGCCGTCGACGCGTTCGCGGATCTCCTCGCGCGGGCGGCACTGCCATTCGAGCGTGAGGGCGACCTCCTCCTCGACGGTGGTGGCGAAGAATTGCTCGTCGGGGTTCTGGAGGACGGTGCCGATGCGCTTGGCGAGGGCCTCCATCGGCACGGGGCAGGTTTCGCCGGCCACCGTGAGGCTGCCGGTGAGCGTGCCTTTGTAATGGTTGGGGATGAGGCCGTTGAGCAAGCGCAGGAGGGTGGACTTGCCGCAGCCGCTCGCGCCGGTAACAAGCATGGCCTCGCCCTTGCGCAACCGGAAGTCGATGCCCTCAAGCGCGGGCGTCTCGGCGAAGGGATAGCGGTAGGCGACGTCGCGCGCCTCGATCATCCACTCACTCATGGGCGGCCTCCGTCGCTTGGGTGGGGGCGTCCTGGACGGCCTGTTCGCCCCGCACGGCGCGGGGGCCGTAGGGCGTGGCGGGGATGGCGGCTTGCCAGACGCAGATGAAGGCGAGGATGTGCGCCGCGGCGATGAGCGTCGCGAAGTCGGCGCGGCGGAAGCGCAGGGCGAGGAGTTGCGTGGGGCGTTTGGCGTAGCCCACGCGCTTCATCTCGGCGGCCACGGAGAGGTGATCGGCCATGCGGAGCGTCCGCACCGTCAGGGGAACCACCGTGAGGCGGATGGCCTGGATGGGGTGGATGAGCGCCGTGCCCAGGCTCATCGAGAAGCCGCGCATCCGCACCGCGTCGCGCAACTGGCGGATGACGTCCACGAACTCCGGCACGAACCGGCAGAAGACCATCAGCGGCACGAGCGCCACGCGCGGCAGGCGCAGGCTCTTCATCGCGCCCACGAAGCGCTGCACCGAGAAGTCCAGCCCGATCGCCAGGAGCACGTTGAGCGCCGGGATCATGCGCAGGAAGGGCGTGTGGAAGTTGCCCAGCATCGCCGGCTTGAGCATCGCCACCGACTGCTCCCACGCCGTCCCGGCCACCAGCCATTCGCCAATCTTGAAGGAGACGACGATGACGCTGATGGTGAAGGCCATCATCGCGCAGACGGCCAGGTAGGAGACGAGGATGACCTTGTAGCGGCCCGAGGTGAGCACGTAGAGCAACGTCGCCGCGCCCAAGGCCAGCAGGGGGCCCGTGCCGCTCAGGTAGATGCTCACGCCGGAGACCGCCAGCGAAATCGCCAGCCGCGTGCGGATGTCCAGCGCCTCCGCGCCCACGCCCCGCTCAGACTTCACGGATAATGCCCGCATGGCGGAGCTCCTTCACGAATTTCGCGCCGCAGGGCAACCCCACGAGGAGGCACCCCAGATAGCCAAAGGCCACAATCACCGCGCCCACGCCGACCATGCCGACGTTCTCGCGCGCCATCAAAAACGACATCGCCAGGCCGAAGACCCGCCCAAAGGCGTCGTAAATCGCCACGCCCAGCAGCACCGCCCAAATCTTGCGGTAGCCCCCGCACAACGCGATCAGCCCATCCGCCACGAGCGCCCCCAGCAGATAGAGCGGCAGCGTGCTCACCATGATCCCGCCCGTCATCAGGAACGACACCACCTGCGCCACGAGCGTGTAGAGCATCAGCGCCCCGAACTTCCGCACCCGCGCCACCATCACCACCAGCAGCGCCGTCGCGATGCCGTTCTTCAGCAGCAGCGTCACCGGGTTCATCCCCCCGCCCAGCAACGCCACCAGCAACGAGGCCGCCTTGCCCAACGCCGTGAAGAGCCCCACGACTATCAGGCTCTCGGTGTCCCAGTAGAACCCTTTGCGGACGCTTCCGCTCACTTACTCGCCCCCCAGCTTCATCGCCTTGGCCGCCGCGCGCATCGCCTCGAAGGCGTCGGGCCGGCTCGCGAAGAGATACCCCGAGAGCATGGCCGACAGCTTGGTCTGGTAATACTCGCCCAAACGCGTCAGCCGCATCGTGCCGTCGGGCAAAGAAGCCCAGACACCGGCTTGCGCCCAATTCTCCAGCAAAGGGGCGAAGTCGGTGTCCGGGAAATCCGCGGGATTGAAGACCCCACGCTCCATCTGATCCGTGAGTTTGGCGCGCAAGCGATGGTTCGCGGGCTTGCGCATGGCCGTCCCGAGCGGCTTCTCCCCCGCGTCCACCGCCTTTTCCCACGCCTCCAGGTCGCCCGTCTGCATGAACGACCAATCCCCGACAAAGCCACCCGCGCCGCACCCGAAGGGCACGATGTCCGCCCCCGTCTTCGCCCAGTGGTTGTAGCGGTTGCGCTCGAGCGCGTTGCGGCCCCAGTGCGTGCACGAGAGTTGCCACCACCCCTGCGCGGCCAACCAGTCGCACGCCGCCGCGTGGCGCGCCGCGCGCTCCTCTTCGCTCCACCCTTCCTTTTCCATCCGCTTCGCCAGCGGCAACCCGGGGAAGACCTTCAGCGAGTAGAGATCCACGCCATCCAACGCGGAGTCATGGACGGTCTTCACGTTCCGCTCCATCCAGTCTTCCTGCGTCTGGCTCGGCAGGCCGTAAATCAAGTCCGCCACCAGGGCAATCTTGTCCCCGCAAATCCCCTTGATTTCGCCCAGGCGCGTCAGCAATTCCTCGCGGCTGTTCCGCCGCCCCAGGCTCCGCCGCAACTCCGTCTCGAAACTCTGGATGCCGAACGAAAAGCGCGTCACGCCCGATTCCAGGCACGCCCGCACCCGCGCGTCGTCGAAGGCGTAAATCCGCCCCTCCACCGTGAACTCCACGTCCGGCGCGACCGTGAAATGCTCGTAAATCGCCCCGATCACCCGCCGCAACTGATCCGCGCTCAGCGCCGTCGGCGTCCCCCCGCCGAAATACACCACGTCCACCGGCTTCTTCGTGAACGCCCCCCGCGCCGCCTCCCGCGCGATCTCCTTCAGCAAACGCTGCGTGTACGCCTCCAGCGCCGCGTCGTCCGTCCGATGCGAGTAGAACCCGCAGAACGCGCAACGGCTCACGCAAAACGGCACATGCACATACACAATCAACGGCTGGCCCTCGGTCGGCGCCGTCTCCCCCCACACCCGCTGCAAGTCCTCGCCCTTCGCCGGCTTCGTCAGCATCGCCAACATATCCCCGTGCGGCGCCATCCGCCCCGAAAGCCGCTTGAGCAACGCATCCCGCCCGGTCGGCAACAAAAAAGCTGTCTTCATCGCTCGTTCCTTACGCCCCTTTCGGGGTCTTGAATTAAAACGCTCTAATATTAGTCTTTCCGAACAGTCTTGTCAAGCCCCCGGCACAACCCGCGAAAATCCGTCGTTTCCGCTTGCCCGCGTGTCCTTTGCGCTCGATTTTCAGTGCCCGCGCACCCGAAAAATCTAAGAAAGCACTAATAAAATCCCACCTTTTGCCCCTCCGCCCCACACCCCGGGCGCGCCACCCGCCCCCACCCTGTCGGAAACACCCGCCAACCCTGTCGATAACTTCGCGAAACCTGTTGAAAACCTGTTGAAAGCGGACGAGGCCGGAGAAGGGCAAAAACCGCTTTTTCAATCTATACGCGGGGTCGTTTTCCGAGACACGCCGCATCTCCCCCCGAGACGCGCCGTATCCCGGGGTGAGACACGCCGCACCCCAAACCGCCCCCGCCGAACACCGTCAGTCGCCGATGGTGTTATAATGGGGGGCATGAAAGCATTGGCGATTACGGCGGGGGATTGCGCCGGCATCGGGCCGGAAATCGTGGCCCGCGCGGCGGCGGCGTTCCCGGACGAGACGTTCGCGGTCTATGCCGACCGCGCACTCTTTGCGCGCGCCTGCGCGGCGGCGGGGGTGCCGTTGCCGCGCAACGTGGACTGGCGCGAGGTGCCGCTGCGGGGGGCGGAGGCGGTCGTGCCGGGGCGGAACCAAGCGGCGACGGGGCGCCTGGCCTATGATTGCGTGACGGCGGCGGGCAAGGACGCGTTGGCGGGGCGGGTGCGGGGCATCGTGACGGCGCCTTTCAGCAAGGCGGCCTTGCGCCTGGCGGGGCTGGACGTGCCGGGGCACACGGAGCTCTTGGCGCGGCTGTGCGGGCGCGAGGAGGCGACAATGGCCTTCTTCGCGCCGGGGCTCGTGGTGGGGCTGGTGACCATCCATTGCGCGTTGCGCGACGTGCCGGGGCTCGTGACGCGGGCGCGGCTGTCGCGGGCGTTGGGGGATTTGGCGGCGGCGTTGCGGCGGGCGTTGGGGCGGCGGCCACGCATCGGGGTGCTGGCGCTGAACCCGCACGCCGGCGAGGAGGGGGCTTTCGGCGACGAAGAGGCGCGCGTCATCGTCCCCGCCCTGCGCGAGGCGGAGGCCGCGGGCTGGGCGGATCTGGAGGGCCCGCTGGTGCCGGACACGGCCTTCGCGGCGGCAAGCGACCCGGGGCGCTTCGACGCTTTCTTGGCGATGTATCACGACCAAGGGCTCATCCCCTTCAAGATGAAAGCCTTCGAGGAGGGCGTGAACGTGACGCTGGGGCTGCCCTTTGTGCGGACAAGCCCCGACCATGGCACGGCCTTCGCGCTGGCCTGGCAAGGCAAAGCCTCGGCGCGCAGCATGGTTGCCGCCATCCAACGCGCACGGGAGCTGACCCGATGAACGCGCCCCCGCCCGGGGATCGCGAGGAGGCGGCGCGCGCGCGGCGCGACCGTTGGGCCCTGCGGCTCTTCCTGGGGGCCTGCGCGCTCCTGCTCGGCGCCTACGCGGTGGCCGACGCGCACGGCATCGTCCCGCGCGAACTCTCCGTGCGCTGGCGCACGCAACAGCGCGGCCGCCTGAACCTGGATGGCCGCTACACGGAGTTCGACCCGGATCTCTGCCTGGGCATCGCCATCGGCGACACGCGCTATCGCTTCAACTACGCCTCCTACCACGCCATCGTCACCCGCCCCCTCTTCGGCGTGCGCCGCTGGGTCATCCCCGAGGAAGTGCGCTACGAAGGCGACGTCTTCACCGTGACGGCGCTCGATCCCTTCGCCTTGCTCAACGCCCCCGACGCCGAGACCGTCTCCCTGCCCCCCACCCTCCGCCACACCAACGGCGCCGAGGCCCTCGCCGGCGAGACGCTCCGCACCCTCACCCTGCGCCTCCCCGACGGATCGGCCCGCGACTTTCCCTCCGCCCGCGGCTTCGACGAGGCCACCCTCCGCCGCGCCCTCGGCCTGCCCCCTGAACCCTCCCCCACGGAGACCCCCACCCCATGAGAATCGTCGCCGGCGCCTGGCGCGGCCGCACAATCGCCGTGCCCCACTCCGATGCCATCCGCCCCACGCAAGACCGCGTGCGCGAGGCGCTCTTCAACCTGCTCCGCCCCGTGCTCGGCGGCGCGCGCTTCCTCGACCTCTTCGCCGGCTCCGGCGCCGTCGGCCTCGAGGCGCTCAGCCAAGGCGCGGCCGAGGCCGACTTCATCGAGCGCGACCGCGCCGTCCACGCCACCCTGCTGCGCAACCTGGCCGCCTTCGGCGTGGACGCGACCCGCGCCCACCTGGACGATGTGGCCGACTGGCTGGCCTCCCCCGCCCGCCCGCCGCGCGGCCCGTGGGACATCGTCTTCGCCGACCCGCCCTACCGTCTGGCCGGGACCTTCGCGGGCGCCCCCCTGGCCGAGGCGCTCCTGGCACGCGGGGCCTTCGCGCCCGGCGCTTTCCTCATCCTGGAAAGCGATGTGGGCAACCCCGCCGAACCCATCCCGCGCTTCGCGCTCCTCCGCGACCGCCGTTACGGCAAAACCCGCCTGGCCCTCCATCGCCTCACAGACTGAGAAGATGCTAGAATGTGCCCCATGACGCTGATTGTGGAACGTTTGACGGAGACGGCGCGTTTGCCGGCCTACGCGCATCCCGGCGATGCGGGGCTGGATCTGTGCGCCGACGCGGCGGTGACCTTGGCGCCGGGGGCGCGCGCAGCCATCCCCACCGGCCTGCGCCTGGCATTGCCCGAGGGCACGGAGGCGCAGGTGCGCCCGCGGAGCGGCCTGGCCCTGCGCCACGGCGTCACCGTGGCCAACGCCCCGGGCACCATCGACGCGGGCTACCGCGGCGAACTCAAGGTGTTGCTCGTCAATCTGGGGCGGGAGCCCTTCGCGGTGGAGCGGGGGATGCGCATCGCGCAGCTGGTGGTGGCGCCCGTCTTGCGCGTGGCGGTGGCCGAGGCCCCGGTGCCCGCGCAGGGCACGGCGCGCGGCACGGGCGGCTTCGGCTCGACAGGCCTGCGCGCGGAGGTCGCCACGCGCGGCACGCACCCGCCCCCGCCGGGAACGCCGTGAGGGCGCCCTTGTTTTCGCGGGGCGGGGCTCGCGGGGCGGGGCGGGACTTGGTATACTGTCCGGCATGAAGAGTGGTTCGAATGTGCGGTTTTCGCCGTGGGCGCGGGTGGGCGTCGCGCTTGCGTTGTTGGCGTTGGCGGCGTGCGCGGCGGTGTTGGCCTTCCCTGGGACGCGGACGATTTTGCGGACGCCGTGGGCGAACGCGGCGCTGTGGGCGCTGTTGGCGGCGTGTGTGGGGTGCGCGCTGTGGGCGTTGGCAAGGCGGCGGTGGCTGGGCGCGCTGTTCCATGCGGGCGCGGCGGCGGTGATTGTCGGGGGCGGGCTGACGGCGGATCACGCGCGGACGTGGCAGGTGGGGCTGGTCGATTCGCCCATCGCCCCGCCGGAGTATGCGACGTGGCGCACGGAGGGCAAGCCGGACGGCGAGGTGGTGGCGCTCGAATCGTTCACCATCGAGACCTATCCGGATGGCATGCCCAAGCAATATCGCACGCGCCTGCGTTTCCCCGAAGGCGTACGTGAGATTGCCGTGAACAGGCCGCTCCGCCGCAAGGGGCTCACGTACTACCAGATGTCCTACGCACGGGCGTGGGATCCTTATGGACAGCCGGTGTGGCAGACCATCCTGTCCGTGCGCAAGGATCCGGGCGTGCCCGTCGTCTTCGCGGGTTATGGCGCGCTGGCGTTGGCCGCGCTGGGAATGGCGATCCGGGAGTCTCTGCAATGACAGTCAAGACCGACACGTTGGGTGCGCTGCTCACCGCGCAGGTCGTCTTGGCCGGGCTGGGCATGGCGTTGCCCAAGGCCGTGGGGCGTTTCGTCTGGGGGGCCGTCCTGCCCGTGGGGCTGACGGCGATCGCCCTGCGGTGGGGCGCGGTGGGGCACCCGCCCATGCGCAATCTCTTCGAGGCGTTCCTCTGGCTGCCGCCCATCCTGGCGGGGGCAACGCTCCTCACGCATTGGCGCGAGGGGGTTTGGACGGTGCGGCTGGACGCCGCGCTGGGTTTTGTCGTGGCCTTTCCGCTCGCGTTCGTCTTCTCGGCGGCGGAAGGGCGGCTGATGCCCGCCTTGCAGAGCCCGCTCTTCGTGCCGCACGTCTTGGGCTATATGTTGGCCTACGCGCTCATGGCGCGCGCCTTCGCGCTGGAGTGCGTGGGGCAGGCGCGCCCCGCGCGGCGCAGCCTGGCCTGGGGCTTTTTCCTGATCACGGGCGCCTTGGCGCTCGGCTCGATCTGGGGCAACGAGGCTTGGGGCGCCTATTGGCAGTGGGACCCCAAGGAGCAATGGTCGCTCGCCACTTGGCTGGTCTATGCCGCACTCTTCCACGTGCGCGGCAGCCGCCCGTGGCGCCTGGCGCTTTTGGGCGTGGGGTTGCTGGCCATCCTGCTCACGGTCACGTGGATCAACCTTTCCAAACTCTTTCCCGGGATGCACAGTTATGCCGGGCTTTGAGGAACATCCCTTCGTGCGGGCGCTGGACGACACCATCGCCGCGCTCACCCTGATGCGCGAAAACGGCATCAAGACGCTCCCCGTGGAGCCCGCCGTCTGGGCGGCCTTCGCCGCGCCCTCCCCCGCGCAGGCGTTGCCGCGCGTGCCCCCGCCCACCCAGACCGCCCGGCCGGCCCCGCCCGGCGTGCCCGGCGACACCCCGGAGGCGCGCCAAGCCGCCATGGACGCGCTCCGCGAGTCAATCGCCGCCTGCCGCGGTTGCGTCCATGCCTGCGAACGGTCGCGCCTCGTGGGGCAGGGCCCCGTCTTCAACCCGCGGGTGGCCGTGGTCAACGGCGCCGAACTCTCGGGCGACACGCCCGTGGCGCTCGGCTCCCGCCTGGAGGGCGAGGCCGGGGCATTGCTCGACAAGATGCTCGCGGCCATCGGCCTCGCCCGCCCCATGCTCTACCTCACCGCCGCGATGAAATGCCCCGTGGACAAGCGCCCCGCCAACGAGGCGCTCCGCGTCTGTGCGGCCTTCCTGCGGCGCGAGCTCACCTTGGTCAATCCCGGAGCCATCGTGCTCCTGGGCCCGGTGGCCGCCCGTGCGCTCCACCCCGCCGGCGTGGCCGCCACCGGCAAGGTGGGCCAATGGAATCTGTTGGGGCACATCCCCACCATCACCCTTCACCATCCCATGCGCCTGCTCATGGCCGGCCCCGGCCTGGCCGACCCGCTCAAACGCGAGAACTGGGCCGTGCTCCAGGCGCTTCGCGCCCGTCTCCGCCAACCCGTCTGATCGCACCTCCCGCCCATGTCCACGCTCGTCATCCGCGGCGGCAAGCCCCTCTCCGGCCGCCATATCGCCCCCGGCAACAAAAACGCCGCGCTCCCCATGCTCGCCGCCACCCTTCTGGCCGACGCGCCCGTCACCCTCGACAACCTCCCCAACATCACCGACGTCCGCGTCATGGCCGATGGCCTCCGCGCGCTCGGCGCCAAGGTGACGGGCGACCTCGCGGCCCACACCCTCACCATCGACCCCACGCGCCTGCGCCTCGCCGCCACCGTCCCCGCCGAGATTTGCACCCGCATCCGCACCTCCTTCCTCTTCGCCGGCCCCATGCTCGCCCGCATGGGCCACATCCGCCTGCGCGGCGCGCCGGGCGGCGACAGCATCGGCCGCCGCCGCCTCGACACCCACATCGACGGCCTCCGCGCGCTCGGCGCGAAAATCACCTTCCGCAAGACCGGCTTCGCCACCCTCTCCGCCCCCAACGGCCTCGCCGGCACCGCCTTCATGCTCGACGAGGCATCCGTCATGGCCACGGAAAACCTCGTCATGGCCGCCGTCACCGCCCCGGGCCGGACCGAACTCTACAACACCGCCTGCGAGCCCCACGTCCAGGACCTCTGCCGCATGCTCAACGCCATGGGCGCCGACATCGCCGGCATCGGCACCAACCGCCTCGTCATCCAAGGCGTCCCGCGCCTGGACGGCGGCCGCTTCCGCGTGGGCGGCGACGCCATCGAGGCCGCCTCCTACCTCGTGGCCGCCGCCGTCACCCACGGCGCCCTCACGGTCGCGGGCGTCT
This sequence comes from uncultured Lentisphaeraceae bacterium, assembly GCA_949289005.1. Lineage (GTDB taxonomy): Bacteria > Verrucomicrobiota > Kiritimatiellia > RFP12 > DVOR01 > Spyradenecus. The sequence goes on from CASEMQ010000009.1 coordinate 23,225, forward strand.
CCCCCGCCGACATGGCCGTGCTGGAGCCGGCCTTCCGCAAGTTCGGCGTGCGTTGGGTCTGGGAGGCCGACGGCGCGCTGCGCCTGCCCGCCCGCCAACGCCTCCGCACCGCCTACGATCTTGGCGCCGCCATCCCCAAAATCGAGGATGGCCCCTGGCCCATGATCCCTTCCGACCTGCTCAGCGTCCTCATCGTCCTGGCCACCCAGACCCGCGGCACCGAACTCTTCTTCGAGAAGATGTTCGAGAGCCGCCTCTACTTCGTCGACCATCTCATCGGCATGGGCGCCAAAATCGTGCAGTGCGACCCGCACCGCGCCGTCGTCACCGGCCCCACCACCCTCCAGGCCGCCACCGTCTCCAGCCCCGACATCCGCGCCGGCATGGCGCTCATCATCGCCGCGCTCTGCGCCAAAGGCACCACCTTCATCCACAACGCCGAATCCATCGACCGCGGTTACGAGGCCATCGAGGCCAACCTCCGCGCACTCGGCGCCGACATCACGCGCCAACCCTGACCGCGCCGCCTCGATGCGCCGTGCCTTGCAATAGTGTCCGGGAAAACTGCGCATGGACCACAAAGACACCAATCAGGCGTGGAAGGCTGTGCGCTCCACCGGTCGCTTCGCTCCCTACCGCGCACACCTTCCACGCCTCAATGCTTTGTCCGAAAAAGACAACACCTTGGAACAAAAAGACTTCGATGCGCAGGTGGCGGACGCGGTAGGGAGGGCGTAGCCCGACCGGTGGAGCGTCCGACCGCCTGCGCACCGTTTGTGTCTTTGTGGTCCGAAGCGTGTGGCAATTTCCCCGGACAGTATTGCGTGCCTTGCGGTCGCGTGCGCCTGTGCGCGGGGTTGTGCTATGATACGCACAGGCAGGGCGCCTGAAAGGAGCGTGGACGATGGTGCCGCAGTGGTTTATCGAGGAGAAGCGCGACGGCCGCGAACATGACGAGGCCGACTTGCGCGAGTGGGTGCGTGGCGTGGCGGAGGGCACGCTGCCCGATTACCAGATCGCCGCGTGGCTGATGGCCGCCTACCTGAACGGCCTGTCGCCACGCGAGACCGCCGTGCTGACGGACGCGATGATGCGCTCCGGCGACTGCCTGGAATGGGATGACCTGCCGCGGCCGACCGCGGACAAGCACTCGACCGGCGGCGTCGGGGACAAAATCTCCCTGCCGTTGGCCCCGCTGTGCGCCGCGCTCGGCCTCGCCGTGCCGATGATCTCCGGGCGCGGGTTGGGGTTGACCGGCGGCACATTGGACAAACTGGAGAGCATCCACGGCTTCAACGTGCGCCTGGGCGTGGCGGACTTTCGCCGCATCGTCGCCGAGGCCGGCTGCTGCATGATTGGGCAGACGGACCGCCTCGCGCCCGCCGATCGCCGCCTCTACGCCCTGCGCGACGTCACGGCCACCGTGCCAAGCATCCCGCTGATCGTCGCCTCCATCATGAGCAAAAAGCTGGCCGAGGGCGCCCAAACGCTTCTTTTCGACGTGAAGTTCGGCTCCGGCGCCTTCATGCGCACCCCCGGGCGCGCCCGTGCCCTCGCCGAGGCGCTGATCGCCACGGGGCGCCACCTCGGACGCAACTGCCGCGCGTTGCTCACGGACATGGACCAACCGCTCGGGCGCACCGTCGGCAACGCCCTCGAGGTGCGCGAGGCCCTCGACGTCCTGCGCGGCGGCGGCCCCCGGGACGTCCGCCACCTCACCGTCGAGGAGGCCGCCCACATGGCCCATGCCGCCGGTCGCTTCCCCTCCTTGGTCGAGGCGCGCGCCGCGGCCGAACGCGCGTTGGGCAACGGCGCGGCGCTCGAACGCTTCCGTGCGATGTCCGCGGCGCAAGGCGGCGATCTCGACGCGCCCTTGCCCGAGGCCGCCGCCCGCCTGGAAGTCCCCGCGCCGCGGGCGGGCTGGGTGGCGCACGTCTCCGCGGAAACCATGGGGCGCGTGGCGTTGCGGCTGGGCGCGGGGCGGCAAGCCGCCGAGGAAACGCCCAACCTCGCCGCGGGCGTGGACGCCATCCGCCAACAAGGCGAACGCGTGGAGGCGGGCGCGCCGCTCTGCGTGCTCTGCGCCGCCTCACCCGAACGCGCCCGCGCCCTTGCCGACGATGCGCGCGACGCCTTCACGCTCGCCGACACGCCGCCCCCGGAACGTCAACTCATCCGCGAGGTGCTCCAATGAAACACGCCCTGTCTTGGTTTCTGATGGCGCTCGTGACGGTTGGCCTTGCCGCCACGATCGATGCCCGCCCGCGCCAACGCCCCTTCCGTGGGCGTCCGCGCCAACCTCCGCCGCCACCGCCCGTGGTGCGTTGGCACGGCGGTCCCGCCTGGCCGCGCCCTATGCCGTGGGTCGGCATGCCCCCGCCTCCCCCGCGCGAGCACATCTCCCACACTTGGAGCGATGCCTCGCGCGTCATCGTGCCAAGCCCTGCCTTCTACTACACCGTTTGGCCCGACACGGTCACCCCCGCCAAGGACAACAAACCCAAGTCCCTCCGCGCCTCCAAGAAAACCATCGCCTTGCCTGCCGCCATTCGCCCCGTCGCCCCACCCGCCGTGCGCCAACCCGTCGCCCCCTCGCCCGCTCCCCGCCGCGTCTGGGTGGAAGGCCGCTGGCGGTACACCCGCGACGCCAACGGCACCATCACCGGCCGCACCTGGGAGACCGGCCACTGGGAAACCCAAAACGCCTCGGACGACTGACGCGCCTTGTCCCGTGAGTGCCGCGACTGTCCGCCGGGGCGGGCGGTGCGGTCACGAAAAAGGGTAGAGGCGCGCAATCGAAACGAACGGGTGGCGCGGCCGGAAGCCGCGCCACCCGTCTGTACGGTCGAGCCGGGGCTCAGTCCTCGGTGGAGGTGGCGTCCACGGCGCGGCGCGGGGCACGGGGCACGGAAGCCGTGGGGCCCAAGGTGGCCTTGAGCGTGGGGGTGCCCTCACCTTCGATGGTGGCGGTGGTAACGGAAGGCGCGGCGCCCTTGGCCTTCGCGGCCTCGGCGGCGCGATAGCGGGCGCGGCACTCGGAGCAATAGAAGAAATCCTTGTCCCAAGTGGTCTCCTCTTCCTTGCCGCAATTGTCGCAGACACGCACGCGGCGGGCACGCTTGGCGCGGCAGTCCGCGCAATAGAACTCCTCGCCGCCCCAAGTGGTCTCCTCTTCCTTGCCGCAGTTCATGCAGACACGGCGCTGGGTTTCGCGGCGCAGGCGGAACTCGGCGGCGTGCTCGTCCATGAACATATGGGGGAAGTCGAAGCAACCGGAGGCCGTGAGCAGCATCTTGTGAGAGATGGCATGGCCGCGCACGGGGTTCATGGCCACGAGCTGAACGCGCTTGCCCAGACGGCGCACGCGGCGGAGAACGGGGACATAATCGGCATCGCCGCCGACCAGGACGGCCACATCGTAGGCGCCGGGGACGGTGGCGAAATAGGTCATCTCGGAGGCCAGGTTGGCATTGACCCACTTGCTGTCGGGGAGGGCCGAGGGTTCCTTGCGGAAGTCGATTTCCGTGATGTCCATCTCATAGCCGCACGACTCGCCGAGGAAATCGTAGAAGACCTTTTGCTTGACGGGGTTGTAACCCACCTTGTTCGCGGGGATCGTGCCGTAATAACACGTCCGGACAATGTCCACCTCCTGCCCACTGATTTCCGCGAGCGACTGGGCGATGATGTCGGGGATGCGCTTGTAATCGATCTCGAAACCCTTCTCGCCGAGTTTGTCGAAGAGCGCCTGCCGCCCTTTGTAGAGCCAGCAACCGTCGATGAATATCATTGCGCGAATGGCCATGACGTTTTCCTTTCTTATATACCCGGGCGTTCCGTAGCCGCCCAAAATGCCTCATAGTATCCCACATCCCGCCGCGAAAATCAAACCCGCGCCGCCCCCAAACCCATCGACTTCCCCACGCCCCCGCACGCCCAGACAGACCCGCCCCCTCATTCGGCCCGCCCCGATCGGGCTCGATTTTCTCCCCCTCGGTCACCAAGCAAATGGGCACCGCCCTTACCTTCGGTTGCTTTGCGAATTGCCCCTTCCGAAATCCGTGCCACCCGGACGCCGCAGGTTGCGCGCGAAGGGCGAAAAAGTTATACTAACGCGTATTATGTGGCACACAATCGTTGATGTTTTGTTGAATCTCCAAGGGCTCCTCAACGAGGTGCCCAACCCGTTCCTGCGGTTGCTGATCCGCCTGACGCTCGTCTTCGCCGGGACGTGGGCCTCGTATCTCGTGGTGAAATGGGCGTACAGATGGTTGCGCACGAAGGCGCTGAACAGCCGGCGCTTCGCGGGGATTGGGGCCATCACCCTCTCCTCCAAGCTCATCCCGCGCGCGTTGCAGATCGTGCCGCTCATCGTGATGGGCGTGCTCACGGGCACGCTCTTCCCCGAGGGGCGGCCGTTGCGCGGGGCGCTGCTCCTCCTCAACAAGGCCTACTTCTTCTTCATCTGCGCGAACGTCTTCGCCTCGGCGCTCAACGTGATCTACGCCATCAGCAACTGGCGGCGCGGGGTGAGCGCCTCGCCGCAAAAGGGCGTCTTCCAGGTGCTCTCGCTGATGGGCTATCTCTTCGCGGCGGTGGCCATCGTGGCCACGCTCTCGGGGCGCGACCCCACCTATATCCTCTCGGGCATGACGGCGCTCTCGGCCGTGCTCATGTTGGTCTTCAAGGATTCCATCCTCGGCCTCACCGCGGGCATCACGCTCTCCAGCAACGGCATGATCCGCATCGGCGACTGGATCGAGGTGCCCGGCGCGGACGCCGATGGCGAGGTCACCGACATCGCCCTCACCACCGTCCGCGTCCAGAACTGGGACAACACCATCACCACCATCCCCGCCTACGACCTCATCGCCAAGCCCTTCAAGAACTGGCGCGGCATGAGCGACAGCGGCGGGCGCCGCATCAAGCGCGCCATCCTCATCGACCTCGACTCCGTCCACTTCGCCGACCTGCCCATGTTGGAGCGTTGGTCGCAAATCGACCTCATCCGCGACTATCTTGCCTCGAAGATTCGCGAGGCGCGCGCCTACAACGCCGCCCATCCCTCCGCCACCGCCTCCGTCGTCAACGCCCGCAAACTTACCAACATCGGCACCTTCCGCGCCTACTGCCTGGCCTACCTGCGCGCCAACCCCAACATCCGCCAGGACATGACCATCATCGTCCGGCAGATGGACCCCACCGACCGCGGCCTGCCCCTGGAGATCTACTGCTTCTCCGCCAACACCGCCTGGGCCGACTACGAGGCCATCCAGAGCGACCTTTTCGACCACCTCTTCGCCATCATGCCCGAGTTCGGACTCTCCTGCTTCCAGGTCACCTCCGCCTCGGCCATGCGCCGCGCCGCCACCCACCTCCTCGCCTCACCCCAAGCCTAACCCGCCGCTCCACACCGGGAACGCGCCCCTCCCAAACCAACCAGTCCATGCGGGAAGGCGGCGAACGCGAAACGCCTCTCGCTTAGGGACGGCGAAAGCGTTCGCGCTCGTAGAGCAGGGCATCCACCAATGTGCGATACCAGAAGGCTTGGAGGAAGGCCCAGAGGAAGCCGGGCACGCCATCCAGGAAGCCCAGCCGCAGGAAATAACGGTAAACGAAGTAGGCAAACGCCCTCCAAAAACGCGGCAAATGCGCGTAACGCGCCTTCAGGCGGCGCTTGGCCGCGGCCTGTCCGGAGAGCGAGCCGACGTCGAAGGCCGCCTCGGCGAGGTCGTCGGCCTCGCGCTTGGCATAGCCCAAGTGTTTTTGGCTCCACCACAGCAGGTCGTTGAGGTTGTGATCCACGAAGTCGTGGGCGAAGGCGACTTCCCGCCCTTCGGCGAGGCGCAGATGCTCATCCATCTTGCGCTGTTCGCAACGGAAGGCGCCGCGGCGCGCCAAGCGGAGCAGCCAGACGGGATAGACGCCGTGGCGCACCCATTTGCCCAGGAAGATATGCCGCCGCTTGAAACGCACCCCCGTGACCTCGGGCGGGAGCGTGTCCAGACGCGCCGCCACCTCGCCCACCAATTCCGGCGTCAGGTACTCGTCGGCGTCCAGGCGCAACACCCAGTCGCCCGTCAGCGGCAGGTTGTCCAGCGCCCAGTTGAACTGCACGGCCTGATTGCCCGGCCAGTCGTGCTCGACGACGGTGGCACCGAGGCTGCGGGCAATCTCCTGCGTGCCGTCGGTGGAGCGGCAATCGACCACGAAAATCTCCGTGGCGATGGGGCGGACGCGCTCGATGCACCGGCGGATGTGGAGGCGTTCGTTGTAGGTGAGGATGATGACGGAAACAGTGCTCTTCATGCGGCCCTCCGGCGTTCCCGGAGGGCCGGCTCGCGCTTAGGCCTCGTCCGGGAGATGGATTCCCTTCTCCTTCAGCAAGTCCCTAAGCGCAGACAGGGAGGGCTTCCCCCCCCCCGTCAGTTTCAAGCACTTATGCAATTCCAGCACCTTGGCGTCCACCAACGTGCGGTACCACCACCCCTGCAGAAAGTGCCACAGAAAACCCTCGCGCCCATCCAAGAACCCCAGGCGCACCACATAGCGATAGACAAAATAAACCGCCGCGCGCCAAAACATCGGCAAGCGGCGATAGAACTGTTTCTTGGCGGTGGCGTCATTGGCCAGGAGCAGATCCACGGCCTCGCGCAACGCATAGCCATCGTGCTTGCGCGTCCACCACGAAAGGTCGTTCAGGTTATGATCCACGAAGGTGCCGGCGAAGTCCACCGTCTCGCCCCGCACCGCGATATGCTCATCCATCAACTTCCCCTCGCACCGGCCACGGTCTCGCCGAAACAGGCGCGTCAGCCGGATGGTCCCCAGCCCGTGACGCATCGGCCGCCCGAGGAAGACGCGCCCCAGGCGCAAGGTCACCCCGGCGACCGTCTCGGGCTGTCCCGCCAAGAACGCGGGCAAGTCCCGCAGGGTCGCCGCATCCAGATACTCGTCGGCGTCCAGGCGCAACACCCAGTCGCCCGTCAGTGGCAGGTTGTCCAGCGCCCAGTTGAACTGCGCGGCCTGATTGCCCGGCCAGTCGTGCTCGACGACGGTGGCGCCAAGGTCGCGGGCAATCTCCTGCGTGCCATCGGTGGAATGGCAGTCGACCACGAAAATCTCCGTGGCGACGGGGCGGACGCGCTCGATGCACCGGCGGATGTGGAGCCGCTCGTTGTAGGTGAGGATGACGACGGAAAGCGTTGGCGATTGCATGGGGCTTAGTGTAGCACAGCGACGCGGCGCGCCTCAAGCCAACGCAGGAAGGGCGGCAACAAATCGCCGAAGGCCACGGGGTCGACGAGGGTTTGCGCGGAGCGCTCGCGATAGAAGCGGAGGATTTTCGCGGCGAGGTCGGCGGGATCGCGCGGACGGCAGAGCCAATGGTCGCGGTCTTCGGGGCGAATGAGTTCGGGTGGCCCCCCCGCGTCGCAGGCGATGAAGGGCGTGCCGCACGCCCACGCCTCGGGAAGCACGCAAGGGAAGGCATCGAAGACCGAAGGCAAGACAAAGAGATCCAAGGAACGATAAAAGTCCGGCAGACGCGAGTGGTCCACCTCCGCCTCGAAGGAGACATTTCCTTCCCACCCTTGCTCCCGCACGAACTGCCGACACCGCGCCAAGAGCGGCCCGGAGCCAACCATCCGCAACCGCCAGTCGCCCAATTCGTTTCGGATTTGCGCCACCGCCCGCAACAAATCCAATGTCCCCTTCAGCTCCGTGAAGTTCGCCACGCAGCCCATCGTGAACCCCACGTGCGGCGCGCGCCCGGCGGCGTTGAAATGCGCCATGTCCACGCCATTGTGCAGCACGTAGGACGCGCGGATACGCGGCGGCGGACACCACCCCAGCCCACGCATCTGCCGCCGGTAATCCGGCCAATCCGTCCACGATGCGTCAGGCACGGCCAAAAAGGCCCGCCGCGCCGCCGCGCTCACGAAGACATGCCCATCCAACCGCGCGTGCATCCGCCGAAAGAGAAAATAATGGATGAGCCGATGGAGCCAACTCCGCCGCAACACCCGCCCCAATGCCAACCCATAACCATCCAGAAAATGGTGGTGCAACAGCGCCACGCAACGCGGGTTCGCCCCTTTCGCCGCCAACGCATACGGCCCATAACACGCCGTGTGCGCATGGCAGACCGCCACGTCGGCCACGTCTATCCCCGCCCGCGCCACCGCCCGCAAAAACGCCCGCCCGTTGCGCCGCGCGAAGAGCAAGGGGAACATCATCGAGGGCAACCGCCACTCGCGAAAGCGATGGACGCGCACGCCGTCGTAATCGTAATCCGGCCCTCGCCCCGGCACGAAGACCCGCACCGCATAACGCCCATCCTCCATCAACGCCCGCACCAAGTCATGCGAATACGCCCCGCGCCACGTCCCCGGCCCGGGATAGAACGGCGTCACGAACAAATACACCGGCCTCATCGCCCCGTCACCCGGTAAATCAAACTGTCCAACGCCTGAAAAGCGGCCATCCGCGCCCGCCACAACGCCACATACCATCCCCACCCCGCCCGCCGCTTCGGCTTAGCCACCTTTTCGCCCTGAATGTCCGAGGCCACCCCACTCTGCCGACACGCAATGGGAAAGGCCCGCCACACCGCAATCCCTCGTTTCGCCCACGGACCCCAAGAATCGATAGGTGCGCGAATAGGCGTGTTCAGAAAGAGCAATCGCCGCGCAGCTGCCACCGTCACCACGTAAGCCTCCGCATAACACGTGTCCCCAGCGGGCATTACCCCACACCCACCAGAAGGTGATTCAGCGCCAAAATGGTCGCTCAGCACATAAATCGCCGGATCCTCTGGCCGCGCGTGATCCCGAACCACGTCAAGTGCCTCCCGCAATGCCGCGCCATCCACCACCACGTCGTCCTCGAAAATCAAGGCCATCGACTCCCCAGACTCCACGAGTCGCCGCAACGCCAAATTGTGCGACAACGTGCACCCCACCTCCCCCAAAGAGGGCGAATGCCCCGTCACCAAAGCAAACCGATAGCGCGACACGGCGTGGCACAACTTTCCCCACCCCAATGCCCGGCCATCCACGGCCTCGATACGCTCGTAGGCGATGCCCGCCGCGCGAAGTTGCGCGTCCGCCGACGCCAGCCGTTCCGTGCTCCGCGCCAAATTGATGAGATAAGCTTTCATCAGTCTCCCTCCCGCACGCGTCGCCGAAGGCCAAGCGCACGCAAACAGTCCCCAAGCGCAATCCGTCCACGGGCGAGTGCCTGCGCGATGGGAAGCCACGGTTCAAAGCCGGGAGTCAAACGCTCCATGCCCTCAAAGGCCAGCCCAGGTGCCTCCGCCGGCTCCTCGCAATCCGGCCCAAACCAACGCAACGGCGCCAAGACGCGACGCCCGGGCATCGTGTTCAGCCATGCGCCCCACCAACTAAAGGAAGAGTTGGAGATAATGTTATGCGCACATAGGCTCTGCGCCCACAGTTGCCAAAGCGGCGACATCCCCTCCACGAAATGAAACCTCCGCCCCGGAAACCGTTGCCGCGCAAAGAATGCCTTACACCACGGAATATCATCGGAACAGACCAGATACGCCGCCCCCTCGGGAAATGCCTCCACCGCCCGACGCAAAAAGTCACGCCCAACGAAGGGATGACGATGCGGCAGACGCAAGTAGTCCCCCCGCCGCACACTCAACCCGACCGGCGCACCCTCCGCAAACGCCTCGGGCAATCGCCCCCGAATTGCCTCCGCCACATGGGGCGGACAAGCAAGGCGACGCCGCGCCATCTCCGTCAGCCATCGCACATCCTGGAACAGCCCCTCGGCGACAAGCGCCCCATCGCTCTCCGGCCATGGCGTGCCCATGAAGTCGCGCCCCGCGAAAACCAGGACACCCGCCGGCACGTCCGCCTCAATACGCGCGTCAGGCCAAATCTCACCCAATGCGCCAAGCGCATGGCGCACGCTTGGCGTCCGTGCGCAAAAGACAATCGCGTCCGCGTGCGGAAGCGCGGCGGCATACTGGAACAACCAGTTTCCCAGACGCGTAAAGCGACTGATAGGGAGATAAACCGTTCGCATCGCGGTCACCTCCCTTCTACCTGCCCCGAAACCATCCGGAGATTCCTCATGTTAGCCTTGGCCCCTGTGTCCATGTCGGCTTATTATAGCAAGCGCGAGGGGTATGCGGGGCGGCGCGCCTCTTTCCGCCCGGCTTTTGTTATGCTATGGGCATGAAACGGATGACGATGGCGATCGGTTGGGCGTTGGCCGCGGCGGTGTGCGTGGCCGCGGGGGAAGAGCGTCTGAGCCTGGCCGAGGGGCTGGCGCGGCGCGGCATGCACGAACAGGCCTCCGCGGAATACGAGGCGTTCCTCAAGGAGTCGCCCGCGGGGGACGCGGCGGACGACGCGCGTTTCGAGCTCGCGGCCTGTTACGAACGGCTGGGGCGCGACGCGGAGGCGCGGGCGATTTACACGGATTTGGCGGGGCGACTGAAGGGCGAGCGGCAGACCGCCGCGCGGTTGCGGCTCGGGCTCTCCCTGCTCGTCTTGGCGAACGCGCCCGGGGAGGCGCGCCAGTGGCTGGAGATGGCGGCCACGGGCCAGGCCGACGACGCCACGCGCCAGGTGGCCTTGCTGAACCTGGGGCTCTGCTATGGGCGATTGGGGCAGGACAAGACCGCGGAGGCCTTGCTCGCGCGCGTGGCCCAGGGCAACGGCGCCGTCGCGGCGCAGGCCAAGGCCGCACAGGCCGAGCGTCTGCTCGCGCAGGGCAAGACCAAGGAGGCGTGGGCACATTACCGCGAGGCGCTCGCGGCGACGGACCAGACCGCAAGGCCCGCGGTCGCCGCGAACGCCTTCTCCGGCGCCTTCAAGGCGCAGGCATGGCCCGAGGCGGCGGGCTTCGCGAAGGAGGCGGGCGAGGCGGCGTTGCGCGCGGGAGGGTTGGCGTTGCCGGCCGCCTACGCCGCGCTGATGGCCAAACGTCCCGACGAGGCGCGCGCCTGGCTGGCCGCCGCAAAGAAAGCCTCCCCCACCCCGACCGCGGGGCGGCTGGCATTGGAGGGCGCCGTGGCGGAAGCGCTGGGCGACCGCCCCGGCGCGGTGGCGGCCTACGAGCGAATCCTCGCGGAGTTCCCGAAGTCCGCCGAGGCGCCCGCGGCCGCGCAGGCCATGCTCGTCGCGCGCGCCAAGGACAACGACCCGGTGGCCTTCCTCAAGGCCTATGCCCGCGTGGCCGAGTATCTGCCGGCCGAGGCGCGCGCGGCCCTGGCGCCCCTTTGCCTCGACGCGGCCATCCGCGCCAAGGACACGGCCCAGGCGCGCGCCGCGGCCACGTGGCTGATGGACAACGCCCCCGCCGGGCAGGCCGCGGACGCCGGCTACCGCTTGGGCTGGATGGAACGCCAGACCGGGCAGACCGCCCAAGCCGCCGAGACGTGGCTCCGCGTGGCCGAGAAGTGGCCCGCCGCGCCCGGCGCCGGCCGGGCGGCCTACGCCGCCGCCACGGCCTTCGTCGAGGCCAAGCAGCCCGACCGCGCCGCACGCGCGTTGGACTTGGCCTTGGCCTCGGGCGACGCAGACGCCGCCGCGAACGCCCTCATGCTCAAGGCGCGCCAGGCGCTCGCCGAGAACGATGCCGCCGGCGCCGCCCCGGCGCTGGACGAGTACCTGACGCGCTTCCCGCAAGGCCGGTCCGCCGCCGAGGCCGCCTATCTGCGCGGACTGCTCTTCTTCAACGCCCAGGACTTCGCCGCCGCCGAGCGCACGTTGGCCAAGGCCTTGGCGGAGGCCAAGGAGGCGGGCGGGCCGACCCCGCTGGACCATGCCCGCCGCACCGACGCCGCGCTCCGCCGCGCACAGAGCCTCCACGCGCTCGGGCGGGGCGACGAGGCGGCCGCGCTCTTGCAGCCGCTCGTGGCGCTGAAGGACGCGCAGTCGCTCGCGCCCGCCTATCTCGGCTGGTTGGCGGAGTTCCGCATCGGGCGCGGCGAATGGGCCGAGGCGGAGGCCGCCGCGCGCGCACTCCTCGCCCGCGACAATCTCCCCGCGGCCGACCGCGCGTTGGGCAACCTGTTCATCGGGCGCGCCGCCGAGGCCCAAGGGCACCGCGCCGCCGCCGAGGCCGCCTACGCCAACGTGCTCAAGGCCGGCGAAACCGCGCCGACGGCCTACGACGCCGAGGCGGGGACACGACTGGGGCAACTCCTCGCCGCCGCCGGCGCCAACGACCGCGCACGGGACGCCTTCCGCATCGCCATCGAACGCGCCGCCGACACGCCGGAGGGCCGCGCCGCCCGGGCGCGCGCCTATGCGGGGCTCGCCGCCGCCTGCGACGCGCTCGGCCTGCGCGAGGAAGCCCTCCGCGCCAACATGAGCCTTATCATCTTTTACGAAGACAAAGACCTGGTGCCGGCAGCCTTCCGCGCGGCCATCGCCAACCTGCGCGCACAAGACCGACCGGACGAGGCGAAAACCCTCGAGGCCGAGTTCGCCCAGCGCTACCCCGACGCGGCGAAAGCCTCCGCCCGGCCCAAACCTTAACCGAAGGACGCCCCCTCATGGACACCGAACACCCAACCCCGCCCAAAGACCCGACCAAAGAGAGGAAGGGCAAGCCCAAAGAACCCAAATCCTTCGAGGAAGCCTCCGCCCGACTGGACGAATTGGTGGCGCGCATGGAGGCCGGCCAATTGCCGCTGGACGAGATGATCGCGGCCTTCGAGGAAGGTCGCCGCCTGGTGGCCTACTGCACGGCCAAATTGGCGGAGGTGCAACGCCGCGTGGAGGTCATCAAGGAACAGGAGGCCGATGGCTCCATCACGCGCGAGCCCTTCGCCTGAGCCTGGCCTGGCCCCCCAACGAAAAAGCCGCGCCGTCTCGCGACGGCGCGGCTTTTTCGTTGGGCGCGCTCACTCCGCCCGGGCGGCGGGCGCGGGTTGCCCCTCTTGCGCACGGCCCTCGCGCGGGGCCTGGCCGTCTCGGGGCTTGCGCTTGCCGCCACGGTGTGGGCGGCGGGCGCGGCGGCTATGGGGGTTGGGAAGCGTGGGGGTCTCGACGCCGTCGGGCAGGCGCGCCCAAGGGCCGACCTTGCGCCAGAAGGCGTCCCATTCCTCCAAGCGCCAGGCGCGTTCGGGAAGCGTTTGGGCGAGCACGCGCGCGCCCAGGCGCACCTCGGGGAAGATGCCGTGGTTGGCGAAGCGCACGTCACGGGCGCTCTCGGGGCGAGGGAGCTCGGCCAGACGCTCGAAGAGTTCCATGATGTCCACCGCGGTCATCCAGACGGCGCGCGGCAGGCGGTATTTCTTGACGGCGGGACCGAACGCGCGCTCGGCGGCGGTGCGGCGGAGGAAGCGGCCATTGGCGCGGGGGCGCGCGCGGGCGGCATCCTCGGCGGCGGCGCGCACCATCGGCCAATAGAGCGCGGCAAAGCCGACGGCGGCGGTGGGCTCCTCGGTGGCGGCCACCGCATCGAGCGCGGCAAGCGCGGCCCAGACGGCCTCGCGATTCTCCGCGGCGGCATCCATCCAAGCGGCGAGGGTGGGCAAGAGCGCGCGTAGAATGCCGTAGTCATAAGCCAGGCGGAAACTGCGGGCGCTGGCGCCGCGGACAAAGAGGCGCTGGATTTCCTCGCACAGGCGCGAATCGGAGGCATTCTCGAGCTCGCCCGCGTAGCGGCGGATGGCGCGGATGTCGGCGGAGGCAACCTCGAAGCCGAGTTTTGCGGCGAAACGCACGGCGCGCATCATACGCACGGGATCCTCGCGGAAGCGGATGTTGGGGTCGCCGATGGAGCGGATTACCTTGGCCTTGAGATCCTTGAGCCCGCCCACGTAGTCGATGATGGAGAAAGTCTCGATGTCGTAGAAGAGGCCATTGACGGTGAAGTCGCGGCGGAGGGCATCCTCCTCGGGCGTGCCGTAGGTGTTGTCCTCGTATTGATAGAGGCCGTGTTCGTCTTGCACGGCATTGGGGTCGGGCGCCTTGCGGAAGGTGGCCGTCTCGATCACCTTCTTGCCGAAGACGATGTGCGCCAGGCGGAAGCGCCGCCCCACCAGGAAGCAGTTGCGGAATTGACGGCGGATTTCGTTGGGGCGCGCGTCGGTGCCCACGTCGAAGTCTTTGGGCGCGCGCCCCAGGAGCAAGTCGCGCACGCTGCCGCCCACGAGGTAGGCGCGGTGATGGAGCGAGGCGAGGCGGTAGAGCACCTTGAGGGCATCCGGGTCGATGTCGCGGCGGGAAAGGTTGTGTTCTTGACGCGGGATGATGACGGGTTTGTTTTTGCGGCGAAAAAGAAACATGGGGGGCTTTCGTTCGTTTCGGGTGGGGTGGTGCGTCACCAGGCGTTTTCCTCGGCTTGGCGGCGTTGGCGCTCTTCCTTGACGTTGCGCGCGCGATCCTGCCCGGCCGCCAGGCGCACCTTGTCATACTTGTCGTTCAGCCGTTGGACTTCCGCGAGGAAGGGCGAGTTGCCCAAGCGTTTTTGGTATTTCAGCTCGTCGGCGACGGCTTTGGCGTAGGCGTTCTTGTCGCGCACCCACTCGATGCGGCTGCCCGCGTATTTGGGGTCGGCCTCGTCGGGGATGTTGGTGAAGGCGCCTTGGAAGATGGCATTGCGCACGAAGAGTGCCCATTCGTTGGTCACCTTCTTTTGATTGCGCGGGGAGAGGGTGTTGGAGAATTGGTTGCGCAGGAGGGACGTAAGGTCCGCGCCCGCCTGGGTGTCGCCAAAGTCGGTATTGCGCGCCAAGGCGGTGGCGCCCGTGGCGCCGTCGGCCACGCTCACGAACATGTTGGCGAAGCCGGCCATCAGGTCGAGTATCTTGCCGGCCTTCCCTTTGCGGGCCTGCGCCAGGCGGAAGACGACGTCGGTGTTGGCAATGCAGGTGACCATGGCCGAGCGCAGGAGCGCCTCTTGCTGGTCGATGCTGGCGTTGAGGTCGGGGTTGGGATTGGCGGTGTAGAGGTCGAGCACGTGAAGGGCCATGCGCGAATCCTCCCAGTTGGCCAGACCGATGTTCATGGCCTCGCAGAGGCCGATGTGCCAGCGGACGTTGTTGCGCATGAAGTTGTCGCTGTTGGCGGCCGTCATCGGCGCGAAGCCCGTCAGCTTCGTCTTGCTGTCGGTCACCGGGCCGTAGATGGGCGGGAGCGTCCAGCCCACGGTGGAGACTGCGATGGTATCGACGGAGTGGTGCATCTCGGCACGGAACTTGCCGTTGGCGAACGCGTAGGTCATGAAGGCGCGGTGGCCGGGCTGCCCCATGCCCGCGGCGGGCGTGCCGATGGAGCGTTGGGCAAACTCCGCCAAGGTCGAGAGGCGCCCGCAGACGCCGCCATCCGTGAGAATGCGCGGGGTGGCGTCGGGATGCCACGTGGCATCGCGATAGCGGATCTCGGGCTTCGTGTAGTCAAAGGAATAGGTGGCATAGCCCGGCACCGAGCCCTTGCCCTTGAAATAATTCCACCAAAAGGTCGATTCGTCCACCGGGTCCTCTTGCGTCAGCAGCAGCAACAACGGCCACGGCGCACGCGACAGCGGGAAGAGTTTCGAGCGCTCGGCACCCTTCTCCTCGTAGCGCATGATGCGCAGGCAAAGGTTCTCGGCGACGGTGCCGGCCGTGCGCGGTGGATAACGCCCCGCCACGTGGGCAATCTTGTCCCATGGCAGGCTCTTGGGCTCACGCCCGGCGAGCGTCACGCCGGTTTTGGCCTTGAGGCGGTTGGCATCCATCGTGACCAGCTCGGAAACCTGCGTGCGCGGGTTCTTCTTCAGCCAGTTCACCAACTGCGTGGCCTCCTTGTCGCCGCCGAGGTCGAACTTGGCATGGAGCGCCTTCAGGCGGCCCAACTTCTCCGCCTCGTCGCCGAAAAGCCGCCCATGCTGATCGTGCCCCAGGCTGGCCTCCGCCGGCACCGCCACATCGTGATTCTCGGCCCACCCCTGCCGCGCCAAGACGTCCTTCTCCAGCGCCTCCTTGCGCTTGGGGTCAAAGGTCAGGTTGCGCGTGTTCATGATGCCGTAGCGGTCGGCCGAAAGCGAGCTGTCCAGAATCTTCCGCCCGCGATAGGCCACCGCATAGGCGATCAACAGCTGCTGATATTTCTCCGCATAGACCGGCCCCACCAGCTTGGCCAGCTTCACAAAATTGTGGATCACGTTCGGGTTCGGCGGATACTCCAGCGCAAAAGCCGCGTTGAAAACCGCCGGGTGCGCGTTCAGCCACTCCCACGTCACCTCGCTGAAATGCAGTTTCGGCGCGACCAATCGCATGCAATGGTCGTAGTACGCCCCACGCACCTCCTCGTTGAAGAGGAAGCCCGAATCGTACAGCGCCGCATCAAGCCAGCGCAAATCCGCGTTGCCCGTCGGCGGGATGGGCTGCCGGTGCGCGCCGAAATCAACCCCTTGCGCGCCAACCCAAGCCGCCAACAACGCGACCAAACCAAACAACATCCGTCTCATGCCCTTACAATACCAAAAAATGCGCCGTTTGGACAATGTTGCCCAAACACCGCGCGTCCCAGCCCTGTCGATAACTTTTGCAAATCCGTTGAAAACCTGTTGATGGCCAGTGGCACCGGAGCTGCCCCAAAACCAATTTTTCAATCAGGGAGCGGGGTCATTTCCCGAGACACGGCGTACCTCGGGACAAGACACGCCGTGTCCCGACTCGCGGTACGCCGCAATCCAAAATATCCCCGCCGCAACGTTTTCACTTCCCCAACCGCGCCCTCCCGAAGCCGACCTTGCCCGAAAATGGCGCAATCGGCGTTTGCGACGCCTCCAATGCCTAGAAGAACAGCCGGCGGATCGCATTGGTCGCGGGGCACAAAAAAAGCCCCGGCCGCACGGCCAGGGCTTTTTTGTGCCGTGATGGCGCGGATGGCTTACTTGGAGGCCATGACACGAATCATCTCGACGACCTTGTTGGAGTAACCCCACTCGTTGTCGTACCAAGAGACGAGCTTGACGAAGGTGGGGTCGAGCTGGATACCGGCCTTGGCATCGAAGGTGGAGGTGCAGGACTCGCCGCGGAAGTCGGTGGAGACGACGGCCTCATCGGTGTAGCCAAGGACGCCCTTGAGCTCGCCTTCGGAGGCCTTCTTCATGGCGGCGCAGATTTCCTCGTAGGTGGCGGGCTTCTCAAGCTCGCAGGTCAGGTCGACCACGGAGACGTCGGAGGTGGGCACGCGCATGGACATGCCGGTGAGCTTGCCATTGAGCTCGGGGAGCACCTTGCCGACGGCCTTGGCGGCGCCGGTGGAGGAAGGAATGATGTTCTCGAGGATGCCGCGACCGCCGCGCCAATCCTTCTTCGAGGGGCCGTCAACGGTCTTCTGGGTGGCGGTGGCGGCGTGGACGGTGGTCATGAGGCCGCGCTTGATGCCGAAGGCCTCGTGGACAACCTTGGCGAGGGGCGCCAGGCAGTTGGTGGTGCAGGAGGCGTTGGAGATGATGGTCTGGCCGGCGTAGGTCTTGTCGTTGACGCCATAGACGAACATCGGCGTGTCGTCCTTCGAGGGGGCGGACATGATGACCTTCTTGGCACCGGCGTCGATGTGGAGCTGGGCCTGCTCCTTCTTGAGGAAGAGGCCGGTGGACTCGACGACGATTTCGGCGCCGACTTCGTTCCACTTGAGCTGGGCGGGATCCTTCTCGGCGGTCAGGCGGATGGCCTTGCCGTCAACATACATGGTGTTCCCCTCGACCTTGATGTCGTGGTTGAACTTGCCGTGCACAGAGTCGTACTTCAGCATGTAGGCGAGGTACTCGGGATCGAGCAGGTCGTTGATGCCGACGATTTCGACGTCGTTGAAGTTTTCGACGGCGGCGCGGAAGACCATGCGGCCGATGCGGCCGAACCCGTTGATGCCAACTTTGATGGACATGACGTTTACTCCTTGTCATTTCCGGGAGCCCCGTGCCAAACGCGCGGGCACCCCTCGGTTGAATGGCAACAAGGATACTTCACCCGGGGCGCAAAAGTCAAGCATTTTCGGGCGGACGTGGTGGCAGGAGCGTGGCCCCGCACGAGGATAAGATTGGGGAAAGCCTATGTGGACAAGGTTTTGTCGGACAAAGACACCGATGCGCGAGAGGCGCGATTTATTTTTCTGGGGCGGCCAACGCGTGCCTCTCAATGCCTTTCGCTAGGCCAATGCGGCTATTGGAGCGGCTCAAAACCCATCTGCGTGAGATAGGCGTAAGTGCTGTCGTAGTATGCAGGCGTACGCGTGGCGTCGTCTCGCGATCCATGTGGCACAAAAAGCACCATCCCCTGGCGGGCACGCGTCAAAAGCACCCGATAGGCATTCTTGCGATAGCGGATCTGCTCGGGCTGTCGATTGCGTTGCCAGCGGGCACCCCGGAATGTGCGCGCAAGCCAGCCGTCTTCCTGGTAGCAAAAGTCTGCGTCCCAGGCGACAAGCGTGAAGTCGAGTTCCAGGCCTTGCACGGCGAACTCCGTGGCGACATCTTCCAATTGATAACTCGATCGAACGTCGTCTTTCCCGTCAAGAAACCATTCGGCCTCGTCGATTTTGCTCTTCACGAAGAGACCTTCCGCCTTTAGGCGCAACGCGCCGCTGCTCGCCAACATGCCGCACCGCGTACTACCGCGACACTTCTCACGCAACCAGGCTCGCGCCCGATTTAAGTCGCGTGTGATGACAAGTGGATAGGTATCCCCGATTTTCGCGCGCAATTGCAACGTACGCGCGCAATCGTGATTGGGCAACGCATCAACAAACGCGGAAAGGTCGGGTGTCCGGAAGGAACGAATGGAGGAAGCCAAGTGAAGCGCACGCGTCTCGCTGACCTTTAACCCTGCCAACAAATCCTCCCAACGTTGTCCACGCGTGTAAACATCGTCATTTAGTTCCGGTGAAACATAAACCCGCCAGGCAGGGAAAGAACGACGCAAAGCCGCGAACCACTCCGGCAAGCCTGCCTCGCCATCGTTGATTTCCTGCCCTCCGCCGACCAAACAGACAATGACAGCCCAGCCCTTGTGGCGATCCATTGTCTGAATGAGAAACTCCGGTTCACTGTACTTAAAATCGAGAATCCCCTTCTTTGTCTTCATGAAGGTAGCAATGTGCTGATGCGTCCACGCGCGTTGCGCCTCGTCAAAGATGGCAACGCGCTCCGGTGGTATCTCCGTGTTGTTCACAAAGAAATCACGATACTGATGGATAATTTGGATAAAGGTGGAGGTCTCGCGCTCAATGTCTTTCTTGTGAACGCGCTTTCCTTTTTCCTTGAGTTGTGCGCATTTGTCCCGCGCCAATGCCTCCTGCAACACTTTGACCAATGGATAATTCCCGGAAAGGAAAACTGCCGGCTCCATCTGTTCCCCATGCGAATGGTGAACGGCCAGATTCAGGCCAACCAGAGTTTACCCCGCCCCGAGAACGCCTGTCACGAAACAAATCGCCTTCTCGCCACGCAACCGGCTCCGCGCGATAATCGCATCCAATGCCACGGTCGTTCGCGTCAAGTTCTTGGCTCCCGCATCGCTTCGCGTGATCGCTTCAACCCCATGCCCAAGATACAATGCTTGCGCGGCCTCCACAATCGTTGGCGTCGGGCAATAGGCAGCATGTTCCCACCTAACGTAATCCAACGGAGGTTCATCAGGATAAGCCTCACACACCTCTCGTATCCGACTCGCAATCGTATGGGCATTGCACCCAATCGGCTCCAGAACACGATCGCGGCAAACAAGCGCGCCACTCACCTCCTTCGCCCTCGTCGCAACCAACAGCGGAACCAGCAAGGTCTCATGGCTGGCTTCCTGAAAATGATGCAAATCCAACGCATAATCACAGACTTGATCCAACGCCGACATCTGATAACGTTGCTCACCACACTTAAACTCGAGAAGAAAGACGATATTGCAGTACAACACCACTACATCAACCCGCTTACCCCGGCGCGGAATGACATACTCAAACAAAATGCGCCCTTCCCCCAACGACGCCAACTCCCGCTGCAAAATCTCAATCTCCTCGCTCCACGCACCCTCCTGCTGAAGCGTCGTCTCCGCACTCGAACTATTGGCATTGAGCACGCCCAAAACCTCGTCCTTGCTTTGCGAAAAAAAGTCATGCAACGAGGCCGAATAAAAGCAACGTGGATTCTTCATGACCGCTCCCTAAATAAAAAAAGGACCGCACCACTTGGGTGCGATCCTTGGGTTGTAAGTCCCGGCGGCGTGCTACTCTCCCACGGGCGAACCCCGCAGTACCCTCGCCGATGAGGCCCTTCACTTCCGTGTTCGGGATGGGAACGGGTGTTTCGTCCTCTCCATGGCCACCGGGAAAAGCAATGAACGCCTCTGGGTTGAACGCGACGGAGCCTGCGGGGGCTTCTCGCTGTTTGCGAAGTTGGTAACGGCAAGCCTGTGGGCGATTAGTATCGGTTGGCTGAGCGCGTTGCCGCGCGTACACCGCCGACCTATCGAGGTGGTGGTCTTCCACCCGCCTTCTCTGCCTTGCGGCAGGGGAAATCTTGTCTTCGGGGAGGCTTGGCGCTTAGATGCTTTCAGCGCTTATCCGTTCCGCACATAGC
>CASEMQ010000010.1 GCA_949289005.1 uncultured Lentisphaeraceae bacterium
AATGCCATCCTCCTCCGCCAACAGTGCGAGAAAACCCTCCGGAGGCTCTTTGTGACGCAAAACCCCTGACCTTTTCCCCTCTCTGTCCCTCGGGGCGGCATGCCGCCCCGAGGGACAGAGAGGGCCGGTGCACTTTTCAATTGACACATTACGGTTGTGCTATAATTTCCGGGTCGTTCAAGGTTTTGACAGAAGGGAAACGCATGAATACCGAACTTGCGAAGCATGTGCATTGGGTGGGCTACGTGGATTGGCCCGTCCGCGATTTCCATGGGTATCAGACGAAGCGCGGGTCGTCGTACAACGCGTATTTGGTGCGCGGGGCGGCGAAGACGGCGTTGATCGACACGGTGAAGGCGCCGTTCGCCGAGAGCCTGAAGCGGAACGTGGCGGCGCTTTGCCCGTTGGGGCAGGTGGATTACATTGTCTGCAACCACGCCGAGCCGGACCACTCGGGGGCGTTGCCGGCGATGGTGGCCGCGTGCCCGAACGCGACGGTTGTCTGCAACGCGAAGTGCAAGGACGCGCTGGGCCGCCATTACGACACGGCCGCCTGGAAGTTCCAAGTGGTCAAGGAGGGCGAGACGCTGGACCTGGGCGGGCGCACGCTGCAATTCTTCGACACCGTGATGTGCCACTGGCCCGAGAGCATGGTGACCTATCTGGTGGAGGAGGAGATCCTCTTCTCGATGGATTGCTTTGGCCAGCATTACGCCACCTATTGCCGTTTCGACGACGAGGCGGACATGGCCGAGGTGATGCAGGAAGCGAAGACCTACTACGCCAACATCGTCCTCCCCTACGCCGCGCCCGTGGCCGCCGCGGCCAAGAAACTCTCGGGGCTCAAGCTGCGCATCGTCGCGCCCTCGCACGGCGTCATCTGGCGCAGCCACTTCGACCAAATCTTCAAGGCCTACCTGGATTGGCACGTCAGCACGCCCACGCGCAAGGTCGTCGTCTTCTATTCCACCATGTGGCAATCCACCCGCCGCATGGCCGAGGCCATCGTCGAAGGCGCCAACGAACGCGACGTCGCCGTCAAGCTCTTCGACCTCAAGGCCGTGGGCGACACCGAGCTCATCACCGAGCTGATGGACTGCGCGGCCTTCGCCGTCGGCACGCCCACCCTCAACCAGAGCCTCATGCCCCGCGTGGCCGCCGCCCTCACCTACATCCGCGGCCTCAAGCCCACCGGCAAGACCGCCCTGGCCTTCGGCTCCTACGGCTGGGCCTCCAAGGGCGCCCAGGAGGCCGAGGGCTACCTCACCGCCTTCGGCTGCAAACTCATCCGCCCCGCCATCACCTGCCGCTTCGCCCCCGACGCCGCCACGCTCGAAGCCTGCCGCCAGGCCGGCCGCGACCTGGCCGACGTCGCCGCGCAGATCAAGTGAACAGGGCACGGCAAACAGTGGACAGGGCGCCCGCCAGGCGGGCGACGGGCGGGGCCCCGGGGAAACGGCCGGGCCGTCGCCCCGGAGGCGCGGTCTGTTCACTGTTCGCCATTCTCTGTTTGCTGTTGGCGACCACCTCCTGCACGGGCATCCGCCCGCCCAAGGGCGTGGATCCCGTGACGGTGCGCCTAGAGGTGACAGGCTATTGCGACTGCGGCGACTGTTGCGGCTGGGAACGCTCGTGGCTGCGCCTCGGCGCGCCGGTCTACAGTTACGGCCCCAACAAAGGCAAGCGCAAGGAAGTCGGCGTCACCGCCACCGGCACCGAGACGCGCCACGGCGTGGCCGCCGTGGACAAGGCGCGCTTCCCCTACGGCACCGTCTTCCGCGTCCCCGGCTATGGCTACGCCCGCGCCGAGGATGCCGGCGGCGCCATCAAAGGCAACCACATCGACCTCTGGTTTCCCAGCCACCGGGCCGCCCTCGACTGGGGGCGCCGCACCCTCAACGTCCAGGTCTGGCCCGCCCGCGGGCGGTGAACCCCGCCGTCGCCCGTCGCGATTTAGTCTCGTCAAAGAAGCGGGGGCTTTGCTACTGTATGCGACGTACCCCCGGATTGGGGGAAAATCCCGAAAGGAGTGTTTCGTCATGGCTTACAAAATCACCGATAAGTGCGTCGCGTGCGGCACCTGCGCCGGGGAGTGCCCCGTCGAGGCGATTTCCGCCGGTGACCCCACCTACGTCATCGACCCCGCCAAGTGCGTGGGGTGCGGCACCTGCGCCGCGGCTTGCCCGATGGAAGCCATCGTTGCCGAATGAGGCACGCACTTGCGCGAAAGGCCCGCGGCCCCCTTGCGGGGCGGCGGGCTTTTTTGCTTTCATAGTGGCGTGATGGAAGCGCAGACCGTTTTTTATCTCACGGATTCGCCGGAGGCGACGCCGGGTTTTCTCCAAGAGCTGGAGTATGACCTCTCGGATCTGTTCCAGGCGTTTTGCCGGGAGCATTTCACCTTTGAGGACCCGCTGGATTACCCGGAGCTGCGGCTGGTGGCCGTGGCGTCGCCGCGGGCGTTGGAGGAGGCGTTGTTCCTGCCGCGGGCGCCGGGTGCGCCGCGGGCGCTCACGCCGGAGGGGTGCGGGGCGTGCCTGTTTTTGCTGGACGATTGGTTGGGGGGGCGGCCGCTCTTCGAGCACGCCATCGGGGGGCTGCCGATCCCGCGATGGTTCCTCACCTACTTCCCGGCGTTGCCCAAGGTGCTCGTGACGCGGCCGGGGCGCCCGCGCCCGCACCTGCCCAGCCGGCGCTGGACGCAGAAGCCCTTCGCGGTGCTGGCCGAGCCGGCGCGCCACCGGGAACGGCTGGGGCACCTCTTCGCGGCCTTTTGGCTGCCGCGTTTCTGGGACGCGCTGCGGCAATACGTCCGCCGGCGCGCGGGGACGGCGTGGCACACGCCGGGGCACAACAACGGCAACGCCTTCGAGCGGTCGCCCTTCCTGCACGGCTTCCACGATGCCTTTTCCTCGATGATCTTCCGCACGGATCTCTCCGTCTCGGTGGAGTCGCTGGGGGATTTGTCGGATCCGGACGGGCTTTCGCCGCTGAGCCAGGCGCAGCGGGTGGCCTCGGAGATTTTCGGCTCGGCGCAGAGTTGCTTTGTCACCAACGGCACAAGCACCTCCAACAAGGCCATGCTGATGACGCTGCTGCGCCCGGGCGAGCGCGTGCTGCTGGATCGCAACTGCCACAAATCCGTCCACCACGCCGTGGTGATGGCCGGCGCCGTGCCGCGCTACCTGCCCGCGCGCTTCAACCCGCGCCTCGGCGTCTGGGGGCCCATCGCGCTGGAGGATTTGCGCGCGGAACTGGCGCGCGCCGCGACCCGGCCCGAGGCCGAGCGCCCGAAGCTGCTGGTCATCACCACCTGCACCTATGAAGGCATCCTCTATCCCGTCTGGGAAATCGGGCGGCTCTGCGAGGAGGCCGGCCTCCTCTTCTACGCCGACGAGGCCTGGGCGCCCTACCTGGCCTTCCACCCGGCCTACACGCGCACGCTCGCCGATGGCACCGTCCGCCGCTACAACGCCGTCTCCGAGATCGGCGGCGCGCACCTCTCCGTCCAATCCACGCACAAAGCGCTGGCGGCCTTCTCGCAGGCCTCGATGATCCACGTCTCCAACCGCTTCAAGGCGTTGCTGGAGACCGATGCCTCGCGGCAGTTCCGCTGGCTCCGCCGCCGCTTCCACCTCCACGGCCACGGCTCCTACGAAAAGTTCTCGCACGACCTCCACGAGGTGCTCCGCTACTGGCACTCCACCTCCCCGCACTACCCCACGCTCGCCACGCTCGACATCGCCGGCATCCAGATGCGCCTTGAGGGGCTGCGCATCCTGGAGGAGCGCCTCCGCTGGGTCCACGACTTCCAGCGGCGCGTGGCCGCGCTCGTCGGCCGCCCCATCCACGATTGCTTCGCCGGGGTGCGCGCCATCGTGGGCGACGACCCCGCCTGGCAGGCCGCGGGCTACTTCCACGACCCCCTCAAGATAATCCTCATGCTGCGCACGCCCCAAGCCTGCGCCGACTTCCGCCGCATCCTCCACGCCGCCCACATCCAGTGGGAAAAAGCCACCGCCACCACCGTCCTCTTCCTCGTCACCGCCGGCACCGTCCACGAGCACTTCGAGTACCTCTTCCGCTGCATCCGCCAGGTCAAAGACCTCATCGGCCCGCCCGACGAGCCCCCCTGCGACGCCGAGGTCCTCACCCACGCCATCGCCGGCCAGCCCGTCGTCCTCCCCCGCGACGCCGCCCTCTGCGACGGCGAGCTCGTCCCCCTCGACGCCTCCGAGGGCCGCATCGCCAGCCAGCTCCTCGTGCCCTATCCCCCCGGCATCCCCGTCTTCATCCCCGGGCTGCGCATCACCCGCCCCATGATCCGCCTCATCGAGGACGTCATCGCCCAATCCGGACTCGACGCCGTCCACGGCCTCTTCACCCGCGGCAAACGCCCCTTCGTCGAGGTCCTCAACAAAGACGAGGAGCTCCGCGTCCACACCCTCGCCTGACCGCCGCCGGCCGGGGCGGTTTGCAAACGCGGCTGAGACGTGGTATCTTGTCGTGCGTTTTCGCGAAACAGAAACATCAAGGAAAAGCGAGACTTATGGCGAGCGACGATGCGATTGAGGTCAATGGCGTGGTGGTGAAGGTGCTCCCGGCGACAATGTACCGGGTGCGCTTGGAAAACGGCCACGAGGTGCTGGCCCACATCTCCGGCAAAATGCGGAAGTTCTTCATCAAGATTGCGACGGGCGACAAGGTGACGCTCGAGATTTCCCCCTATGATTTGACGAAGGGGCGCATCATCTACCGTCACAAGGCGTGACCTTGCGCGCGCTCGCGGCGTGTCTGTTGGCGGTGGCGGCGGCGTGCCGTTTGGCGGCCGCCGACATCGCGGTGGTGTACCCGGAGCGCTCGGTCGCGCCGGGCGAGCGGGCGTACGCCAAGGCGCTCGCCGGCCACCTGGGCCGCTGGTACGGGCGGCTGGGGATCGAGACGGATCTGATGGCGGATGGCGCGTTGGGGGGCGCGCGGGGCCATCGGCTGATTTTCCTGGTGGATTGCTACTCGCCGCCCGCGGAGGTGCTTGCGGCCATCCGCGCGAAACGCGCGGGCGGGGCGCGCTTCGTGGTGTGCTACTCAGGCTCGGCGGAGCTGGCGGGGCTCTTCGGGTTGCGGGCGGGGGCCTATGTGCGCGAGCCGGGGCGTTGCCGCGAGATGGCCTTCGCGCCGGACGCGGTGGCGGGCGGCCCCTCGACCGTGACGCAGACCAGCGACAACCG
This sequence comes from uncultured Lentisphaeraceae bacterium, assembly GCA_949289005.1. Taxonomy (GTDB): domain Bacteria; phylum Verrucomicrobiota; class Kiritimatiellia; order RFP12; family DVOR01; genus Spyradenecus. The sequence goes on from CASEMQ010000010.1 coordinate 5,229, forward strand.
CTTCACCGTGGCGCCGG
>CASEMQ010000011.1 GCA_949289005.1 uncultured Lentisphaeraceae bacterium
CACCCCGGGCCGGCGGCCTTCCGCGTGTCGCGGCGCCCCGAACGGGGCGCCCAGTTAGCGGTTCACAGTCTTATTCTCACACATTTTCTATACAGTTGGGGAAGAAAGGGACAAGGATGGTTTTGCGTTTTTACAATTCGATGACGCGATGCGTGGAGCCGTTTGAGACGTTGGTGCCGGGGAAAGTGGGGATGTACACGTGCGGGCCGACGGTGTACAACTTTGCGCATATCGGCAACTTCCGGGCGTATCTGTTCGAGGATTTGTTGCGGCGGACGTTGGAGTTCGCGGGGTATGCGGTGCGGCAAGTGATGAACCTGACGGACGTGGACGACAAGACGATTCGCGGATCGCGGGAGACGGGCGTGCCGCTGAAAGCGTACACGAAGCCTTACATCGAGGCGTTTTTCGAGGATTTACGGACGTTGAACGTGGAGCCGGCGGCGGTCTACCCGGCGGCGACGGATCACATCGCGGAGATGGAGGCGCTGATCCAGGCATTGTTCGACAGGGGCATCGCGTACAAGAGCGAGGATGGGTCGGTCTATTTCAGCGTGGATCGGTTCCCGGGCTATGGGAAGCTGGCGCACCTGGACCGCTCGGCATTGCGCAGCGGGGTGCGAATCGACGCCGATGAGTACGACAAGGAGGGCGTGGGGGACTTCGCGCTCTGGAAGGCGTGGGACGAGCGCGACGGCGACGTGGCGTGGGACGCGCCGTGGGGTCGCGGCCGCCCGGGTTGGCACTTGGAGTGCTCGGCCATGAGCATGAAGTATCTGGGCGAAAGTTTCGATCTGCACACCGGCGGCATCGACAACCTGTTCCCGCACCACGAGAACGAAATCGCCCAAGCCGAGGCGGTGACGGGCAAGCCTTTCGTGCGGACGTGGATGCATTGCGCGCACCTGCGGGTGGACGGCCAGAAGATGTCCAAGAGCCTCGGCAACTTCTACACGTTGCGCGATTTGCGGGCCAAGGGCTGGACGGGGCGCGAGATCCGCTACGTCCTGCTCGGCGCGCATTACCGCCAACCGCTGAACTTTACCTTCGAGGCGCTCGCGGCCGCGCGCACGGCGCTCGGGCGCGTGGACGAGTGCGTGGACGCGCTGACGGCGCGGGCGGCGCAGGGCGGCGCGGACACGGGGGGGCGCGCGCCTTCGCATATGCAGGCTTTCGCGGCGGCGTTGGGCGACGACCTGAACGCGCCGGAGGCCTACGCTGCGCTCTTCGCGGCCATCCGCGACGCGAACAAGGCACTTGAGGCGGGATTGCCCGCGGCGGGCGCGCAGGCGGCGCTCGACGAGTTGCGCGCGATGGATCGCGTCCTCGGATTCATCTTCTTCGGCCGCGCCGCGCGCTCCGAGGCGCCCGCCGACGTCCAAGCCCTCGCCGACGCCCGTGCCAAGGCCCGCGCCGCCAAGGATTGGGCCGAGAGCGACCGTCTGCGCGATGCCATCGCCGCCAAGGGATGGCAGGTGCGCGACGGGAAGGACGGCCAAACCCTCAAACCCCTGGCGCAGTGATGAAACGGAGAGGCCTTTTTATCTCATTCGAGGGGCCCGAGGGCTCAGGCAAAAGCACGCACCTTCGTTTGATTTCAGAACGCTTGCAACAGCAAGGGCATAAGGTGCTCACCACGCGTGAGCCAGGTGGCACGCGCATCGGCGAGCTTATCCGGAAAATCCTTCAACGTGGCATACGTGGCGAATCGCCGACGCCAACGACGGAACTCCTGCTTTTCCTGGCATGTCGTGCGCAATTGGTGAATAGAGAAATCCTTCCTGCCCTGGAGGCGGGATACTGGGTGTTGAGCGACCGTTTTTGCGATTCGACTTTTGCTTACCAAGGTGCCGGACGTGGCATGGACGTTGACGTGTTACGCGGTCTCAACGATTTTGCCACTGCCGGTACCTATCCGGACTTGACGCTAATCTTGGACATCCCGGAGGCTGAAAGCCGTCTTCGTGTTGTGGAGCGCGGAACGCTTGACCGCTTCGAAAGCGAACGGTCCGACTTCCATCACCGTGTGTCCGTCGCCTTTCGCAAGTTGGCGACCGGCCCGGAGAAACGCTTTCGCTACATCAACAGTTCCGGAACGATTGACGACACCCAAGAAGCAATCTGGAATGTGATAACAGACTTTCTGAAGGAGAGAGACCATGACGCTTGACCCCACCAAGATGAAGGATTGGCAGATTGCCGAGGCCGCCGAGGCGACCATGCGGCCGATCGCGGACGTGGCCGCGGAACTGGGCGCGTCGCCCGCCGAGACCATCCCCTACGGCAACGCTTACGCGAAGCTGGACGCGCGCGCCATTCTGGCCCGCACGGGGGGGAAGCAACGCGCGAAGTATATCGACGTGACGGCCATCACGCCCACGCCGCTCGGCGAGGGCAAGACCACGACGACCGTCGGCCTGCTGGAGGGGCTCGGGCGGTTGGGCAAGCGGTGCTGCGGCGCGCTCCGCCAGCCTTCGGGCGGGCCCACCTTCAACATCAAGGGCGGCGCGGCGGGCGGCGGCCTGGCGCAGGTCATCCCCCTCACCCCGCTCTCGCTGGGGCTGACGGGCGACTTCGATGCCGTGGAGAAGGCCAACAACCTCTGCATGGTGGCCCTCAACGCCCGTATGCAGCACGAGCGCAACCATGACGACGCCTGGCTGGCCACCAAGGGCCTCACGCGCCTGGACATCGACCCGGCGCAGGTGCAGATGAGGTGGGCGATGGACTTCTGCGCGCAGGGGCTCCGCCAGATCCGCATGGGGCTGGGCGCCGGCACGCTCAACGGTTTCGAGATGGACAGCGGCTTCTATATCACCGTCGCCTCCGAGGTCATGGCCATCCTGGCGGTGGCGAGCGATTTGGCGGACCTGCGCCGCCGCATCGGCAAAATCGTCGTCGCCCGCGACAGGCAGGGCAAGGCCGTCACCGCCGAGGACCTGGAAGTGGCCGGCGCGATGACCGCCTGGCTAGTGCGCGCGCTCGACCCCACGCTCATGCAGACCATCGAGGGGCAGCCGGTGCTCGTGCACGCCGGGCCCTTCGCCAACATCGCCATCGGGCAGAACTCCGTCATCGCCGACCGCGTGGCCTGCGCCCTCACCGACTACGCGGTGACAGAGAGCGGCTTCGCGGCGGACATGGGCTTCGAGAAGTTTTGGAACATCAAGTGCCGCTGCTCCGGCCTCCGCCCGGACGCCGTGGTGCTCGTGGCCACCGTCCGCGCGCTCAAACGCCACGGCGGCGGCCCGGACGTCAAGCCCGGCACGCCGCTCGACCCGGCCTACACGCAAGAAAACCTCGCCTTGCTCGAGGCCGGCTGCCGCAGCAATCTGCTCGCGCACATCGCCATCATCCGCCGCGCCGGCATCCGCCCCGTCGTCTGCCTCAACCACTTCCACACCGACACCGACGCCGAGGTGGCCCTGGTGCGCAAGGTGGCCGAGGAGGCCGGTTGCCGCTTCGCCCTCTCCAAACATTGGGAAAAGGGCGGCGCCGGCGCCGAGGAACTCGCCCGCCAAGTGATCGCCGCCTGTGAGGAACCCAACGCCTTCGACTACCTCTGCGACCCGGAGACCGAGCCCCTCACCGCCCGACTCGACAAGCAGGTGCGCGAGGTCTACGGCGGCGACGGCGTGGACTACGCGCCCGAGGCGCTCGCGAAGATGCGGGCCTTCGAGGCCGACCCGGCCACCGCCACGTTGCCTCTCTGCGTGGCCAAGACGCAATACTCGCTCTCCGACGACGCCACGCGCATCGGCCGCCCCACCGGTTGGCGCCTCAAGGTGCAGGACGTGCTCCTCTACCAAGGCGCCGGCTTTGTCGTGCCCGTCTCCGGCAAAATCATGCTCATGCCCGGGACCTCCGCCAACCCGGCCTACCGCCGCATCGACGTGGACGTGGACACCGGCAAGGTCCGCGGACTCTTCTGACCCAAGGAGCACCCCCCGCCATGCGCACCTGGACCCCGCAGAAGATCCGCGCGCTCAAGGGCGCGCGCCGTTTCGCCACCGTCACCTGCTACGACGCCACCTCCGCGGCGCTCATCGAGGCGCTCGGCCCCGAGGCGCTCCCGCTCGTGCTGGTGGGCGACTCGCTGGGCATGACCATGCAGGGGCGCGCCGACACCCTCGCCGTCACCCTCGACGAGATGGTCTACCACACCCGCTGCGTCGCCCGCGCCCTCCGCACGCCCTTCCTCTTGGCCGACCTGCCCTTCGGCAGTTACCAAACCGGCGATGACGATGGCTTCCGCGCCGCGCTCCGCCTCGTTAAGGAAGGTGGCGCCGACGGCGTGAAGATCGAGGGCGGCGCACGTGTCGTGCCCCTCACCCGCCGCCTCGTCGAGGCCGGCATCCCCGTCTGCGGGCACCTCGGGCTCACCCCGCAAAGTTGCCTGGCGATGGGCGGCTTCAAGGTGCAAGGGCGCGACCCCGCCGCCGCCGAGCGCCTCTTGGCCGACGCGCGCCACCTCGAGGCCGCCGGCTGCTTCGCGCTCGTGGCCGAGGGCATCCCCGCCGCGCTCGGCGCCGCGATGGCCAAAGCCCTCGCCATCCCCGTCATCGGCATCGGCGCGGGCGCGGGCACCGACGGCCAAATCCTCGTCTGGCAAGACCTGCTCGGCCTCACCCCGGGCCGCGTGCCCAAGTTCGTCCGCCGCTTCGCCACGCTCGGCGACGCCGCGGCCGAAGCCCTGCGCGCCTACGACGCCGCCGTCCGCGACGCCTCCTTCCCCGCGCCCGAGGAATCCTACACCTGACGACCCAACCCCTGAAGCCCGAATGATCCTGCGCCTGCGCCGAAACGGCCACGCCTTGCGCCTGTGGGGGGAGGAGCGCGGCCACCCGGTGGACGACCGCGACCTCCGCGTCGCGGTCGCCTTTCTCTTCCCCGGCTGGCGCGCCCCGACACTCGATGGGCGCGGCGTGCTCCAGGCGCTCCAGGCCGCCACCGCAGGCCTCGCCTCCGTGCGCGTGGCCTGGGGGGAGGACTTCCGGGCCGCGCTCGACGCCTGGCCCTGCGTGTTGCGTCTGGTGGCCGCCGGGCGCGTGGCCCCGCTGGGCGGGCAACCGCCGGGCGAGGCGCGTTGGCGGCCAACGCTCCTGCCCGCAGGGCACGACCCCGCCCTCGTCGAGGCGCTCGTGGATCTCTGGATGCGCACGGCCGCCGGCACCGCGGGCTCCCGCGCGCAAGCCGCCAAGGGACGCTTCCTCACCGCCGACGATGCCTGGCTCGCCGCGCTCCGCGCCCCCAACACCGCCTGCCGACCTGCCGACCCGGCCTTGGACGAGGCGTTGGGCCACTGGGCCGAGCCCCTCTTCGAGGGCGGCCGCGAGGCTCTCCCCATCCGCCCCCGCCGCGACGCCGAAGAGTGGCGCCTCGACCTGCCGATGGCCGCGGCCGGCGCGGAGGCCGCCGGCCCGCCCCCGCTCGGTACCCTCCGCCTTCTGGGCCAAGCCATCGCCGTGGCCCCCCTTCTGGCCCTGCCGCAACCGTGGGACGACGCGACCTTCGTGCGCTTCCTGCGCGAGGCCGTCCCCGCCCTCCGCGCCGCTGCCTTCGTCGTGCCGCTTCCTCCCGAACTCGATCGCCATGTCCCCGAAATCCGCGAGACGGCCATAGCGTTGGTGGGCGACACCCTCAGCGTGGCGCGCACCGTCCGCCTGGGCACCGTCGAAATCCCCGAGGCCGAGGCTCGCGCCATCCTCGATGCCGGCGAGGCCCTTGCCTTCATCCAAGGCGCCTGGCGCTATGTGGACCTCGAAGCCCTCCGCCTCGCCCTCGACACCCTAGGGCCGGAGACGATCGACCGCCGCCGCGCCATTCCCCTCCTCCTCTCCGGCGCGCTCCGCGTCGGCCCCGGCGCACAGGCGGTGCAAGACTTCCTGCGCGGCCTCTCCGCCCCGCCCGAGGCGCCCCTGCCCTTGGCCGAGACCCTCCGCCCCTACCAGGCGCAGGGCGTCCTCTGGCTCATGCGCGCCGCGCGCAACGGCCTCGGCGTCTGCCTGGCCGACGACATGGGCCTGGGCAAGACGCTCCAGACCATCGCCTTCCTCCTCTCCCGCCCCGGCCCCGCCCTCGTCGTCGCCCCCCTCACCGTCCTCCCCGTCTGGGAGCGCGAGTTCGCGCGTTGGGCGCCCGGCCTGCGCATCCTCCGCCACGGCGGCCCCGACCGCGTCCTCCACGAGGGTTTCGTCAAACTCGCCTCCGCCCACGACGTTGTCCTCACCGCCTATGGCTACCTCTGGCGCGACTTTCCCACCCTCCGCCGCGTGCCTTGGCAAACCCTCGTCCTCGACGAGGCCCAGCTCATCAAAAACCCCACCACCCGCCAATCCCAAGCCGCCCGCGCCCTCAACGCCCGCGCCCGCCTCGCCCTCACCGGCACGCCCATCGAAAACCGCCTCGACGACCTCTGGTCCATCCTCGACTTCCTCAACCCCGGCCTCTTCGGCCCCCGCCGCGACTTCGCCGAACGCTACGCCGACCCCGCCCGCCTCCGCCGCGCCGCCTCACACTTCCTCCTCCGCCGCCTCAAGACCGACCCCGCCATCCTCCCCGACCTCCCCCCACGCATCACCCAAGACCACTACGCCCCCCTCACCCCAGCCCAAGCCGCCGCCTACGACCTCGCCCTCGCCCACTTCGCGCACACCGCCCCCGCCGACGGCCGCGACGCCCCCCGCCGCGGTGCCGTCCTCGCCCTCCTCACCCGCCTCAAACTCATCTGCGACGGTTCCGGCGACGGCCTCGACGACGCCCCCTCCGGCAAACTCCTCACGCTCCTTCCCCTCCTCGAGACCATCCTCGCCGGCGGCGAATCCGCCCTCCTCTTCACTCAATACGCCCGCGTCGGCCAGGCCCTCCAAACCACCCTTGCCGAACGCCTTGGCCGCCCCGTCCCCTTCCTCCACGGCGCCCTCACCCCCGCCCAACGCGCCGCCGAGGTCGCCGCCTTCTCCAACCCCCCCCGCCCCGGCCTCCTCATCCTCTCCCTCCGCGCCGGCGCCTTCGGCCTCACCCTCACCAAAGCCAACCACGTCATCCACTACGACCGCTGGTGGAACCCCGCCGTCGAAAACCAAGCCACCGACCGCGCCCACCGCATCGGCCAAACCAAAACCGTCATCGCCCACCGCCTCATCTGCCGCGGCACCCTCGAAGAACGCATCGACCGCCTCCTCCGCGACAAACAGCTCCTCGCCGACCGAATCGTCGCCCCCACCCCCGCCGCCCTCCTCGCACGCCTCCCCACCCCGCAACTCCTCGCCACCCTCGCCCGCGACACCACCCCCACAACCTGACACCACCGAAAATATCTTGCAAGACACGTATGTCTGACGTATAATAGGGTGCAAAAGGAGAAACCGTCATGGCAACCGCAACAAACTATACCATCCGCTTGGATGCCGACCTGCGCCGCGAATCCGAGACCCTCTTCTCCGAACTGGGCCTCAACCTCTCCACCGCCATCAACATCTTCCTGCGCAAAGCCCTCGAAGACGGCGGCATCCCCTTCGAAGTCCGCCGCCGCCCCAACGCCACCACCCGCGCCGCCCTACGCGAAGCCGACCGGCTCCTCAACGACCCGAACACGAAGTGGTACGACTCCTCGGAAGAAATGTTCGCGGAGTTGGACAAATGAAGTTCAAGGTAACAAGCACGCGCAAGTTCGAGAAGGACTACAAGCGAATCAAAAAGCGTGGATATGAGCTTACCCGTCTGAAATGGGTGGTCCGACAATTAGAGTACGGCAAGACGCTTCCCGAATCCTACCACGTCCACAAACTATCGGGCGACTACAAGGATTGTTGGGAGCGCCACATCCAGCCGGACTGGTTGCGCATCCACAAAATCCAAGACGACCGTCCCTGCGCCCCGCATTTAAGGCAAACACTTCCCATAATCCCTCCGAACTTTTACGCTTCGCGATTTTGACGCCCGAACGAAGACCGAATCAGAAGCCGGGCCAGTCGGGTGAGTCAAGGTCCAAGCGAGGACTTGGGAATGACGATGGCGGTTGACGCACAGGGTTACTTTCCGAACCGGACGACAGCAAAAAACAAAGCAACGCGATTGCCATCCCCGTAACGGCGTAGAGCACCACCGCAATGCCCAATGCCGTGAGCGCGCGCCCGCCAATGAACGCCTTGACGGGTTGTTGCTCGAAGGTCGTGGTGCGCCCATACCCACCGCCACGGCTGTGGATCACGGACCGTGCGTTGCTTTGCAAAACCAATCCCTCCGTCCACCTCCACGCCAGGCGGAATGGGAAAAAGGGCAACAGAAACACCTCTTTGATCAGGCTCATGGATGGGCCTCCTCCTGTTCGGCCTTCGCCTCCCGCGATGGCGCCTCCTGCGTCGGGGCGGGCGGGGCGAGCGTCTTTCGCACGGCCGCGACCTGCTCGCGCACCCAGGCATCGCCCGCGCCAAGCGCCTCCGCCTTGGCGCAGCAACGCCCCGCCAACGCAAGGTCGCCCTCGCGCGACGCCACAAACGCCAAATGCACCCACGGATAGGGCGACGACGGCTTCAGATAGGCCGCGTGAAGCAGAAGCGCGACGGCCTCAGCCTCGTGCCCCGGCAGACGCCGCGCCACGTTGCCGGCCATGTTCAGCGCGTCGAAAGTCCACGCCCGCCCCGCGCTCGCCAAAAACGCCGCGTACGCCGCCTCCAAATCCCCTTTGCCAAAGGCATCGTTGCCCTTGGCGAAGTCCGCGTCCGTCGGCATCTCCGCCGAACCTAGCGGATACCGCCCCGCCAACCGCGGCAAGGCAGCCAGACGCGGAGCCCCGAACGTCGCCGCCGCCAACGCCCCCTCCCACGGCCCCCGATCCACCGCCGCCGGCATATCCCCCAACGTCCCCCGCAACGCGATCAGCGCATCGAGCGCCTTCCCCTCCGCCCGCGACACCACCCCTTCCTGCAATAACATTTGCCGCGCCTCCTCAAAACTTACGCGCGGCACCTTCCCCGCCTCCCCCTCCGGCAACGCCATCACACACACCCACACATCCCCCTCCCGTTCGCTATACACCGTCGTCAGCCCGGAAATCGTCGTCTTTACGTCTAAAACCTGTGCCAACAAATCTTGTAATACAACGCGAGTCGCCGTCCCCAATGCTTTAGGCCACGCCAAATCTTGTATCCGTATACCAATCAACAATTGTGCAGTCGCTTGCAGCTCTGTCCCTCCTTTCACGATTTCTTCTTCGATCGTGCTTTCATCCTCAAAAACCCCTCGGCAAACAGAATAGACAATCCCCCCATGGACGGAAACACGTGTCGCGAGAATTTGTGCGCGATTGGCGGAAAAAACCTCGCTTGGGTGCGCCGCATAGACGCAACCAAGCGAGGCAAACAGACAAACAATAGCGAGTTCAATACGCATCCGGATCCGCAATCGCACCGGCATTGTTAAAGTGGGCATTTGGAGCGGTACGCCCCCGCGAACCGGATGTGCCGCTTCCCGACGGTGTGCCCCGCAGACCATTTTGCCCCGAGATTGTGCGCTGCCCGACTGCGCCATCTCTGGCCGACTTCTCCATTTGCGTTTTGACATCACGTGCCATTTCCGCGACTGCGGGGCTCCACGCTCTGATTACACCAAAGACCATACGTCCCGTCAGGGGGTGGACAGCCTCCCATTCATAGATGGTGTAAATACCATTGATGGCCATTGCCTCGGAAACAGTCTTCTGATAATTCGCGTAAGTGCTTTGGTTGGAAAAATCTGGGGCTCGACCATCGCGAAACGACAATTTGACATACGCATTGTCCAATTCGCGACCAGTCGTTACCGCCTCCCCCGCGAATTGACGAATATATGTGGTACCCATCGTCTCCGCGGTGTCATAAGCGATTTCGACATCCAACGAGTCCTCTTCGTCTTCGGCTTCGCCCTGCGCAAACGAAACCAAGACCAAGTTTCCATTTTCGTCGATTTTCTGTTGCACGCCGAAGGTCGACAACAATTTCATCGGGTCTTTGTCAATTTGATCGACAATCCGCGTCTTCCCTTTGCTTGTCAGCATTTTCGTGCCATGCACAAGCGAATCCGCCACGGCAGACAGCTTGGGGCTCCAAACTGTAACCACCGCGATTGTTTTTTCGGTTTCAACCGTATATAACGCCTGAATGCCAGAGACCATGGACGCGGCCATCTGTTTGACCGTCTGCTTAAACTCATCAGAGTTCTTTAGGTTATTCAAGATTTCTTGCGCACGTGTTCTGGCTGCGTCCGTCGCACTGTTGGTTGCGTTCGGATTTACGCCATTGGCTCTCAAGGCAGCATCTATCTTCGCCTCGACCAAGGCGACGCCTTTGCCGATCAAACTCGTCTTTGGCGCTTCCACGGCCGCCTGTGTAGCCAATTCCGCCGGCGTTGTTCCTTGCTTTTTCGAAGACTTAAACACTTTACGTTCTGCGGCGACACTGATAGTCGTTTCCAAGAAAGACGCCGTTGAAGCCTTAGCATCAAGCATTGCTTTCTCGAACGCATAGAGACGTTGCACCATAAAATCCGAGCTGTCCGACGAAACGGAAATGTCCCCATACCCTACAGCGACGAAGGCACCCTTTGTCAAATTGTAACCCTGCTGAGGTCTTCCTGGTGCAGCAAAAAACTCACGAATCATCGAGCGTGCGGTTTTCTTCCCCGCGTACTCTGCGATAGGCTTGTTTTCGTCAAGAAACTGGGTTAAATCCTTTACGCCAGGCTCTGCTTGCGCTGTAAGGATGCCACATGACAATACTGCCGCGACTAAGAGAAATGCGCTTTTCATGGTTATTCTCCTTGTGGTTAGAAGTTGAAGAGAATGAGGTTAGTGGAGACCTCAATGGCCGTGGGGCATTCGGGGACTTTCGTACGCAGGAGGGAAAGAAAGTCTTGCGGATTACCGCGCAAAGTCAGGCGGATGATGGCCGTGTTCGGGTTTTGCGGATCCCAAGAGAAGGTTGCGGCGGAGGCACTAGGAATGAAGTCGTTGATGACGTCCGTCATGCGTTCGATGAGGCGCGCTTGGCCGTGCAGTTTCGTATCTGGGAAAACAAGCCGTACGCTTCGTCCATTGTTAGTCATGTCGGTGATGGCGCGGTTAAGGCGGTCGTAGAGTTTGTATTGGACTTGCCTGAAAGCGCGCTCCACCAAGATAGGACTCTCTGCTGTCTCGGAGTAATCCGTCGTCCGTCTCGGGTCGTTTTGGAGTGTGAAGAGTTGCACGCCGGCAGAATCCCAACATACGATCGAAAGTGTGACTTGCGTCCCTGTTTTCTTCGTAATAGGGTGCGTGACGGTGCGATAACGTGGAGTAGCATCCACCCTATAATCGGCCGTTCCCTGTACGAGACTGGTCTTCAACCCTTTTCCTGTGAGAAAATCCGAAACCAAGATACCCGCGTCATCGCTTGACGAGGTAATCCAGAAGATGGGATCGCCCGCACTCTTCAAATCCGCGCCATAACTAGCCTTCGGCCCTTGTTTGATGACGGCAAAAATCGTCACGCGCACACCACCAGTCGCGGTCTTTTCTTGCGATACAACACGATATTCGGAAACCGCACCCTGCAGGTCAGAATATGTTCTAGACTGAAAGGTCGCACCGTTCGTCAAATCCGCTCCCACCATTGTGACGCCACCCATTTGCGCGATGGCATTACGACACGCAGCTTGAACGGCGCTCTCCAATGTCTTCCCCTCGCCGGTTGCTTGAACAGCCCCAGGCTTCTCCGTGGATTTTGTCTGCCTAAGTGCATTCATGACATCCGCGGTACGTTCGCTAAACATTGCCACGGCAAATGCGCGATCCCCACGAATTGCCTCTTTGACAATGGCCACACCTCGCAATGTCTCGTCGATATTATTCGCGGCGTTACGCATAAAACGGTTATATTTACCAGCATCCGTCTTGCCTCGTTCCGAAACGGTGAGCGATTCTATATTGGAAGTCAAAGTCGCGGCGACCGCACGACGTGCTTCCAGTCGTGCCGCGGCTAAGGCATCCTCACGATCCATTTCCCCTGTCAACACACTACCAACTGCCATGAACCAATGCCCGGACTCTTCATCCTCGCCCTGCGCGCTTTTAATTCCTTCGCGCAGTAAACGTTCAGCCTGCGCCGCGGGATCAAACGCGGCGTACGCACAGACAGCAACGAAACAAGTGGCCAACAGGAAGATGCGTTTCATTGCGCTCCCCTCAGTTGTTTGGTCTTGTAGCGCCAAACGGGCGGGAGCGGGTCGCCCACCGCGATGACATTCAGGCCGTATTTCGCGTGATTGTCCGCGTCGTCGCGGAGCGCATCGAGCACCGCCTTGGCGAGCGGCTCGGCGTCGTTGAACTTCCAGAGCGTGAGGTTCGTGCGCGTGGTGCCGGGCTTCGCGTCGGCGTAGGCGAGCGGCAACGCCACGCCGTCCACGACGGCATAGACGAGCATTTGCTGGCCTTCGTAGATGCCCTGGAGGAACCCACCCTCCATCGTCATCGTCTCCGCGTCCTCGCAGGCAAGGATTTTCCCGCCGCAGGGCGCCATCGCGGCCAACGTCTGCGCCAGGCGCACGGCCACCAGGGCGCCCACGCGCTTGATGGCCGCAGAGAGATCCTTGGGGTCCTTGGCCACGGTGCGCACGGCGAAGGTCTGCTCCTCCACGGCCAACCGCGTCTTCGCGTTGGTCAGGCGGAAGTCCACCGTGCCGTTCAGCGTGAGCGCGCCCTTGGCGCCGGGCTCCAGCGCGAGCGACGTGCGCCAGACGGCCGTGTGCGTGCAGGTACCTGTGTCGTCGCCCGTGTACTCCCGCAGGTCAAAACGCTTGAGTTTGGCCAGCTCGGCGCGGATGGTGTCGTCCAGCAACCGCAATTGCGCGAGCGTCGCGTCCTTGGAGGCGGTCGTCACGCGATAGGGATTCACGCCCACGACCATCCGCTCCCAGTCGCCCAACGCGAAGGTCTCGGGCAAGGCGAAGGGGCGGTTTTCGATGGCCTTGCGCTCGGCCTCGACAATCGGCGGAATGAGCGACTCCGCGTCCTCCGGCGCCACCTCCGGCACGCCCATCGGGTTCAACACCGGATTCGGCGCCGCCTCAGGCGCCGTCGATGCGCACCCCATAAGCATGGCCAACGTCACGCCAACGCACAACATTATGCTTACACGCTTCATCCTGACCTCCTTGGCCTCACTGCCAATATGACACATTCTCCGCATTTCCTGGCAACGAAGAGCACCCGGCAACACCAAAGGACAGCAACGTGGCCGCGAATACGACAAAAAAGATTGCGAAAAGACGTTTCACGAAGTCCCTCACTCAGGTAAATAAAAGTCCTTGGTCTGCCATTCCGGCGGGACCGCCATGCCATAACCCACGGCGTACAATTTGTGCGTCTTCAGCCAGTTGAAGGGGTCGGCCTCGATTTCCTCGATGATGCGCGCGGCATACTTGTTATCCGCGTTCACCTCCCACATCTCCAAAAGAGCAAAATCCGTGGAAGGCGTGGCCTCCGCGTGTCCAAGCACAACCGGGACGCCTTCGCCATCGCCAAGCAGGGTGTAAACGGCCATTTGCATGTTATTGGCAATACCTTGTTCTGTACCGCGATTGATTGTCATCGAATCCAAGCCAAGCATACTGACGACCTGTCCTCCTGCGGGATAGGCGTTGCCCAACGCATTAGCCATACGAATAGACGTCTGAATAGCCACATCTTGGGCAAGCCCTTGAATATCTTTCAAGTCATCGAAACGGAACCCCTCGACAACGCGTCCAAACCGATTCAGCTTTTGCTCACGCACAACGGTAAAGTCCACGTTGTCCGCGTAGGCGATTTTGCGCGTGTGCAGATCCGTCAGCTTCATACCCACCGTACACCGAAAAGTCAGCGTCTGGTCGCGCCCATCGCGTGCACGTTCCGGGCGAATGCTCACGTTCCAGTTCGCCACGACATCCACATTCACCGGTGCCATATCCTCCGGCAAAGCGATGTCCCCAACCTGCTGAAACTGATAGAGCGCTGTCAAATCCACGCCTTCCGTCGGAATCAGCGAGAACCGCTTTACTTTTGCCAGCTCGTCCTGAAGCCGATCGGTCATCACACGCTTGGTTTGTTCATCAAAGAGATTTGTCGTGATTGTCCCGGGTAGAACCATCAAACCCAACTTCGCGTAATTCCGCGTACTAAAGTTTCCAGGCAGGGAGAAGCCCATGTCTTCCACTTTGTCACGGTCGTAAACCGTGATGTTGGGATTCAGTTGTTGGCCGGCGCAACCGGCCAACAACGCAATGCCCCCGAGAGAAATCAAGACGTGTAGCACAAAAGGTTTCATCGCATTATCCTTTCCCATCGGGGGTTCTCGTCAATCAAATACCACCTTCACGACCGGTGATATCGTCGATCAGCCACGGCAACAATTTGCCCGTGATAGTGATTTGCTTGCGCAACCGATTGACGGCCGCCACCGTCTCCTTGCCGCTGATGCCGTCAACCACGCTCTTGCCGAAAGAAGCAGCGGCCAGTACTTTGGCGGTATCGGAATTGCTCGTGATCGCAGTGATACGCGCGGCGGCGGTGGAGATGTCCGTCACCCACTTCTGCAACTTCGGCAACGCCTTGGAATAATCTCCGGCCTTTACGTTGATGGCCTTGAAAAAGGCATCCGGCTTCTCTGCAACCCAATTGTCCACCAACGCCTTCGCCCACATGTCAACCTCGGCCGAGCCATTCTTGGCAAAGAAGTCATCCCATGCAGCCTCATTGGTCGATTTCCCGTTCTCCGGGTTTTGAAGCTTGTCATACGCCAAATACTTCAGCACGTTGTCATTCAGAGTCTCTTCCGTCGAGCTCAGCGCCAAGCCGATCTCAAAGCAATAACGCTTGGCCATACGCAGACGTGTCGCGGCATCCGCTTTCGGATTGCTTCCAAGCCAAGCGGAATAGTCCGCATAAGCGTTTTCCGCCATCGTCAGGCGCAATTTATTGGCAATCAGCAGACTCACGCTACGTGCAATCGGGGTGACCGTGTTGGCCAATGCATCAACCTCCTCAATGCCGCTTTTGCACTCGGCAGAGAGGTCTGGATCAGAAGTCTCGATCAAAAGTTGAGTGTTGTCGCGCCAATCTTTGACAATAGCCTCGTCTGCCGGCGAAAGTTCCGGCGTGCTGGCGCAGCCGACGAGAAGGGCACCGCCGAGAACGGCCAAGGCGCCGAACATCATCATCTTTTTCATGGAATGTTTCTCCAGATCCCCTTGTCTGTGGCCCGGGGCGTGCGGGGAAAACGCGGCGGGGGCGGCGGGGAGATCCGCCGGCCGAGAAATGGAAGCGACAAAAAAACCCACGCCCCGGGCGGGGGCATGGGCAAGCATAAAGGATTGAGGGGCGAAGGCGGCGGCGCGGGCGGGCGCCGTCAGGCTACGAAGATATACCCCCCCCCCGTGCACTTGCGCGGGAGAGAGGCACCGTCGCGTCTTGAACGTGTCCAGCCATGCGCACTCCGTACATCCCCGCCGGGCAGGCCGCGCGGGAAGGGGCGGGGTTGCCTTCCCGACCGCGCCCCCGCCTCGATGTGACGGGGTAAAGCCTGTCAAACAAACTGGGTACAGTATAGCACAAGGCATGGGGCAATACAACCCCCAAAAAAACGAAACCGGAGAACGGGGAACGTGCGGGCGGCGCATAAGCGTGCCGGCCTTGTTGAAAAGTCCGCGGGCAGCCCTTGGGGGACGCGGCGCAACCGATGGGGAGACGCGGCGTGTCTCGGGGGGAGATGCGGCGTATCTCGAAAAACGACCCCGCGTATAGATTGAAAAGTCGGTTTTTGGGTGCCTTCGGGGCGGGAGGCATTCAACAGGTTTTCAACAGATTTTCGGAAGTTATCGACAGGCTTGCGGGGCTTGCGGCCCCCGTCCCACACGCTTGCGGCGAAAGCGCGCCCGGAATGTGTCAATTGAAAAGTGCACCGACCCTCTCTTCGGGAAGCTCCTCCTCCTCACGCGCAGGGTCTACGAGACGATGGGGGAGGCCGGTAAGAAGAACCGCCTCACCGTCGAGAGTGTGAAGACCTTCCCCTTGCGCTTTACTTTCGCCTGTACGCCACCTACGCCACCGAGGTCCCCGGCGTCAGCCGCGACGACTTGGTCAAAGAACTTGGCCTTGGTTGCTCCAAGGAGTCCGCCGAAACGTTACGGAACAAGGCATTCGCGAAAATGCGCCAAGTCACTTACAACGGCCGCGCCTACCTCTGCGAGGATCACCTGAAGATGCAAAAAGGCGTACACCTTCGTCTCTACTTCGCCTTCATGGAGGACGAGCGGCGCTTCATCGTCGGCCACCCACAAACTCGGCCTGCCCAACAATCAATGCCCCCACCCCCGCGCCGCGGCGCGGGCAACGGCAAAAAAAAACGGCCCCGCACAAGGCAGGGCCGCTCACGTGCTCGCTCAAAAGCGGCAAAATCAGTTTTTGACGGCGGCGTGGAGGCGCTGCATCCGCTCGCCGATGTCCTCGAAGCCGATGTCGGCGGCGTAAACATCCTTGTAGTAGTCGAATGCCTTGGCCTTGTCGCCGGCCTCCTCGGCGATGACGCCCAGGGTATAGACCACGTGTTTCTTGAGGTCGTCCATCGTGTGGAGCTGGCTGTTGGCCGCCTCGAGCTGCATGACGGCCATGTCGGGCTGGCCTTTGGCCTTGAAGCAACAGGCGAGGTAGTAGAGCGCCTCCAAACGGTGCTTCGGGCTCTTTTGGGCGAGCTGGAACTGCTGGATGGCGTCGTCGAAAGCATCGTTCTGATAGTACATGACGCCCAGTTCGTAACGCAGGCCGAGGTCGTTGGGGTAGTTCTCCACACGGCGGAGGAGGTCGTCGAAGGCGAATTGGGCCTTCTCCACCTCGACATTGTAGGCTTCGTCTTCCTTGCCCTCGGCGCGGAGCTGGTCGGCCTTGGCCTCGAAGGCTTTGATTTTGGTGTCGGCCCAGTTGCGGTCGAGTTCGGGGTCTGCGGGGTTGACCTTGCGGGCGGCCTCGAAGGTCGCGAGGGCCTCGTCGAAACGCTTGTTCTGGATGTAGATACGCGCGAGGCCGCGGTAGTAGTTGACGTTCTTGGGTTCTTTCTCGATTTTGGCCTTGGCCTCGGCGATGAGGGCCTCGGCATCGTCGCCGGTGACCTGGGCCTTGGCCTGGCGATCGAGCTGGGCGGCGAGTTCCTTGTCGCGGATGAGGGCCTGGAAGCCGCCGCGCTTGCCGGCGTTGGCCTCCCAGCCGCCGGCGTCCATCGTGTCGCGCGCCATGGCGTCCTTCAGCAATTTCTGGATGCCGAGATCGGAGGGGTTGGCGGCGGCGGCTTTCTGGAAACAGTCGCGCGCACGGCCGTAGGCGCCGTTCTGCATATAGGTCTTGCCCATACGCAACATCAGCTCCATGTCGTCGGGGCAGGCCTCGGAGAGGCTCTCCATGGCCGAAAGGAGGGCCTCGGGGTGGTTGGTGCGTTGGGCGACGTCGAAGTAGAACTCGTTGAACTTGGGCGAGACGGGGTTCACGTCCAGGATTTCCTCGGCCAAGGCCAATGCCTCGTCGAACTTGTTTTGCTTGATAAGCCCCTGCACCTTGCCCATCTTCAGCTGCGCGCCCATCTCGGCCATGGCGAGCCCAAGCCCGCCGCGCTTCTGCGACTTGAAGAGGCGGATCCGCGTCTCATGGAATTGCCGGCGCGCGTTCTCGTCGTTCGGCGCCAACGCCAAGGCCTGGCGGCACAACGACAGCGCCACGTCCAACGTGCCACGCTCCGCCGCTTGCGTCGCCTTCGCCAAAAAACTTTGCGCCTTCATCTTGCGCTGCAGCTCAGCCATGCTTTCTGCCATAGTCCAAAAACCTTTCCTTAAAGCGAAACCGCTTCCTTGCAATATATACCAAACCTCCGACAAAATGTCGAACACAAAAAACGGCACGTGCGCAAAACGGGCTATCGGCGCGGCTTTTCGGTAAGGCGGCGCACCACCGCGCGCGCGATAAAGCCCTGCGCCACCACGAAGGCCAGGAAGAAGGCCGTGACGATGGCAATCACGAGGCCGGGGTGGTGCCCCCAGAGATTTTTGAGCCACGCCAGCACGGGCGCGTAGAGCGTGGGCATGAACCAGACGACGATGGCGCTCTGGAGCAGGCTGGAGAGCACGGAATAAAGCGTGTAGAGACCGAAATGGACGCGCAACATGCCCGCGGCCAACAGGGCCGGCGTGCGAATGCCCGGCGTAAAACGCACAATGAACATCGTCTTGCCGATGTGATTGTCGAAGAAGCGTCCGCATGCCTCGATGAGGCTTTGGTGGCGTTGCACCCAGCGCAATTTGACCACGTAACGCATGGCGAAGCGCACGGGCAGGTACATCAGCAAATCACCGATGAAGACGCCCCAAAAGGTGCTCTGGAAGGCCACCATCTGGCTCATGACGCCGCCGGAGAGCATGGGCGGCACAATCGTCCAGCAAATCACGTTCTCGAAGAAGAGCGTGGCGATGGCCGTAAGCACCCCCTGCGTCCACGGATAATCCACCGAGGCGCGGATGGCCTCCACCAACGCATCAAGATCCCACCACGCGACCGCCGCGAGCAGACCAATCATGGCACCTTCTCCTTCAACGGTTTGTCTGCGGGGAGGCCAAGGTAGTGGCCAATCTCCTCGGCGACCTCGGCGAAGACGGGCGCGGCCACGTTGCCGCCGGCGTGGAAAGCGCCCTTGGGGCGAAACACGGAGACCAGGATGGCCAGCCGGGGCGCGGTGGCGGGATAGATGCCCACAAACGACGCGGTAAAGTCGTGGTTGTTGTAACGGCCGTTGACGGGGATCTGACCGGTGCCCGTCTTGCCGGCCACGGTGTAACTGCGCAGGGCCGCGCGCCGGGCCGTGCCGCCTTGCGCGGGGTCGGTCACCGCCTGCATCAGGCTCAGCATCGTGTCGCACACCCGCTTGGAGAGGGGGCGGCCGACCGGCTCCGGGGCGTTGGCGCGCACCAGGTCACCCGCATGCGTGCGGACCTCCTTGAGGATGGTGGGGCGCATGCGCGTGCCGCCATTGCCGATGGTGGCGTAGGCGTTGCACAGCTGCACGGCGGTGACGGCGATGCCTTGGCCGATGGGCATGCGCGTGGCCGAAAGTTTGCTCCAGCGGGCATAGGGGTGGACAATGCCGGCCTCCTCGCCCACCAATTCGATGCCCGTGCGCTCGCCAAAGCCCATTGCGCGAAAGGCGCGCCAGAGGCGCTCGTTCGCGTCGGGCATGCCTTGCTCGGGGGCAGGCTCGGCCATGCGCAGGCCGATTTGCGCCGTGGCGATGTTGGAGGAGCGCGCCAACACGTCCCGGAGCGTCAGCGTGCCATAGGCATGGTCGCGCAGGGGGCGCCCGGCGTAAAACCACACGCCCGCACGCCCAACGTCGAAGGTGCTGCTCTCGGCAATCACGCCATACTGCAACGCCGTGGCCACCGTGATGGCCTTCATCACGGACCCGGGCTCGTAATTGTGCGAGATGGCGATATTCTTCCATCGCTCCGCGCCCACGTCGTTGAACGCCTGCGGATCGAAACTCGGCAACGTCGCCATGCCCAGCAATTCTCCGGTATGCACGTCTTGCACCAAGATAATTCCCGAATCTGCCTGAAAACGGCGAAGCGCCGCACCCAAAGCATCCTCGACAATATACTGAATGTTGTTGTCGATGGTCAAGTAAATATCGTTGCCATGGACGGGCGGTGTGTCCTCCAGTCGCCGCCCGCGCAGCTCCCTGCGTCGCGCGTCCACCATCGTGCGGATGTGGCCGTCCTGCCCGCGCAACTCCTTGTCGAAGCGCTGCTCCACGCCGTAGGTGCCCACACCCTCCTGGTTGATGAAACCGAGCACCTGCGCCAGGCGCGTGCCATTGGGGTGGGCTCGCACGGCGCGCGCCTCGCTGAAGTCGATGCCCGCGATGCGGTTGGTACGCACGGAAGGACTGCTGCGGCGTTGCAACTCGCGCAAAATACCCTCGTCGGCGATTTCGGCCACGCGAATGCTCGTGCGCCGCTTGCCCAGCGAAGTCGTGTGATAACCATTGAACGCGTCCAACATCCGCTCCTCAGGCACGCCCAAGAGCCGCGCCAGATCCAGCGGCAACGCCGCCCGATCCACCCCCGGCGCCTCCAACCGCGGATCGCGCTGATCCACATACACCACGCGCCCCGGCAGACTCTCCGCCAACACCACGCCATTGCGGTCAAGGATACGCCCGCGCAGCCCCAGCAATGTCCGCGAGGAATAGTAATTCGGCGCCCCCTCCAGCTCATCCTCACCCAAGTGCAGATGGACCAGCCGCACCATCACCCCCACAATCAAAAGCCCGACCAACACCGCGAACGTGAGCACCCACCCCCGCGCCACGCGCCGCTCACGCTCCGTCGTCTCCATCATGCCCGCCCCTCAACGGCAATCCGCGGTGGGCTGTCTCAACGCGTGGCCCGCGCCACGGCCTCGCCGCTCGCGCGCGACTTGCGCTCCTCCGCCAACATCCGCGTCAGCGCGCGCGGCATCCACACCCGCCCGTCGCCACGCACCTTCGCCACGCGTTCGGGCAAGGCATAGCCCAAACGCAGGCCGTTCCGCGCAATGGCCTCGTCCAACCGCACAGGGTCCTTCAATTGGTTCCACTCAGCCTCGCACCGCCGCAACGATTCCCGCTGCGAGCGCAACTCCTGCTCCAGCGACCGAATCTGCGTGTTGGCCTGATCCACGTGCATCCCCACAACGCAATAGAGCAACCACGGCGCCAACGCAAGAAACCCGATCGCCGCCATCCCAATCGTCGCTGGGCGCACCTGCGCCCGCCGCCTTCTGTTCCGCCTTGCCATCGCTCAGCCCTCCGCAAACGCCAATCGCTCAACCGCCCGCAACTTGGCGCTCCGCGCACGCGGGTTGCGCGCCAATTCCCCGGGTTGCGCCGTCACGGCGCGCCGCAAAACCAACCGCGTCCGCGGCTCCTCGCCGCGCCACGCGCTCCCACCCTGAAGCAACGCCTCCTCCCGCCCGCAATGGGCGCGGAAAACCGTCTTCACGATGCGATCCGTCAAACTCTCGAAGGTGATGACCGCCATGCGCCCACCCGGGCGCAACAGCCGCAACCCGCCCTCCAACGCACGCTCCAGCTGCCCCACCTCATCGTTCACGGCCATCCGCAACGCCTGAAAGACCCGTGTGGCGGGATTGCGTCCGGGCGTATGCGCCCCGCCCACCGCCCGCGCCACAATCTCGGCCAAGCGCAACGTCCGCACAATCGGCTCCCGACGACGCTCCCGATCGATTGCCCGCGCGATGCGCAACGCCTGCCGCTCCTCCCCCAGCTCGCGAAAGAGGCGTGCCATCTCCGCCACGTCCAGCCGCGCCAAGAGTTCCGCCGCGGTCTCCCCCGCATCGTTGCGCATTCGCATGTCCAGCGGGCCATCCGCACGGAAACTGAAGCCTCGCCCCGGCGTGTCCAGCTGGTCGCTGCTCACCCCCAGATCCAGCAAAATCGCGTCCACCGCCTCAAAGCCATGTGCCCGCGCCAGCGCCTCGATGTCGCCATGCCCGCCCTGCGCCAAGACGTGCTCCCCCGGCACCCCCTCGCGCAAGGCCGCCGCCGCGCGCGCAAGCGCCTCGCCGTCTCGGTCAATCCCGAGCAAACGCCCCGTGGGCCCGGCCAGGCGCATCACGGCCGAGGCATGGCCCGCGCGCCCCAGCGTGCCGTCGATGTAGACGTACCCCGGCCGCGGCGCGAGCGCCGCGACGGTTTCGTCCAACAACACCGGGATATGCATTTGCCAGCCCTCGCCCTTAAAAGTCCAACGCCGTCAAGGCCTCGCTCAAGGCCGCCTGATCCACGGGCGTCTCCGCCCCCCGCGCCTCCGCCGCCCAAATCTCGCCATAGGTCACCGCCCCCACAAAGGCAATCTTCCCCTTGATGCCCGCGAAGGCCAGCAAGCGGTCGCTGATGCGGATACGCCCCTGCACGTCCAGCGGCAACTGCTCCGTGTTCTGGCCGATCACGCGCAACTTTGCCGCCACCGCCGGATCCGCGAAACGTTTCGCCCGCAACTTCGCCTGAATGGCTTGCATCCGCGCCTCCGAAAGCAACCGCAGACACGGCTCGTGCGGATCCGCCATCACAAAGACATACTTCGGCCCGCCCATCGCGTCGCGCCACCCCGAAGGGATTGTCACGCGCCGCTTGGAATCCAACGCATACGTGGCGAAACCCGTGAAAACGGCCTCGCCGCGCAGTGTCCCCGCCTCTGTCGCCTCGCTGTCCATTCTTGACCTTTTGTGACACTATTAAACACTTTCCCCCACGCCGCCGTCAAGGATACTTTTCACAACCCGCTCCACAATTGACTTCGCGCCACTCCGCCCCCCGTTTGCGCCCACATTTTCGCGCACTCCGCCCCAACGCCACGCCACACGCCCGGGGCGACACCCCCACCCGACCGCCCTTTCGCCGGACACGCGCCCCAGTGCGATGGCACAAAAAAAGCCCCCGGCGCTTGCCGGGGGCTTTTTTGTCGGGTCGTTCTCCCGCGCCGGATCAGCGGCAACAGAAGTAGAGGACGCCGGCGACGACGGCGGAGCCGATGACGCCGGAGACGTTCGGGCCCATCGCGTGCATGAGGAGGTAGTTGGAGGGGTCGTACTCCAGGCCGACCTTGTTGGAGACGCGCGCGGCCATCGGCACGGCAGAGACGCCGGCGGAGCCGATGAGCGGGTTGATCTTGTCCTTGACGAAGAGGTTCATCAACTTGGCCATCCAGACGCCGCCCGCGGTGCCGACGCCGAAGGCGATGACGCCGAGGACGAGGATGCCGAGGGTCTCAAAGGTGAGGAACTTCTCGGCGGCAAGCTTGGAGCCCACGGAAAGGCCGAGGAGGATCGTCACGATGTTGATGAGGCTGTTGGCCATCGTGTCGGAGATACGGTCGACGACGCCGCATTCCTTGGCGAGGTTGCCCAGCATGACCGCGCCGATGAGCGGGGCGGCGGAGGGCAGGAAGGCCGCGCAGAGCAGGAGCACCGTGATCGGGAAGAGCACCTTCTCCATCTTGGAGACGGGGCGGAGCTGCTTCATCTTGATGAGGCGATCCTTCTGGTTGGTGCAGAGTTTCATGATCGGCGGCTGGATGACGGGGACGAGCGCCATGTAGGAGTAGGCGGCCACGGCAATCGCGCCGAGCAGGTCGGGCGAGAGTTTGGTCGTCAGCCAGATGGCCGTCGGGCCGTCGGCGCCACCGATGATGCCGATGGAGGCGGCGTCGGTGATGAAGAAGTTGATACTGTCGAAGCAGAGCGTCAGGGCGAGCGCGCCGAGGAGGGCGGTGAAGATGCCCAGCTGGGCGGCGGCGCCGAGGAGGGCCGTGCGGGGGTTGGCGATCAACGGGCCGAAGTCGGTCATCGCGCCCACGCCCATGAAGATGAGGATGGGGAAGAGGCCGCTATTGACGCCGAAGTCGAAGGTGTAGTAGAGGAAGCCACCCGGCTCGACGACGTTGCCCATCGTGTCCAGGAGCGGCGCGGCGGTGATGCCGGCGTAAGGGATGTTCGCGAGCAGGCCGCCGAAGCCGATGGGCAGGAGCAGCAAGGGCTCGAACTCCTTGACGATGGCCAGGTAGATCAGCAACAGGCAGATGCCGATCATGATCAGCTGGCTGAGGCCGAAGGGCAACACCGTGGCGGGATGGGCGCTCGGCAAAGGCTCGGGCGCCGGGCGCGGCGGCTCGGGATCCTTGAGCGTGAAGCCCATGATGCCCGTGGTGCTCCACATGCTGGCGATGCGGCTGGCGGTGAGGCGCCAATCGCCCACCTGGTGCGAGTGGATGACGCCGGTAACCTGCGGCAGGTCAATCTGCTTGCCCTCCAAGTCCGGGAAGCAGAGCTGGTACTGGCCGCCCTTCTTCGGGTTCTTGTAGTAGTTGTAGGGCTCGTAGTCTTCCTTCGTCACGTTGGCGAGGTCCTGCTCGGTCTGCGCGATGCGCGCCCCGAGGGTGGCCTTCTCCTTCTCCAGCTCGCGGACGGCCTTCTTGTCCTTGGCGGCGGGGATGGCCTTCTCGATGGCGGCGACGCGCGCCTTGTCGGCGACGTTGCGCTTGGCGAGGGTGTCGAGCCACTTGGGCGTGGTCATGTAACCCTGCGTAACGTGGATGTAGGAGCCGTGCAGACGCTTGTCGGAATCGTTGCTCTGGTCCTCGACCGCCGCGTCGTTCTCCTGGAGCAACTGCTTGCGGAGTTTGACGAGCTGGACGGTGGAGTCGATGCCGGCGAACTTGTCGGCCCGGTTCGCGTCCTGCCCCGCGGGCGCCTGCGCGAAGGCGCAGACACCCATGAGCAGGGCAAGACCCAATGCGATGTGCTTGAACATGGAGTCTCTCTCCTTTGGCTTACATCGTGGCGAGGGTGTCGCCGGTGTTCACCTTGTCGCCGGTGGAGACGGCGATGGAGGCGACGACGCCATCCTTGGGGGCCTTGATGGGCATTTCCATCTTCATGGCCTCCATGACGAGGATCTCGTCATCCTTCTTGACGGCGGTGCCGGGTTGGGCAGTGATGCGCAGGATCAGGCCGGGCACGGGCGCGGCGATGGGCGTGTCGCCCGCGGAACCGGAGGCCGCCGCGGGGGCCGCCGCCGCGGCGATGCCGTCGGCCACGGTGAAGGCGTAGGGCTTGCCGTTGACGATGGCCTGGTCGCCCTTGATCTCCACGCCGTAAGGCTTGCCGTTGAGGGTGACGGTGCAGGCGCCGGAGGTGGCCTTGGCCACGGGCTTCTCGTTCAGGCGGATGCCGAGGGGCGCCTTGGCGGGGTCCTTCAGGTAGGCGATGCCCTTCTCAAGGCAGGAGGCGGCGATGAAGACATTCTCATCGGTCACGGGGAGCCCGGCGTCAGTGAGCATCTTCTCGGCGGCGGCGCGGCCCTTCTTGGGGTCGGCGTCGTTCAGCTCGATCACCGTCTTGTCGGTGGGCTGGAGGCCGAGCTGCTCGGAGGCGATCTTCACGACCTCGGGGTCGGGCGCCACGGGGGTCTTGCCGAAGTAGCCCAGCACCATCTTGCCATAGCCGGGGGCAATCTTCTTCCACTTGCCGAACATGACGTTATTGAACGCCTGCTGGAAGTAGAACTGGGAGACGGGGGTGACCGAGGTGCCGAAGCCGCCGCAACGGACGGAGTCGTACATCTCGTCGATCATCTGGTCGTACTTGTCCATCAGCCCGTTGTCGCGGAGCATCTGGGTGTTGGCCGTGAGGGCGCCGCCGGGCATGGGCGACCAGATGATGACGGGGCTGGAGTGGACGGCCTCGGGCGGGAGGAAATAATCCTTCATGCACTCCTTGAAGGTCTCCTCGGCGGCGCGGATCTTCTCGATGTCGACGTCCAGGTCGAAGTTGGAACCGCGGAGCGCGTGCCACATGGTGATGATGTCAGGCTGGCAAGTGCCGCCGGAAACGGGCGCCATCGAGAGGTCGATGCCGTCGGCGCCGCCCTCGAGAGCCGCCAAGTAGCAGGTCAGGCCGTTGCCGGCGGTCTCGTGCGAGTGGAATTGAATGTGCACCTTGTCGCCCAACAGCTTGCGGGCGGCCTTGATCGTCTCGAAGACCACGCGCGGCGGCGTGGTGCCGGAGGCATCCTTGAAGCAGACGCGGTCAAAGGGAATCTTGGCCTTCTGGATCTGCTTGATACGCTCGGCGTAAAACTCGGGGGTGTGCGCGCCCTTGTTGTCCACGCCGGGGGGCAGCCCCATCATGGTGACGGTGATCTCGTGCTTGAGGCCCGCGTCGTGGATGCACTGGCCGGACCACTTGAGGTTGTTCACGTCGTTGAGCGCGTCGAAGTTGCGGATGGTCGTCATCCCATGCTTCTTGAACATCTGCGCGTGCAACTTGATGATGTCCGAAGGCTGGCTGTCCAGCCCCACCACGTTCACGCCGCGCGACAGCGTCTGCAAATCCGCATCCGGGCACGTCTTGCGGAAGGTGTCCATCACGTCAAAGGCATCTTCCCGGCAGTAGAAGTAGCAGCTCTGGAAACGGGCGCCGCCGCCCGCCTCGAACCAACGGATGCCGGCATCGTACGCCGCCTTCACCGCAGGCATGAAATCCTTGGAGAGAACGCGCGCGCCGTAGACGGACTGGAACCCGTCGCGGAACGCGGTGCACATGAACTTGATTTTCTTGCTCATCGTAGGCCTTGACTTTCTTGGGGATGGGGAAAGGGTTCTCAACGGCGATTCGACGCGATCGCGATCGCCGCCGCGATCGCCGCGTCATCGTTGCCCGCGGCAACCTTCGGCGCGGGTTTCTTCGGCTCCGGGTCCGGCAACACGTTGATGTACGGCACCAACTTGCTCATCAACGTCGTGACGACAGACAAAACAAACAGGAAGAGGATCGCGATCCCCATGCCTGCCACGAGAAGAACCAGACCTTGCTGAATCATAATGGACCTCGGCTTTGCTGTGACTTGGTGGGCGCACGCCAACACCAAATAATCACGTCCATGATAACAAACCTTCAGGACTTTATCAAACCATTTCCGCGACTCTGACAAAAAAATAACGTGCGCGATTAGCCCCTCCGAAGGAAAACCTTGCGTGCGCGCCCCACCCCATCCCGCCGCCCCGCCGAACACCATGCTTGAAACCGGCCGAAGCGCGCCTCGACCTGTCGAAAACTTTCAGACATCCTGTTGAAAACCTGTTGAAAGCGAGGCGGGGCCGAAGGGGGCCAAACACCCATTTTTCAATCAGGGAGCGGGGTCGTTTTTCGAGACGCGCCGTATCCCGGATTGGGACGCGCCGTGTCTCGGGGTGAGGTGCGCCGTGTCTCGGGGTGAGGTGCGCCGTGTCTCGGGGTGAGGCGCGCCGCATCCCAAAAAGGTGCGCCCGGGACACATTGCCGGCACGGAAGCGGAAAAGAGCCGGAAAACCGTCTCATCTTCCCGGTCAATCGGCGCGCGGGATATGTGCTCATGGGGCAACGACATCCAACGCGGCACCCGGCGCGAAGGCCGGCGGGAAGGAGCGTGCGGTTGAGCGTGAGGATGGGGCGGCCATTCACGCGAGGCAGGTCGGCGCCGTCCGTCGGTGCGGGGCGACGCAGGAGGATGCGGCCATAGGCGGGGCGTTCGGCGCGAGGCGGATCGCGTCGCCCTCTTGGCGGCAAAACGGCGCGGGGCACAGGTGGGTGAACCAGGGCGCATCGCGGACGGCGAGGAGACCGGAGAGCGCGGCAAGCGTGGGGTTGGTGCCGCCCCAATCGCGGCCTTTGCGACATTGGAGCAAGGTTTGCGCGGCGCGGGCGGCCTCGGCGTGGCGTTCGGCGCGGGCGAGGAGCTCCAGGGCAAGGGCGTGAACATCGAAGGGGCCTTGGCCGCGCTCCCACCAACGCGCCTCGCGTGGCCAGCGGAGCCCGCCGCCGGGGTCTGGCTCGGCAGCGGCGAGCACATCGGCAAGGGCGGAGGAAAAGGCCCAATGGGACAGACTGTCGGTGTGGACGAAGGCGCGGAAGTGTTCGGCAGAGGTGTGGGCGAAGGTGACGTGGTGCGGCGCGAGCACCCGGAGACGATGGAGCAGGAGCGGCCAGCCTGGCTCGGCAGGCGGGGCGTCCGACACCGCGGGTAAATGGCGCGGGGGAATCAACCCTGAGCGATTGGCGCCAAGCGCGGTGGCCGTGGCGAGGACAAGCGCGAGGGTGGCGAAGGGTGCGATCGGGGTGGCCGAGGCATCGGCGGCGAAGAGCTCGGCGAAGGAGCGGCCGGGGCGGAGCCAGGCTTTCCAGTCATTCGCGGGGATGGGCATCGGGGGGTTCAGAAGACGATGAACTTGGCAATGAAGTAGTTGAGGATGATTTCGAGGATGGTGACGATAAGGTTGATGATTTCAGGCCACCAACCGTATTGGGTCTTGACGCGGGTTTTGTCGCGGAGGTCCCAGCGGAGGGCTCGGTCGATGACCAGCCACATAATCCAGACGGTGAGGGCGGCGGTGGCGACGCGGGTGGCGTAGAAGACCCAGGCGGACTGCCAGAAGCCGGTCTCGGTGCCCGAGAAGGCCAACCAGCGCATGAGGAGGAAGGCGGTGGTGGCGGCGGCAAACCAGGAGACGATTTTGCTCCAGACGTTGCCAAGGGCACATTTGCGGAAGAGGAAGGAGTAACCAACGAAGCTGACGGCGGTGGAGCAGAGGCCGGCGAAGAGGTACCAGAAGAGTTCCCAGAAGAGCGCGGGGGGCATGAAGGTGGCGATCAGTTCGTTGAGTGTGTCCATGTCTTTCCCGATGGTTTAGGTTTGAGGTCGCCATTCGCACGGGGCGCCGTTGTGGGGTGGCACGTGGGGAACCGCCGATGCCGCCGATTGGAGCCGATTGGGGGCGGGCTCCCGCCCGCGGGACGACGCAATCGGAACCGCGGATTGCGCGGATTTTTAGCGGATTGAGGGGTCGGCTACCGCCGACGGGACTGCCAGTGTGTTTTCATCGGCGTGCGCGTGCGCGCCCGAAATCCGCGTTTGACCTTCCTTTCCGGCAGGGGCGGATGGGATTCGGCGGGGCGCCCGGGGATTGGCCGGGGCGTCCCGCCGGTGGTTGCTCAGTCGCGGTCGATGAGGTGGAGGGGACCGTCCTTGAGGAGTTCGCGGCAGAGTTGCCAGCATTCGTATTGCATGCGGGGGACGTGGAAGAGGCCCTTCCAGAGGTTGCCTTTGATGTCGGAGCAGACGCGGCCGTCGCGGGAGAGGTAGCCGAACCAGTCGCCGTATTCCTTGTCGGGGAAGTGGGCGTGGGTCCAGTCGTGGGCGAGGGTGTGCATGCGGGCGTAGCGTTCGGCGCCGGTGAGCTGGTAGGCGAGGAGGGTGGCGATGCAGACTTCGTTGTGGGGCCACCAGAACTTCATGTCCTGCCAGTATTCGCTGACGGGGTGATTGTAGACGTCGCGATAGTAGAGGATGCCGCCGTATTCCTTGTCCCAACCGCGTTCCCAGGACCAATCGAGCATATCGAGGCCGATGCGCATATAGTCGGTGCGGCCGCGGAGTTTGCCCTCCTTCATGATAAACCAGGCGCCTTCGATGGCGTGGCCGGGGTTGAGGGTGCGCTCGTCGATATGGTCGATGATCTGCCCCTCGGGGGAGACGGTCTCCATGACGCAGCGGATGTCGGGCTTGAGGTGATACGTGACGATGTCGGCGATGGCTCGGTCGATGCGCGCCTCTGCCTCCTCATAGCCGATGCTCTCGCGCAGGCGCTGGCAGGTGGAGATGTTGATCATGGGGTGGCCGAGGCCGCGGGTGGGTCGCACACCGGTGAACTTCGGCGGGTAGTCCACGTGGTCGCCGTAGAGTTTGTAGGTCTGGCGGGCCAGGTCGGCATACTCGGCGGAACCGGTGAGGCGGGCGTATTCGCCGTAGGCGATGCAGGCGAAGGATTCGGAGAAGGCGTAGCGGCGCTTGCGGATGGGCTCGCCGCGGCGCGTCACGTGGAAGTACATACGGCCATCCGCGGGGTCGTAGCAATACTTGCGCAGGAACTCGAGGGTGCCCTTGGCGGCCGCCTCCCACTCGGGGCGACGCTCCACGTGGTTGCAGAGGAAGCCCAGCGTCCAGGCGAAGCGGCCTTGCTGCCAGACGCCCTTGTCGTCGTCAATGCGGTTACCCTTGCGATCCACGCCGGTCATGATGCCGCCGTATTCCTTGTCCAGCCCGTGCTCCATCCAGAAGGGCACGGTGTCGCAGAGGAGACCGTCGTGGTAGACGGCCTCGAGCTGTTGCAAACGATCGGTGCTCAGCATGGCACGCCCCCTTACTCGGCCAGGATGGCGGCCACCGTGTCGGCGCATTCCTTGCGCTGTTCGGGGGTGAGGTTGGTGAGCGGCGGGCGGACGGTCGGCATGTCGAGCCCGTGGATGGCCATCATCGCCTTGCCGGCCACGACGCCGCCGTACTTGACGAGCAGGTCGACGATGCGGCAGACCTTGGCCATGCCGCGGTCGATGGCCGCCTGGTCGCCCTGGCGATACGCCTCCCAAATGCCGTAATAGAGCGGCGCGGCGTAGTTGTAGGTGGAGCCGATGGCGGACTTCGCGCCGCAGGCGAGCGCGCCGGCGAACCACTCGTCGATGCCCCAGGTGATGTCATACTTCCCGCCGCACGCGCGCAGGCACCGCTGGAACATGTAAAGGTCGGGATAGTTGAACTTGATGCCCGCCAGCTGCGGGATCCGCCCGTCGGCCTTGACCAGGAATTGCTCCATGTCGAAGTTCACGCCGCTCATGCTCGTGTGGTAGTAGTAGAACGGCAAATCCGGCGCGGCCACGAGCACCGCGTTGATGTCGTCGATCAGCGCGTCGATGGAGCCGGGGCGGAAGAAGTTCGGCGGGACGATGGAGGTGGCGCTCACGCCGACCTCCTGCGCGTAGGCCGCCAATTCCCGCGCGTCCGTCACCGAGAGCGCGCCTACGTGCGCGATGAGAAAAAGCCGCCCTTGTGCGGCCTCCACCCACGCCTTCATCACCTGCTTGCGCTCCTCCACCGAGCAACAGATGCCCTCGCCCGTGGTGCCGCAGACATAGGCCCCGATGACCTTTTGCTTCAGCAACGTTTCCACCTGCTTGGGGATGAGATCCAGGTTCACGCTGCCATCGGCGTTAAACGGCGTGTGCGGCGCGGCAATCAGCCCTTCCAACTTCTTCATGACGGTTCCCTTTCGCTGGGTTCAATCAAAAAACGTCCCCATTATAACCCCAACCCTTCCCCCGCCGCAACCGCTCACGGCCCGACGTTGGGCACCGGCCCAAAGCGATTCGGCGCCGGCTGGCTCGGCAAGACAAAGAAGACAAGGAGGGCAATCATCCCCACCACCGGCACCACGCCAATCAGCAGCCACCATCCCGAAAGCCCCACATCATGCAACCGCCGCACCATCAACGTCCACCCCGGCACCGCCACCGCCAGGGAAAACAAAACATCGACGACGCCCATCGCGATCACGCCGCCCTCATCCGCCATCGGCGCCAACGCCAACGGCAACACCGTCCCCATCGCAAAGGAGACCAACCAAATCGCAAACGACGCCCACCAATACTCCGAGCGCGACGCCCGCCCCCGGAACGTCCATCGTGTCCAAAAATACCGCCAAGCCTCACCCATCGAGACCTGCCGCTGCCGAAACATCGCCGTCGCGCCCTCGTCCATGTCGCACTCCTTCGCGTCCGCGCCCCGCACGCCGCGGAGCGCCATCGAACACTGCGCACAGTATAGCCCAAATCCCCATCCGCCGCAACGCTCCCCGGCGTCTCTCCCGGAGAAGGGCAAAAGCGGAGCGCCCGGGCAAGCGGACGCGCGCCGCGCGCTCAGCGCCGGGCAAGCGCCTCGTGGACAGTCTTGAAGTGGCACTTGGCGAAGTCAGGGAGGCACGCCGGCCCCTTCTTGGCGATGAGCGCGTCCAGCGTCTGCGGCACCTTGGGGCCGGCGCCCTTGGGCAATTCCATGCCAGCCTGCTCGGAGAGTTTGCGCATCTCCGTCACGAAAAGGTCGCGGGCGAGCACCGAGGCCGCGGCGACGGCGATGTCGCGCTCGGCCTTATGCATCTGCTCGATTTTCAACGTCTTTCCGCGCGCCATGAGGGCGCGGTTGATGGTGGCCTCGGTCTTGGCGAATTGGTCGACCACGGCGCGCGTGCAATCGGGGCGCTTCTCGGCCAAGTCCTCGATGGCGCGGGCATGGCACCACGCAAGCAGACGATTGACGTTCGGGATTTTGTCGTAAAGGCGATTGTAGGTGGGCGGCCGCAGAAGGATGAAGGCACAGTTGCCGCGCCCGAGCGTCTTTCGGATCTCGGCCGCGAGTTTCTGGATCTGCCCATCGGCGATGGTCTTGGAATCGCGCACGCCGAGGTCGGCCAACTTTTTGCCGGAGGTTTCGTCGATGAAGGCGGCCACGGTGACGAGCGGGCCGAAGATGTCGCCCTTGCCACTCTCGTCCGTGCCCATGTGGGGCGCGTAGAGCGTCGGGTCCAACGCCTCCTCGTAGCCCAAGGTCGCGGCCTTGAGCACCAACGGCTCCAACGTGAAGAGCACGAAGTCCTGCGCCTCTTTCCCCTGCACCACCAGCTTGCCCGAGGTGTAGAGCATGACGGTGAGTTTCGGCCCACGCAACGCCAATTGGGTGTAGGGCGCCTCGACGCGCCGGAGCGCGCTCATGCCGGCGGTGACGGCCTCGAGCGTCGCGGCCTGCCCGGCGGTGAGCGTGTAGGTGAACAGCGTCTTCTCCATCACTGCGCCGCGGGCTTGGGATGGGCGATGTAGTAATCGTCGATCGCGGCGGCCTGGCCGAAGGTGGCCGCGATGAGCGCGGCCCGGACCCACATGCCGTTGCGCATCTGCCGCCAATACTTGGCGCGCGGGTCGCGATCCAACGCGGTGGCAATCTCGTCACGGCGCGGCAGGGGGTGGAGAATGGCGGCGGTGGGGCGCATAAGCGCCGCCTCCTCGACCCCCAGCTTGAAAGCGGAGGTGTCGATCCGCGCGCTCTCGCCACTTGCGGTGTCCCACTCGTCCTGGATGCGCGTCATGTAGACGGCATCGGCCTCCGGGAGCCACCGGCGCATGTCGTGCGAGACCTCGTAGGAGACGCCGCGGCGGCGCAACATCTCCAAGATGTCATCCTTGATCTGCAACTCCTGCGGCGCCACGAAAACTTGGCGAACGTCCCGGAAGCGCGTGAGCAGATAAGAGAGCGAGCGCACGGTGCGGCCGCGCAACAAATCGCCCACGAAGACCACCGTCTTGCCGTCGATGCCCCCCTGCGTCTCGAAAGAACGCACCAGCGTGTAGATGTCCAACAGCGCCTGGGTGGGGTGCTGATCCTTGCCGGAGCCCGCGTTGATAATCGGGATGTTCCGCTCGGAATTGCCCAACACCCACGCCATCCGCTCGGCCAGCCCGCGCGCGGGCGAACGCATGATCACCAGGTCGAAATACGAGGAAAAGGTGCGCACCGAATCCTCCTGACTCTCCCCCTTCAGTTCACTGCTGGTGGAGGCGTCGCGCACCGACCCCGTGCGCATCCCCAAAATCTCGCACGCCGAGAGGTGCGAAAGGAAGGTCCGGCTGCTGGGCTGCGAAAAGTAGAGCATCGCCCGCTTGTGGCTCAGCAACGACGCCAGGAAAAGCGCCCCCTCCCGACGCTTCGCCACACGCCGGATGCGCGTGGCCAGCTCGCACAGCCGCTCCAAAAGCGCACGGTCAAACTGTTGGGCAAAGAGCGTGTGAAAGGGCATCCCGTCGTCCTGCATCAGATACGGGGCCTTCTCGCGGAGCGGGAGTGCCTCGAATGCCTCCCAGGAAAGCGTGGTAATGTCTTGTTGCATAAGCTGTGGCTCCCTCCGAAAGAGTGGTTTAATGGATTTCGGCGACCATGTCGCGGTTCTCCATGATCATTCGGGTCTGCGTGTGGACGCGTCGCGGCGTCTCGGGGTCTTCGCGCAGACGGTCGATGTGGGCGAGGAGCGCTTGGGCTCGCTGTTTCGAGGGCGCGTCCTCATCCACGTCGTCCACGGCCAAGAAGTCTTCCTCGTAGGCGGGAAAACCTTGATTGAATGCCTGCGCGACGAGTTTGGCGCCGCGCACGCGATCCTCCGCGACACCCAGCCCGCAATCCACGAGCGCGGAAAGCCAAAGACTGGCCACGCCGAGGGTTTCGGAGGCCCGTTGCAGATGCTTGGCGGCGTAGGTCACGTCGCGGGGCATGCCATAGCCGAAAAGCGCGCAAAAAGCCAACGCGAAGTCGATTCGGCCGGATTGCTCGAAGTCGACGCCTTCGACGCACCGCCACACCTCGCACGCCGCATCGTAATCCGGCTCGCAGCCATCGCCCAGCATAAGGCACCAGCCAAGGGTGAGAGAAGCGATGGGCTCGTTTTGCGCAGCGGCCTTGCGGAGCCACACAAGCGCCTCCTTCTGGTTCATCGGGAAGCCGGAGGAACCATCGGCAAGGCTGCAGCCGAGAAATGCCTGCGCGTAGGCAACGCCATCCTCCGCGCACCGGATCAGACACTGCCGGCAGACGTAGACATCAAGCGCGGGCAACACGCGCATCAAGGTCACCAGATTGCGAAGCGCTTGTCGGTCGCCCACCCGGATTGCGCGCTCGGACCAATCGAGACCTTTGAGCGTATCGCGCTTGGCCCCGCCACGGCCCAGGAAAAACCGAAGGCCGAGTTCGGCCATGGCCTCGGCGTCCCCCGCCTTGGCCTGACGGTTCAACGCGGCAATCGAGCGTTTGTCGCTGTCGAAATGCTGTGCCATACGCGACTCCTCCGAAAACGAACGCGCGCCGCTCAAAACCCGGGCTCGCGGCAAAGCGCCGAGACGTAGAGCGCCTTGATGGTGTGCATCCGGTTCTCCGCCTCGTCGAAGACGCGCGAGAACGGCGCCTCGAAGACCTCGTCCGTCACCTCCAACGCACCCGTCTCGCGCGAGACCTCGGTGTTCGCGTCATGGAAAGCCGGCAGGCAGTGAAGGAAAATCAGCGCGCCGCCCAGGTTGCCCGTGGCCTCGCACAGCGCCGCGTTCACCTGATAAGGCCGCAAGAGCGCCAGGCGCTCCGCCTTCTTGTCCTCCTCGCCCATGCTCACCCACACGTCGGTGTACAGCACGTTCGCGCCCTTCACGCCCGCCTTCGGATCCGTCTCCACGCGCACCGAGCAGCCGTTTCGCGCCGCGATGGCCCGCGCCTCGCCCACCAGCGCCTCGGAGGGGAAGAGTTCGCGCGGCGTCACGTTCACAAAGTTGATGCCCGCCTTGGCGCACCCCATCATCAGGCTGTTGGCCACGTTGTTGCGGCCATCGCCCACATAGGCCATCGTCTTGCCGCGCACGTCCCCGAAAGCCTCGCGCATCGTCATCATGTCCGCCAAAAACTGCGTGGGGTGGCTCTCGTCCGTCAGCCCGTTCCAGACCGGCACGCCGCTACGCGCCGCCAACGTCTCCACCGTGCCCTGCTTGAACCCGCGGAACAAAATGCCATCGAACAAGCGCCCCAACACCCGCGCCGAATCCGCCACCGACTCCTTCACGCCGAAATGCGTGTCGTGCCCCGTGAGAAACTCCGCGTTGCCCCCTTCGTCACGCACCGCCACGGCCGCCGAATTGCGCGTCCGCGTGGAACTCTTCTCGAAAATCAACGCAATGTTCATCCGCCGCAGCAAATCCCCACGGATCCCTGCCTTCCGCCGCGCCTTCAACGCGATCGCCAGCTCCACCATGTAGGCCAGCTCCGCGTCCGACAACGACCGGATATTCAGCAACGACCGCCCCAGCAACGCATGATCCAACTCAAACATCGTCTCAAAGTCCTTTCTACGAGCCCCCATTCTACCAAAAGCCCACAAATCCGGCACACCACCCCGCAGAACGCCAATGCCACCGGGACTGCCAGGAACCTGGGAAGCATGAAGAGCACAGCGGGACGGGAAAAAAGAAACCCCCGCCGAGGCGGGGGCTCTTTTGTGGTTGTGGGGAAGGTCACTCCTCGACGACGACGCGGAAACCGACGTTGTAAGGGTGCTGCCACGGGCTGTAGCCCCAGCGGTTGGCGGAGGAGGCGCGAATGGGGCGCTGGTACCAGGAACCGCCGCGGATGACCTTGAGGGCGGGGTCGGCGCCCTCGAAGCCGGGGCCGCCTTCGTAGGAGACGAAGGGCGAGGAGGTCCACTCGGCGACGTTGCCGTGCATGTCGTGGAGGCCGAAGGCGTTGGGCGCGTAGGAGCCGACGTTGGCGAGGTGGAGGACGCCGTCGTTGTAGCGGGCATCTTTCTTCTCGTAGTCCATCCACCGGTTGGGGTTGCGGATGGGCTTGGGGTCGACGCCGTGAACGGCGAGTTCCTTCATGGTGACGTCGGCGAGGTTGGCCTTCTTGCCGAAGTCGGCGTTGAAGTCACCGTAGTTCATGGGCGTGTCCGTGCCGGCGCGGCAAGCGTATTCCCATTCGATCTCGGTGGGGAGGCGGACTTTCTTGCCGGTCTTCTTGGAGAGCCAGGCGCAGAAGGCCTGGGCCTGGTCGTAGGAGACGCGCATGGCGGGGAAGTTCGGCTCGTTCATGAAGTAGCCGCGATTGACCTGATCCTTGTAATGTTTGTCGAGGACACCGTTCTCGAAGGTGGGGTCGAACTGCTGCATCATGGCCATGGTGACCTCGGTGGTGCCCATGTAGAAGGGCTTGTCGACGGAGGCGACGTGGGCGGGGGCCTCGGCGTTGGTCTCGTCGTTGGAGCCCATGACGAACTTGCCGGCGGGGATTTTGACGAGGGTGATGGTCTGGTCGCCGCCGACGTCGAGGGTGATGGTCTCGCGCTTGCCCTGCTTGGCGGCGCCGTCGAAGGGCCAGCCGGCGAGTTTGGGCGCGGGGCCCTTGGCGACGGTTTTGCCGGTGGGAGCCTGGTACTTGGTGGCGCCGGGCTTGTAGGGGTTGATGACGCGCTCGGGGTCGAAGTCGAGGTTGGAGGTCTCCTTCTCGTAGCGGCGGCGCTGGTCGATCATGTTTTTGCGAACGCCGTGCTCGGTCCAAGTGCCCCAGTAGGGAACGTTGAGGTCGACCCAGGTGATGAGGCGATCCCACTCCTCGGGGGTGAGGACAACGCCGTGGTGACCCTTCTTGAGGATCTGGTAGAGATCGGAGGTGGAGACGTGGAACTCGAGGGGATTGAGGATGTGGTAGTCGCCTTCGGGGCCGTTGCGGCGGACGTAGGGGTGGAGGGCGAGGTAGGACTCGGAGAACTTGCTCCAGCCTGGCTTCGGGTTATACGCGAAGTTGGGGATTTTCTCGCCCATGGCGTTGGTGGCGGTGGTTTCGCCGTTGTGGCACCCCACGCACTTGGCATCGAGGACAGGTTGGAACTCGCGCTCGAAGGCCCAGCCGCGCGCGGGGCCATACCACGGTTTGATGGTTTGAGGCGGCTTGCGGGAGGCAACGGTGACCTGGCCGGAGGGCGCGGCGGCGTTCTGGTTCTCGTGGCAGCCGATGCAGGAGATGGTCTCGCCGGGCTGGCCGACAAGCCAAGAGCGCATCACCTGGAGGGCGCGGCCCTCGCTGTCGAGGGGCTGGACGCTGAGGGGCGTCTGCGCGGGGAACTTGAACATGCAGGAGCCGTCGTCCTCGACATCCACGGTGCCGTGGAGCACACGGGGATCCCACGGGCCTTCCATGCCGATGGCGTAGTGGCCGCCGGTGTAGCGCGGGGCATACTCATAGTGGAAGACGCGGAGTTTCTTGACGGTGCCCTTGGGGACGTCCTTGAGCGTGTTCTGCCCGCGGTAGACGTTGGCCATGTAGACGTTGCAGGTCTTGGAGTCAGGCACGATGTTGTCGGTGCGCGTGGCGGGCATCGCGGGCTTTTTGAGCGGGATGGGCTCGTAAAGGTTCTCGTTGGGCAGCTCCCAGAGGGTGAGGCAGTTGTCGTAGATGTCCTGGAGGACGATGCGGAAGTTGTCCGAGGGCTGGTCTTGGCGGGCGGCAAGGACAATCTCGTCGTTCAGCGGGCGGGGGTGGAGGAAGTAGGGCCGGGCGGAATTGACGAGCTGGTCTTTGGTGATATTCTCGATGGGCTTGCCGGCGTGGGCGAACTTGACGACGGCGCCCTGGGTCTCGATACGGCCCTTGGTGACGTCGAACATCACCATCTCGCCCTTGCGGGCAACGCCGTGGTGGCCGGAGACGATGCCGACGAACTTGGTGTTGCTGCCGGGGATGTTCTGGTGATAGAAGAGGGAGTTGGGCCAATAGGATCCGGAGCCGTAGAACTCCTGCTGGTCGGTGCCGTCGGGGTTCATCGTCATCAGCACGCGGGAGAAGTAGTGCGCGGAATCGGTGTATTCCCAACGGAGGAAGACGACGCGGCCATTGGGGTAGACCTCCGGGTTCCAGTTGCCGTCTTGGTCGAAGGTGAGGCGGCGGACGGACTTGCGATCTTTGGAGATGCGGCAGAGGTTGGCGACAATGTCGTTGCCGCCCACGCAGGGGACACCCTGGAAACCGACGGTGGCGGCGGCGATGATGTCGCCGTTGGGCAGGTAGCAGGCATCGTAGAAGTCGACGGTCTTGTCGTCGGATTTATAGGCGACGCGCCAATCCTTGCCGTCCACGCCGATTTCGTAGAGCCCCCAGTTGCCGTCCTTTTCGTTCTCCTCGCCGGAGGACATGAGGAGGGTCTTGCCGTCCCAGTTCAGGCACAGTTCGCCCATGTAGGCGGAGGAACTGCGCAGGACGGTGGGTTCGCGGTTGGCGGCGGTGTCCTGGTCAAGCGGGCCGCGGAGGAGTTTGCCCTTGTAGCCGCGCAGGGAGCCGTTGTTGTTGCCGACCCAGCCGGTGTTGCCCTGCCAGTTGGCGAAAAGCCCCTGCTTGGAGCCGCGCTCGCGGGAGAGGAAGATGATTTCGTCGAAGTCCACCGCCGGGTGCTGCAGGAGCACCTGCTTCTGCAGCTTGCGATAGTCGCTGAGGAGTTTGGCCGGGTCGTTCTCGCCGGCCTCGATACGCTTGCGCAGGGCATCGATGCCCGCGGCGATTTCCTTGGCGTTCGGGTAGGCCTCGGGATATTTCTCGGAATAAGCCTTGAAGCCATCGCGCAGGGCATTGATATTGATTTGCTTGGTGAGGGCGGCGATGCGGGCGCGCTCGGCGCGCTCGGGGATGGTCTCGCAACGTTGCCCCACACGCGGGCCCTTGCCGGGGACCTCGGTCACGAAGAAGTTCTGGCGACCGGTCTGCGGGCGGTCTTCTTCCCAAAGGATTTTGCGGTTGGCGTCGGAAAGCGCCACGCGCACGCCGTTCAGGCGCGACTCGTAGCCGTTGCGGTTCCACAGGACCACGCGGTCAATGGGCATGTCCTTGCCGAGATCCAGCTCCCAGGTGGGCGTGTCGACGCCCTCTTCCGAGTGCGTGATGGAGTTTTTGCCCCAATCGCCGGAATTGTTCCCGTCGATGGCACGTTTGGCATCGCCGCCGTGCGCGGTGCTGCTCTGCGTCGCCTTGCCCATGGGCGCGACATTCTTGCCGTTGACGATGACCTCCACCTCGGCCAGCGAGAGGGTGGCGGTTTCCTTGGGGATGTCAATCGTCACGTAGCGAGCCTCGACCGCACCGTAACCGTGGGCGGCCCATGTCGCCAACAGGGCGACCAACGCAAAACTAACGCATTTCATGTCCTTCTCCTTTACTGTGTCGCCAACTGTAGCACGTTTCGCGACGTTTTGCACGCCCAAAAAACACACGACTTTTTTCACCTGCGTTCTTCATGACGCAGACATGGACGACGGAGACAAAAAAGCCCCGCCGGGATGGCGGGGCTTTTTGGGGTTGCGTGAGGTCGCTCACTCCTCGACGACGACGCGGAAGCCGCCGTTGTAGGGGTGCTGCCACGGGCTGTAACCCCAGCGGTTGGCGGAGGAGGCGCGAATGGGGCGCTGGTACCAGGAGCCGCCGCGGATGACCTTGAGGGCGGGGTCGGCGCCCTCGAAGCCGGGGCCGCCTTCGTAGGAGACAAAGGGCGAGGAGGTCCATTCGGCGACGTTGCCATGCATGTCGTGGAGGCCGAAGGCATTGGGCGCGTAGGAGCCGACCTTGGCGAGGTGGAGGACGCCGTCGTTGAAACGGGCATCCTTCTTCTCGAAGTCCATCCACTTGTTGGGATTGCGGATGGGTTTGGGGTCGACGCCATGGACGGCGAGTTGCTTCATGGTGACGTCGGCGAGGTTGGCGTGCTTGCCGAAGTCGGCATTGAAGTCGCCGTAGTTCATGGGCGTGGCGGTGCCGGCGCGGCAGGCATATTCCCATTCGGTCTCGGTGGGGAGGCGGACTTTCTTGCCGGTCTTCTTGGAGAGCCAGTCGCAGAAGGCCTGGGCTTGGTCGTAGGAGACGCGGATGGCAGGGAAGTCGGGGTTGTTCACGAAGTAGCCGCGGCGAACCTGGTCTTTGTAGTGCATGTCGTAGACGCCATTCTCGAAGGTGGGGTCGAACTGCTGCATCATGCCCATGGTGACCTCGGTGGTGCCCATGTAGAAGGGCTTGGCCACGGTGGCGACGTGGGCGGGGGCCTCGGCGTTGGTCTCGGTGTCGGAGCCCATGATGAAGCGCCCGGCGGGGATTTTGACGAGGGTGATGGTCTGGTTGCCGCCGACGTCGAGGGTGATGGTCTCGCGCTTGCCCTGCTTGGCGGCGCCGTCGAAGGGCCAGCCGGCGATCGAGATGCCGGTGGGCTCGACGGTCTTGCCGGTGGGCGCCTGGAACTTGGTGGCGCCGGGCTTGTAGGGGTTGATGACGCGCTCGGGGTCGAAGTCGAGGTTGGTGGTGGCCTTCTCGTACTTGCGGCGCTGGTCGATGATGCCCTTCTGGGCGCCGTATTCGGTCCAGGTGCCATAGAATGGCACGTTGAGGTCCATCCACGTGATGAGGCGATCCCATTCCTCGGGGGAGAGGACGACGCCGTGATGGCCCTTCTTCAGGATTTGGTAGAGGTCGGACGAGGAAACGTGGAACTCGAGCGGGTTGAGCACGTGGTAGTCGCCCTCGGGGCCGTTGCGTCGGACGTAGGGATGGAGGGCGAGGTAGGATTCGGAAAACTTGCCCCAGCCCAACTTGGGATTGTACTCAAAGTTGGGGATGGTCTCGCCCATCGCGTTCTTGGCGGTGGTCTTGCCGTTGTGGCACCCCACGCACTTGGCGTCGAGAACGGGCTGGAGTTCGCGCTCGAAGGCCCAACCGCGCGGCGGGCCGTACCACGGCTTGATGGTCTGCGGCGGCTTGCGCGCGGCCTCGGTGACCTGGCCGGAGGGCGCGGCGGCGTTCTGGTTCTCGTGGCAGCCGATGCAGGAGATGGTCTCGCCGGGCTGACCCACAAGCCAGGAACGCATAAGCTGGAGCGCGCGCCCCTGGCTGTCGAGCGGCTGGACGCTGAGCGGCGTCTGCGCGGGGAACTTGAACATGCAGGAGCCATCGTCCTCGACATCCACGGTGCCGTGGAGCACGCGCGGATCCCAAGGGCCCTCCATGCCGATGGCGTAATGGCCGCCCACGTAGCGCGGGGCGTATTCGTAATGGAAGACGCGGAGTTGCTTGACGGTGCCCTTGGGGACGTCCTTGAGGGTGTCCTGCCCGCGGTAGACGTTGGCCATGTAGACGTTGCAGGTCTTCTTGGTGAGATCCACGCGGTCGGGTTGGATGGGCGGGCGCTTGGTGGCCTTGAGGGGGATGGGCTCGTAGAAGTTCGCGTCGGGCGACTCCCAGAGCGTCAGGCAGTTGTCGTAGATGTCGATGAGAACGATC
Source organism: uncultured Lentisphaeraceae bacterium (assembly GCA_949289005.1). Lineage (GTDB taxonomy): Bacteria > Verrucomicrobiota > Kiritimatiellia > RFP12 > DVOR01 > Spyradenecus. Next base: position 41,334 of record CASEMQ010000011.1, read on the forward strand.
TTGAAGTTCTTGGAACCATCCTCTTGGCGGGCGACGAGGACAAGCTCGTCGTTCAGCGGGCGGGGATGGATGAAGTAGGGCTTGATGTTGTCCACCAGGCGATCGAGCGTGATATTCTCGATGGGCTTGCCGGCGAAGCCGAACTTGTGGATGGCGCCCTGGGTCTCGATGCGGCCTTTGGCGACGTCGAACATCACGAGTTCGCCCTTGCGGGCGACGCCATGGTGGCCGGAGACGATGCCGACGAACTTGGTGGAGCTGCCGGGGATGTTCTGGTTGCCGAAGATGCTGTTGGGCCAATAGGAGTTGGAGCCGTAGAACTCCTGCTGGTCGGTGCCGTCTTGGTTCATCGTCATCAGCACACGCGAAAAGTAGTGCGCGGAATCGGTGTATTCCCAGCGCAGGTAGACGACGCGGCCGTTGGGGTAGACCTCCGGGTTCCAGTTGCAGTCCTGGTCGAAGGTAAGGCGGCGCATGCCATCGCGCGCCTTGTTGATGAGCACGAGGTTGGAGACGATGTCGCCGCCGCTCACGCAGGGCACGCCCTGGAAGCCGACTGAGGCGGTGGTGACGATGCGGCCGTCGGGCAGGTAGCAGGCGTCGTAGTAGTCCACGGCCTTGTCATCGTTCTTGTAGGCCGGGCGCCAATTCTTGCCGTCCACGTCGATCTCGTAGATGCCCCACGGCGTGCCCTTCTCCTCCTCGCCGGAGGACATCAGGATGGTCTTGCCGTCCCAGTCCAGGCACAGGTCGCCCATGTAGACGCTGGAATCGCGCAGCACCGTCGCCTTGCCATCCTTGGCCTTGTCTTGGTCGAGGGGGCCGCGCAGAAGCTGGTTCTTGTAGCCGCGGAGGACGCCCTCGTTGTTGCCGAGCCAGCCGGTGTTGCCCTGATAGTTCTGGAAGAGCCCCTGGCGGGAGCCGCGCGCGCGAGAGACGAAGATGATCTCGTCGAAGTCCACCGCCGGGTGCTGCAGCAACACCTGCTTCTGCAGCTTGCGGTAATCCGCCACCAGCAGGTCGGCATCCTTCTCGCCGCCCTCGATGCGCTTCTGGAGTGCGTCGATGCCCGCGGCAATCTCCTTGGCGTTCGGATAAGCCTCGGGATACTTCTCGGAATAGACCTTGAGGCCGTCGCGCAACGCGTTGAGGTTGATGGCCTTGGCGAGCGCGGCGACGCGGGCGCGCTCGGCGCGCTCGGGGAGCGTCTCGGCGCGTTGCCCCACGCGCGGCCCTTTGCCGGGCTTGTCGGTGACAAAGAAGTTCTGGCGGCCGGTCTGCGGCTTGTTGTCCTCCCAGACGACCTTGCGCGCCGCGTCCAGGAGCGTCACGCGCACGCCGTTCAGGCGGCCGCCGAGCCCCTCGCCGCGGTTCCACACCACCACGCGGTCGATGGGGAACGCCTTGCCCAGGTCAAGTTCCCACGCCGGGAAGGGGACGTTCTCCTCGGAGTGCGTGATCGTGCCGCTGTTCCAATTGTCGGCGGTGTTGCCGTCGATGGCGCGCTTGGCCACGCCGTCGTTGGCGGTGCTGCTCTGCGTGGCCGTGCCCGTGGGCGCGACGTTCTTGTCGCCCACGAAGACCTCCACCTCCGCGAGCGAGAGCGTCGCGGACTCCCGCGGCAGATCCACCATCACGTAACGCGCCTCCACCGCGCCAAAACCCTGTGCGGCGGCCGCCGCCAACAAGGCGGCGAAAACCGGTCGAAATCGCTTCATGCTTCCTTCTCCTTTTCCTTCCTATCCCGAAACGCCCGCGTCCTCAGAAGAGGACGTGGACGGTCTTGTGGCCGGGGTTGACCCCGCCGATGACGACAGGCGTCTCGCCCGCCGCCTCCAGCGCCGTGAGCGTGGGGCCGACGGCGCCCGAGGGCACGATCAGGACGAACCCGATGCCCATGTTGAAGACGCGGTACATCTCCTCGCGCGCCACCCCACCCTTCTCGCCGATGAAGCGGAAGACCTGCGGCACCTCCCACGCGGCGGCGTCGATGGTGACGTCCACATGCTTCGGGAGCACGCGCGGGATGTTGTCGTAGAAACCGCCGCCGGTGATGTGCGCCATGCCGTGGATGTCGATGCCCGCGGCCATCACGTTGCTCACCGGCTTGAGGAAACTCTTGTGGATGGCCAGCAAGGCATCCGCGCAGGTCGTCTCCGTACCGGGCAGCAAATCACCGGGCTTCAGCCCCTCCTGCTCGAAGATCACCTTGCGCGCCAACGAGAAGCCGTTGGTCTGCAACCCGCCCGAGGGCAGGCCGACGAGCACGTCGCCCACGCCGATCCGCTCGCCGGTGATGATTTGGTTCTTCTTCACCTGGCCGACGATCGTGCCCACCAGGTCATACTCGCCCACCGGGTAGAGCCCCGGCATCTCGGCCGTCTCGCCGCCCAGCAGGGCGCAACCGTTTTCCGCGCACGCCTTGCACAGGCCCGAGACCACCTGGTTGAAGATGGCGCCGTCGAAGACCGAGGCCCCGATGTAGTCCAGGAAAAAGAGCGGCGTGGCGCCCTGCACCAAGATGTCGTTCACGCAATGGTTCACGATGTCCTGCCCCACCGTGTCGTGGCGCCCGGCCATCGCGGCCACCTTCAGCTTCGTGCCCACGCCATCGGTCGAGGCCACCAAAATCGTGTCCGCGCCCGGGCTCTGGAACAACCCGCCGAAACTCCCGATGCCGCCGATCACCCCCGGCGTCACCGTCTTCTTCACCATCTGCTTGATCGTCTCGATCCCGCCCATCTTCTTGTCGATGTCCACGCCGGCGGCGGCGTAAGCGCTCTGCTTTGCTTCCATGTCTGTCCTAACCTTTTCTCTCAAAGTTTCTTCTCGGGCTCGTCAAAGCCCACGACCACCTTCGCGAACCGCGCCCCCTCGGCCGTGTCGAACTCAAAACGGGGGAGTTCGGGGAAGGCGCCACCGACCGTGTCGCTGACCCACATCGACACCTCGCCCCCCAACTCGGCGGCGGAGAGGACGTAGCAACGGCCGTTGATTTGCTGCCAATCCGCGTCGTGCTCCTGCCCCGCCGCGTCCACGTAGGAGGCGCGCACCGTCAAGGTCAACCCCTGCTCCCCCGCCGGCGAGACGCGCTCGACCGTCAGCTTCGGCGTGCCGCCCACGTTCATCGCGAAGGCATCCGAGATCGCCGCGTCGCTCGCGCCCGCGGGCATCGCGCCGCCCTTGGCCGCGTCGTTCAGCCACGTCGCGTACTTGGCCACCAGCTCGGGGCTCTGCGCGCCGCCCTCGGCCATCGGCGGCAAAATGCTCTGGCGCACGGCCGCCACGGCCAGCCCCGTCGCCTCGCCCTCGCCCTCCAGCGCCACCTCGCCAAAGGCCACCGCGTCCATCGGCGCCGCGTAGGCCACGCGCGCCCGCCCCGCCTCTTCCGCCCCCGGCTTCCATGCCGAGACGCGATAGTTCGCCCGGCTCCCCTCCGCGTCCCGCTCGTGCGAGACGGCCACCTCCACGTCCAGCACCTCCCCCTCGGCCACCGTGAAGCCCTCGGACAACGCCCGCCACTGCCACGCCGGCGACTCGTCCGCGACGTACGTGTATGCCAGCACCGTGCCGTCGCTGTCCGCCGTCAGCGCGAACTTCCCGTCCAGCGCCTCGTCGCGCGCCACCGCCTCCGTGGGGAGCGTCATCGTCAGGCGCGCGGAGAAGACCGCCGTCTCGCCCGCGCCCACCGTCAGCCCCTCGGCGATCGCGACCGTTTGGTCGTTCGCCAACGTCTCCGTGGTGGCCGGCGCGTTCACCGCCAACGTCTGCGCGCACAGCGGCACCGCCGCGCACAGGCCAAGCATCGTCATCATCCGCTTCATCGTTCGCTCCTTCCTGAACCAAAAGTCATCCCAACACGCGCAACACGCGCGGCATCACATCCGTCAGCGACTTCGCGCCCGCGCAAAACGCCTCCGCCCCCGGCCCCACCGCGATCAGCGGCACCTGGTTGAACGTGTGCCCGCGCGTGCCCAAATCCTCGATGTTCCCGTGGTCCGACGTCACCACCAGCAACGTATCCTCCGGCCTCCCCTCCAGCACCACCCGCAAAAACACGTCCAGCGCCCCCAACGTCTGCGCCGCCCGCGCGTAATCCTGCGAATGGCCTGCGATGTCCGTCAGGAAAAACTCGAAGAGCGTCAGGTCATTCTCCCCCGCCACCGCCAGCAAATGTTCCCCCGCCGTCTCCGGCGCGATCGTCGGCCCCGTGTACCCCTTCGGCACCAGCGCCGCCCGCGTCAGGTCGTGCACCACCGCCCGCCCCGCCAGCATATCCTTCTGGAAACGCAACGTCTCCGGCACCGTCAGCGCCATGATTGTCGTCACGCTCTTGAATCGACGCGCCGCCAGCTCCCCCGGCGCGTCCGCGAAATACGCATCCGCGAAACACACGCGCAGCCCCTTGCGCCGCGCCGCCAAAAACAGATTGTCCCCCTGCAACAGCCTGCACAGCGTCGGCCCCGGGAACCCTTCCTTGTGCCGCCCCATCACCTGCGCCGCGTTCACCCCCGTGTAAAGCGTCGCCTGCCCCGTCGCCGACTGCGGCAGCCCCGGCACCCCCAGACACGCGTCCAGCCGCGTCGCTCCCTCCATCAACGCGCACAACGTCGGGCACACCCCCGGGCAGACGGGATTGTTCGCTCCCGCCGCACCGTACCCAACCCCGTCAATGAAAACATAAAGCACGCGCATACAGACACATCATACCAAAGCCCGCCGCACCAGAAAAGCAAAAAATCGTCCCTCGCCAAGAACCTCATCCGCCCAAAGCGGTTATGCGCCAAAAAATCCGCCCCCGCCTCGCGTCATTCTTCCCCCCTCAGCACCGTCTTCCACGAAACGCGAAGCGTGTGGGCGCCCTCCCCGAAAAACATCATGGGCGTGTCGAGAAGTTCGCCGACGTACGCGATGAGCCAGCACGCCACCTCTCCACCCGCAGGGGAGATTTCAATGCCTTCGCTTTTGGCGAATTCCTCGAATTGCCCAAAGGTCACATCGCCCGAAAGATCGAGCGCCCAGCTTGTTGTCTCGCCCGACCAACCGGGGTGCTCCCCCCAAGTCGGGAATGGCGTGTAATGCCCCGCATAGGAACTCTCGGCATCTTCCGGGGCAAAGAAGGGATTGCGCCCAAAACAAAGCTGGACATGAACAAGCTCATTCGCTTTGGTAAACCGCAACGCCAAATCCCTGGCCCTGGTAACCTCCGTCCATTTGACCACCGCCCGACAACAAAGCGCACGGTTGATCCAAGCCGTCGATTCGGACACGCCCTCCAACCCCCGTTTTTGCCACAGTGTCTTGCACGCGCCAAGCGTTGTCTCGTCGTATGGGAACGGCCCCAGCAATTCCGGCGCGTAGCGCGTCATGAGCGCATCCGCTTGCGCCGGGTCCAACGGAAGTTGCCCCATGACCTCGGGTAACCCAAAATAGGGCGGCATGGCGGTGACCTCACGAATCACCAAATCGAAGGTCGTCTTCTCCTCTATCGTAAGGTACAGCGCCAACCTTCGCCAAACCAACTGCTCCGCGACAAGCCCCGCCGAGGTCGTGCGCACATAGAGCGTCGGTGTTCCGCCTCCGGAACCTTTCTTGCAAAGCAACATCCGCCGATAACGTGTCTGTGCAATCGTAAGAACATGCTGCGTCCGCAGCGGGTTCCCCCAAGGATCCACGCCCCCGGAAATCACAAGCGCCGCCTCTTTCCCTTCCGCCAATGGCCGCAAGGGATGTCCTGGCGGCGGGATGCCGAAGGTCTTGAACAGATACTCCCAAATCGCCTTCGGCTCCGCATAGGGAGCCCCGCCAAAATAGACGCCTTGGTGCCCCTCCCCGTCCCCTCTTGAACCATCCCACCCCCATAGCGGCATCCCGGGATTCGCATCCGGCAAATCCAACAACTCCGGCGGATCGTCCAGGATGAACCCCAATTCCGTGTAACGAAAGGTCTCCCCGGCCTTCGACAAACGAAGCCCCCACATCCGCCACGGAATGGAGTAATCGGAAAGCGACCCACTCGATGGCCCGGTGGCGGCGGCACCCGCGGGAACGTCGGTCTCGTCTGCCATGAATGTGCCCTCCCGTCAAATCGTGGCATCGCTCGTCGCAAGGCCGCTCAAATCCCCCTCGTAAGGCGTGCTCTCGTCCGCCTCGTGCGGCGCGGTCGCGAAAATCGCCTCCGCCGCACCGCCCGACTCCGCCGGCGCCTCAAACAACCGCAACGAAACCGTATTGTCCATGCGCGTCAGCACGTTCCCCGACCACAGCAACGTCGATTTCGTCACGGAATAAGCGCTCAGCACAAGTCCCGGCCCGTCGTGCGGCACACCCAAAGTCTGCCCGTTCCACGTCCGCACCAGACAAACCAACTTGTGCGACGAGGCATCGTAACGCAACCCTGAGACAATGTCATACGAACCGCTGCTGCTCCCCGAATAAAGGTTTTCCACAATCGCCCCGATGTGCAATTGGTTGAAGGGGCGGCGGTCGTCCTCGGGGGAGAGGGAGGTGTCCACCTCCGGGAACGACCCAATGCGCACCGCAAGCCAACGCACCCCGGGCTCTGCCGAGGAACCCTCCCCCGTGGGGACACTGTTCACAAGCCCATCCAACGTATTCTTCAGCGTCATCTCCTTCGGGTTCCAGGTAATGTTCCCATAACCATCCTTCGTCCCGCGCAGCTCCACCACGGCATAAAGCGTCCCGCTCGCCACCTCGTCGGGAATGTCGTTCCACCCCTCCTGCATCCCCGACACAAGCAATTCAAGCCCCTTCCCCCACGTCCAAATCGGCGAATACACCTGCCAAGCCGTCTTCTTGGGCGTCTCAGATTCCGTTTCATCCGCTTTACCGTCATTCATCTCGGAATCCGTATCATCCGTCGTCGACTTTTCCTCCGGCTTACGCCTAACCAACCATGCGACAGCTAGTTAATCTTTTTCTTCGCGTTTCTCCGGAAGTGTTATCGCTCCGACCACATACTGTGTGATTGAAGTTGATTCGGATTGAGCATCATATGAGACGGAGGCCAAAATGACTGAAATGGCATTTTCGGGTATTGAAGAAGTGTCTGTATGAAACGAAACCACGTAAGCGTCGCTTAAAGCAAGCTCTTCGTTGTCCGTACTGGGGGTTTCTTCCTCTTCATCGTCCGTAGTGTCGTCCGGTGGCTCTTCTGCGTCTCCTTCTTCGCTCGTTTCGTCACCTGGTTCTTCATTTTCTTCCTTGCGGACAAATGCGGCTATGATGTCCCCAGAGTAGGAAAATGATGCAGCTTCAATCTGAAACCAATTCGTCAGTTTGGCTGCCTGTTTCGCAACGTTACCGGCACCCGAGTTCGCGTTCGGTGGCAATGCCGACGCAAGCGAGGAAACATCGCATTTTCCCCCAACGATGGATCCGGATGGGACGTAAACGATAAAGCACTCATTTGCCTCAGAGTAGCGAACGGCCCAAGGCGACAGAAAGGTTATGTTCCGCATTCTCAAACTCTCCTTTGCGACTCTGAACCCATGTCTAAGTGGTCAGTTTTCACCCCCGAACCAAACGGTTTGAAAGGTACATTCGCGGTAAACGGAGACTTGCTTGTAATAAGCTGACGGTTTTGCCTCCCCAAAGGCGGAGTTTTGTGATTTGGGCACCCGCTTTCCATTCGGAAGAAGCAAGACCTTAGCCGCTTTTACACTTTCCGAACGACCATCATCATCCAGAAGCGAGGACACGACAGCCGCCCCGCCACTTTCCGGATAGAAACGCGTACCTGCCAACAGAACGACAATGTCGTGCCCGATGTCCGTTGGGCTGGAAGCATCGGGGGAAAGGAAGACGTACGTATGCCGAATCTCGATAGTCGTGCTCACCTTCCATTGCGTCGTCCCATCCGCCAGATGGATAGGCGTGGCATGAACCTTGATGAGCCCGCAATGCTTGGCGACCGAATAACCGGCGACCGAAAAAGCGTTACTGTTGATACACCCGTTGGCTTCCAACAAAGCCTCCGGAACCGAGACAAAGTTCTTGACCGCGGTGTACGAGAGGCCGACGGCATTGAAACATGGCAAGTCATCAAAAGGCTCGCCTGTCGGCAACACCAACGCTTGCCCCTTGTCCAAATCAAACTGGGCGCGCGCCGGATAAACGACTGTGGCCCACCCCGCCCCGGGTGCGCCATCGCTCGACGCATCCCCCTGTGACGGGCTTTGTGACAAATCGGGCTTCACGTAAGCATAATGCGCGGTATAGGTGGCGGAGCCATTCCCGTTGTCCACAATATCGTAAGAAGTCAGCTTGATTGCCTCATCAAGCGGATGGGCGCTCCCGATAAGCGGCAATTCGGCGATTTCCGATGGCGCGGGCGGATTGGCGGCCGCCTGTGCGCGGGCAGACTCCGTCGCGCCATTGAAGTAGACCAACCATTTTCGCGTTGCCGCGTTCAATCCGATGACGGAAGCCTCCTCAAGCGCCCCAGTCTCCGTGGCGACAACCGCGTCGTATTGGGCATAGTTGCGCGTCAACCCTTTCAATTCATAGACAGAGTAATCCGTCGGCATGATGCACCTCCCCATTCAACGAACGCTGTACTTGACGAAGATAGGCACTTGGACGGAGCGGCGACCTTGGCACTCCGGGCATTGTGGCGAGCCCCAGCGCAACTTTTCCTTGGCCTCGGCCACGCAGGTCTTGTAACTCTTGCCTTGGTTGTAGTTGCTACGATAGAGTTTCCGAGCCTCGCGCTTGAGTTCGGCCTGGTCGATTTTCCGCCCCGTCCCCTCGCACGCCAGGCAAGACATGGCCTTGCTTCCACGGGCGACAAAGGTGATTTTCCCGTCGTTGAACGCCGCGTAAACGGTCTTCACGTCGGCAGGGGTCAGCGTCTCGGTCTCCGCGACCGGCGTCGGCGCCTTGGGTTTCGCCGCCGTGGCCTCCTCCTGAACTTTGCAGTATTTGGCCAAGTTGCGCGTCCCGTAACTGTAAATGCCGATACGCTCGAAATGCCCTTTCACCGCGTCGCCATCGGCCAAAAGCGCACCGGGAAGCTCAAGCGCATACTCACGGTATTCCTGCTCGCCACGCATACGGCTCAGATAGAGCCCGTCGCCGATTTTCCTGACGATAACCATCGTCTGCGAGGAATCGATCCCGAAACTTTCGTCGAACGGTTCGGTTGTCTCCTCGCGTTTGATGTCATGCAACTTTCCGTCAAAGCCCCACTCGCGGACTTGCTTCAACTCCCCGCCCGACGTCACGGCAAACATCTCCTTCAACCCCTGCGCCCAGAACCGCGCGAAAACCCTTGACGGAATCGCGCCCTTGCGTTCCTGCGGGTTGATCAGCGTTTGGCGAATGGACTCCTCCGCGCGGGACTGATTGGTCTCCGGCGGCGCCTCCTCCTCAGAGATAGAGGCTCCCACGTAGTTTTGCCCCTGCACAACCGTAGGCCAAGCAAAGACCACCACCCCCACAAGCGCCAAAAACATTACCTTAAACATGACAGACTCCTTATTCCAAAGGCTGGAGGGTGAGGGCGAGGCCGGCGTGTTCGGCGTCGTCGGCCTTGATGGCGCACTCGGCGCGCTTGACGACGCGGCAGGACTGGGTCGTGGTCACGCCGTCTCGGGTGAGGGCAAGGGTGAGCGCGCGCCCGACCGAGAGGTCGGTGCCGGCGGGGATGTCCCGCGCGAGAATCTTGCAGGCGAGGTCGCCCCGGGCGACGACACACCCCGGGAGGCGCAGGGTTTCCGCCTCGCCCAAGACGTCGACCTTGACGGGCTCCACGCTTTCGGTGGGATACGCGTCAAAGGCATGAATGGGGATGTCCTGCGGCGAGCCTTGGATGGCCCCGGCAAGCGGCTGCCGGACGGTTGGTGTTTCAGGTTCCTGTTGTGCCATCGCGCACGTCTCCTTCTCGATTACCCATTTTCGTAGTTTCTAGGGGTAGTATAGCGCACGAAAGCGTGGGTTGTCAATGCGCATGGCACCCGAGGAACAAGATACCGGCAGATGGCGCGGAGCGGGCGGATTTCGTGCGAGTTGAGGGACGGGCCGACGCCGACGGGCCGGCCGGGATGGGTACGCGCCAAGACACCGCGACAAACGCGATGCGAAGCGCGCGGCAAACCGAACGCCCGGCAAGCGGGCGACGGGGCGGGCTATGGAAAAGGCCAAGGCCTTCCGCCCCCTTGACGCCTCTGTGTTTCCCCACCCCAAGACCCTGTCGATAACTTTCGCAAACCTGTTGAAAACCTGTCGAAAGCGACACGCCCCGCACAGCCCCCAAATCGATACTTTCAATCTATACGCGGGGTCATTTTCCGGGATGCGCCGTACCTCGCCCCGAGAGACGGCGCATCCCGGGGCGAGACACGCCGCAGAGGTTATCGACAGGTTATGAACACAATGCCACCCGGGGAACGTGTCCGAGAACCGCGGCTTTCACGGAAAGAAATGGATTTTGGTCGGTTGTCGCCGACGGGATCGCCACTGAGTTCGGAGGGACACAAGACACCCAAAGGTGCACACGGGAGGGACACAAAAAGATTGGGGAATGCCCGGGCTTCCCAAAAACACCTTTGTGCGCCTTTATGTCCTTCGCGCGCCCCAATTCCGGCTGCCCGCCGCAAATCCGCCAAAATCCGCGCAATCCGAGGTTCCCAAGACACACCGCCCCCGGACACAATCGGTTATGGACACCCACGCACCCAAACCGCCCGGCGCCCCGCCTCCCCAAACTTCTTTTCCAAAAAAAAAATCACTTTCTTTGTCACCATTCCCCCATCCACCCATATAGCATGACGAAAACCCTTAAAAGGAGGAGCTGTCTTATGGCATACGGTACCTATACCACGCGCGACCGCACCTGCGCCACCTGCACCTGGTGGTGCGGCCCCCGCCGCGTCGAGTTCATCAACCATCGCCCCTACTACATCAAGGCCGAGGCCGGCTCCTACCCCTGCCAAGCCTACCCCGCCAAAAACACCCGCGCCGTCGACCGCTGCCCCCGCTGGGATCTCTGGGAAAAGCTGTAAGGCGCTTTCTCACACAGTTCTTCTAACCACAACCAAGGAGTGATTATGGCAATCCCGCCTAACGTAATCAAGGAAATCGCGTCGTTTCTCAAAAAACACGCGGTGGAAATCGCGATTCTCATCAAAGGAGAGCTGACCAAGCCAGACAAAGACGGTAAGAGCAAAATCGATCATATCGTCGCGTTCCTTCGTGAAGAAGTCGGGCGGCGCGCCAAGGTGTCCGTCAGTCCCGAGGCAATTAAATTGGCGCTTTCCTACGTGGAGAAACATGAACTTTCCATGACGATGGAAGATTTGATTAAATTCGTGAAGGGTACATACAAACTGACCCCGGGCGACCGTGTTTGCATCTATCGCGCGACAACCGACGTGGAAATTCTTGAAATCATGGCTGTCGATACAGACAACAACCCCATTATTTCCCCGACCAAACCGTGGAGCCGGATTTACCTCGCCATGATGGATTCCTCTCTGGTTTCCGCTTTTGGCGGCAAAGATTTGTTGGTACTGAAGTAAACAAGGAGCGACCATGTTAACGTTGATTAAAAAGGCTCTGCGCGCCGTTTGGAATTTGCTTAAACGCATTGTCCTTCACATCTGCCGTTTCTTTGCGAACATCGTTAAATTCTTCAGAAATCCCAGCCGACTTGAAAAACTCCGCCAAGACGAAAACCTCATCGCGGTTGCCATCAAGGAGAATCTTGACAGTGGGAACTATCAGGTTGTCGAATGCCTCTTCAACAAAGAGACGGGCAATATCGTCAATCCGGAGGAAGACGCTCAGATTATCGAAGCGGAAGACCTCGACACCGACACCGAACGTCAGTTTAACGGAAAAGAGATGGTCATTTTGAAGTAAATGAGAGGTGTTACCATGACCGAAAACAGTTCGACACTTTGGGTTCTTCTCGGAGGCGTGGTAGGGTTGACCGCAATCGCGGCCGCTTTCCTTGCCATGACGAAAAAGAAGAAAATCTCGCTTCCAAAATCGCTTCCCGGCGTACCCGTTACGCCGAAGGCCACGCTGACTTTCCAAGAGATTGTCGCCCATTTCAAGGATCCGAAAGTGCTCAACCTGCTCAAATCGGATTCCAATCTTATAGCAATCGCCATAAGAGAGAACTTGGGCAACGGTAAAACGCACATCATTCTTTGCGTGTTTGACAAGGAAAAGGGTGAGCTCGTTGGGATGGATGGCCCGGCTTCTCCCATCATTTATGAAGTCGAGATGATGGACGCAGACTTGATGGCCCAATTTGGCTCCAAGGAAATGCTTGTCCTGTCATGACGATGATAAGGCGGGAGTCTTCGTGCACGACAGTTCCCGCCTATTTTCTCACTGCCACCATATTCTTGTCGCATTTAACCACTCAAGTTCGCCATGCTACCACTTTTACCATTTCTATTGTTCGGTATCGCCGTTGCTGTGATTGGCGGCATCATTGTGTACACGATTGTCAAGAAAATCACAGTGGGAAGGCTTCGGGAAATCCTCGCTGCCCATCAAAAGAAAAAGGGGATCCGAATAGTCGCGGCAAAAATCAAAAAAACGTACAAAGAAGGCAACTATGCGACAGCAGACGTTGGTTTGATGGATGAACAAGGGAACACCCAAACCATTCGCGTCAGATCCGAAGCGGGGAAGAGCATTTTCGTTCATAAAGGAAAGACATTAATTTAAGCCAGCTTTGACGAAAGAACAAGGAACACGAAATGGCGCATGTTAAAGTCGCAAACAAGACCTTTGAGTCGCAACCGCTTTCGGCGTTTCTGTCCGCCTGCGCCGGATTTGCGCGGTCAAACGGTTTGCCGAAAGATTTTGATTTGGTGCTTCACCTCAACCGTGAAAACGCCACGGAGTTCGAAAATACGGCAACACACCTGAAGGCAGCAATCTGGTGCAAAAACCTGCCCGTTCTGACCTCCGCGCAGTCTCAACGCCTGAGTACATTTGTCTCAACATTACGCCAATGGTTCAAAACCGCGACACTCGAACCTGTCGATGGTTTAAATCAAGTTGCTTTCATTCTCATGCAGACCACCGAAACGGACACTCCCCCCGCTTTGCCAGACGCTTCGCAATCCCAACCACCCGTTTCGGAAAAAGCAAAAGATGCCGAGCAATTGGCGACCTTCACGGCAATCGACCCTAAATATCGTCTTGACCAGATGATTTTGCCGGAAACGCTGAAAAACGACATCTTGACCTCTCTGGAAATCCTTAAAAACAACAAGTTAATTTACGAAGATTGGGGTTTTCAAGAGATTGACCCCGTGGTACGGGCTTCGTTGAACTTCTACGGCCCCCCGGGGACCGGGAAGACGATGGCCGCGCATGCGATTGCCCATGAACTTGGCTGCAAGATTCTCGTAGCGAATTTGGCGGAAATCGTTTCCAAGTATATGGGCGACTCCCCCAAAAACCTAACCAATCTCTTCGCCACGGCAAAAGAGACGGGCGCGTTGCTTTTCTTCGACGAGGCTGATTCGTTTTTGGGCAAGCGTCTCTCCTCGGTTTCGGATGCCGCCGGCCAATCGCTAAACTCACTGAGAAGCCACTTGTTGCAACTCTTGGAAAACCACAGCGGCATTGTCATTTTTTGCACGAACCTTGTCGGGAATTATGACAAAGCGTTCGAATCGCGTATTCTCCGTAGCCTCCATTTCACTTTGCCTGACGAAACCGCCCGAACGGAGATCATTAAGAAAATGATTCCATCCAAAGTGCCATTTGAGAATGGCACGCGCCCAACGGACGAGAAATTTCTGGAACTCGCCAAAATTGCCGATGGGTTTTCCGGCCGTGAAATCAAAAATGCGGTCTTACAAGCATTGAGCACCGTTGTCAGTGAAAAGCGTCGCGCTTTTACATTGGAAGACTTCAAGAAAGCGTTCACGAAACGACATGACGAACTGGAACAACTCCACAGGGCCCAAGGGAAGCTCACCGGAGACCGCGCCAAAGAACTAAGCAAAAAAATCGCGGACAACCTGCAAAACCAAGACTCAACAACTGCCAACAATATGCTCTCTGAGGACACGGTAAATGAATCGCCGGCAGAGGCAATCAACACCGATGGAAAGGAGTCTGCAAATGCCTAATCCTCCTCCCAACATTCAAGCGAACGCTTGCCAAAGGTCTGGCGTAAGCAACATTTCGTTCACAGTCGTTCAACTGTTTATCGGGGTTTGCCTGATTAACACCATTGCTGCATTAACACATGCAATCAGATGGGAGTTGCAAAGCGGAAAAGAGTTTGCCTATATTTTTCTTCTCGTTTTTTTATTCCTTTTCCTTATTAAGTATTTTGTTGACGATCTCATGATCAACCAAAGGGGGAACGAGAGTCCTTCATGGGCAAAGTCGTTTTTCTTGATGTTGGCTTGGAGTTCATTTTATTCTGCGACCAAGACAATGTCTAAAATCGAATGTTTTAGCGCTGTCTCAAGCCAAATACCATTCATTGTTACACCTGCAATATTTTCATTGATCGTTTTTTCTTCTTTGGTTACGTTTGCGGACTCCGGCAAAACCATTCTCTTTGTAGTCTCTGAGAATATCTGCCTAACTGTCGCCCTTGTATGCTTAGCATGCCCTAGCACATATTCAACTCTTTTTCTCTGTATTACTTTAATTCTCTTCCTATCAATCACGACCATTGAGGTCGTGTTGAACGCCCATGAAAAGCGGACGAAAGGAGCGTGTCATGGCTGCTAACACGTTTGACGATGAGGATGTGGGGCGGGAGTTCCGCGGGTATGCGGGGCGGATGGATGGGCCTGAGAAGGTTCAGGGGGAGGTGATCGACAAGGAGGAGAAGCTGAACGGGCTTTTCACGAAGGTCGAGAAGCTGAAGCCGTTTTGGGAGGACTTCAAGACGATTTTCGCGATGTTGAAGGATGTGGTGGCGGGGCGGTACACGGAGGTGCCGTGGCGGACGGTGGCGGGTTTGGCGGGGGTGTTGCTGTATGTGCTGACGCCGATTGATCTCATCCCCGATTTCTTGCCCGGAGGGTTCTTGGATGACGCGGCGATGTTGGCGCTGGCAATCAAGCTGTGCGGGGGCGACCTCGCGAAGTATCGGGAATGGAAGGGAGAAGCACGATGAACCGGATTTATATCTCTGAGCAAGAGCGCCAAAGGAAGGAGCGCTTTTTGCGCTTTTTGCCGAAGTGGCTGCGGGCGCTTGTCATAGTCTTCGATGGCATGATTTGCCGTGCGGATGCCAAGGCGGGGAGCAAGCGGCCATGAGTATGTTTGTGGAGCCGAGGCACGGATGGGTGATGCGGTTGTTGCTGTGGCTGTTGCGGCGAGGACGCGGGCAGCCGCCGGTGGTGCATTGAGGTGTGGGAGGGCGGCGACGATGTGGCCTTTCAATCGCGACCCGGGGAAGTGGCGGCGCATCAGCGGGATGGAAAATCCCGAGAACATGACGCCTTATGAGCAGGTGCGCGCGGAGAGCGAGGCGGAGGAGGTGTGGGCGCACGGGGGGCGGTGGTTTGAGATTGACCCGGCGGGGCTGATTTACCGCGCGGGGCGGCGGTCGCGCTGCTTCCCGTGGGAGTTGGTGTCGGCCTTGCGGCCGGGTGTGGTGGAGTTCGGCTGGGGGGTGCGGTGCACGTTCGATTGCCCGATCGTGAACCCGAAGGGTTTCGAGCCGCCGTTGCCGGAGCAGTCGGCGAAGGACTATTTCGCGGCGCTGGACGAGGCGTTTCATAGGAACCCGAAGGCGTTGCCTCGGGAACAGTTGGAACACGGGCTGGCGGTCTTCGAGCGATTTGTGGGGGAGTTGCGGGCGGAGTTCCCGGAGTTGTGCCCGTTTGTCTTCGCGCCGTTCCGGGATTGGCTCAGGTAGCTTTTCTCACCACAACATAAACCAACCGCCCCCGGCCGTGTGGCCGGGGGCTCTCATGTGCACATGGGATGGAAATCGCGAGGGGCAAAGGGCACAAAGGCAAGGGGGGAGCCGCCCCTTGACCCCGGCCGGGAGCACGGCTCCCCGCGCCCCGAAACGCCAGATGCGCCCTGTTCTCTGTCCACCGCTCACTGTTCACTTGCTGTGGGGCATGAGGATGACGCGGTCGACGGTGATGTTGGGGCCGGAGGTTTTTTGGAGGCGGAGTTCGAGTTTGTTGTCCAGGAAGTCCTCCATGTCGACGGGGAGGGTGAGCCAGTAGATGCCCTCGGGGTTGTCGCGGGAGGGGGCGTGCGGGGGGATGGTAAAGGCGCGGTTGCCGTCGAAGGTGCCTTTGCAGGTGCGGCCGTTGGCGTTGGCGTCACGAAAGCGGACGAGAAGTTGGCCGCGGACGTTGGGGCAGCCGGCGAGGGTGATGGTGAGGTCGTCTTGGCCGACCCAGTAGGCGCCGTCTTGGTCGCGCCAGGTGAAGACATCGGAGCCGGAAGGCGTGACGGTGCCGGCCCGGGTCTCGGCGCGGTCGCGGTCGGCCTTCCAGGGGGTGACGGTGCCTTGGCGGCGGAGGAAGGCGGCACATTCGACGTAGGCGACGGCGGATTGGTACTCGGCGGGGCGGGGCGGGAGGTTGGCGCGGATGTCGTGGAAGAGTGCCCAGAGGTCTTTTTCGGGGATGTGGGGTTTGGGGGCGAAGGCGTCGGATGCGGCGTAGTCGAGGAGGGAGCGGCGGAGCTGCCGGGCCTCGGGGCGGGGGTCGGCGAGGTTGACGCCGGAGACGAGGAGGCGGCCGGGGCCGACGGCTGTCTCGAAGAGCGCGGCGGCGAGGGCGGGTTTGTGGAAGTCGACCACGGGCATGGCGAGGGGGGTGAAGGCATCGTCGGCACCGGCGATGCGGAAGGTGGCGGCGTTGTCGATGAGGTGTTTCCATTGCCAGTCCTGCCAATCCTCGGTGGGGAAGTTGGCGAAGGCAGGGTGTTTGTCTTGCACGACCATGCCGAGGGTGACGCGGCTTTGGCCGGCGAAGAAGGAGGCGCTCCAGTAGACGGGGACGAAGGAAGAATGGATGGTGGCGGCGGGAGCGGGGCAGTCGTGGGCGTCGAGGATGACACGTTTGCCTTGGGCGAGGGCGACCTTGGCCTTGGCGGGGTCGTCGGTCAGGAGGACGTTTTCGGGGACGGAGGCGTCGATCGTGGCGGGATAGACCCAGAGGGGCCAGCGGTTGTTGCCGAAGCGGAACTCGGTCTTGGCGGGGGCGGGGATGGCGTTGAGGGGGATGGAGACGACGCCGACCTCTTGGACGGCGCCGACGGGGACGTCGACGTGGACGACGTCGGTGCGGTTGAGGGCGGGGAAGGACCAGGCGACGGGGCCGCGGAGGGGGATGGGGCCGTAGTTGTGGACGACGAGTTTGACGGTGAGCGTCTCGGACTGCGACCAGGTGTATTTGGCGAAGCGGGCGAGGTAGGCGACGGGGGCGAAGTAATCGGGGACGGGGACGGCGCGTTCGGCGCCGGGTTTCTCGTCGTAGAAGGAATCGAACCAGCCGATGAGGGCCTCGCCGTGGCCGGTGTAGTCCTGGATGCCGAGCAGTTGGAGGCCGTTGCAGGAGGGGGTGCGCAGGAAGCTCTCGATTTCGTCTTTGTACATCAGGCGATTGGTCATGAGGGAAGCGCGCTCGTAGGCGGCGTTGAAACGCAGGACGCCGGCCTTTTCGCTGCGTTCGCGGAATTGCTCGAAGTTCCAGGGGCGCAGAAGGCCGGCATACTTGGGGATTTCGCGGGCGAAGTTGGGGAAGACGGGCCACTGGCCGATTTCGTGGGCGATGGTGGGGACTTGGGTCTTGCCGTAGACATCCTCGTAGTCCCAGTCCGTGCCCTCGCGCTTGCGTTCGCGCATCCAGCCGATGCCGGGATAGTAGTGGGTGACGGCGAGGTCATCGGCCGGCGTGATGGAACGCGCGGAGCTGGCGGCGTAGAGGTGGCGGCTGTCGTGGGCCTTGCACGCGGCCATCCACTTGCCGAGAACGCCGAAGTCGGAGCCGCCGAGTTCGTTGCCGACGGTGAGGGAGAAGAAGGAGGGCGCGTTGCCGAAGGTGTCGAGCACGCGGAAGAGTTCGGCGCGGACGAAGGCGTCGGCGTCCGCGTTGCCGCGGCCAAGGCCCTTGAGATAGGGATAAAGTTTGGGCATCCAGGCGCCGTCGAACCAGATAATCTCGGGGGAGATAAAGAGACCCAGCTCGTCGGCCGCGTCGAAGGCCGCCTGCGGCACGCACCACGAGTGGCAGCGGACGTGGTTGATGCCCTGCCCCTTGAGGATACCAAGAATGCGCAACCATTCGGCCTTGTCCATCGCGGGGTAACCCGTGAGCGGGAAGTGACAGTTGTCGGTGTTGCTGCGCTGGAAGAAGGGGCGACCATTGACGAAGAGACGATTGCCGCGGCGCTCGATGGTGCGGAAGCCGAAGCGAACGCTGTGTTCCTGGTCTTTCCATTTCAGGGTGAGCGTGTAGAGTTGCGGGTCGAACTCGCTCCACGGCTTGGCGTCGGGGACGCGAAGCGCCAGTTTCCGCGCCTCGCCGGGAAGGCGCTCGGCCACCATGCCGGCGATGGATGCCTCGACCTCGGCGGCGGGCACGCCCTCGGGCAACTCGACGGTCACGGTCTCGCCGCACGGCGCGAAGACGCGCGCTTGGCGCAAGGGGTTGGCGGGGCGCAGGAGCAGTTGGCCGATGGCGCCGTTCCAACGCGTCTGCATCAGGTCGCTGTAGCCGTGGCTTTTCTCGCCGATTTGGTGGATGAGGGAATTGTCGATGGTCACGGTGAGTGTGTGCTCGCCGGGCGTGAGGAGACGCGCGGGGATGGGGTGCACGTGCGGCGCGTAGAGGGAATCCTGGGAACCGAGGGGCTGGCCGTCCCACGACGCCACACTCTTCCACATCACGCGCTCCAGGAAGAGCTCGTAGTCGCCCGTCACACCCTCAGGCACGGTGACGGTGCGCGTGTAGGCGGCGGGGCCGATGTATTGGCGGCGCGGCGTGAGGGCACCATCGAGCGGCTCGGTCGCCTCCGGGCCCAACTTCGCGTCGCCCAACGTGCCGGGCAAACGGATGCCCACGGGCGCGGCCTCGCCCAAACGCACCTGCCACGCGCCCGACACATCCAACGTGGGCGGCATGGCCCAAGCGACACCCGCGGCGAGCGCACCCGCGACAACAAGCGACAACGTCTTCATCTTCAAATCCTCATGTTTGGCAAGAAAAGCGGTCATTGACCCGGCATCACGATCAGCCGGTCGATCATCACGTTCGCGCCGGTGGCGCGGCGCACGGAGAGGGTGAGCACGCCGTCTTTGCAATCCTCGGCGCGAATGGGGAGCCGCGCCCAGTGTTCGCCGGCCTTGTTGTCCGTGCTTTTGGCGTGGGACGGCACCTTGAAGGCGCGCCCCTCGAAGGTGCCCTCGGCGGTGCGCTTTTGGCCGTTGGGGTCACGGAAGCGGACGAGCAGGGTGCCCGCGCGGGGCGTCACGTCCTTGAGGGTGACGGTGAGCGTGTCGCCCACCCAATAGGCGCCATCGCGGTCGGCCCAGGTGCGGACATTCTCGCCGGCGAGGGCATAGGAGCCCTTGGCGAGTTCCGCGTGGTCGTTCGCCGCGGCCCACGGCACGTCCGCGTTGGAGCGGTCGAGGAACTCGGCACACGCGATGTAGACGGTCGCGTCCTTGTACGCCTCGGGGCGGGGCGCGGGCGTGTCGCGGGTGGGGCGGAAGAGCGCCCAGAGCACGCTTTCCTTCAGGTCAGCCTTGGGGGCGAAGGCCGAGGAGGCCATGTAATCGAGCAACGAGCGGCGCAACTGGCGCGCCTCGGGCGTGTCGGCGTCCAGGTCGAAGGCGCAGACAAGCAATTTGCCGGGGCCGACGGCGGTCTCGAAGAGCGCGCCCAGCAGGGCGGGGTGGTGGAAGTCCGGCACCGGCATGGCCAAGGGCACAAAGCCCGGCGCGGCCCCGGCGATCTCGAAGGCCGGGATGCCGTTGGACAGGCGGCGCCACTGCCAATCCTGCCAATCCTCGGTGGGGAAGCCGGCGAAAGCGGGGTGGTCGGCCCGGATGGCCATGCCCAGCGTGTCATTGGCCTGGCCGGCGAACCACGAGGTGCTCCAGAAGACCGGCATGAAGAAGTGCGTCCGCGCCGTCTGCGGGCGGGCCAAGCCGCGAGCCTTGAGTAGCACGCGGCCGCCCTTGGCGAGCGCGGCGCGCGCCTCGGCCACCTTGTCGGTCACCGTGACGCCGGCCGGCACGTCGGCGGAGACGCGGTCGGGATAGACCCAGAGCGGCCAGCGGTTCCGCCCGAAGCGCAACTCCATCTGCGCGGGAACCTTGGCGGCGGCGAGCGGCAGGGCGATGCGCCCCACCTCCTTGACGGCGCCGACGGGCACCTGGGCGCGGCAGACGCCGGCCGCGCCCAGGGCCGGGACGGACCACGGGATTTCCGCGTTCAGCGGCTCGGCGCCGTTGTTGCGGACGACGAGGGCAGCGGTGAACGTCTCGCCCGCCGTCCAGATATGCTTGGGGAAACGGGCGAGGTGGGCGACGGGCGCGCAGTAATCGGCCGTGGGCTGGCTGCGCCCCAGACCTGGCTTGGGGTCGTAGAAGGAGTCGAACCACCCGATGAGCGCCTCGCCCTGCCCCGAATAGTCCTGCACGCTGAGCAACTGAAAGCCCGCGCAGGAGGGGGTGCGCAGGAAGCTCTCGATCTCGTCTTTGTAGAGCATACGGTTGGTCATGAGCGACGCGCGGGAGAAGGTTTCGTTGAGCGGGAGCACGCCGGCCTCGGCCGCCGCGTCACGGAGGTTTTCCAGGTTCCACGCGCGGAGGATGCCTTCGTACTTGGGCAACTCATGGGAATAGAGCGGATAAACGGGCCACTGGCCGATTTCGTGGGCGATGGAGGGGTGCTTGGTGCGGGAGTAGGCATCCTCGTAGTCCCAATCCGTTCCCTCGGGATAACGGTTACGCATCATCCCGATGCCGGGGTAGTAGATGGCCACGAAGAAGTCGTCTTCCTTGGTGAAGCCGCGCACGGTGGTGCCGGCGTAGAGGCGGCGATTGTCGTGCGCGCGGCAATCCTCCAGCCATTTCCCCATCAACTCATAGTCCGCGCCGCCCAGTTCGTTGCCCACCATCATCGAGAAGAAACTTGGCGCGTTGCCATAGGCATCGACCGCGCGGAAGAGTTCGGCGCGGATAAAGGCGTTGAAGGTCTCGGGCCCGCGCCCCACGCACTTGATGTAGGGATAGATATGCTGCACGCCGTTGTCAATCCATAAAATCTCGGGCGAGACGAGCATGCCCAGCTCGTCGGCCGCATCGAAGGCCGCCTTCGGGGGCGTCCACGAGTGGAAGCGCGCTTGGTTGATGCCCTCCTTTTGGAGCGCGCCCAGGATGGCCAACCACGAACCCTTGTCGGTGGGCGGATAGCCCGTGAGCGGGAAGTTGCAACAATCCAGGTTGCCGCGCAGGAAGATTGGCCGGCCGTTCAGATAGAGCGCGTGCCCCTTGGAGGCCACGGAGCGGAAGCCGAAGCGAATGGCGTGCGACTGCCCCCGCCACCGCAACGTCAGCGTGTAGAGCTGCGGATCATGCAGCTCCCAGGGGCGCGCGCCCGGCACACGCAGGCGCAACGACCGCCCCTCGTCCGCCAGACGCTCGGCGGCCAAGCCCTCGATGGTCGCCGAGATCTCGGCCGGCGGCACGCCCTCGGGCAACTCCACGGTCGCCACGTCCCCGAGCGGCGCGAAGACGCGCGCCTGTCGCAACGGGTTCACCGGGCGGATTTCCAGCGTGCCGATGGCGCCGTTCCAACGCGTCTGCATCGAGTCGCCATAGCAGTGCCCATGCTCACCCATGGGGTGGATGAGCGAATTGTCGATGGTCACCGTGAGCGTATGCTCGCCCGGCGTCAGCAAGCCGGCGGGGATGGGATGCACGTGCGGCGCCACGAGCGAATCGCACGACCCCAATTCCTTGCCGTCGATCGTCGCCGTGCTCTTCCACAGCACACGCTCCAGGAAAAGCTCACATTCCCCCGTCATGCCCTCCGGCACCGTGAAGGTGCGCGTGTAGGTGGCCGGGCCGACATACTGGTGGCGCGGCGTGAGCACGCCATGGAACGATGCCGTCGGCGCCGGGCCCAACCCCGCGTCGCCCAACGTCCCAGGCAAATGGATGGCCACGGGCGCGGCCTCGCCCAGGCGCACCTGCCACGTGCCCGTCAAATCCACCGTCGGCGCGCCCCACCCCGAAGCGGCCAAACAGCACAGCGCAATCGCAAACGTCGTTTTCATGTCGCACATCCTTTCTCTCATGTCGCATTCCCTTTCCGACAGAAGCAAACATCAAGGCCAATTTGCCAAACCGCCACACCGTCCGCAACCCCTTCCCAAAACTTTTGCGCCCTGTATCCTCCCGAACGCGCCCCACCCCGGCAAGCGGACGGCGGCAAGCAAACGGCAAACGGCACGCCCCCGTCTGTCGCCCCCTTTCGTGCGGCTTTGCGCGCGCCGAACCCGGCGGCCCATCGCGTCGCGGGACGCAAAAAGGGGCGGCGCGCGGGCGCGGGGCGCGGGGCTGTGGTATACTGGTGGCGACAAGGAGGTTCGCATGGACGATTGTTTGTTTTGCAAGATTATCCGGGGGGAGATTCCCTCGTATCGGGTTTTCGAGGATGCGCACGCGTTTGCGTTTTTGGACATCAATCCGTTTGGGTTGGGGCATACGCTGGTGGTGCCGAAGTTTCACGCGGAGCAGCTGTTTTTCCTTCCGCCGGAGGAATTGGCGGGAGTAATGCCGGCGGTGCAGCGGGTGGCGACGTTGCTGCGCAATCGGTTGGGGTGCGAGGGAATGGCGCTGATGCAACTGAATGGCGAGGTGGCGGGGCAGACGGTTGGGCACGTGCATTTCCACCTGATCCCGCGCTTCGCGGGGCAGCCGGCCGGCTGGGCGCCGTGCACGGACCCGGCGGCGAAAGACCTGGCGGCCGTCCAACGGCGCATCCTGGGCTGACGCATGGAAGACCTGGCGCTCTCCACCTCGTATTTCGCCGGGCGGCGCTGGTCGCCCGCGCGGATGGCGGCGGCGGTGCGCGGGTTGGGCTTGGCGCGCGTGGAGTTGGGTTACCTGACGCGCGAGCCGGAGGAGGGGTTGTGGGCGGGCGCGGCGGCGGCCGAGGGGTTGACGGTGGGGAGCGTGCACGCCTTCTGCCCGGCATCGGTGGCGGACCCGTTCCCGGGGCCGGAGACGTTCAGCCTGGCCGCCCCGGAGGCGGCGCGACGCGAGGCGGCCATCCGCGCGACGTTGCGAACGCTGGCGTGCGCGGCGCGCTTCGGGGCGCGGGCGGTGGTGATGCATGGCGGGCGCGTGGAATTGCGACGCAAGCGGGCGCTGTGGGGAACGGCGCCGTACCGGTCGCGGCTGTCGGAGGCCTTTCGGGTGTTGGGGCGGCCGGACAGGGCGTTGGTGGAAGCGGAGCGCGCCTTGCGGCTGGAGGCGGCGCCGCGTTGGCTGGACGGGCTCTCGTTCGCGTTGGAGCGGGTGTTGCCGCATTTCGAGGAGGCGGGGGTGGTCTTGGCTTTCGAGAACTTGCCGGGAATCGAGGCGTTCCCTGACCCGGCGGAGGTGGCTTTCCTGAGGCAGCGTTTCCCGAGCCCTTCCTTGGGCGCGTGGTATGACGTGGGGCACGGCGAGCGCAAGGCACGGGTCGGCGATTGGCCGGTGGAGGAAGCGTTGGCGCTCACGGAGACCTTCACGGCGGGCGCGCATTTGCATGACGTGCGCGACCTCGAGGAGGATCACCGCGCGCCGGGCGAGGGGGCGGTGGACTTCGTGGCGTTGCGGCCGCTCTTGGCCAAGCCGGGCTTTCTGCGGGTGTTGGAACCCTCGCCCGACGTCTCCGAGGAGGCCCTGCGCCGCGGCATCGCCCTGCTCCGAGCCCTCTGACCCCGCGCCGCGTGTGCCCTGTAGGCGACATCCGGCAAAAAGGGCGGCCGCGGGGCAGGCACATGGGCGGGCGTATGCTATAATGCGTGCGAAAGGAAAGATTCATGCGATTCAAGATCTCGGTGCCCGCGACGAGCGCGAATGTCGGCCCCGGCTTCGATGTGATGGGGCTGGCGTTCGACATGTACAACCGCTTCATTTTCGACACGGATTGCGCGGAGCGCTTCTGCCCGGAGGGCTGCCTGCCGGAGTTTTGCGAGCCTGCGAACAACCTGCTCTATCGCACGGTGGAGCAGGTGTTGGCGCAACATGGCCGCCTGGCGCCCAACCTGCGCATTGCCTTCGACACGGACCTGCCCGTCTGCTCGGGGCTGGGCTCCAGCTCCACCTGCGTGGTGGCGGGCGTGATGGCCGCGAACACGTTGGGCGAGCTGGCGATGGACACCGAGCAAATCCTGCGCACGGCCACCTCCATCGAAGGCCACCCGGACAACGTGGCCCCGGCGACGCTCGGGGGCTTCGTGGCGGCGGTGGTGGAGGATGGCTTGGTCTATTGGCACCGCTATCCCATCAGCGACCGCCTGAGTTTCTACGCCCTCATGCCCGATGTGCGCGTGCCCACCGAGGCCGCGCGCGCGGCCCTGCCCAAGACCTATTCGCTGACGGATTGCATCTACAACCTCTCGCGCGTGCCCATCCTCCTCGAGGGGCTGGAGCGCGCGGACCCGCGCCTGATCCGTGCCGGCATGAAAGACCGCATCCACCAGGAATACCGCCTGCAGCTCATCCCGCAGGGCGCCGAGGTGCTCCGTTTCGCGGCGGACGAGACAGAGGCGGTGGCGGCCTACATCTCCGGCGCCGGCCCCACCATCGTTGCCGTGGCCATCGACGACGACGACGCGTTGGGCAAGCGCCTGCGCA
Organism: uncultured Lentisphaeraceae bacterium; assembly: GCA_949289005.1. Lineage (GTDB taxonomy): Bacteria > Verrucomicrobiota > Kiritimatiellia > RFP12 > DVOR01 > Spyradenecus. The sequence continues at coordinate 66,181 of CASEMQ010000011.1, forward strand.
CCTTCGTCTCGGGGCTCGACGTGCCGTGGACGGTGCGCAAGATGCACGTCCACCGCCAGGGGGCGCAGCTGCGCCTGCTGTGACATGGCGCGCGTCCTCTACATCCACACCCAGGCATTGCGGGCCGACAGCCCGCACGCCCGCGCCACCTTCCAGATGCTCCACCTGCTCCGGCGGGCGGGGCTGGAGGTGGACGTGCTCACCCTGCCGGGCGGGGATCCGTGGCCGCAGGGCTTGGCGACACGCCTCTTCCGGACGCTGCACGTGCCCTTCGCGCGGACGCTCCCGCCCTACGGCACGGGGCTGCGGAGGCGTTGGGCCACTGCCGTGATGGCACTGGCCGCCGCGCGCCTCCTCCTTACCAACCACTACGACGCGGTGCACTGCGCCGACCGTTCCGTGCGCCTGGGCGCGCTGTTGGCGTGGCTCTTCGGCGTGCGGCTCGTCTTCGAATGGCGGGTGGCCTCGGGCTACGATTTGGCGAGCTGGGCGCGCCCGCGCGGGCGGCGCTTCCTGCGCGCGGTGGGCATGGTCTTCACCGACACGCCCTGCCGCGCCGCCGACCTGCGCGGCTCGCCGCTCTTGGGGCGCGTGGCGACCATCCCGCCCCTGCCCGCGCCCTGCGTCGAACCCCTGCCGCCGCCCCCCGCGCGGACGCGCGGCGCGGCGCAAACCTAGCGCCTGGCCGCCCTTTCGCTGGATGGCACGTGGGCGGATCTGGCGCCGCTCCTGGGCGCCCTGCCGCGCCTGCTCGACCACACAAACGTCCGCGTGGATCTGGCGGGCGGCACCCCGGCCGCCGCCGAGCGATTGCGCCGCGACCTGTCCCGCCGCCTGCCCCCTGCCGCCGCGGTGGGCGTCCGCGCGGGCGTGACGGGGCCGGAGGATTTGATGGCCTTCACGGGCGGGGCCGACCTTCTTTTCCTGCCGGCGGTCTGCGGCCCCCTGCCGCCCCCGGAACTCTTGGACGCGATGGCCGCGCGCCGCGCCATCCTGGCCGTGCGTTGCCCCGCACACGAAGCCTTGCTGACGGCCGACAACGCGATGTTGGTGCCCGCGGACACCCGGGCGGTGGCCGCCGCGGTGCTGCGCCACCTGCGGGCCCCTTTCCTCTGCGCCGAGCACGCCGTCGCCGCGGCCGAGACCGTGGCGCGCGAGCGTGCCTACCCGCGCTTCGCCGAAACCGTGCGCCGCTGCTACACGTTGGCGCTGGAACGTGAGGAACCCTGACGATGGACGAACCTTCCCTGCTCGCCTTGTTGCGCGAGGCCCTCGCCGACGCCCTGGGCACGCCCATGCCGCCCCTCTCCCGCGCGACCGCGCTGGAAGATCTGCCGGCCTGGGACTCCGTGGGCTACATCGCCTTCCTGGCCGAGCTCGCCGGACGGCTGGGCGTGACCTTCACCGCGGCGCAAATGACGGGGATGCGCACGGTGGGCGACGTCTTGGACGCCATCGGGGGGCAACCATGACGGAGAGTGTCTTCCACGGGGTGCGCCTCGAGGGCGTGGCCGTCGCCCTGCCGGGCGGTGCGTTGGACGAGGCCGACTTCACGGCGCGTTACGGCGCGGATCGGGTGGCGCGCCTGCGCAAGGCCATCGGCCTGGGGCGCATCCTGGTCGCGGCGCCCGGCGAGACGGCATCGTCGCTGGCGCGGCGCGCGGCGCAAGCCTTGCCTTCTCTCGCGGGGGTGGACGCGTTGCTTTTCGTCTCGCAGACGCCCGATGCCATCGCGCCGGCGACGTCGGCCAAACTGGCGGGCGCGCTCGGGCTGGGCGAGGGGGCGCTGGCGTTGGACGTGAACCAAGGTTGCGCGGGCTTTACGGTGGCGTTGCGTCTGGCCGCGCACCTCTTGCTCCACCCCGCAATGCGCAAGGTGCTCATCATGGGCGGGGACACGTTGTCGCGCCACGTGGACCGGGCGGATCACGCCACCGCCACGCTTTTCAGCGACGCGGGCTTCGCCGCGCTCGTGGGCAAGGGCGGCAACGCCATTTGGCGCTTCGCCACGGCCACCGAAGGCTCCGATGCCATCGCCATCCCCCACGGCGCCACCTTCCGCATGGACGGCACGGCCGTCTTTAACTTCACCGTCTCCAAGGTGCCCGCGCAGATCCAGGCATTGCTCGACCCCGCCGTCGATTGCCTCCTGCTGCACCAGGCCAACGCCTTCATCGTCCGCCAGGTGGCGCGCCTCTGCGGCTTCGGGCCCGACCGCGCGCCCTGCGACTTCCCGGACTTCGGCAACGCCTCTTCGGCGAGCCTGCCCCTTCTGCTGTGCGACCTGGCGGCCAATCACGGCTGGCACGGCCGCCGCGAGGCCATTCTCTCCGGCTTCGGCGTTGGGCTCACCTGGTGCTCGGTGCGCCTGCCCATCGACTTCGACATCCCCCTCCACCTGCTTTCCCCTACCCCTCCGCAACGGGAGACCGCCCCATGAACCACGACGAATTGCTCACGGAACTGGCCGACATCCTGAACGCAGACCCCGCCGCGCTCTCTCCCGAGACGCCGCTCGACGCCCCGCTCGTCTGGGACTCGATGGCGCTCTTGGCTTTCCTCGCCTTCCTGCGTTTCCGTTTCGGAAAGATCCTGCCGGGCGCCTCCTGCGCGGACTTCCGCACGGTGGGCGACCTCCTCCGCGCCGCACAGTGACCCCACCTCGCCGCCCAGAATCAAAGGCCGGAGAAGAAAAGTGAGGTAAAGGTGGTGATGGGGGCGGTGTCGCGCATATTGTCGATGATTTGGCGGACGTCGCGGACGGCGGCCTCGGCGTCTTTGGCGAGGGTGTCGTCATTGACAAGGCGGCCGAGCGTCCCCTGGCCGTCGTTGAGTTTGGCGGAAACCTCCTTGAGATTGGCGGCGACGGTCTCAAGATCGCCGATAAGGGTGGAGTCTTGGGTGAGGAGGCGGCCAAGGGTGGTGTTGGGGTTGCCGAGGTTGTCGGTGGCGGATTTCAGGTTGGCAAGGGTGTCCTTGAGGTCGGCATAGGTGGTATCGTCCTCACGAAGCAGTTTGCCGAGGAGGCCTTTGCCGGCGTGGAGGTCGGCGGCGACGACGCGCAGGTCGCCGGTGAGGGACTTGATGTTGGCGAGGGCATCCTTGAGATCGTCGTAAGTATGGTCCTCGGGGGACATGAGTTTGCCGAGGAGCCCATCGCCGCGGCGCAGGCGTGCGGTGAGCTCGGCAATGTCGCCGGAGGCGACGCGGAGATTGGCAAGCAGGTCGCGCACGTCGGAGGGATTGAAGGATTGGCGGAGTTCGCCGACGAGTTTGCCGAGTTCCTTCATCACGTCTCGCGCGGGTGCGCCGGGGATGACGGCCTCGGGAGGCAGTGGGTCGGGCGAGACGCCTTGGTCGATTTCAAGGCACGTGCCGCCGAGGAGGGAGGTTTGCGCGACGGTGACGGTGCAATCGGCGCGGAGCGGCACGTCGGCCTCGATGGTGAGCGTGGCCAGGACGCACCCTTCGCCCAGGCGAAGCGACTGGACGGAGCCGACCTTCATGCCGCGCACGAGCACCGGGTCCTGCACCTTGAGCGCGCCAACGTGCTCAAAACGCGCCTCGCGGACGGCATGGTGGTGGCCACGCAACAAATCCACGCCGCTGATGACGATGGTGAAAAAGGCCAAGAGCGCGATGACGGCAACCACAAAGAGGCCGGTGATGACCTCGGGGAGAATACTTTGGGATTTAGCGGACATTTCCGACCTCCATGCTTTGGGCCTCGAGGAAGGCACGCACCTCGGGGACGGGGTTGCGGAGCAATTGCTCGGGGGTGGCGACCTGCAGGAAGCGACCGCGATCCAAAAATCCGATGCGGTCGGCATAGCGCAGGGCTCCGGCAAGATCGTGCGTGACGACGACGCAGGCGGCGCCACGTGCGCGCCCCACCTGCGCGATGAGGCCATCGACCGTGCGCGACATCACGGGGTCGAGCCCCGATGTGGGCTCATCGAAGAAGAGCACCTCGGGATCCTCGATGATGGCGCGGGCAAAGGCGGCACGCTTGACCATGCCGCCGGAGACCTCGGCCGGCAACAGGTCGCCCGCGTCCGCCAAGCCCACCTCGGCCAACGCGGCCGCGACGCGGCGCGCGATCGCGTCGGGCGGCAGGCGGTCACGCGCCGCCAAGGGCAGGGCCACGTTCTCGGCAAGCGTCTTCCACCCCAGCAGGGCGCCACTCTGAAAGAGGAAACCGACGCGGCGGCGGAGCGCGGCGAGTTCGCGCGCATCGCAATCGCCCAAGTCCCGCCCCAGCAGGCGAACACTCCCGGCGGTGGGGAAGAGTTGCCCGGAGGCCAGTTTGAGCGTGACGCTCTTGCCGGTGCCGGAGGGGCCGATGATGACAAAGACTTCCCCGGGGGCAATGGCGACGTCGAGCGATTCGAGCACGCGGCGCGCGCCGAACCGTTTGGCGACCCCTTGGAAGACAACGGCGGGCTCAGAAGACATAGAAGAACCTCGTGATGAAATACCCGCCGATGAGGATGGCCAAGAAGGAAAGAATCACCGCGCGGCGCGTGGAGGCGCCCACGCCCGCCGCGCCCTGGGTGGTGGCAAAGCCGACCGCGCAGGAGATGCCGCTGATGAGAATGCCGAAGATGGCGGCCTTGAGCAACCCCACGTAGAGGTCTTTCAGCTCCGCGGCATCCATCACCTGGCCGATAAACTGCAAAAAAGGAATGTTGAGCTGGGTGTAGCCCACAAGCGCACCGCCCAGGAAAGCGATGATGCACGTGTAGAACGACAGCAATGGCGCCATCAACGTCATGGCCCAGAGCCTCGGCACCACCAAAAAGCGGATGGGATCCACGCCCATCATCTCCAGCGCGGCGATTTCCTCGTTCACGGTCATGGTGCCCAGTTGCGCGGCCATGGCACTGCCCACGCACGCGGCCAGGATGATGCCCGTCATGAACGGCCCCATCTCGCGCAACATCGCATAGGAAAGCGTGAAAGCCACCATCAGCTCCTGCGAGAACTGCCGGAAGGCAATGCCCAACTGCAACCCCAAAATCATCCCCGTGAAGAGCGCGACCACCGTGGCCACCGCCAGCGACCCAATGCCAATGACGTAGAGTTGGCGCAGGAAGTCCCCGCGCGTGTCGCGGCGCAACCACAGCGCAGGGAAGCCCGCCAGCGCGGCGGCCGTCAAACGCGCCGTGCGCCCCACCGCGGCGACGCCCGCGGCCAAACGATTCGCAATCGGTTCTCGTGTCAGCAACATATCAGTGCTCGGCAAACAGTGGACAGTGAACAGGACGCCCCATTCGGGGCGAAAGGCCAATCGTTTTCCAAACGTGTGTCCGTGTCATCGGCAATCCTCCCTCCCGACGCTCACTCCGCCGCCCCGGATGAGGCACTCTGCTCGCTGTTCCCTAAGTTCTTTTCACTCGCTTTCGTCGTCCACCAGATGAGGCCCCAGAGGAGCTCGTGATGGGTTTCGTCGGATCCCGGCGCGCGCGTGGCGGTGTAGAGCGTCCAGAACGGCGCCCAGTTGCGCTCGACGACCGGCACGCCGCGGATAGGGAAAAGTGCGAGCGCGCGGCGGCGCAGGCCATCGTCCTCATGATAATCGCTTGCGTAAAAGGGCCAGATGCGAAAGTACCGCTTCTGCTCGCGGGCGTTGCCCCGCGCGTCGTAGGCCACGGTCTCCTCGCTCACATAAAACGGCCAGACGCGGAAGGCGCGGACGAATTGGCTGACGGTCTTCTGCCGCTGGCTCACCACGATGGGATGAAGGAACCACCACCCATCGCGCGTGCCGCGATGGGTCATCCCCCAGAAACGCCACATCCGCCACGTACTCTCGCGCGGGTCACGATACCGTTCGAAAAGCGGCCACGGCGCACGCAACAGAAAGGCGCCATCCGTCGTCTCGCTCCACCGGAAGAGCGGCGGCAGCACCCCCCATCCCTGTTCGGTGTCCGCGTCGATACGCTCGAAGAGCGGCCACAGCATCCACGCGCGCCCCTTATGGTTGTGCGCGTGGAAAGTCTGGTCGTTCCAGAAAGGCCACAGCACGTAACGCGAATCGCGCTCCCGCTCATGCTTGGTGCCAAAGAGCGGCCACAGCCCCCACCGCGTCGCGTCCGGGTCATGCTTCAGCGAGAAAAACGGCCACAACACGTACTCCCGCGCCGTCCCCTGCGTCCCCCCCGTGCGATAACTCAACCACAACGGGAAAAACGCCCACCGGAAATCCTCCAACAGCAAAAACTTCGGCATCCGCCCCCAAATCGGGAAAAGCCCCCAGTAACTTTCCCCCGCGTCACGCCCGTTTACCCACAACGGCGGGATGGACAGCGAATAATCGCCCGACGCCCGCCCCGTGCGATCCTCCTCGTTCCAAAACATCATCACCACGCGCCAATGAAAGGCATCCCCCCGCCACCCAAAATGACTCAACGGCCACACCACCTCCAAATCCCGATCCACCGGATGACGCGCAGCCCGCTCCCACGCGAAAAACGGCCGCACCGCCAACCGCGTCATCCCCACCCCCTCCCGCGACCCATACTCAAAAAACGGCCCCACGCGCAACCGAAAGGTCCCCGCCGGATCGGGAGCCCCCCGCGACAACGCGCCCAACAGCGCCAAAACCAAAACCAATGCCAACCGCGTCATGTACCCATTGTACCATACCTTCGGCCCAATTGTCCGCCACGATAATCCGGCCCTGCAAGCCTGAATCGTCCACAATGTAATTGCGCAGGTGGAAGGAAGAAGAGAAAGCGGAAAGAAGGTGGACTGGCAGAGGTCGAGGCAAAGCAGAAGAGGGGGGCGCCCCCTAGGGGGCGGCGCGGCCAAAAGGCAAAAACGTCGTCGG
>CASEMQ010000012.1 GCA_949289005.1 uncultured Lentisphaeraceae bacterium
CGCAGGTGGCGCGCTTGCCCAAACGGGCGGCGACGCTGCGCACTCGCGCGGCCCTGCCCGTGCCGGCCGAGCGGGTGACCGCGCTGGAATGGCGCGCGCCCGGGCAGCCCTTCACCCGCGCGCAACGCCTGCCCAACGGCAACTGGGCGGTGTCGCGCCCCTTTCCCTTCGAGGTCGAGGCCAAGGACGCGGGGCGCGTGCCCGAGGCGCTCACCGCCGCGCACGGCATCCTGGCCTATGTCCGCCCGGCGGACGACGCGCCCCCGCCGGCGACCGACCGCGCCCTGCCCGAGGCCATCCTGGCCAATTATGGGCTGGACGAGGAGACGGCGTTGCGCCTCTCGGTCTACGTGCGCGGGCTGGGGCGCCCGCTGACGCTCCGCTTCGGCCGCGCCGACCCCGACCGCGAGGGCGCCGTCTTCTGCCTGTTGGACGATGGGCGGTCCGTGGTCTCGGTGCCCGGGGCGTTGGCGGCCGCCTTCGGCGCGGAGGGCCCTTTCGTGGCCACCGACCGCGAGTTCGTCGTCTTCGGCGAGGCCGCCGAGGCCACGCGCCTGACCGTGCGCCTGCGGGGGCAGGAGACGCCCGTGACGCTGGCCTTGGCCAACGGCCTCTGGCGCCTGACCCTGCCCATGGCCCTGCCGGCCGACGCCGTGGCCGCGCGCGGCCTGCTCGCGCGCCTCGCCGGGCTCGTGGGCGAGGTCACCGGCATCGAGCCCCCGGCCGGGCAGGAACCCCTCTGCGTGCTGACGCTGGGCGAGCCCCGCCCGGGCGAGACGCCGCCGGCGTTGGCGCTCTACGCGGGCGCCTCGGCCGACACGCTCCTGGCCTGGCGCACCGACCGCCGCCGCCTCTACCGCGTGGCGCGCGCCAACGTCCCGGCCGGCCTCCTGGAGCCGGGGCTGCAGCACGCCTTGGCCGACCGGACGGTGCTCTCGGTGCCGGCGGCGCAGATCCGCCGACTGGCCGTGTTGCGGCGCGATGGCTCCGGCTGCGCCGTGCGGCGGGCCGGCGCCGCGCTCACCTGGTCCACCGAAAGCCCCGTTGGCGCCTATGTGGACACGGCGACGGTGGATGCGTGGCTCACGCGCTTCGCCGACCTCAAGGCCGACCACGTGTTGCGCGACGCGCCAGTCGCCCTGGGCGCGCTCCGCCCCTACGGCCTGGAGCGGCCACTCCTGCGGCTGACGCTGGACCTGGACGGCGCGGAGGAGGGCCTGCGCCGCGTGCTGCTGATCGGCGACCCGGACCCGGAGACGGGCGAGGCACCGGCGCTCATCCAAGGCCGCCCGATTTTGTACGCGCTGGACGCCGACACCGTCCGCCTGCTCTTGCGAAGCCCCGTGAAGGAGACCCCAAAGCCATGACCGCCCGCTGCGTGCCCCTGGAAGCCCTCTGCGAGGCCACCTTCCTGACGGATGGCGACTTCCGCGTGCTGGATTGCAACACGCGCGCCGTGGAGTTGCTCCGCGCCCCCTCGCGCGAGGCCATCATCGGGCGCGACGCCTCCGACCTGCCCAACGACCACGACCTCTCCGCCGAGTTCCCCACCTACCTCAAGGAGCGCCTCACCGCCGTCCCCTTCGTCAGCCTGGAAAACCACGCCACGCGCGACGACGGCACCACCTTCATGGCCGAGGCCGTCCTCCACCGCCTGGACGATGGCAATGTCCTCATCAAGTTGCGCGACATCACCGCCGGCGTCGAGAGCCTCCATCGCGCCGAGGAGGCCAACGAGCGCCTGCGCGCGGCCATCCGCGACCGCATGGAGTTCGTCTCCAACGTCTCCCACGAGCTCCGCACCCCGCTCACCTCCATGTCCTACGCCCTCACCAACATGACCCGCGGCGTCTGCGGCCCCCTTCCCCAAAAGGCGATGGACTACCTTGGCCGCCTCCAGGTGGACGTCAAGCGCCTGCTCACCACCGTCAACGACCTCCTCGACCTCCGCCAGATGGAGAACGGCACCCTCACCCTGCGCAAAACCTTCGTCCCCTTGGCACACCTCCTGGCCGATGCCGCCGACGCCCTCAGCATCCAGGCCCAAGCCAAAGGCCAGACCCTCGCCGTCGCCCCCGCCCCGCGCGAAATCTACGCCGAGGCCGACTGCCACAAAATCGAGCGCGTCTTCTTCAACATCCTCTCCAACGCCGTCAAATACACCCCCGAAGGCGGCGCCATCCACGCCTCCGTCCGCGCCGAGGGCGACAACGCCGTCATCGCGGTCGACGACAACGGCATCGGCATCCCCCCCGAAGCCCTCCCCCGCGTCTCCCAACGCTATTTCCGCGTGGGCGACCAAGTCGCCGGCACCGGCCTCGGCCTCTCCATTGTCCGCGAAATCGTCTCCCTCCACGGCGGCACCCTCCATATCCAGTCTCCCGTTCCCGGCACCGCGTGCGGCACCCGCGTCACCGTCACCCTCCCCGCCTGCCCCGGCCCCGAAGCCCTCATCGTCTCCGGCGACGACACCCTCATCGCCGACCTCTCCGCCCAAATCACGGCCATGGGCCTGCGCCCCCGCCCCGACCGCGACGCCCTCGACATCCCCGCCGAATGCCGCGGCCGCCCCGCCCCCGCCGGCATCCTCCTCGACGGCGCCCTCCCCGAAAGCTGCCTCAGCGACCTCATCTGCCAAATCCGCGGCGACGCCACCCTCGCCCGCGTCCCCATCCTCCTCCTCTCCCCCACGCCCATCGACGACTCCCGCCGCGCCGAATACACCCGCATGCGCGTCACCGTCCGCCCCTACCCACTCCCCTCCTCCACCCTCCGCGACCTCCTCATCGCCCTCCGCGACTGACCCGCCCCTCCCCGGCCTCAACAACGTGGCCGTGGCCGGCCTCCTCTCCGCCTGGCTCCACGAAAAGGGGTTGGACTGAGCCCACGCCGCCGTGCGGCGGCGTGGGCTCGTTGGAAGGTTCAGAGGAAGGCGCTGAGGAAGGCGCGCAGGTCGGGAAGGCCGCGGGCGAGGGCGGAGACGGCGGCCGAGCCGATGACGATGCCGTCGGCATGGCGGGCGACGGCGTCGGCGGTGGCGCGGTCGCCGATGCCGAAGCCGGCGGCCAGGGGGAGGTCGGTGACGGCGCGCAGGGCGGTGAGGCGGTCGGCGAGATCGGGCGGGAGGCTCTTCCGGGCGCCGGTGATGCCGCGGACGGTGACGACGTAGACGAAGCCGTGGCAGCCGCGGGTGAGTTCGCGTGCGCGCTCGGGGGAGGTGGCGGGGGAGACGAGCGGGATCCAGTCGAGCCCGTGCGCCTCGGCGACGGGGCGCAGCTCGCCCTCCTCCTCGTGGGGGAGGTCGACGACGAGGAGGCCGTCGATGCCGGCCTCGGCGGCCTCGCGGCAGAGGCGTTCGGGGCCGTGCGCGAGGATGGGGTTGCAGTAGGAGAAGAGCACCAGTCCGAGCGCGGGGTGCTTGGCGCGGAGGCGGCGGGCTTGGCCCAGGGCGGCGGCGAGGGAGGCGCCGGCGCGGAGGGCGGTCTGCCCGGCGGCCTGGATGACGGGGCCGTCGGCGATGGGGTCGGAGAAGGGGACGCCCAGCTCGATGACGTCGGCGCCGCCCTCGGCGAGGGCCTCGAGCGCGTCGTCGCTCGCGGCGGGGTCGGGGAAACCGCAGGTCATGTAGTAGACGCGCGCGGGGCGGCCCCCGGCCTTGGCGCGGGCGAAGGCCTCGCGCAGGCGCGCGGAAGTCTGGGGTTTTGGAAGGTCGGGGGCTTGGCCGCACCCCCGCGGGACGACTGTCGGATTGGTGGGCAGGGGCTGACCCGCCGCCCCGGAGGGGGCGGGCTGTGCGCTGTTCGCCGTTCCCTGGTTTCTTGCCTTCCAGTCGGCGACGTTGGCCATGTCTTTGTCGCCGCGGCCGGAGAGGCAGACGAGGAGGAGGGCGGTCTTGGGGAGGGTGGGGGCGAGGCGGATGGCCTCGGCGAGGGCGTGGCTGCTCTCGAGGGCGGGGATGATGCCCTCGGTGCGGCAGAGGGTGTCGAAGGCGGCGATGGCGTGGCGGTCGTCGCACGTGGCGTAGGTCGCGCGGCCGATGTCGGCCAGGTGGCAGTGCTCGGGGCCGACGCCGGGGTAGTCGAGCCCGGCGGAGACGGAGTAGGCCTCGAGAATCTGGCCGTCGGGGGTTTGCAGGAGTTTGGTTTTGGCGCCGTGGAGGACGCCGACGGTGCCGCCGTTGATGCTGGCGGCGTGGCGACCGGTGGCGAGCCCTTCGCCGGCGGCCTCGACGCCGATGAGGCGGACGCCGGGGTCGTCCAGGAAGCCGGCGAAGAGACCCATGGCGTTGGAGCCGCCGCCGACGCAGGCGATGGCGGCGTCCGGCAGGCGGCCGAATTGCGCGAGGCTCTGTTCGCGGGCCTCGTGGCCGATGACGGATTGGAAGGTTTTGACCATCTCGGGGTAGGGCGCGGGGCCGGCGACGGTGCCGATGACGTAGAAGGTGTCCTCGGCGGTGGCGGCCCAGTCGCGGATGGCCTCGTTCATCGCGTCCTTCAACGTCTTGGAACCGCTCTCCACGGCCACGACCTCGGCGCCGAGCGCGCGCATGCGGTCGACGTTCGGCGCTTGGCGAGTCACGTCGATGGCGCCCATGTAGACGCGGCAGGGCAGGCCGAGCAGGGCGGCGACGGTGGCGGTGGCCACGCCGTGCATGCCCGCGCCCGTCTCGGCGATGAGGCGGGTCTTGCCCATGCGCTTGGCCAGGAGCGCCTGGCCGAGGACGTTGTTGAGTTTGTGCGCGCCGGTGTGGCAGAGATCCTCGCGCTTGAGGAGGATGCGCGCGCCGCCGAGCGCGTCGGAGAGGCGCCGGGCCTCGTAGAGCGGCGTGGCGCGGCCGACGTAATCGCGCAGGAGCGCCTCGCGCTCGGCCCGGAAGGCCGGGTCGGCGAGGGCGGCGCGGAAAGCCGCGTCAATCTCGGCCAGGGTGGGCATGAGGGTCTCGGGCACATACTGCCCGCCATAGGGTCCAATGTGGGTCATTGCTTTGCCTTTCGGATAAAATCAAACACTTTCTCGGGGTCTTTGCGGCCGGGGGCGGCCTCGGTGCCGCCCGCCACGTCCACGCACCAGGGGCGGACGGCGGCGACGGCGGCGGCGACGTTGTCCGGCGTCAGCC
>CASEMQ010000013.1 GCA_949289005.1 uncultured Lentisphaeraceae bacterium
CCGACGACGTTTTTGCCTTTTGGCCGCGCCGCCCCCTAGGGGGCGCCCCCCTCTTCTGCTTTGCCTCGACCTCTGCCAGTCCACCTTCTTTCCGCTTTCTCTTCTTCCTTCCACCTGCGCAATTACATTGTGGACGATTCACACATCACGATTGTGGACGATTCAGTTGACGGGATGGGCGGGATGTGCTATCCTGTGTGCGCTTTTTGCTGATTGTCCGGAGAGGTGGCCGAGTGGCCGAAGGCAACGGTTTGCTAAATCGTCGTGTTCCGCAAGGGGCACCGAGGGTTCGAATCCCTCCCTCTCCGCCATTTTTGTGTTTTATGGGCGTGGCCGCGGGTCGCGTTTTTTTTTTGAGGGGTGGCGTGCGTGTGGGGTTCTGGGGTGGTGTGGTGGGGCCGGTTGTCAGCGGTGGGCGTCTTGGATGAGGCGGATGGTTTTCCAGCGGCCGTGAAGGAAACGGAGGAGGAGGCCGCCGCCGGCCACGGCGACGTAGCCGAGCATGGTGAGCCAGAGGGTGACGATGGAGCAGCCGAGGGCGTAGCAGAGGAAGAGGATGGGCATCCAGAGCGCGACGGCCACGCCGCCGACCCACCAGACGACAAAGCGGGTGTCGCCGGCGCCTTTGAGCGCGCCGCCGAGGACGATGTTGAGCACGTCGAAGAAGGCCCAGGCGAGGAAGATGGCGATGAGGACGCTGCCGAGCGCGTGGTAGTCGGCGTAGGGGAAAGGTGCGGAAGCGGGGTAGAAGAGTTTGAGGATGGGGGCGTGGAAGCCGCCGATGACGGCCAGGCAGAGGAGGACGTAGAGCCAGCCGAGGATGAGGGCGTTGCGGCCGCCGCGCGCGGCGCCGGCTGGGTCGCGGTCGCCCATGCGTTGGCCGACGACGATGCTGGCGGCCAGGCCGATGCCCATGAGGGGGGCGAAGACGAGTTGGTTGATGGCGAAGGCGATGTTGCTGGCGGCGAACTCGAGTTCGGGCAGCCAGCCGGTGACGAAGGTGAAGACGGTGAAGGTGCCGACGTCGAGGAGGATGTGGCCACCGTTTGGGACGCCGAAGCGGACGATGCGCATGGCGAGTGGGCGTTTCCAGGCCAAGACCACCTGTCGGCGGCGGCGTGTGGCGAAGTGGGGGGCGCGGAAGAGGGCCACGGCCAGGATGGCGACGATGAGGAACTGGCCGATGGCGGTGGCGACGCCCGCGCCGACGATGCCCATCTCGGGGATGGGGCCCCAACCCCAGATGAAGAGGGGGTCGAGGACGATGTTGGCGACGTTGCCGGCGATGTTGGCCACCATCACCAGGAGTGTCTGCCCGCGCCCGGAGAAGAAGCCGCTGAGCGTCGCGCCGAAGGGGAGGGCCAGATTGGCGATGGCCAAGGTGAGGAAGTAGTGTTTCTCGGCGGCCAACACGGCGGGCGCGTGGCCCACCAGGTCGAAGAGCCAAAAGCCCAAGGGGATGGAGAGGAGCAGGAGGGGCACGCAGAGCAGCGAGAGCCAGAGCCCTTGGCCTGTGGCGCGGGCACAGGCGGCGCGGGCGCCCGCGCCGGCGTATTGCGCCACGAAGGTGCCGGAGTAGGCCACGATGTTTTGCAGGAGCGCGATGACCATGAAGGCCACCAGCCCTGCGGGCAGGGCGGCCTGGATGCAGGTGGCGCTGTAGTGCGAGAGGAAGAGGCGGTCGATAAACATCATCAATGCGTTGCCTGTCATGGCCAGCACCAATGGCCACGCGATGCGCAAACATTCTCCGAAAGTCCCTCGTTTCATGGCGTGCATTGTAACAGAAGCCCACGAAAACGCAAGCCTCCACATGAACCGCAAGCCTTTCGGCGGCCTTGTCGATAACTTTTGGGAATCTGTTGAAAACCTGTTGAAGTCGGGAGGGTGCGGAGGAGGGTCAAAACCGCTTTTTCAATCTATATGCGGGGTCATTTTTTGAGACGCGCCGCATCTCCCCCTGAGGTACGGCGCATCTCGCCCCGAGGCGCGCCGCGAGTCTTTTCGACAGGGGCGCGGTTTTCGACGGGGCGTGCCGCGGGTGCGGGGATGGGCGGGGGCTTTATTAGATGGGGAGGGAGGGATCGACGTCCAGCGCGAGCGTCTCGGCCCCGGCGGCCGGCGCGGGGGGGAAGGCGGAGGCGAGGCCGGCGATCATGGCGGCGTTGTCGCCGCAGTGGCAGGCGTCGGCCAGGAGCAGGGGGATGGCGTGGCGGCGGGCGACCGCGCCGAGGGCGGCACGCAGGCCGCGGTTGAGGGAGACGCCGCCGCCGAGGGCGAGGCTGCGATAGCGCCCGTGGGCGAGTGCGGTCTCGGCGCGCTTGGCGAGGGCCGCGACGATGGCGGCTTGGTAGGAGGCGCAGAGGGTGGCGACCTCGGTCTCGTTTTGCGGCGGGTGTTTGCGCACGTGGGTGAGGAGGGCGGTTTTGAGGCCGCTGAAGGAGACGCAAAGTGCGGGTTCCCAGCCGGGGGGCAGGGGATGGTCGGCGGAGACGCGGCCTTCGGGGAAGTGGATGGCGCGGTCGGCGCCTTCGGGGGCTTGGCGTGCCAGTTTGTCGATGGCGGGGCCGCCGGGATAGCCCAGGCCGAGGAGTTTGGCGGCTTTGTCGAAGGCTTCGCCGGCGGCGTCGTCGATGGTTTGGCCGAGGAGGCGGTAGACGTTGGGCTCGGGGGAGGCGACGAAGCAGGTGTGGCCGCCGCTGACGGCCAGGCCGAGTTGCGGCCAGAGGTTTTGCCCGCGCAGCTCGGGATGGCCGAGGCGGACGGACCAGAGGTGCGCGTGCATGTGGTTGACGGGGATGAGCGGCTTGCCGAGGGCGAGCGCGAGGCCTTTGGCGAAGGTCCAGCCCACGAGGAGAGCGGCGGCCAAGCCGGGGCCGCGCGTGGCGGCGATGGCGTCGACCCTGTCCCAGGGCGTGGGCTCGCCGGGGAAGGCGCGGGCCAGGGCCTCCTCGGCCACGCCGCGGATTTTCGCGACGTGGGCGCGGCTGGCGACCTCGGGCACCACGCCGCCGTAGGGGCGGTGGAGGGGCACCTGGGAGTAGACCACGGAGGCGAGCACCTCGTCGCCGCCGCGCACGATGGCGACGGCGGTCTCGTCACACGAGCTTTCGATGCCGAGGACGGTCATGGCTCACTCGGGGAGGCGGAGGATGAGGGTGCGCATGGTGGGCGCGGCGAGGCGGCGGTCCAGTTCGATGAGGGCGGGGAAGGCCCAGGCGTCGAGGATGGCCGGGGGGCTTGCGTGGGTGAGGGTGTAGGTGAGGCAGATCCAGCCCTTGGCGGTGGTGGAACGCTCGCAGGTAAGGGCGCAGCGCCCGCCGCCGGGGAGGGTGAGCGTGAAGGGTTCGGGCTTGGAGAGGATCTCGGAGCCGGGGGGCAACCAGAGCTCGACGGTGGCGCGGCTTTCTTCGACGCCTTCCTGCCAGATGGGGTTCTCGCGGGTCACGCCGCGCAGGCCGTAGAGCGTGGCGACGACGCCGTGGAGGGGCAGGGAGAGGAGACGGCCGCGGCGTTGGGCGTAGGCTTTGGCCTCGACGGCGAGGCGGGTGCGCGTGGGGTAGCTCTTGGTGGCGACGGTGTACTCGCTGACGGGGGTGGCGCCGGGGGCGATGGATTCGGCGAGCGCGGCGATGGCGCGGCGGCGGCGCTCGGGGGTGATGTCGCGCGCGGTTTCGCGGGTGGCGCCGGCGAGGGCGCCCCAGGCGTAGGTGGTGCGGGCGATGGTGGCGTCGCCGTTGGGTTGGAGGACGAGGGTGACGTGGCGCTCGGAGCGGGTGCGCAGGTTGTCGGGGCGGGTGTAGAGGGTGCGGCCTTGGGCGGTCATGAGCGCGCAGGAATCGGTGGTGGCGGTGCCGGGCTCGTCCAGTTCGTTTTCGTCGCCCACCAGGCGGCCGTCGGCGAGCTGGATGTAGGGGGTGGCCCAGGCGTTCCAGCGGGGCACTTGGCGGAGGGCGAGGCGGTCGCCGAAGAGGAGCTCGCCTTCCAAGCCGTTGTCGTTGGCGAAGACGAGGCGGGCCTCGACGTCGGCGGCGCGCAGGAGCGCGAGCTGGAGGGTAAGGCGGTCGAGGCGGTTGCCGTAGCCCTCGGCGAGGGTGGTGGCGGGGGGCGTGTGCGTGCCGCGGCGTAGGGCGTTCCAGGCGGGGCCGGCCGCGCGGATGCGTTTGGCCATGAAGGCCTGGACGGCGCGGAGGCGGCCATCCAAATCCTCGCCGTCCAAGCCGGCGACGAGGCGTTCGGCGGTGTCCTCGACGGCCTCGCCGGGGTCGTCGGCGAGGGCCTCGACGCGGGCGATGACGGCGGGGAGCACGCGATGGGCGGCCGAGCGGCGCAACGCGAGGAAGAGGGTGGGTTGGGTGAAGACGGGCGAGGGCGTGGCGGGCTCGGGCTTGACGGCCGGGAGGTCGCGCACCGTCCAGGTGCGGCAGACTTGCGTGCCGTTGGTGACGACCGTGCGGGTGACGGCGACGTTCGCGAAGTTGCGCTCGGCCACGCGGAGCTCGCCGTCAAGCGCCAGCGGCAGGGTGAGGGAGTAGGATTCCTCGTGCGTGGGGTAGGCGCCGTTGCCGAAGGCGACGACGGTGACGTAGGGCTCGGTGGCGGCGCCGGGGCGAGCCTTGGTGGAGACGTCCACGTGGGTGACGGCGCCGATGTCGACGGCGGGCAGGGAGAGGACGGTCTGGCGGAAGGCGGGGTAGCGCGGGGCGAGCGCCGCGCCGTCGACGTCCAGCCGGGAGATTTCCTTTTCGGTGATGGGCACGCGGTCGCCGGTGGCGGTGGCGACCTCCACGGCGTTGAGCGTGAAGTCGCACAGGTCGGGGTTGTAGGCGAAGGTGGCCTCGCCGTTGGCGCGTTTGCCTTGGAAGGTGAGGATGCGTTTGTCCATGACGGTGCGCGCGCTGGCCACGGAGCCATCCTCGGCGAGGGTCTCTTCCACGCGGGCGCGGAGCACCTCGGCGTCCACGTCGCGCACGGCGTCCTTGACGAAGAGGGGGCGGAGGCTTTCCACGCGGCTCATGCGCTCCTTGAAGCGGCGCAGGGAGCGATAATCCTCGGGTGTGTAGACTTTGTGGGAGAGGACGAGCTCGCGGGTGAGGGCGAGGTCGCCGTTCTCGGCGCGGCGGCAGACGATGTCGAAGGAGGCGCCGTTGGATTTGAGGATGGGGTCGTCGGGGAGGAGCGTGGGTTTGCCGAGGCTGCCGATGCCTTTGAGCGTGAGGGTCTCGCGCACGCCGCAAGGGGCCTCGATTTCCCAGTCATACTTGCGCTCGGGCTGGTCCAGGCCGCCGAAGAGGAAGTTCACCATGCCCAGCGCGCGGCTGAGAAAGGGGAGGGTGAGGAGCGTGCGGCCGGTGGCGTCCGGGGTGCCATAGCCGGGGACGCGGGCGCGGAGGCGCACGACGAGCGGCTTGGAGATGTCCTTGGGGTCGGCCGGCTCGATGTCGAGGGTGGCGAGCTCGGCACCGGAGACGGTGCGCTTGAGGATGCCGTCGAACATGTCGCGCAGGCGCTCGGGCTGGGCGCGGACGAAGGTGGAGCGGTAGACGTTGTCGTTCACGCCGTTGAGGCGGATGGTGGCGGCGAGCTCGAGGGTGCCGGCGGCGTCGAGGGTGCCGACGGTCTCGATTTCCGCCATGTTGTCCTCGGGCCCGGGGACGGGGCTTTCGAGGAGGTCTTCGCCCTCGGGGCGCGCCACCAGGTAGGAGCAGTTGCTCAGGTAGGCGGGGAAGGTCGCGCGGGCGGTGTCGTCCGTCGGGTCGAGCAGGCGATAGTTGCGGTTGCCCTCGTCGATGGCCACGACGGCGTGGTTGAAGTAGGGCATGGGCACCTCGCGGTTGCGGGGGCTGCCGGCGTGGATGATCACGGGGAAGGCGTCGAAGCCGGCCTTGCGGAGCATGGCCACCAGGAGCGCGCCCTTGTCGCGGCAAACGCCGTAGCGGTTCTCGAAGGTGAGCGACACATCGTGCGGCTCGAAGCCCGGCGCGGTGTTCTCGGCGATGATGCCCATGTAGCGGATGCCCTGTGCCACGAAGCCGAAGAGGGCCTCGATTTGCGCCTCGCGGTCTTTGCCCTCGGTCAATTCCTTGACCTTGGCATCGATGGCCGGGGTGGTGGCCAGGTGCTTTTCGCAAAGGCCCCAATACCATTTCGAGAGTTGTTGCCAGGATTCGAAGGAGGAGGCGGCGACGCGCTGGAGCACCACGTCCGGGTCGGGCATTTTGTCCTCGGCGAAACTTTGCGGCACGTCGCGCGCCACCCAGCGGTGGAGCGTGCGGCCGTCGGCGAGCGTCTCGCGGCTCGCGGTGACGGTGCCCGGCACTTCGTTGAGCAGGGCCTGGCTCTTCAG
Source organism: uncultured Lentisphaeraceae bacterium (assembly GCA_949289005.1). Lineage (GTDB taxonomy): Bacteria > Verrucomicrobiota > Kiritimatiellia > RFP12 > DVOR01 > Spyradenecus. The sequence continues at coordinate 6,347 of CASEMQ010000013.1, forward strand.
CGGCAACTCCTTGGGGGCGACCACCGTCAGCTCGGAGTAGGGCACCGGCCCGTCGAAGCTCTCCAGGATGCCGCGCGTGCAGAAGGTTTCCGGGATGCGCGGCTTGATCGTGCGGTAAGCCGCCACCACGTGAAGCGTGTCGCCCACGGCGATTTTGGGCACCGTCAGCACCACGCGTTTGGAGCTGGGGTCATAGATGTTCGCGTCGTGGCCGCTGTTGCTGGTGGCCACCGCCACGTTCGCCTCCAGGTCGATGGGCGTGACCGTGCCATCGGGCGCGACGGTCTCGGCGAGCAGGAAGCCGGAATCCGACCAACCCTCGCGGAACCACAGCGGCACCGTGCGCAACTCCTGCGCGCCGGGCTCCGTCAGCGCCTTGACCCAAAAGTCCACCCACGTGATGTCCGTGCCATCGGGCGCGTATTCCACCCACTGCGACTCCGCCACCGTCAGCGTGTTCGCGTTCGGCGCGTCCGCGGGCGTCACCTTCGCCACGCGCGCCAACGTCTCCTGGCGATCCAACATCCGCGGCATCGGCGGGAAGACCGCCGCCAACCCGACCGCCGCGCAGAACACGGCCGCCAGCGCAATCGCCGGGCGCAACATATCAAAGCGTTCCATAAGCCAAACCTTTCTTGCTTGCCACCCAGTATAGCAAATGAGTGGGCAGAGAACAGTGAACAGCGAACAGGACGCCCCTGCGGGGCGGCGGGCGGGGCTATGCGCACCCGATTTGCCCCGTGCGGCAAATGCGCGGATGGGGAACGGGAAACCGGGGGCGGAGAGGGAAATCAGCGGGCCTTGCGGGCGTCGACGTAAGCTTCGAGCGCGGCGCGTTCGCGGGTTTCTCGGAGTTCGGCGAGGAGCGCGTCTTTGGCTTCCTCGAAGAGCATGGGTTCCTCGGGGAGGTGCGCGAGGACTTGGATGAGGTGCCAGCCGAATTCGGTTTCGACGACGTCGGTGATGGTGCCTTCGGGGGCGGCGAAGGCGGCGTCCTCGAAGGCTTGGACCATGGCGCCGCGGGGGAAGAAGCCGAGGTCGTCGTTGCCGGGGCAGGCGGAGCGGGCGGCGACGGCGTCTTCCCAGGTGGTTTTGCCGGCGAGGATGTCGGCGCGGAGGTTTTGGAGGGCGAGGATGGCCTCGGGGGCGGCGAGGCCGGCGTCGCGGTGGATGACGATGTGGCGGGCGTGGACGCGTTCGGGGGCGACGAAGCGCTCGGGGTGGGCCTTGAAGAGGGCGCGGGCCTCGTCAAGGGTGGGTGCCGGGGCGGTGGCGGCGATGTCGCGCATGAGCGCGTCGACGGTTTTGCCGGCGGCTTTGGCGTCGGTTTCGAGGATGATGCGTTCGCGAAGGTTTTCGGCGGCCCAGTCGTTGAGTTGGTTGGGGTCGGGTTCTTCGCCGTTGGCGCGCATGAAGGCTTCGTAGCGGGGGCGGAGGCGGTCGGCCTCGGCGGCGATGGCCTCAGGGGTCGGCGGGGGATAGGGCGTCATGGTCAGGATCCTGGCTGTCGTTTTCGGCAGGGCGGTTTTCGGGCTGCGCGGCAGGCTGTTGGCGGGCGGGGGTTTGGGCGTTGGCGGCGGGGGCGGGCTGGCGGAAGACGCCGGCGGCCTCGAGCTCGGCGTCCTCCTCGGCGGTGAGGGTGATGGGGCGCGTGGGGGGGAGGCCTTGCTTGATGCGCTCGATCTGGAGGCGGCGCGCGGCGGCCTCGGTCTGGGCCTCGACGGCCTTGGCGGTTTCGGCGGCGATGATTTTGCGGGCGGCCTCGCGGCGGGCGGTCTCGGCTTGGGCTTTGGCGGCCTCGCGTTTGAGAAGGCGTTCGCGGAAGGAACCTTTGGCCGCGGGCGGGGGTGGCGTGGCGCCGAGGCGTTGGGGGCGGAGGACGGTGGGGGTGGCGGCGTCGGCTTCGGCGGGGGGTGTGTCTTCGATGAGGCCCTTGCCGAGGCCGAGGGTGAAGGTGAGGCCGTCTTTGGAGAGGGTGGCGCGCTCGGCCTCGTAGTCGGCGGCGAGGAGGGTGAAGCCGTTCTGGGTCTCGCCGATGCCGAGGATGTAGCTGGCGGGCTGGCCGTCGGTTTCGTCGATAAAGGCGATTTTGCGCGAGCCGTCGGGCATGTCGGTGATGCCGCACATGCGGAACTTCTTGGCGATTTCCTCTTTTTGCTGTTGTTCTTCCTGGAGGGCGGCAAGGGCGTCCGGGGAAAGGTTGGCAATGTCGCCGAAGGGCTTGGCGTCAATGATGGGCTGGTAGCGTTCGCGAGTAGTCTCGGCCGCCAGGGGGATGCAGGCGGCGAGGCAGGGCAGAAGCAACCAAGCGCGCGGGGTCACGGTCACACCCCCAGGAAGCCGGAGACGTAAAGGAAGACGAGGACAATGCCCACCGGGGAGACCCAACGGACGAGGAAACCCCAGAGCGCGGGAATCCAGGCGGGGAAGCGGCCTTGCTCGCCGGCGGCGAGGAGTTCGGGCGCGGCGCGGCGCGAACCCCAGGCCCAGCCGACGAGGAGGGTGATGCAGAGGGCGGTGAAGGGGAGGCACCAATTGCTGGCGAAGTTGTCGAGCAGATTGAACCAGCTGTCGTGCGCCAGCTCGCCCATGCAGAAGGCGGCGACCTTCTCGATGGCACCGCAGCCGCCCCAGTCGGCGGTGGAGAAGACGGCCATGAGGCCCATGAGCGTGCAGAGGGCAAAGCCGACGGCGACGGCATGTTTGCGACTGCCGCGCTTGTGGCCGCGCCGCCAGCGCTCGATGAAGACGGTGGCGCCACATTCCAAGAGGGCGACGGAGCTGGTGACGGCGGCGATGAAGAGCATGGCAAAGAAGCAGGTGGCCCAGAGGGGGCCCAGCCACATGGCATCGAAGACGGCCGGAAGCGCGCCGAAGATGAGCCCGGGGCCGGAGGTGGGCTCGAGCCCCACGGCGAAGACGGCAGGGAAGATGGCCAGGCCGGCCAGGAGCGCGGCGCAGGTGTCAAGCACGCCCACCCAGCCGGCGGCGCGCAGGATGTTGTGCTCTTGGTGGAGGTAAGAGCCGTAGGTGACGGTGATGGCCATGCCGAGGGAGAGGGAGAAGAAGACCTGCCCCAGCGCCATCAGCACCACCGTGGGCGAAAAGGCGTCGGCCGTGGGCATGAGCAGGAACTTGATGCCCGCGCCCGCGCCGGGGAGGGTGACGCTGCGGGCGATGACCACCAGGAGCAGGACGAAGAGCGCGGGCATGAGCACCTTGCTCATCCGCTCGATACCCTTCTGGATGCCGCCCAGGAGCACCACGCCCGTGCAGGCCATGAAGATGAGGAAGCCGACGAGCACGCGCCAAGGGTTGGCCACGTAGTCGCGGAAGACGGCGCCGGAGGCTTGGGCGACCTCGGCGGCGGTGGCGGTCTCGGGCAGGGCGGGCGCCAGGGTGCCGGTCAGGGCGCGCCAGATGTAGTCCACGATCCAGCCGCCGACGACGGCGTAGTAGGAAAGGATGGCAAGGGCGACGGCGGTGCAGACCCAGCCGAGCGCGGAAAAGCCCTTTTTGGCGAAGGCCCAGACGCCGAAGAGCGCCAGCGCGGTGGGCAGCCAGGCATGCATGGTGGCAAAGGCCACGGCCATGCCCGCCGCCAGCACGCTCAACACAAAGCGCACGTCCGGCCGACCGGAGATGCGCTCGATCTTGCCCATCGCGTTGATGACGTTGCGGCGGGTGTGCCGCCCGATGAGCATCTCCGCGCACATCACCGGCAGGCCGATGAAGGCCACGCACAGCACGTAGACCAAGACGAACGTCCCGCCGCCGTTCTCGCCGGCCATGTAGGGAAACTTCCAGATGTTCCCCAAGCCGATGGCCGAACCGGCGGAGGCCAGGATGAAGCCGATGGATGACGTCCAGTTCTCGCGTGTCATGTGCGTGCGCGCCCCTTTCAAGCGGCTTACTTCTTGGCGGCGGCCTCGCGGGCCTTGGCCTTCAGGTCGTCGAGCGCCTCCGTGGCCTTGTCCATGGCCTCCTTGATGGGCTTGAACTGCGGCTCGTACTTGTCCTGGAGCGCCTTGGCGCGGGTCTGGAACTCCTGCTGCAGCTTCATCGCCTCGTCCATGAGCTGCTTTTGGATGGTCTCGGCCTTGGCCTTGGCCGCGTCGTAGGCCTTCTCGGCGGCGCGGTAGGCGGCCAACTGCGCGGCGTCCAGATACTTCTCGATGGACTGGGCGATGAGGACGTCCTTGAGCTGGCCGATGAACTTCTCGGGGGTGGCCTCGCGGTCGGCGCCCAGGCGGCCGAGTTCCTTGCCGTCGGGCCCCAGCACCACGTAGGTGGGATAGCCGGAGACGCCATACTTCTCGGCCAGCTCGTCGTTCTGCTTCACGAACTTCTCGGGGACAAGGCTCTTGTCCTTCGGGAAATCCACCCACAGCAACACCAGCTCGCCGGCGGCGTAATCCTGCCAGGCTTTCTGGGAGAAGACCTTGCCATCCATCAGCTTGCACCAGCCGCACCAATCGCTGCCCGTGAAGTTGACGAAGAGCGGCTTGCCCTTTTCCTTGGCCAACGCCTGCGCCGCCGGCGCGTCCATCGTCCACTTGCCCAGCTCCGCGCCTTCCGTCGCCGGCTTTTCGGCCGCGAAGGCCGCGCCCATCATGCACACCGCCGCGGTCGCGGCCAGGAGATTTTTCGCAAACATGGTTTTTACGCCTTTCCAAAAGAACTTCGACCAATGACAGCAGTATAGGCAATCCCCACCCAAAAAGCAAGGTTTTTCGCCCGGGCGTGCGCGCACGGGCACGGGGGCAGGGCGGGACGCTTGACCGAACCGGGGGGAAATGGGATAATGGGAGGCGTTTTATGCTTACGAGAAAGGATAGTCTCATGGTGAAGAAGACGGAGAAGAAGCAGGTCCGCTTCGTGGACACGACGTTGCGCGATGCCCACCAGTCGCTTTGGGCGACGCGAATGCGGACGAAGGACATTCTGGGGATTTTGGAAGCGGTGGACGACGCGGGCTTCTACGCGATCGAGTGTTGGGGCGGCGCGACGTTTGACGTGTGCATGCGCTTTTTGCGCGAGGATCCGTGGGAGCGCCTGCGCCAGATCAAGGCGGTGTGCAAGAAGACGCCGTTGCAGATGCTCCTGCGCGGGCAGAACTGCCTGGGCTACAAACATTATCCGGACGACGTGCTGGAGCGGTGCGTCGCGAAGATGTGCGAGAACGGGATGGACATCTTCCGCATCTTCGACGCGCTGAACGACGTGCGCAACCTGGAGGCGGCCATCAAGGCCGTCAAGAAATATGGCGGGCACGCGCAGGGCACCATCTGCTACACCGTCTCGCCGGTGCACACGGCGGCGAACTTCGTGAAGTTCGCGAAGGAGCAGGTGGATCTGGGCATTGACTCGCTGGCGATCAAGGACATGGCCGGCATCCTCACGCCCGCCGCCGCCCGCGAGCTGGTGGGCGCGCTGCGGAAGGCGCTGCCCAAGTTGCCCATCGAGGTGCACTCGCACATGACCAGCGGCATGGCGCCGGCGATGTACATGGCCGCCGTCGAGGCCGGCGCCGGCGCGATCGACTGCGCGGTGGCCACGCTCTCGGGCTTCTCCTCCCAGCCGGCCCACGGCACGATGAAGGCCATCCTCGAGGGCTTGGGCTACGAGACGGGCGTGAAGGCCGACCGCCTCACCGAAATCGACGACTACTTCAAGAAACTGAAACCCCAGCGCGCGCTCCAGGCGAACGCGGGCGCGGAGGTGGTGGACGTGCAGGTGCTGCTGCACCACATTCCCGGCGGCATGATCTCCAACACGCGCAGCCAGCTGGCCCAACAGGGCGCGCTCGACAAGCTGCCCGAGGTGCTGGAAGAGCTGCCGCGCGTGCGCAAGGACATGGGCTACCCGCCGCTCGTCACCCCCACCTCGCAAATCATGGGCGTGCAGGCCGTGCTCAACGTGCTCACCGGCAAGCGTTACGAAACGGTGACCAACGAGACGCGCCAGTACGTGGCCGGCTACTACGGGCGTTCGCCCGCGCCGGTGGATCCCAAGCTGGCCAAGCAGATCCTGGGCAAGGAAAAGAAAATCGCCTGCCGCCCGGCCGACCTGCTCGAGCCTGGCCTGGCCAAGGCCGCCAAGGAACTGGACCCCAAGCTGGTGCAGAGCGAGGAGGACATCCTCTCCTACTGCATGTTCCCGGCGGTGGCGCTCGACTACTTCCAGTGGCGCGCCAAGCCCGAGGGCGAGCGCGACCCCATCCCCGCCGACGGCGAGCTGACCATCGCCAAGGCGCAGGAGAAGGCCAAGGCCGCCGAGGAGGCGCCCAAGCCCGCGCCCCTCTCGGCCGACGACGCCAAGTTCGCCGCCATCGGCAAGCAGTTCGTGGCGCTCTTCGGCGCGCTCGGCAATGGGCTGAAGGTTGACGCCTCGGCCGCCGCCGCGACGCCCGCGCCCGAGGCCCCGGCGGCGGAAGCCGCGCCCGCGCCGGCCGCCGCGCCCAAGAAGACCCTCAACGCGACGCTGACGGGCACCTTCTACCGCGCCGACGCCCCCGGCAAGCCCAACCTGGCCGAGGAGGGCGCCACCGTCAAGGCCGGCCAGCCGGTCTGCGTCCTCGAGGCCATGAAACTCTTCAACCCCGTGAAGGCGACCGAGGACTGCAAGATCGTCCGCTTCCTGGTGAAGCCGGGCGAGAACGTGCAGAAGGGCTCGCCCCTCGCCGAGATCGAGTGAGCCGCACCCGGGCCTCCCCACGCAGGGGAGGCCCCTCCCTTTTCACGCGCACCACCAAAAGGCACACGATGGGACACAAAAAACAGCGCGCCACGCCCACCGAGAACGGCCGGGAATGGTTCGACCGCGACTACGACGCCAAGACCGTCTATCGGCGCCTGTGGCACTACGCGCGCAACTACAAGGGCACCATCGTGGCGGGGCTGGCGCTGGGAATGCTGACGGGCATGTCGTGGGGGCCCATCTTCATGATGGTGCGCCCGATGGCCGAGCAGCTCATGCCGCAGGCCGCCGTCGAAGCCGTGGCCGAGGCACGCGCCGAGGCCGAGGCCGACCCCAAGGCCGATCGGGCGCCGCAAGGCACGGCGGGGGACGCGGCGACGGGCGAGACAACGGGCGAGACGCAGGCGGGGGACGTGGCCGGCATGCAGGCGCAAGTGCGCAAGGAAGCGGACCGCCTGACGGGGAGCCTGCACGCCATCGAGGCGTTCTTGGGGCGCTTCGGGGTGACGCTGACGAACCCGGACGGCACGCCGCGCGCGCCGGTGCTGGTGGTGCTGTTGCTGTGCTTCGCGGTGGCGGTGGGGTTGAAGATGGTGACGCAGTATCTCAACCAATACCTGCTGACAAAGGCGGGCATGAAGGTGGTGATGGATCTGCGCAACGTGATGTTCATGCATTTGCAGGCGCAGTCGCTGGCTTTCCACGGGCGGAGCGACGTGGGCAAGCTGATGAGCCGCGCGACGGGCGACCCCTCCATCGTGCAGACAATCATCGCCTCGACGATGAGCGACCTCTGCCGCGCCCCCTTCGAGGTGCTCACCTCGGTGGCCTTCGTCTGCTCCTACGCGGTGGCCTACGACATGCTGCCGCTGCTGCTCGTCACGGTCTTCGGCTACCCGCTGTGCATGGTGCCGGTGGTGTGGCTGGGGCGGCAAATCCGCCGCTGGACGGCGCGTATGCTGGAGCAAAGCGCCGGCGTGGGCTCCAGCTTCCACGAGAACCTCACCTGCATCCGCGTGGTGAAGGCCTACCACACCGAGGCGCAGGAGGTGGAGAAATACCGCCAGGCCAACCTGCGCCAGTACAAAATGAACATGCGCGCGGTGCGCCTGAGCATCCTGGTCGGGCCGCTGACGGAGCTGGTGGCCATCCTGCTGGCGGGCGTCTTCCTGATGATGTGCGCGTGGCAAGGGCTCACCTTCGTGGAAATCGTGCCGTTGCTGCCCCCCTTCCTCATCCTCTACAAGCCCATGAAGCAAATCGGGCGCATCCAGATCGCCCTCGAGAACGGCCGCGCCGCGCTCCAGCGCATCTTCTCCCTGCTCGACGTGCACGAGGAGCTTGCCGAGCGCCCCAACGCCCTCCCCCTCAAAACCTTCACCGACGGCATCGTCTTCGACCACGTGGACTTCGCCTACTCCGGGCGTGGCGAGCCGACGGTGAAAGACGCGAACTTCACCATCAAGCGCGGCCAGATGTTCGCCGTCGTGGGCTCGACCGGCAGCGGCAAGAGCACGCTCGCCAACCTCCTGGCGCGCTTCTACGACGTGACGGGCGGCCACGTCTTGCTCGACGGCCACGACATCCGCGACTACCGCATCGCTGACGTGCGCGCCATCATCGGCGCCGTCACCCAAGAATCCATCCTCTTCAACGACACCATCGCCGCCAACATCGCCTACGGCACCCCCAACGCCACGCGCGAGCAAATCGTCGAGGCCGCCAAACTCGCCAACGCGCACGCCTTCATCGCCGCCCACCCCGAGGGTTACGACCGCGTGGTGGGCGAAAAGGGCTTCGTCCTCAGCGGCGGCGAGCGCCAGCGCGTGGCCATCGCCCGCGCCATCCTGCGCAACCCGCCCATCCTCATCCTCGACGAGGCCACCAGCGCCCTCGACACCGTGACCGAGCAGCAAGTCCAGGCCGCCATCAACAACCTGATGAAAAACCGCACCATCTTCGCCATCGCCCACCGGCTCTCCACCATCCGCAACGCCGATTGCATCCTGGTGCTCGAGCACGGCGTCATCAAGGAACGCGGCACCCACGAGGAACTTTACGCGAAGGGCGGCATCTACCGCCGCCTCTGCGACATCCAAAACAAAGAGCGCCCCGAGGATTGAGCATATGCCCACACGATTCGACCGCCTTGCCAAGGGAATGTTGACCCTTGGGCTCTGCGCCTGGGCGGGCCTGACCCTGGCCGAGGGGGAGACGCCCGCCCCAAAGCCCGAGGCCGCCGCCCCCACCGCCGCACCCACCGCACCCACCGCACCCGACGCCGCGCGCGAGTGGCCCTGCCGCCCCGCCCCCGCCGAGTGGCCCAAAGACTTTGACCCCGAAAAGATTTACATGGCCAGCCGCCCCTCCCTGTTGCCGGACGGCCAACGCTTCATCTTCGAATGGTGCGACGCCATTTGGATCGCGCCCGTCTCCGGCGGCACGGCCAAGGTGCTCCAGCACTCCACGGGGTGCGACGCGTGGCCCATCGTCTCGCGCGACGGCAAACGCTTCGCCTTCCAGTCCAGCCGTGCCGGTGGCTGGCACGTCTTCGTCGCCGACCTCGCCGAGGGCGCCGAGGCCAAGCAGGTCGGCTTCAACTCCGAGGCCGAGCGCCCCTTCCTGTGGTCGAAGGACGACAAGGAGTTGCTCTGCTACGTCCTGCGCGACGACGACGGCTCCGCCTTCGACCAGGGGCGCCTTGCGTGGCTTCCCGTCGATCGCCGGGCCGCCGAACGGCGCGTTTTCGACGCGATGGCCGGCGAGCCCTCCCTCTCGCCCGACGGGCGTTACCTCCTCTTCACGCAAGAAGGCGAGGGCATCTACCGCAAAGGCTTCGTCGGCGAGAATGCCGCGCGCATCTGGTGCTACGACACGCAGACGCGCACCTTCACGCTGGCCGTCAAACACCCCACCGAAAGCATGACCCCCGTTTGGGCGCCCGACGGCAAGGGCTTCTATTACGTCTCCGGCCAAGGCGGCACCATGAACATCTGGTGGCACGCCTTCCCCGGCGCCGAGGAACGCCAGCTCACCTTCTTCAAGGGCGACAACGTCATCGCCCCCACCCTCTCGGCTGACGGCCGCGTCATGGTCTTCCGCCAAGGGCTGTGGTTCTATTCCTTCGACCCCACCCAGCCCGAGATCGCGCCCAAGCGCATCGACCTCCGCCCCGAGGACACCGGCCTCGCGCGCACCACGCTCCGCCGCCGCCTCTACACCTCCCTGTGGGACAACGACGGGACCGGCAACCTCACCGCCACCAGCGAGGGGCTGGAGTTCGCCTTCACCACCGGCGGCGACGTTTACGTGATGGACACCATCCTCCGCGAGCCCCGCCTGGTCTACGGCGACTCCCGCACGCACGAACGCGAGGCCGTCTTCTCGAAAGACGGCACCCGCCTCTACATCCTCTCCGACCGCGGCGACGGCACCGCCCTGCTCGTGGCCGAGAAAGCCCGCCCCGACCACTTCTGGTGGGAGAACGCCGAGTTCCCCGTGCGCGCGCTGATCGACACCCCCGTGCGCCGCAACCGGCTCTCCATCTCGCCCGACGGCAAGCGCCTCTGCTGGGTGGAGGACAACTGCCGCCTCGTCGTGGCCGACACCGAAGGCAAGCCCATCCGCACCCTGCCGCAGGTCGCCGCCGTCAATGGCTACGACTGGTCCCCCGACGGGCGCTGGCTCGTCGCCGCGCAATCGGACGACTACGCCAACAGCGACATCTGGATTCTCCCCATCGACGACGCCTCCGCCAAACCCTACAACCTCTCCCGCTCCTTCACGTGGGACGGCACCCCCGCCTGGTCCCCCGATGGCCAGCTGATCGTCTGGAACGGCCAACGCGTCGGCTCCGGTTCCAACCTCTTCTACGTGTGGCTGCGCCACCAGGACGAGGAAGCCCTCAAGGCCCAGTCCTACCGCAAGGCCATCGAGCACATGGGGCTGAAAATGAAGGATCGCCCCGAGACTTCCCAAATCCTCGGCGCCACCATCGTGGACGCCCCCGACCCCAACAGACCCGACGCCGACGCCCGCCTGCTGGACGCCCCCAACGCCATCGCCATCGACTTCGACGACCTCCACGACCGCGTCCACGCCAAACCCATCGCCGAACTCGGCGCGCCCACCTTCGCCCCCGATTCCCGCCGCGTCCTCTTCCCCGCCACCCTTAATGGCCGCGCCGGGACCTACGAGGTCACCATCCCGGACAACCTCACCCCCAAACTCCACAAATCACGCTGGGGCTATCCCGTCGGGTGGTTCGGCAAGGACAAAGACCCCACCAAGCACGACCGCCTCGTCATGATTACCTCCGACCGCAAAATCGGCACCTTCGACGAGACCTACGAGTTCCGCGTCTACCAAGAGCTCTCCGTCCCCGATTACCACGAGCTCGCCTTCCTCTCCGCCTGGAGCGTCCTCCGCGACGAGTTCTACGATGCCAACCGCCACGGCGCCGACTGGGAAATCGTCCGCCGCAAATACCAGGCGCCCGCCCGCTTCGCCCCCTGCCGCTCCGTCTTCACCCGCATCATCCTGGCCCTCACCGGCGAACTCAACGCCTCCCACCTCGGCTTCTACCACAGCGACAATTCGCGCAAGGAATGGGAGCGCACCTCCTCCCTCCAAGCCTGGGAGCCCGTGACCGCCCACCTCGGCATCCAGTTCGACCACGACTACACCGGCGATGTCGGCTGGATGGTTCGCCGCGTCATCCCCAACGGCCCCGCCGACTCCGAGCAAATCGGACTCAAACCCGGCGACCTCATCGTCTCCATCGACGGCAAGCCCATCCGCAACGGCATGGACCCCACCCTCCTCCTCAACGCCCCCAGCCCCGGCAAATACATCGTCGAGGTCCGTTCCGGCGACACCGCCCGCAAGGTCTACATCGAGGCCATCACCTACGGCCAAGCCCGCGACCTCGTCCAAAAAGCCCTCTACCAAGACCGCCGCGACTACGTCCACAAACGCTCCGGCGGCGCCTTCGGCTACATCAACATCGCCAAGATGAACAACGACGAATACAACCGCTTCGAGCGCGAGATCTTCGCCGAGGGCTGGGACAAGGCCGGCATGGTCATCGACGTGCGCGACAACACCGGCGGCTTCACCGCGGACCGCGTCCTCAACATCCTCGGCGTCCAGCGCCACTCGTGGTCCGTCCCCCGGCACGGCCGCCCCGGCTACCTCGCCGGCTACTGGGGCCGCCCCGTCTTCGACAAGCCCATCGTCGTCCTCTGCAACCAAAACACCGTCTCCAACGGCGAAATCTTCTCCCACGCCATCAAACAGCTCGGCCGCGGCAAACTCATCGGCGTCCAGACCCAAGGCGGCGTCATCGCCACCAGCGACCGCCCCCTCCTCGACCTCGGCACCTTCCGCCACGCCCGCTACGGCTGGTACACCCTCGACGGCACCGACATGGAACTCAACGGCGCCATGCCCGACGTCGTCGTCGAAATCACCCCCGCCGACACCGTCGCCGGCCGAGACCCCCAGCTCGACACCGCCATCGACGTCCTCAAAGACGAAGTGGAGGCCTTCCAAAAGACCCACAAGCCCTTCGTCCCCAAAACCTACAAATGGGACTGGAACCCATGATGACACTCACCCTCCTCCACGCCAAACTCCACCACCTGCGCGTCACCCAGGCCGACCGCGACTACCTCGGCTCCCTCACCATCGACGAAGACCTCATGGATGCCGTCGGCCTGCGCACCTACGAGAAAATCCTCGTCGCCAACCTTGAGAACGGCCAACGCCTCGAGACCTACGCCATCCCCGGCATCCGAGGCTCCCGCATCGCCTGCCTCAACGGCGCCGCCGCCTACATGGGCAGCGTCGGCGACCGCCTCATCGTCATGGCCTTCGCCCAAGTCCCCGAAAACGAGGCCCCCGCCCACCGCCCCAAAGTCGTCCGCCTCGACCAAAACAACGCCATCGTCGCCCAGGCCTACTGTCCCCCCCCCCCCACACACACAAAGCGGCCGCGCCCCAACCCGGGCCGCGGCCGCTTGCCTGTCGCGTCGTGCCAAACACTCACGCCGCGCGCCGGCGGAGCGCCAGCCCCGCCACCCCAAGCGCCAACAGCGCCAACGCCCCCGGCTCGGGAACCGCGGCAAGCACCTCCTCATAGGTCATGCCAACCACGTATTCCAACTCCGTCACCTCCCAAGCCGCGATGTCGGAAAGCAGGTTGCGATTGGTGTTCTGCCCACCGAAAGTAATCTTGCGGATGTCCCCGCTCGGGGTGAAGGTAAACGGCGTCTCGGTGGCATCGCCGAAATAAACGGAAACGGACCCGTCGCCATTGGCGGAAATCGTGAACGTGATCGTCCGCTCGGCGACATCGAGGGCAATGCCGGTCGATGTGTTTTCCGACACCCCCGACGGAAACGTCGCGTCGCCCCTTGAGATGACAACGTTGCGATTTTTGTCGACAATGAAACGCCCGTCGTTGGTCGTCCCCCCGATGCCGAAGAGAACCGGATAAGCGGCGGGCGTGTCCAACGTGATGTCGGAAAGCGCAATGGTGCCCGAAACCACCCACTTGGTGGCATCGCCAAGCGACGAGGACAAATCCACGACATAACGGCTGTTCGCGCTCCCCTTCTCGATGGACGGCAACGTGCCGGTGTACTCCGTCCAATTCACTTCGGCCGCCCGGGCGGCAAGTGCAAAAGTCGCGCAGAGCGCGGCGAGAAACGTTTTCATGCGTCTTCCTTTCCCACCCTGCCCTACGCACGGGGAGGCGGGTGGCCTACCCCCCGTGGCAAACGCGGAACGAAAGCCGCCCGCGCCCGAACAACCCAACAGTAACAAATCCCAAACGCGAATGCAACACAAACGCCACCCTCAGGGGAAACTGAATCGTCCACTACTCCCGCTCACCCCGAAAGGCCCCCTGACCCATGCAAATCTTCCACGCCATCCCACGCCCCCTGCGCAATTCCATTGACATTCTACGGGCCCGTCCACGACATGGGCTTGGGAGCGCCTGACGCGGGTCAGCGTTCGCCGTTCGCGACGAAGGTGGGGAGGGGGGCGAAGGCGTGGAGGTCGAGGGCGAGGCGGCCGTCGGGAAGGGGGACGAAGCCGAGGGAGGGGAGTAGGGTGGCGACGCGGGCGTTTTTTGGGGTGGGCAGGTATTCGCCGACGAGGCGGGCGGCGCCTTTGGCGCGGGCGGCGGCGGCGAGGGCGTTGAGGGCGAAGCGTTCAAGGCCGCGGCCGAGGACGCGGCAACTCATGAGCCAGGTGTCGATGAAGGCGTCGGCGCCGTTGATTTGGGCGAGGAGGAGGGAGACAAGGCCGTTGTCGCCGAAACGGTCGGAAAGGGCGAGGGTGAGGGCAATCCAGGCGGGGTCGGCGGCGAGGCCGGCGAGTTCGGCCTCGGTGTAGCGGCGGGTGCGGAGGTTGAATTGGTTGGTGCGCTGGGAGAGCTGCGCGGCGCGGGCGAGGGTGTCGGGGGCGAGGGGGCGGACGGTGGCGCGCATATCGAGGGCGCGGAGGAAGCCGGCCTCGTCGGTAAAGTCGGCGCGGGCGGCGGCGCGGCGGGCCTCGGCTTGGTAGCGAGCGGTGCGGGCGGCGTCCTCGGCGGAGGCCGAGGCGGTCTCGAAGAGGTTGAGGCGGGCGAGGAAGGGGAGGCGCGCGGCGGGGTCGGCGGGGAGTTCGGGGACGGCGACGGCGGGGAGTTCGCGGCGGACGAGGTCGCGCTCGGCGGGGGAGTCGTCGAGGAAGACGAAGGCGTCGAGGCCGAGGCCGAGGGTGCCGGCGATGTCGCGGAGGTTGTCGGCCTTGTTGCGCCAGTTGGCGCGGAGGCAGACGAAGTCGCCGAGGGTGAGGGCGAGGTCGGCGGCGCGCGCGGCGAAGGCTTGGCGGACGAGGGGCTCGTCGTTTTTGGAGCAGATGGCCAGGAGGATGCCGCGGCGGCGGAGGCGGAGGAGCCAGCGTTGGAGGGCGAGGTGGGCGGCGCCGACGCCGGGGCCGCCGATCGTGAGGCCCTCGGGGCCGACCTCGCCGAGGATGCCGCCCCAGAGGGTGTCGTCGAGGTCGACGGCCACGCATTTGCGCACGCGGCCTTGGAGGGCGGCGAGGCTGTCGGCGACGCGTTCGGCGAAGGCGGCCTGCGCGGCGGGGGTGAGGGGCATGGCGGCGGTGGCGTAGAGGGCGGGGTCGCAGGCGGTGGCGCGGCCCAGGTCGGCGACGAGGCCGGCGAGGTCGGCGACGTAGAGGTTGGGGCACGTGGCGGCGAGGACGTCGAGCCCGGCGTTGAAGCGGCGCACCTGGACGGCGAAGGCATCGGGCGCGGCGAAGGAGCCGAAGACGCCGTCGGCCAAAGGTGCGGCGTTGGCGACAAGGAGGGGGCAGGGCGCGGCGGCGGCATAGGCGCGGACGCGGGCGAGGCGGTCGTCGGCGGTTTCACCGGGGCGTTCCCACCAGCGCTCCGCGGCCTCCCAGACGAGGATGGCGTCGGGGTGGAAGGCGCGGAGGGCGGAATCGCGGGTGAGGATTTGGCGGGAGACTTGGTCGAAGTCGGCCTCGAAGAGGGGGCCGGCCAGGCCGCGGAGGGCGAGGGCGCCGCGGAGGGCCTCGGCGAAGAGGGGGGTGGCGAAGTGAACTGCAAAATTGCATTGATCCGGGGCGACGGCATCGGCCCCGAGGTGGTGGGCGAGGCCGTCAAGGTCATGGAGGCCGTGGGCGAGAAGTTCG
>CASEMQ010000014.1 GCA_949289005.1 uncultured Lentisphaeraceae bacterium
CCCCTGGGGGGGGCCCCGGTACCGGGGGAGGGCCGCCGGCCGGGGGGGGGGGGGGGGCCTTCCGGGTGGGCCGGGGCCCGGGGGGTGGGCCGTGCCCGCGGCGTGGGGGTTACTTGTCGTAGCCGTTGGGGTTCATGGATTGCCATTTCCAGGAGGAGGCGCACATGTCGTCGAGGGTGTGGGTGGCCTGCCAGCCGAGGAGTTGCTTGGCGTAGGTGGGGTCGGCGTAGCACTCGGGGGCGTCGCCGGGGCGGCGGGCGACGATTTCGTAGGGGATTTCCTTGCCGCAGGCGCGGGAGAAGGCGTGGATCATGTCGAGCACGGAGTAGCCGGTGCCGGTGCCGAGGTTGACGGTGTAGAGGGCGCCGGGCTCTTGCTCGAGTTTGCGGAGGGCGGCGAGGTGGCCGCGGGCGAGGTCGACCACGTGGATGTAGTCGCGCACGCCGGTGCCGTCCTTGGTGGGGTAGTCGTTGCCGAAGACGCGGACTTTGGGGAGGCGGCCGACGGCGACCTGGGCGATGTAGGGCATGAGGTTGTTGGGGATGCCGTTGGGGTTCTCGCCGATGCGGCCGCTGGGGTGGGCGCCGACGGGGTTGAAGTAGCGCAGGAGCATGACGCCGAGGTCGGGCTCGGCGGCGTGGACGTCGCTGAGGACGCGTTCGAGGAAGAGTTTGGTGGCGCCGTAGGGGTTGAGCGCGCCGGTCTTGCAGTGCTCGTCGAGGGGGACCTTCTCGGGCATGCCGTAGACGGTGGCGGAGGAGGAGAAGACGATGTTGCGGCAGCCATACTGCTTCATGAGCTTGAGCAGGTTGAAGGTGCCGGTCATGTTGTTGTGGTAGTAGAAGAGGGGCTTGGCGACGGATTCGCCGACGGCCTTGAGGCCGGCGAAGTGGATGACGGCGTCGTAGTGGGCCAACTTGAAGACGCCTTCGAGGGCGTCGTAGTCGAGGAGGTCGACCTTGTGGAAGTTGGGGGCGCGGCCGGCGAGTTCGGCGCCGCGGCGGACGGCCTCTTCCTGGGAGTTGTAGAGGTTGTCGACGATGGTGACGTCGTAGCCAGCCTGGAGCAGTTCGATGACGGTGTGGGTGCCGATGTAACCGGCGCCGCCGGTGACGAGGATATGCATGGAGGATTCCTTTCTTACCATTCTTCCATAAAGGCGACGGAACTTTCGCCGGGCTGCAGGGGGGTGGCCAGCAGGGTTTCGCCGGCGTAAAGGCGGGCGATGTCCACGGCGAGGGTTTCCCAGTTAGGATAGCGCAAGGTGCGGTCTTTGGCAAGCATGCGGTTGAGCATCAGGGCGAGTGCGCGGGGGGCGGTGGGGGCGAGTGCGCGGGGGTCGCGGGCGAAGTTGGGGCCGATGTGCGCGTCCACCACCTGCTGGTCGGTGCGGCCGGGGAAGAGGACGGAACCGGTGAGGAGGTGATAGGCGGTGGCGCCGAGGGAGTAGATGTCCGCGCGGCAGTCGAGGTCGGGCAGGTCGTAAATCTGGTCCGGGCTCATGTAGGCGGGGGTGCCCATGATTTCCTCGTGGGCGCCGGCGGCGGCGCGCGCGGTGAGCAGGGAGCGCGAGACGCCCAGGTCCATCACCTTGATCGTGCCGTCGGCATCGACCATGAGGTTGTCCGGCTTCAGGTCGCAATGCACCACGCGGAACTTGTTCCAGGCGTATTCCAGCGCGCCGGCGACGGCTTCGAGGATGACAAGCACATCGCTCACGGACACTTGGCCCTTGCGTTGCAGGTAACGCGCGAAGGTGTAGCCCTCCACCAGCTCCATGACGAAATAGTAGAGCCCGCCTTGCTCGCCCACATCGTAGACGCGCACGATGTTGCGATGGCGGAACTGCGCGCAGGCCTGCGCCTCGTGCAGGAAGCGCCCCACATCTTCCTCCGAGCGCACAAAGTCGGCATTCAGCACCTTCACCGCCACGGGGCGGCCGGTGGAGATTTGCTGGGCGCGGTAGACCGTGGCCGTGCCGCCCTGCCCGAGCACGGCGAAGAGGCGCAGATTCGGCAGCGTGATCCCGTCGTCACTCATGGAGCACCACCGTCAGCGCCAAGAGCGCGTAGCCCGTCGAGAGCGCGGGGTCCGCCTCCCAGTAGCGGTTGCTCGCGTTTACCCAGGAGCCGTTGGGCCTCTGGCGGGCAATCAAGGCCTTGGCCAATTCCTCGCGCCAATCCACCTGCGAGCCATCGGCCAACGGCAGACGGCGCACCCGCGCGGCGTCCAACGCGCGCGCCAAGACGTCGTAATAGAAGTAGAGCCCTTGGTTGCCTTGGCCGGCATTCTCCTCCAGCGACCAATGCTTGCCCAGCCACTGGTAGGCCGAGCGCACGCGCGGGTCGTCGCGCGACAGGTCGCAATGGAGCATCGCCAGCAGCCCCGCATAGGTCATCGAGCCATAGGAGCGCAACGTCTCGCGCCCCGCCGCCTGCCCGCCGCGCGGCGTCTCGCGGTTGTAGACAAAGCCCCCCGCGTCGGCCCCCTCCGTCTGTTGCATGGAGAGGACGTATTTCTTGGCCTTGTCCCAGTCGATGTCCACCCGCTTTTCGCCCGCGGGGCGCAGCTCCTCCACGTCGGCCGTCACGCGCATGGCCTCGAGCGCATAAAAGGTGTTGTTCAGGTCGGTATAGGCGCGGGGCGAACTCTTGTCGTAGCCAAAGCCGCCCTCGTGCAACCCCTCGGTCTCGATTTGCGTGCTGGCCACATAGGCGCGCGCCGCAAGGAGGATTTTGGGGTGGGTCTCCTTGGCGCCCGCCGCATGGAGCGCCGTCAGGCACAGGCAGGTGTTGTAATTGCCCAAGCCGCCGCCGCGCCGCCCCGGGATTGGCACATAGAGCCCGCCATCGGGCTGCGCGCACGAGACGATGTAGGCCGTGGCCTTGCGCATCGCTTCCGCGTTCGCCGCGTCCTTCGCGTTGGCCATCGCCCACAGCGCCAAG
The DNA here is from genome assembly GCA_949289005.1 of uncultured Lentisphaeraceae bacterium. GTDB lineage: Bacteria > Verrucomicrobiota > Kiritimatiellia > RFP12 > DVOR01 > Spyradenecus. Next base: position 2,946 of record CASEMQ010000014.1, read on the forward strand.
GCGCTCATGCCGGGGAACCGCCGGTCCGACCAACTGCCGTCTTCCTGCTGCGCGCCGCGCAACCACGCGAAGCCGCGCGCCAACGCCGCCTGCGCCTGCGCCCGCGTGCCATCCGTCAGCGCCCATGCCGGCAACGCCAGCGCCACGCCCAACGCCAAGGCCAAAAGTCGCTTCATAACCATGCCGCAAGTATAACAAAAAACCTCCGTGCTTGCGCACGGAGGCCAAATTGGGGCGAAAGACGGGGCACGATCCCGCGACAACCAGATCCACAATCTGGGGCTCTACCAACTGAGCTACTTTCGCCAAAACGCCGCCCATGATACCAAAATCGTCCCCGCGCCGTCAACCCCCAATCGCCGGCCTTTTTCGGCCTGTCCGTGTGGCGCGCGCCGGCTTGTCGATAACTTCGCGAAACCTGTCGAAAACCTGTTGAGAACGGACGGGGCCGGAAGGGGCTCAAACCCGACTTTTCAATCAGGGAGCGGGGTCATTTTTCGGGATGCGCCGTACCTCGGGTCGAGACACGCCGTCTCTCGGGGAGAGAGACGGCGCATCCCGAGACGGGGGCGGCCGGCGGTTTTTCGACGGGCGGCCGTGATTTTTCGACTGGGGCGTGGCGTGTCACGGGCGGGTGCGGCCGTCGGCGATGGCCTTGAGGAGCGTGGCGTACATGGCCTTGGCGCGCGCCGGCTCCTGCTTGACCAGGTTGTTCCGCTCGGCGGGGTCGGCCTCCAGGTCGTAGAGTTGGCCGTTGAGGGGGTTGTTTTTGGGGCCCGGGGCGTTGCCCGCGGGGCGCGGGACGATGTACTTCCACTTGCCCTCGCGGAGGTTGAGCTGGTAGTCCTGGCAGATGATGTTGGCGCGCGCCGAGGGCGCGGCGGGGTCGAGGAAGGTGGCGCTTTGGTCGAAGGAGTCGGGGAGCGCGGTCTGGGGAAGGGGCACGCCGCGGAGCGCGGCGAAGGTGGCGCCGAGGTCGACGAGCGAGAGGAGGGCGGGGTTGTCGCGCCCGCCGGGGATGGCGCCGGGCCAGCAGACGATGAAGGGGAGGCGGTGGCCGCCCTCGTAGGGGGTGTACTTGTGGCCGCGCCAATCGCCGGCCGGTTTGTGGTTGCCCAGCAATTCCTCCGCGCGGTCTTTGTAGCCGTCGTTCACCATGGGGCCGTTGTCGGAGGTGATGACCACGAGCGTGTCGCGCTCCAGCCCGAGCGCACGCAATTTCTCGATCACGCGGCGCACCGAGTCGTCGAATTGATACGTCGCGTCGCCGCGCGGGCCGAAGGGCGTCTTGCCCACGAAACGCGGGTGCGGCACGCGCGGCACGTGGATGTCGTTGGTGCCCAGATAGAGGAAGAAGGGTTTGTCCTTGTTTTGCTCGATGAAGGCGCAGGCCTTTTCCACGAAGATGTCCGCCATCTCCTCGTCCACCCACCGTGCCTTTTTGCCGCCCTTCATGTAGCCGATGCGGCCGATGCCGTTGACGACCGCCTGGTTGTGGCCGAAGTCCCAATCCATCTTCAGCGACGCGCGATCGCGTTTGCCATCGGGCTCGCCGGGGTAATTGTGCTTGTAATTCACCTCGATGGGGTCGTCCGGGTCCAGCCCCACGACCAAGCCGTTCTCCACGTAGACGCAGGGCGTGCGGTCGGCCGTCGCGGCCATCAGGAAGGTGTAGTCGAAGCCGATGTCGTTGGCCGAGGGCGAAATCGGCTTGTTCCAATCCGTCTTGCCCGGCCCCGGGCCCATGCCCAGGTGCCATTTGCCCACGGCGCCGGTGACCATGCCCGATTGCTTCATCAGCTTGGGGAGGGTGGGGATGTCGGTGTCGATGAGCAGGGCGGAGTCGCCGGGGGCGATCCCCGTGCCCGGCTTGCGCCAGGCATATTGGCCGGTGAAGATGGCGTAGCGCGTGGGCGTGCAGGTCGAGGCCGGCGAATGGGCGTCCGTGAAGCGCACGCCCCCCTTCACGTAGTCATCCAGGAAGGGCGTCAGGCCCGGGGTGGGGCCGTAGCAGCCCACATCCCCCCAGCCCAGATCGTCGGCCAGGATGAAGACGATGTTGCGCGGCTTTCGCGCCCCCTCCCCCGCGGCGAAGACCGAGCATCCCGGGGCCGCCAACGCGGCCGCGCCCAAACCCAACGACCTCAAAAACGCACGACGATTCATGAAACCATCCTTTCCGGTGTGAACGATGCCCCAAAAATAACACACCCATCCCCTCCCCACAACCACAAAAAACGCATTCCGAAAACTTTTTCCTTGAGTATGCACCCCAAATGGTGCATAATGCGCACTGTTTCACTTCCGGATCCGTAGCTCAATCGGTTAGAGCAAGGGACTCATAATCCCGGGGCTGCCGGTTCAAGTCCGGCCGGATCCACCATTCAAAGGCCCCGTAAGTAGCTATACTTCCGGGGTTTGTTGTGTTTTGGAGGCGTTTTGGGGGGCGGGACTTGGTTGGGTCTGGCGTGGTTTGGCGTGTTTTTGCCAACGGTTTGCCAACGGCGCTTTGGCGTTTCGGTGGGTCAGTCGGGGTCGTGGACGCGGACTTGGAGGGCTTCTTTGATGGCGTGGGCGAGGGTGGGGGAGATGCCGGGCTGCGCGGCGATGGCGGCTTCGTCGGCTTGGGCGAGGCGGCGGAGGGAGCCGAAGGCGGCGAGGAGCCGGCGTTTGCGGGCGGGGCCGATGCCGGGGAGTTCGTCGAGGACGGATTCGCGGAGGGCGCGGAGGCGGAGGGCGCGGTTGAAGGTGATGGCGAAGCGGTGGGCTTCGTCGCGGAGGCGGATGAGGATTTGGAGGGCGGGGTTGTCGCGGGGGAGGATGAGGTTGGGGCGGCCGTCGGCGAGGACGATTTCCTCGAAGTGTTCGTTGAGGCCGGCGACGGGGATTTTGTCGCGAAGGCCGAGTTCGTCAAGGACGGCGCGGGTGGCGTGGACTTGGAGGTCAGCGCCGTCGCAGAGGATGAGGTCGGGGAGGGGGCGGTTTTCGGCGAGGAGGCGGGTGTAGCGGCGGCGGATGACCTCGGCCATGGCGTGGGGGTCGTCGTTGGTGACGGTGCGGATGCGGAAGCGGCGGTAGCGGCGCTTGTCGGGGAGGCCTTCGACGGCGACGACCATGGAGGCGACGGTGTGGGTGCCCATGAGGTGGGAGATGTCGAAGCACTCGATGACGCGTGGGGGCGCGGGCAGGGCGAGGAGGGCGGCGAGGGCGGCGAGGCCTTCGGTGGCGGCGGGGCGCTTGAGGGTGGGGATGAGGCGGGCGCGGGCGCGTTCGCGGGTGAGTTCCTTGAGGGCGAGCCAGGTGTCGCGCAGGCGGGCGGCTTTTTCGTAGTCTTGGCGGGCGGATGCTTCGAGCATCTGCTGGCGGACTTCGTCGATGACGGCGGGGCGTTCGCCGCGGAGGAAGGCGCAGGCTTCGTCGAAGCGGGTACGGTAGTCGGCCTCGGTGATGCGGCCGAGGCAGGGGGCGGCGCAGAAGCGGATGACGTCGGCCAGGCAGTGGGTGTGGTCGTCGGGGCAGGGTTGGAGGGCGGCGCATTTGCGCAGGCCGTAGCGTTTTTCGGTGAAGTCGAGGGCGGCGCGGACGACGGTGGAGGAGGGGAAGGGGCCGAAGTAGCGGGCGCCGTCGTCGCGGACGATGCGGCAGGTGACGATGCGGGGGAAGGGGCGGTCGGGGTCGGCCTTGAGGGAGAGGTAGCGTTTGTCGTCGCGCAGGAGGATGTTGAAGCGGGGGCGATAGGTCTTGATGAGGTGGCTTTCGGTGAGGAGGGCTTCGGCCTCGGTGCGGACGACGCGGATTTCCAGATCCTCGACGTGGTGGACGAGGCTTCGGAGTTTGGGCGGGGCGGTGCGCATGGTGGAGGCGCGGAAATAGCTCTGCACGCGGCGGCGCAGATTCACGGCCTTGCCCACGTAGATGATGGCGCCGGCGCGGTCGCGGTAGAGATAGCACCCGGGTTTCTCGGGCAGATGCTTGAGTTTCTCGCGCAGGACGTCGTTCATGGGGGAGTTGGGAGGCTTGGGGCTTGTGGGGCGGTGGCGCGTGGCCGCATCCGTCGCCCTTTGGGGGGCGCGAGCAAGCCTCCAAACGCCCGGCCCTCCCTCAATTGAAGTGGATGCGCGGGTCGATGAGCATGTAACAGAAGTCGGAGATGAGGTTGCCGAAGAGCTGGATGGAAGCGGTCATCACGAGCATGGCCATGAAGACGGCGTAGTCGTGGCCGACGAGGGCGTTGAGGGAGAGTTGGCCCATGCCGGGGATTTCGAAGAGGGTCTCGATGATCATGGAGCCGGCGAAGAGCACGCCCAGCACGCTGCCGAAACCGGTGGCGATGGGGATGAGGGCGTTGCGCAGGGCGTGGCACCAGATGGCGCGGCGGCGGGTGGCGCCCTTGGCCAGCACCGTGCGCACGTAGTCGGCGCTCATTTGTTCCATCAGCGAGTTCTTCATCATGATGGTGAGCAACGCGAACGAGGTCATCACATAGGCCGTCACCGGCAGCACCATGTGGTAGGCGCGGTCCCAGAAGAGCGTCCAGCCGCCGGCCTCGACGGCCGCGTCGCTCTCGAAGCCGCCGATCGGGAAGATGTTCCACAGGCCGTCGACCGTGCCGCTCAGGCACATCTTCAGAATCATGCCCACCGCGAACGGTGGCACCGCGTAGGCCGAGAAGACAATGGCGCTGGAGACAAAGTCGAATGGCGACCCATGTCTCAGCGCCTTGGCGATGCCCAGCGGGATGCAGATTAGATAACTGAGCAGGAAGGAGACCACGCCGAACCAGACGGAGACCGGCAGGCGGCGGCGGATCAGCTCCCACGCGGTGCGGTCGGGATATTCATAACTCTTCATGGTCATGCCCAGGTGGTCGCGGAAGGCCCAGTTGAAATACTGCTTCCACATGGGTTGGTTGAACCCGAACTGTCGCTCCAGCTCCTTCTTCATGTCTTCGCTGACGAGCGTCGCGTTCGCGCCGCCGCCTGCCTCGCCGCCGCCGCCGAAGCCGCGCATCTGCGCCATCTTCATCTCCACCGGCCCGCCCGGCAACAGCCGCGTCAGCAGAAAACAGGCCACCGTGATCCCAAAAAAAGTCGGGATCACCAGAAGCAAACGGCGAAGCAAATACTGCAAGCGATTCATGCGCGTCTCCCCATCGGGCTCAAAACGGCATTATCCTACCATAAAACCCGCCGCAAAGCGACCCGCGCGGCCAAAACTTTCCCCGGCAAAACAGTGAGGCGTGGAAGGTGTGCGCGGCAAGGGGCGGGGCGACTGTGGCGCGCGCGGCCTCCCGCGCCCGGGCGGCCTCTTGGAGGCTCGATGCATCGTTTCCCCGGGGCTACGGGTTTTTTGCTTGCACGTGTGTGGGGGCTATGCTATATTATGGGTGTTTCAGACATCCCTACACAGACACAGACACAACCCCACCCAAGAACATATAATCCATCCCGGCCAGGAACTCACCTGGCCGGGTCTTTTTTTGCCCGGTCGGCGAGGCTGTCGCCTGTGTGGAAGAGTTCCCGGCCGACTTCAACGGGGCCGGCTTCTCGGCGTTTTTGTGTGGGCAAGTCGGGACGGGGCGCGCCTCGCCCCCCGTGGGGACATTATTGGTGCATGACGGGGCGGGGGATTTTTGGTATTCTAAGTGGGAGTGGTTCAAGGAAAATGTGAGTGCATCATGATGAACGATGTGGAATCTCGGACGATTGTGTTGCCGACCGTGGCGCCTTCGGGTGGCGGGGCCGGGCAGAAGCCGCGTTTGTTGGTGACGGCGGGCCCGTTGGAGGGGCGGGAGTATGTGATCGGGAAGTTTCCGTACACCATCGGGTCGGGGTTGTCGAACGATTTGACGATTGCCGACCCGACGGTGTCGCGGCGGCATTGCGAGATCGTGTGCGATGCGCGGGGCAATCTTTCCATCAACGATTTGGGCTCGACGAATGGCACGAGCATCGAGGGCGTGAAGGTGTCGTCGGCGCGGCTTTCGCCGAACACGGAGGTGCAGTTGGGGCGGACGCGCCTGGTGGTGCCTTCGGTGCAGGATCGGCCGGAGCTGACGATGAGCGCGCGCGAGCAGTTTGGGCACAGCATCGGGCGCACGCCGCTGATGCGGCATGTCTTTCTTTTGGCGGAGCAGGCGGCGGCGAGCGACAGCCCGGTGTTGATTTTGGGCGAGTCGGGCACGGGCAAGGAGGAGCTGGCGGGGGACATCCACGGTGAGTCGGCGCGCGCGCAGGCGCCGTTCATCGTGTTGGATTGCAATGGGTTCGATTCGTTGGAGCAGGCCAAGCGCGAGCTGTTCGGCGATGCGCAGACGAAGGGGGCGCTGGAGCTGGCGAGCGGCGGGACGTTGTTCGTGGATTCGATTTCGCGGTTGCCGGCGGATGTGCAGCCGTTGCTGTTGCGGGCTGTGGAGACGCGGCGGGACGTGCGGTTCATCGCGGCCTCCAAGGAAAATCTGGGGGATTTGGCGCGCGCGGGGTCGTTTTACCAACCGCTTTTCTATGCGTTGGCCGTGATCGTGGTGGAGTTGCCGGCGCTTCGTCGGCGGCGCGACGATATCCCGTTGCTGTTGCGCTCGATCGCGGATCGGCTGAAGGTGGACGAGGCGTTGCGCGCGTGGTGCGAGCAGCCTTCCACCATCGCGTTCCTGCGGCGGTACAATTGGCCGGGGAACATCCGCGAGTTGCGGTCGATGGTGGAGCGTATCGTGGCGTTGGGGCGGATCCCGGCGGATTTGGGGGCGTTCTTGCAGGGGCCGGGCAAGATGGAGGAGGAAGCGGCGGCCGAGGAGCAGGCCTTCCAGATTTCCGCGGATCGCCCGTTCAAGGATATGAAGAACGCGCTCATCGCGGAGTTCGAGCGGAAGTATCTGAGCGATTTGCTGGCGCGCAACGCGCAGAACATCTCGCAATCCGCGCGGTCGGCCGGCATCGAGCGCGCGTATCTGCAGCGGTTGATCCGGAAATACGGCATGCGCAACAGCGACTGAGGGCGCGGCGATGGGTTTGATTGCGCGGTTGCGGGGCACGCTTGCCGAGAAGGGACCTGCCGGCCTGGTGGTGGAGTGCGGCGGGGTGGGCTATGGCGTGACGGTGCCGCTCTCGACCTTCGACCGCCTGCCGGCGGTGGGCGAGGAGGTCTGCCTGCATATCCACCATCTGACACGTGAGGACGACGCGTGGCTCTTTGGCTTTGCCACGGAGCGGGAACGGCGGTTCTTCCGGGTGTTGCTGGGCATCTCGGGCATCGGCCCGAAGTTGGCGCTGGCGGTGCTCAGCGGGCTGACGGCGCGGGAGTTGGCGGCGGCCATCGCGGAGGGCGACGTACGGCGGCTCTCGTCCATCTCTGGGGTGGGCAAGAAGACGGCCGAGCGCATTGTGGTGGAGCTGCGCGACAAGGTGGATCCCATCGAGGCGCTTGCCGCGCGGGGAGGCCAGGCCGAGGAGGCGCCGCCGGCCTTGCGCGATACCATTCTCTCGCTCATCGCGTTGGGCAACCGCGCGGAGGACGCGCGCGCGATGGCGCAGGCGGCATTCGAGAAGAACCCCAAAGCGTCCGTCCAGGACTTGATTCGTTTGGCGTTGCGGAAATAAGCCGAAGAGGAGCGTGGAGCGATGGTGCTGCAGTTCACGAAAATGCATGGCGCGGCGAACGACTTTGTGATGTTGGACGACCGCGCGGGCACGGTGCCGTGGCAGGATTATGTGTTGATGAGCCAACTGGCCGCGCGGCGCACGGGCATCGGCTGCGAGGGGGTCATCCTGATCCAGCGCTCGACGCGGGCGGATTTCCGGATGCGTTTCCTCAATCCCGACGGCACGGAGGTGGACATGTGCGGCAACGGCGCGCGGTGCGCGGCTTGGTTCGCGCACAAGATTGGCGCCGCGCCGCGCGCGATGACGATGGAGACCTCGTGCGGGCTTCTGGACGCGGAGATTTTGGACGGGTGCAACGTGAAGGTGTGGATGCCCGAGGCCACGGCGCGCAGTTATGGCATGGTGGTGCACGTGAACGGCCGGCCTGTGGCGGGGGACTACATCAACACGGGCGTGCCGCATTTCGTGGTTCGCGTGAGGCGCGCCGAGGATGTGGACGTGGTGGGGCTGGGGCGCGCGTTGCGTTTGCACCCGGCCTTCGCGCCCGAGGGCGTGAACGTGGACTTCGTCATCCAGCGCGATGCGGACCATCTGGCCATCCGCACCTATGAGCGTGGCGTGGAGGCCGAGAGCGGCGCCTGCGGCACGGGCGCGGTGGCCGCCGCCGTCACCGCCGTGGAGGCGCACGCCGGCTCGCTCCCGATGTGCGTGCGCACGGGTGGCGGCTTCATCCTCACGGTGGACGCCGATTGGCGCAACAACCGCTGCACGGGGCTGACGCTCGCCGGCCCTGTCAAGGAGGTCTACCAAGGCTCCATCGACCTGGCGGCCTTGGCCAACGACCTGACGAACCTGGAATGAACCTCTTGCTTTTCGCGCCGGACGAGGTGGGGGAGGCCGGGCGCATCGCCGTGCGCGACGCGCGGGCGGCGCATTTGCTCGGGGTGCTCCATGCGGCGCCGGGCGACCGTTTTCAGGCCGGGCTGTTGGATGGGCCCGTGGGCGAGGTGGAGGTGTTGGGCGTGGATGCGGCCGCGGGCGGGGTGTCGTTGCGTTTTGAGCCGCGCGGGGCGAGCCTGGCGCCGTGGTATGATTTGGTTTTGGCGCTGACGCGCCCGCGGTCGTTGCGGCGCATCTTCTTTCAGAGCGCGGCGATGGGCGTGCGGACGATTTATCTGGTGGGTGCCGAGAAGGTGGAGAAGAGTTACTTCCGGATGCACCTTTTGCGCGAGGAGGAATATCGCCCCATCCTCATCGATGGGCTCATGCAGGGCAAGACGACGCGGGTGCCGCGGGTGTGCCTGGTGCGGCGCTTGCGGGAGCTGTGGGATTTGTTGCCGGACGAGGGCGTGCGTCTCATCGCCAACCCGGCCGATGGCGGGGGCGCCGCCCTTGCGGATGCCCCCGGTGCGCCCATCATCGCCATCGGGCCCGATGGCGGCTGGACGGAGGCCGAGAACGCGGCCTTCGCGGCGCATGGCTTCGCGCCGATCTCGTTGGGGCCGCGCCCCTTGCGCACGGATACCGCGGCCATCGCCCTCCCCGCCGTGGTGGGCGACCGACTCAGTAGACAGTGAACAGCAGGCAGTGGGCAGGACGCCCCATCGGGGCGACGGGCAACCCGCGCGATGACGTCGCACCGTCGCCCGCCCGGCGGGCGTCCCGTTCACGGTTTGCTGTTTTCTGTTGGCTTATTTGGCGTCTTCGGTGACGCGCATGAGTTCCTCGACGGAAGTGAAGCCGGAGAAGACCTTGCGCCAGCCGTCTTGGCGGAGGGTGGCCATGCCTTCTTCCATGGCGGCCTTGCGGATTTCTGCGGAGGAGTGCCGGCCGATGATCATGCTGCCGATGCGTTCGGAGACACCGAGGAGTTCGAAGATGGCGCCGCGGCCTTTGTAGCCGGTGTTGGCGCAGGCCTCGCAGCCCTTGGGGGCGTAGACGTAGTCTTGCGGGGGGAGGTGGGGTTGGTCCCACCAACCCTCTTTGAGTGGGATGCGTTGGCGGCATTTGGGGCAAAGGCGGCGGGCGAGGCGTTGGGCGAGGACGCCTGCGACGGCGGAGGCGACGAGGAAGGGCTCGGCGCCCATGTCGATGAGGCGGGCGAAGGCGCCGGCGGCGTCGTTGGTGTGGAGGGTGGAGAAGACGAGGTGGCCGGTGAGGGAGGCGTTGATGGCGATCTCGGCGGTCTCGCCGTCGCGGATTTCGCCGACCATGATGATGTCGGGATCCTGGCGGAGGAAGGCGCGGAGGGCGCGGGCGAAGGTGAGGCCGATGTCGGCGCGCACGAGCACTTGGTTGATGCCCTTCATCTCGTATTCGATGGGGTCTTCGGCCGTCATGATGCGGACGTTGACCTTGTTGATCTCGTGGAGGAAGGCGTAGAGGCTGGTGGATTTGCCCGAGCCGGTGGGGCCGGTGACGAGGATGATGCCGTTGGGGCGCGTGATGAGTTTGTTGGTGAGGGCGTAGTCGCGCTCGCTCATGCCCAAGTCTTTGAGCTGGACAAAGTTGCCGGCTTTTTGGAGCAGGCGGAGCGAGACGCTTTCGCCGTAGGCGGTGGGGCAGGTGGAGACGCGGATGTCGATGTCCTCGCCGTTGAGGCGGATGCCGATGCGGCCGTCCATCGGCAGGCGTTTCTCGGCGATGTCGAGGTTGGCCATGACTTTGAGGCGCGAGATGATGGCGGCTTTGAGGCGGTTGATCTGCGGGGGTACGTCCACCTTGTGCAACATGCCGTCGATGCGGTAGCGGATGCGCAGCTCGTCTTCCATCGGCTCCACGTGGATGTCCGTGGCGCCTTGGCGGTCTGCCTCGGCGATGATTTGGTTGACGAAGCGGACGATGGAGGCCTCCTGGCCCATCTCGTTCACGTCGATTTTGGAGATATTGGCTTCGGTGTCGGAGACTTCGTAGCGGCCATCCTCGATCATCTTCTCGATGGCCTCGGCGCCGACGCCGTAGTATTTCTTGATGGCTTTGTCGATTTCCTCGGCGGGGGCCAGGCGGAGGTGGACGGGCTTGCCGCAGGCCAGGCGCAGGCCATCGGCGGCCGCACCGTCCATCGGGTCGCCCAAGGCCACGACCAACGCGTCGCCCTCGACGGCCAGCGGCAAGGCGTTGTATTGGTGGACGGCGCGGGCGGGAAGCAGGCGGAGCGCCTCGTCGGTGGGGCGCGTCTTGGCCAAGTCCACGTATTCCAGACCCAACAAGGGCGCCAGCCGTTCCAGGAACTCGGACTCCTTGGCCATCTCCAGGCGCGCCACCGCCGCCGGCAAGCCATCGGACAAATCCGCGTTGAGCAAAATCTCGATCTGGGCATCGTTGAACAGCCCGGTCCGTTTAATCAAGTTCGCCAAATACATCTGCTGCGTTGTCATGACAATCCCTTTGTGGTCTTTGTGTCCTTTGTGATTTCCATATCTCAGAGTTCTTCGAGGAAGCGGACGAACTCGGGGTAGATGGCGTCCATCATGAAGTTTTCGCGGGCGAGGCGGGCGGAGGCGAGGGATTCGCGGGTGATGCGGCTGCGTTGGTGAAGGTAGGTTTGGAGGACGCGGGTGAAGTCGGCCTCGTCGCCGGCGCGGTACATGGAGCCGGCGCCGTAGCGCTCGATGAGGGCCTGGGTCTCGCCGGTGAGGGAGCAAATCATGGGGAGGCCGGCGGCGGTGTAGTCGGCCAGTTTGTAGGGCACGGCGACGTGGCTGTCTGGGAACATGGGGACGATGGCGAGGTCGGAATCGGCGAGGAGTTGCTGCATGTCCTCGTTGCTGAGGTAGCCGTAGAAGCGGATGGCGGCGCAACCTTTGGCCTCGCGGCGGAGGAGCGGCTCGCGGGGGCCGGTCCCGGCAAGGTCGAGGCGGATGTGCTCGCCGGCCTCGGCGAGGCGGCGCACGGCGCGGACGACGGTGGCGAGGTCGTAACTGCGGCCCATGTTGCCCACGTAGATGAGGCGGAGGGGCTCGGATTCGTCGAGGTTGTAGCGCGAGGCGCCGTTGTTCATGCGCATGATGCCATGATAGCAAAGGTGGCGCGGGGCGCGGCAGCCGTGGCGCATGGCGAGCCCGAGGTAGGTGACGCCGACGGCGGAGACGGCGTCGGCCAGGCGGTAGGCACGGCGCGCGGCTCGGTAGGCCGGGGCCAAGATTATCCGCCCGAGGAGGTCTTTCACCCACGGCGGGCCGGGGATGAGGCGGTGGAAGTTTTCGGGCCAGGCGTCCATCACGTCCACCACCACCTTGCAGCCCCAGCGCGCGCGGAAGCGCCGCGCCACGGCGGCGGTCTCGATGGGCGGCCACGAGGTGAGCACCAGGTCGGGCTTGGGCAGTTGGCCGGCCTCGACGGCCGCGATGGCGAGGCGCTCCCAAGCGGCGGCGTAACGGCGGTGGCTCCAGGCGCGGCGCAGGCCGATGTTGTCGCGATAGGGCGGCGTGGGCACGAGGCGGACATCGAAGCCCTCGGGCGCGCGGTAGGCGGGCTCCAGCGCGCGTGGGCGTTTGGTGGCGTGCGAGAAGTCGCTGCTCCACCAGACGGCGTGGTGGCCGGCCTTGGTGAGCGCGCGGCACAGCAGGTTGTAGCGCTGGGGGCGGCGCCCCTCGCCGGGGAGGTTGTCGAAGGGATTGTTGACCCAGACCTCCATCACCACTCCTTTTCGGGGGCGCGCACCAGGTCCGTGTCGCGGGCCAGGCGCAGGCGGTCGGGATAATCGAGGGTATAGTGCAGGCCGCGGCTTTCGTGGCGGGCCATGGCCGAGGTGATGATGAGCTCGGCCACGTCGGCGATGTTGCGCAGCTCCAGGATGTCGGCCGTCACGAGGTAATCGAAGTAGTATTCGTTGATTTCCTCGCGCAGGTTGCGCACGCGGCGGAGGGCGCGGCGGAGGCGCTTGTCGGTGCGGACGATGCCCACGTAGTCCCACATGCAGGTGCGCAGCTCCTGCCAGTTGTGCGCGACGAGAACGGCCTCGTCGGTGGGCACGGCGTGTCCGTAGACCCAATCGGGCACGGTGACGTGCGCGACGCTGGGGACCGGCTCGGCGCAGAGCGCGTCGGCGCAGGCACAGCCGCAGACGAGCGCCTCGAGCAACGAGTTGCTGGCCAGGCGGTTGGCGCCGTGGAGCCCGGTGCAGGCGCATTCGCCGATGGCGTAGAGGCCGGGCAGGGTGGTGCGCCCCGCGACGTCGGCCGCGATGCCGCCGCAGAGGTAGTGCGCCGCCGGCACGATGGGGATGAGGTCGCGCGCCATGTCGATGCCGAACTCCAGGCATTTGGCGTAGATGGCGGGGAAGCGCGCCTTCAGGTAGGCCTCGCCCTTGTGGCGGATGTCGAGGCAACAATAGGCGTCGCCGCGCGTCTTCATCTCGTTGTCGATGGCGCGGGCCACGATGTCGCGCGGGGCGAGCGAGCCGCGCGGGTCGTATTTCTCCATGAAGGGCTTGCCGTCGCGCGTGACGAGGATGGCGCCCTCGCCGCGCACGGCCTCGCTGATGAGGAAGCGTTTGGCCCTGGGGTGGTAGAGGCAGGTGGGGTGGAACTGCACCATCTCCATGTTGCGGATCTTCGCGCCCGCGCGCCAGGCCACGGCAATGCCGTCGCCCGTGGCGATGTCGGGATTGCAGGTGTATTGGTAGACCTTGCCGATGCCGCCGGTGGCGAGGATGACCGCACCCGTGCGCACGGCCCAGATCTCGCCCGTCTCCGTGCTCAGCAGATAGGCGCCCACCACGCGGTTTTCGCCACCCTCGCGCAGGAAGCGCGTGGTCACCAGGTCGATGAGCAGCGTGTTTTCGCAGACGTGCAACCCCTTGGTGGCGCGCACCCGCGCCGCGAGCGTCCGCTCCACCTCGCGGCCGGTGATGTCGCCGGCGTGGAGGATGCGCCGGCGGGTGTGGCCGCCCTCGCGCGTCAGGTCAAAGCCCTCGGGGCAGGCCGAGCCCGCGCTTTTGGTGAAGGGCACACCCATGTCGATAAGCTTGCGCAGGCACGCGGGCCCCGCCTCGACGATTTGCCGCACCACGTCCTCATGGCAGAGGCCGGCGCCCGCGTCGAGCGTGTCGGCCACGTGCAGGTCGAAGGTGTCGTCCGTGCCCATCACGCAGGAGATACCGCCCTGTGCGTAGGCCGTGTTCGCCTCGTCCAGCGCGCGTTTGGTCACCAGCAACACGCGCCCATGCCCGGCCAGGCCCATCGCGGCCATCGATCCGGCGATGCCGCTGCCGACCACCAGATAATCGCAATCAATCGTTCTCATGCCATCCCTCCAAGCGCACGCCCTGGCGCCTGCACGCCCAGCAGCAATACGCGATCGTGACAAAGAAAGAGGCCGGCAGGCGCGTCCGTGCCGCCAGCTTCACCCCCAAAAGCGTCGTCTTTCCTCCCAGTCCCATCGGGCCGATGCCCAGCGTGTTCGCCTCCCCCAAGAGCCGCGCCTCCAGCGCCGCCAGCTCCGGCACCGGCGAGACGTCGCCCAACGGCCGCAACAACTGGCGCTTTGCCACGGCATAGCCCTCCGCGCGATCCGCCCCAATACAGACACCTAGGATCCCCGGCGCGCAGCCCTGCCCCTGGATGGCCGCCACCGCGTCGAGCACGCACGCGCGCACGCCGGCCAGGTCGCGCCCTGCGCCGAGCCGTGCGTCGGGCAGGCTATACTGCCGGCTCATGTTTTCGCTGCCCCCGCCCTTCAGGAGCAGCCACACCTCCGGGCGCGTCGCCCCCTCCCGCTCCTCAAAGTGATGGACCGGGATCCCCTCGGCCACATTGTCGTCCACCGAACGTCCCGAGAGCGTGTCGATCGTGTTTTTGCGCAACCAACCGCGCTTCGTCGCCTCGCGCACAGCCGCGTTCGCCGCCGCCACGAGCGCCCCTTGGCGCGTCCCCGGCGGCACCTCCCAGAAAAAGGTCAACGTGCCCGTGTCCTGGCACATCGGCACGCACCGTTCGCGCGCCAACGCGCAATTCTCCAAAATCGTCCCCAATGTCCCCCGCGCCGGCTCCGCCTCCGCCTCGCGGGCACGCGCCAACGCCTCCAAGACGTCCGCGGGCGCCTCGCATGCCGTTCGCCGGACCAATTCCAACAACTGTGCCTCACTGTCCATAATGGAGCATTGTAGCACATCGGCGGGCCGCTTGGCAGGCCATCGCCACACGGACAATACAGCCCGGGGAAACGGGTCAATCCGAAAAGCGATTGCATGGGGTGGGGCGGCGGTGTCGCGAGCGACGCGCACCCTTTCCGCCGGCGGCCGCGATCAGCGCGTCGTCTCCTCCCAATGGCCGGGAACCCACGTGCGCGAGGTCTCGGCGCCGGTTTCGTCGCGCAAGACGCGCCAGTAGCCCTCCACCCAGACCTTGGCGGGGATGGCGTTGGTCGTGGCCAAACCCGGGAGGATGCCGGGCACGCGCGCCGCAGGCGTCTGCGCGGCCGGATCGGGCTGAACCACCACTGTCTGGGGCACCACCAGCGTCTGTCGGGCGGGCGGTTGCACCACCACCGTCGTCGTTTCGCGCACCACGGGCGGCGGGCAGAGCGGCAACGTCAGCCCAAAGGCCCCATGCCGCCCCACGCGCGTGCCCAACGAGAACGCGCTTCCCCACGGGCTCACGCTCACGCCCCACCCCCAACGCGGCGGGTGCGGCCGGAAATGCGGCCGCCAATGCGACGGCGGCGGAGGCGGTGGCCCATGCGGCCGCGCCGGCAAAGGCATCACGCACGCCAACCCAATCAACAGCAACAACACGCGTTTCATCGCGCACCTCCTTTGCTTGACCAACCAATCGCTTGACCGATCGACGCCACCATGATAACACGCCCTTCCCGTCCACGCAACACCCGCGTTTGCCCGGGGCTTGGCGTGGAACCCTTCGTCGCCGGGCGTCGTCGGTCAAGGGGTTGGGTTGTCGTGCTCGGTGGCGATGAAGTCGAAGTAGACGGTGCCGGAGGGGGAGCGCTCGGTGAGGATTTTGGTCTGCGGGGCGGTGATGGCGCGGACGGTCACGCCTTTTTCGTTGGCGTAGGATTGGAGTTGGCGGGGCTGGGGCGGGGCGACGGTCACCTCCAGTGGATAGTAGAAGCCTGTCCAAAGCACGTAACGGCAGGGCGTGAAGCCCTCCTCGATGTTGTTCACGGAGACGCGCAAACCCTGCGGATTGCTGTCGATGCGGTAAATCGTGCACCCTGCGAGCAACGGGAGCGCGCCGAGCAACGCCAGCGCCGCGCGGGCGGCGGCCACGCGTCTCAAGGCCGTCCACTTCATGGCCGCGCCTCCTTGGCGGCGCGGCGCGCGAGCGTCACGGGGAAGCCGAGCGCGCGGAACTTGGCGGCCAAGGCGGGCGAGGCGTTCCGGAGCCGCAGTTTGGTGGCGCCGAAGAGGCGGCGGTGCGGGTAGTCGCGCCGGAGCGCGTCGAAGCGCGCGCGGCGAAGGGCGGCGTCGTCGGAGTAGGCGGCGCGGAAACGCGCGGTGTCGGCCTCGATGTCGCAGGCGACGCGCACGGCCTGCCGCAGGGCTTGGGCGTCGGGGAGGCCGGCGCAGTCGAGCGTGAGCGCGGCGGGCTTGGCCGGCGGGAAGCGCGGCATTGGGCCGGGTTCCACGCCGAGGAAGTCGCAGGCGGCCTGATAGACGGCGAGGGTGCCGTTGGCTCGGCCCTCGAAGGCATGGCCGGCGATGTGGGGGGTGGCGGTGGCGGCGAGCGCGGCGAGCGCGGCCGGGTAGTCGGGCTCGCCCTCCCAGCAATCGATGGCGGCGTCGGAGAGGAGGCCGGCGGTGAGCATGGCGGCCACGAGCGCGTCGTCGCAAATGGGGCCGCGTGCGAAATTGAGGAGCACGGCGCCGGGCTTGAAGCGCCGTGCGGTGGGGCCGGCGATGAGGCCGCGCGTGCGGTAGGGGCCGTCGTCGTTGAGCGGGGTGTGGAGCGTCACGACGTCGGCCTGCGGGAGGAGTTCGTCGAGGGAGACGAAGTCGCGGGCGCGGAAGTCGCCATCGTCCTTTCGCGGCGGGTCGCAGCAGAGGGTCTTCATGCCCAGGGCTTCCTCGGCGAAGCGCTTGACGATGGTGCCGACGTGGCCCACGCCCACGATGCCGAGCGTGGCGCCGGCCCAGTCGCGCCCTTGACGCGCGCCGATGGCCAGGAGCGCGGCGACGACGAAGTCGGCGACGCTCTCGGCGTTGCAACCGGGCGCGGTGGCGACGGGGATGCCCAGGGCGCGGAGCGCGGCGAAGTCGATGTGGTCGGTGCCGGCCACGCCGCTGCCCACGAAGCGGACGGGCGTCCCTTCCAGCAGGGCGGCGTCGAGGCGGCAGGTGGAGCGCACGAAAAGCAGGTCGCACGCGGCCAGGTCGGCATGCGTAAGGGCACGGCCGTCGATGGCGCGGGCACGGCCCAGGCGCGGGAAGAGTCTGGCGCCGAGCGCCAGGTTGCGGTCGTACAAAATCCGGAGGGGTGTCGCACTCACAGGAGGCCTCTCAGTTGTTGCGGCGTGACGGTGTAGCACTTGCCGCACATATGGCAGAAAATGTCGACGGACTTGCCCTCGGCGGCCATCGCCCGGCGCTCGGCAAGCGGCAGGGCACGCAACATGCCCAGCACCTTTTGTGCGGAGCACCCGCACGCAAAGCGGACGGGCGAGGATTTGGTCTCGCCGGCGGGGCCCAACTCCAGGTGCGCGGCCAAGGCCGTGAGGCCGGCGCCCGCGTCCAGCAAATCTTGCACCGAGCCATCGTCGAAACGGTCCTCGACCCGCCGGCAAGTCGCGTCGGAGGCCTCGGGGTGGAACTCGCAGAGCAGGGCGTGCGCGCACTCCACGTAGCCGGTCTTGCTGGCCGCGGAGAGTTGCGCGAGGACGTTGAGCCCCAGGTTGCCGCGGAAGTATTCCTCGACGATGTCGGTGACGGTGAGGCGATCCTCGAAGGCGACCTCGAAGGCAGTCTCGTCGTGCCGGCCGTCGGGCCAGGCGCGCGTGACGGCGCAGTGCGCGGCGCGGCCGATGGCGCGGTCGAAGAGCGTCTCGTCTGGCTCCGGGGAATCGTCAAGCGCGGGCAGCACCTTTTGGTTCACGAAGCCGCGCACGGCGTAACCGTAGGCGCATTCCAGGAAGGCCCCGCCCAGCGCGCCCTGCGGCAGGCGGAGGCGCAAGGCGAGCGTCTGCCCGGGCGTGTCGAGCCGCGTGCCCATGAGCACCACGCAACCGATCAGGTCGGCCTGGACGATGCCGGCGATGGGGCCGCAGAGGTGGTTGCGCTCCAGCGTGCGCGCGGTGTCGGTGACGTTGGCGAGCGTGAGCGAGACGTGCGCCTCCGGGAAGTCCGCCGAAACAAGGCGATCGAGCGATTGCAAAATCATGCGTAGGTCTCCTCCGCCCATTCGTACGCCTCGGAAAACGGGCGCCGGAAGAGCGTCTCAAGCATAAACCGCAGCACGCGCTCCCCGCCGAAGCGCGCATGGTAGGCGGCCCGGCCGGCGGCGGCGACGGCTTGGCGCGCGTCGTCGTGCGCCTGGAACCAGAGAAGCCGCTCGACCAAGTCGTCCACGTCGTGGAAGAAGACCGCCTCCTTGTCGGAGAAGAAGCGTTGCATCGCGTCGCCATCGTAGAGCGCGGTGAGGATGCCCGATCCCATGAGGTGCGCGATACGGTCGGACGAATACCACTTCATGCCGAAGTAGCGGTTGATGTTCAGCCCCATCTTGGCGGAGGCCAGCAGGTCGTCGTACGCGGCCCCGCCCACCACCGCGGGCCGCCCGCCCATCCCCACGAGCAGAAAGCGGAGCGGCTTGCCGCGAAGCGCCGCGCAGAGCCGCTCGACGAAGGCCAGTCGCGGGTCACCCTTGCGCGGTTGGCCGGCGTAGAACAGATCGCACGAGAAGTCGTCCGCCGGGCGGCGGCTGTTGTCCAGCGTCTCCAGCGCCGGGTCGGCGGGGTTGGGCATGTAGGCCACGACGTTGCGCCCGGTGACAAAGGGCCGGAGCCAACGCTCCCCCGCCGTGGTGGCGAAGAGCGCGTCGCAACTCGCCATCCGCTCGCGCATTTGCGCCTGCGGGTGCGGGTCGCACATGGGGTCGACGTTGAAATGCGCGATGCGCACGCCCGGCACCGCGGCGCGGATGGCATCGAGCGTGGCGTTGCGGATGAAGTCGCAATGCCCCAGCAAAACGGCGTCCGGGCGGAAGTTGCGGGCGGTCTTGACGAGCGCGGCGTTCACGAGGCGTTCGCCGAGCCAACGGCAGCCCAGCCCCATGTAACGCGCCAGGTCGCGGTCGGAGAACTCGCACAGGCGGTGGTTCCCGCGGATGGCGCCGCACGCCAAGGCGCGCCCGGGCCCCATGCGGAGTTTGCCGTAGCGGCGGATGAGCAGATTGTCGACCAAAAGAATACGCATGGCGCCCCTTTCACCCCACCTCGCCCTGCCGCACAGGATGCTTGGGCGGCCGCGTCGGGGAAACCGTCAGGTTGTCAATCAAAATCGCGCCCCGCTTGGGGGCCGCCCAGTCGCGCCCGCGGGCCAGCTCCGCGCGGTCGATGGCCGGCTCGGGCCGCTCCCCGGGCCGCAACGAACGCCCCAGCACGGGAATGCCCTCGCGCGAGAAGGCCACCCACGCCGGGCGCCCCGCGATCCGTTCGCCGCGCCACAACGTGGGATAGCGGCGGAAGAAGTCCAGCGCCGCGCCATCCGACACCGCGCACGCGTAGGCCACCGGGCGGTTCGCCAGGTAGGCGGCGATGTCGAAGTTGCCCCGCTCGCGTTGCTCGCGGAAGACGTCGCACGGGTCGATGCCGTAGAGATTGGCGCCGTTCCAGATGCCGTGCTGCGGGTCGATGAGCGGATAGTGCACGTTCATCACCACGCCGATCTCGAAATGCAGGTGGGCGCGCGCGAGCGGGAAGTCCGGCGTGTGCCCCATGATGCCGAGCGGCGTGCCGGCCGCCACCGTCTGCCCCGCGCGAAGCCCCGCGACGGGGGTGCGCAGGTGCGCGTAGAGCGTGTAGATGGCGCCGAAGCCGGGCACCTGGTGCGTGAGCACGACGTAGTTGCCGTAGAGCGAGGGATTGGCGTCGTGGCGGTTGACGTAGGCCACCAGACCGGCGGCCGCGGCGCATACCATGTCCGTCGGGTCCTCGTCGCGCCGCCACGGCCGCGCCGGGGCGATGTCGATACCCTCGTGGAAACGCGGCGAGCCGTCGGCGTATTTGCGCACGTTCCCGAACATCCCGCTTTCGGGGCGCCCCGTCCCCGTGTCCATGAAGACCCCCTTGCGCACGGAGCCGTCCAGACGTTGCTGGCCGCGCGTGGGCGGATAAAGCCGCAACCTACCCGGCCCCAGGGGCCGCGTCTCGTCCGATGCCTGCACAACGACGCGCCCGGCCACCGACACGCTCGCCGCCGCGATCAGAAATGTCCGCCGTCTCAACATGGCGCCCAGTATATCACAAAAGCGCCCGCGCCAAAGCGTCCAACACCTCATGGCCCCGCGTGGTCGGCGCGTTCGCCGCCGTCAGCAGCCCCTCCGCGCGGAAGCCCGCCAAAAGCCGGCGCCAACGCGGCAGACGCGGCGCCAAGACCGGGAAGCGGCGCGCCGCGGCCTCGGGGTCGAAGCCCTCGGCCAACCGCAGCGCCGTCAGCGCGCGCTCCAACGCGTCCTCCTCCTCCGCGAGCGTCTCCTCGGTGCCGTCGCCCGCGCGGCGCGTGCGCCCCAGGCGGCTCGCGGCGCCCCGGCCAAGCCCCAGATAGTCGCCGCCGCGCCACGTGTTCAGATTGTGGCGGCAGGCGAAGCCCGGCCGGGCGTAGTTCGACGTCTCGTAGCGCGCCAATCCCGCCGCGCCGAGCGTCTCGGCGGCCTCCGCCACGGCATCGCACAGGCGTTCCGGGTCAGGCGGTGCCCTCCCTGCGCGCCCCCACGCGCTCTCGGGCTCGATGGAGAGGGCGTAGACCGAGAGGTGCGGCAGCCCCAACGCCACCGCCCGCCGCAACGTCTGCGTCCACGCCGCCGCCGAGACGCCCGGGAGCCCCGCGATGAGGTCAATCCCCGTGTCGGCGATTGCCGCGCGCGCCGTCTCGATGGCCTCCAACGCCTGGCGGACGGTGTGCCGGCGGCGACACCGCGCCAACGCGGCCTCGTCGAAACTCTGCACGCCGATGCTCAGCCGCGTCACCCCCAAATCCGCCAAGGCGGCGACCAGGTCGCGCGTCACGGCCGCGGGGTGGAGTTCCACCGTCCACTCCGCCCCCGGCGCCAGCGTGAAAAACCCCGAGGCGGCCAGCCGCCGAAAGCCCGCCACGCCCAAAAGCGCGGGCGTGCCGCCCCCGCAATAGAGACTCTCCAGCGGCCCTAACGGCAGGGCGAACCCACGCGCCGCGGCCTCGCGCGCCAACACGTCCACGTAGTCTCCCGGCCGCTCGGGCGGCGGCCCGGAGACGAACCCGCAATAGGCGCACCGCCCCGTGCAGAAAGGCATGTGCAGATACACGTGCCTCATGCGTCCTCCGGCACGCGCGCCCGGGAACCCTGCGCGTTCCCCCAAAAGACGCCCAAGTGTTTTGTCAAAAAAGAAGAACCCTTTGGAACAAAAGAACGGCGATGCGCAGGCGGCGGACGCGGCAGGGAGGGCGCAGCCCGACCGGTGGAGCGTCCGACCGCCTGCGCACCGATTGTGTCTTCGTGGTCCGAAGCGTGTGTCATTTCCCTGGGCACGCTTACTCCTCCGGCGGCGGCTCCAAATCGTCCAGCGAGCGCAACCCGAAATGCTCCAGAAAGGTGGCCGTGGTGCCATAGAGGAAGGGCCGCCCCGGCAGTTCGCTCCGCCCCACGGCCCGGATCAACCCCTGCTCCAGCAACGCCCGCACCGTGTGGTCCGCCGAGACGCCGCGCACACTCTCGATCTCCGCGCGGCTGATGGGCTGACGGTAGGCGATGACCGCCAATGTCTCAAGCGTGGCGCGCGAGAGGCGTTGCGGCGGCGCGGCCTTGGTGAGCGCCCGCACCCATGGCCCCGCGGCGGGCTCCGTGCGAAAAGCGAAGCGCCCACCTTCCTCGCAGAGGCACAAGCCCAAATCGCACCGCGCCAACGTCGCCGCGATGTCCCCCAGATAACCGCGGATTTCCTTGGCCGTGGCCCCCGCGAAGTCCGCCTCCGGCGTTCCGGGCCCCGCTCCCTTGGCCACCGTGCGCAAGGCATCGCGGAGCGTCTCCGGCGTGAGCGGCTCGCCCGAGGCGAACAGCATGGCGCCGATGACGGCCTGAAGGCTCCCCGGACGCGGCAATTCCGGCTTGTCGCTCATCGCCGCGCCCTACGCATAAGCACCCGCATGAGCACCGGCTCGATAATCGCCCATGTATCCTGCGAGGTGGCGTCCACCAACTTGAAGCGCATCTCCACCGCGTAATGGCGCCCCGCGCGCAACTCGTTGAGCGTGTAGCGCTTGGCCGCCTCCACCTGCTTGCCGAGCGCCCACCCGTTCAGCCGCGCCAGGCGCGCCGGCAGGTTTTCCGCCGGCATCTCCCAACGGTTGCCCGCCAGCCAACCGCGGTCAAGCGCGTCACGGATGGCGCAGAGGTCGTTCAACGTGTTCAGAATCATGGCCGCCGCCGCGAAGGCCGCGTTTTTGTCCGCGCGCAACTGTTCCACGGCCCGCACCGCCTGAATGGGCGAACGCGCCAAGAGCGCCTCCGAGATCGCGAAAGGCTCCGTGCCCACCGAACTGGACGTCACGGCCTCCACGTCGCGCAACGCCACCTCCGCGCCGTCCTTTCCCAGGTAATCGCGCAGTTTTGCCAATTCCGAGACAATGGTGCGCGTGTCGGCGCCCACCCGCTTGGCGAAGGCATCCCGCACGGCCGGCGCCATGCGCAGCCCGCTCGCGGGGAGCACGGCCGCCAGCCGCTCCTGCGCCGCTTTCGCCACGTCCCAATACCGCAACGCGGCGCCGCACTCCACCACCGTGCCGGCCTTTTCCGCCAACTTGTGGAACTTCGTGGTCTTGGGGCAGACGGCGGTGGTGACGATGAGGTGGTGCCCCTCGGGGAGCGGCTCTTTCTGCAACCGCTCGACAAAGCCCGCGCACGCGTCCTTGACGGCCTGCGCCTCGGCCACGCGCCCCTTCGCGCCGGGCAGGAAGTTGGCCTCGCGCAACCACGCCACCTTGTTCCCGCCCAGGAAACTCGGCGTGCGCACGGCCTCCTCGGTGCGCGCGAGCGCATCGAGCGCCTCGTCCGCGCGGTCGCAAGCGCCGTCAATCACCTCCAGGCCAAAGTCCCGGTCGCCCGGCGGCACCAACCCGTCGATGACGCGCTTGGCGCCCTCCGTCTTGAGATAATCGTCTGTCCCGACAAAGAGGTGAATCATCTCACAGGATCTTCATGCGCGGCAAATCCTGGATGTCGATGGTGCCCACCAACCTGCCCGCCTCGTCCACCACCGGCAGATCGTCCACCTTGTGGTTCTCGAAGATGTTGAGCACCTCCACCGCCAACGCGCCCAACGGCACGGAGACCGGCTTGCGCACCATCACCGCCGTGATCGGGCGCCCCATCGGATCCTCCCCGTCCCCCGAAAGCAAACGGCGCAGATCGCCATCCGTGAAGATGCCCAGAAGCGTCCCGTCCGGCGCCGTCACGCACGCGCAGCCCGCCTTCGCCGAAGTCATCGCCACCACCGCGTCGCGCACCGTCGCCGTCTCCGGCAACGCCACCAGCCGCTCGCCCGTGCGCATGATATCCTTCACGCGGAACAGCAACGCCCGGCCGATCGCCCCCGCAGGGTGCAACAACGCAAAGTTCTCCTTCTTGAAGCCACGCGCCTCCAACAACACCATCGCCAACGCGTCGCCCAGCGCCAACGTCGCCGTGGTCGAGGTCGTCGGCGCCATGTTGAACGGGCACGCCTCGCGCCCGCAATCGATGAGATAGACCCAATCGCTGTTTTTCGCCAGGGACGAATCGGCCTTCCCCGTCATCCCGATCACCTTCACCCCGATGCGCCGCAACGAAGGAATCAGGCGGATGACCTCGTCGGACTCGCCCGAATAGCTGATTGCCAGCACGATGTCCGCCGCCGTCACCATGCCCAAATCCCCATGCATCGCCTGAACCGGGTTCAGCAACATCGCCGTCGATCCCGTGCTCGCCATCGTCGCGGCAATCTTCTCGCCCACATGGATATTCTTGCCGATGCCCGTGACGACGATTTTGCCGCCGCGCGCCAATGTCGCCAGCATCGCCTCCACGATTTCGCAGAAGACCGGCCCAATCGCCGCATCCGCCTGCCTCAACCCCGCAATCTCCGTCGCAAGCGTCTCGTGCGCCCGCGCCAACATGGCCTCATGCGTCATCGCTCAATCCTCCTTGGCCTTGCGCAACTCCGTCACCCGCGCCCGCAACGGCGCGTTCGGCGGCAACTCGCCCCAGGCCTCCGTCAAAATCTCCAGCCGATCCACCAGCCGGTCGTCAATCACATGTTCCACCCGGCACGCCGTCTCCGAAGCCGACGTCTCGTCCAGCCCCAACACCCCTTGGAAAAACCACGCCAACACACGATGCCGCCGAATCACCCGCAACGCCTCCCGCTCCCCCTCCGCCGTCAGCGTCACCGGCCGGCTCGTGTCATAATTCAGCAATCCCGCGCGACGCAACACCCCCAGCGCCGTCGTCACCGAAGGCATCTTCACCTTCAGCCGCCGCGCGATGTCGCTCGTATGCGCGTGCCCATGCTCCCCCTCGTCGATCAACTCCTTGATCGCCTCCAAGTAATCCTCTTGGCTAGCCGTCAAATCCGGTGTCATGCGTACTCCTTTTTCCCTATTATAGCAAATGAGTGGACAGAGAACAGAAAACAGGGCGCCCCTGCGGGGCGGCGGAGGAGTGGGCGGGCGACGATATGCCCATACGGCAGATGAGCGGACGGCGAACGAGGCGGTCCGGGGAAAACGTCGCGTCAGGCGCAAAACCCTGCCTTGCGCGGGCATCGTCCGCGCAAGGCAGGGCTCAAGCCGTGCGCCGCCAAGGTCGCGGCCCGGGCGGCAACGCTTCTTAGAAAACCCAGCTGAGGCCCAGGCCGGCCTCGAAGGCGGTGCCGTCCACCGAGCCGTAGTCCTCGAGATCCACGTCCTTGCCGAAATGGCCGTCGGCGTAGGCGAAGAGCCCGAGGTTCTTGGTGATGTTCCAGGTGGCCTGCACGCCCACGATGCCTTGGAAGACGGTGTCGGAGTCATCCTCCTTGCCGCTCGCGCCCCACGACTGCCCGCCGTGGGAAAGCGTGTCCGACCACGTCTCGCTCACCTTGGTGTGGCCGAAGCCGACGCCGAGGCGCAGCCCCAGCGCGACCTGTTCGCACACCTTGTATTCCGGGATGAGCATCACGCGGAAGTCATAGCTCTCCACCTCCAGCTTGGAGTGCGAGGTGCCGGTGGCGCCGGAAAAGCTTTCCGAGACATCGAGCGTGCAGAGCTCCTGCTCGGGGATGTAGGAGGTGCCCACGCCGAGCCAGAGGTTGAAGCGCTCCTTCGGCAACAGGTTGAACTGCACGTCCAGACCCATGCCCCAGAGTTCGCCGCGCTCGCTGCCCAAACCGTCAATCTTGCCCTCGGTGCCGAAGCGCCCGAAGCCATTGGCCGAGACGCGCAGCCGGCTCGCCCAGTCGGAGCCGCTCTCCAACGCGGGCGCGGCCTCGGCGGCACACAGCGTGACGGCGGCGCAGGCCGCGCACAGGGACAACGGTAACTTCTTCATGTTCACTCCTTTTCGGTGTCCGTTTGGGTCGCCGGTCGTTCGGCGACCACCTTGATGAAAAGATTGCGGCCCAGGCGGAAGGTGAGCGTGGCCTCGCCCTTCGTGGCCGCGCCCAGCCAGCCGGAGGCATCCACCTCCGCCTCAAGCGGCGCCATCGCCGCGCCCAAGGCCTCCGCTGCGCGCACTTGCAAGACGCCCGTGGCCAACGGCCGCGCGACGGTCGCGCCCTCGGCGGGAATGACGCGCACCCGCGCCGTGCCCGCCTTCGGGTCAAAGGCCACGATGCGCAGCGTCGGCTTCTCGAACCGCGCCGTCAGCGTGCCATCCGCCGCCGAGGTCGCCGGCGCGATGCCCAGATCCAGCCCCGCCAGGATGGCCTCGCGCGTACCCTCGACGCGAATCGTGCGCACGCCCTCCGGCAGGTCGCCCAAGAGGTCGCGCAGGAGGTTTTCGTCCGCCGGCGACAACTCCGTCTCGGTCTCGATGGGCGCCTCCGCCGCCATCGTCACCTCCAGCGCATAGGTCGTCAATCCGCCCTCCGTCGTTTGCGTGAGCGTGTAGGCGTCCGGCGCGTCGGCAGGATCCGGCGCCAAGGCCAGCGACGCGTTTGGGCACCGCACGATCGCGTAGCGCGCCGTCGCCCAACCGCCCTCCGGCGGCAGGATGCGTAGTTCGCCATCCGCCTCCAGCGCCTCCGTGATGACGATGGGCGTTTGCGCCGCGTTCGCCTCAAGCGCGTCCCCCGCCTCCAACGCCACGCGCCGCAGGGTCGTGCCCGCCGCCACCGTCAGCGCCCCCTCGCCCTGACGCGTCTCGCACGCGCCGTCCGTCGCGAAGATGCGCACTTGCCCGCCCCGCGCCCCCAACGGCGCGTCCGCCGCCAAGTCGCGCGTCAGCGTGCGCTCGCTCAACCGCGCCTCCGTGGGCGTTACGTCCGAGTAGAGCCCCGCGCTCCCCTCGCGCACCAGGAAGGTCAGCGTGGCCAACGTCCCCGCGCCCGCCTCCGCGTCCGCCGCGCCCAGCGCCGCGAAGACCGCCCGGCCTGCCCCTTTCGCCGCGTGAAACCGCTTCCCGATCGCCTCGGCCAACGCCCCCGGCCGCACCGACTCCAAGGTCAGCGCCAACGGGGCGAAGGCCAACGCCACCGCCGCGCCGGCCGCCCCGGACGCATCGTCCAACGCCACCGGCACCCGCACCCGCGCGCCCGGGTTGCACACCGCCGTGCCCACCCGCACCTCGCGCGCACTCAACGCCAACGGCGCCACCAGCGCCATCATCAACATCCACCGCTTCATGGCCGAGCCTCCTCCCCGAGAATGGACCGATAATACGCCTCCAGCGCCACGATGTCGCGCACCCCATTCAGCTTCCCGTCCGCGGGCGGTTTGCCGAACGCCGTCAGTGCCTCCACGATCGAACGGTGGATCCGATTGTCCTCCGCCTCCGGGTCGCTCGAATGCGGCCGCTCACGGATACTGTGATACTGCGTCAGCGCCTGCCCCGCCTTGTCATAGTCCGCCCACGACAGCTTCCCGTCGCCATCCACGTCGCCGTTCGTCCACGGCTCCACCACCGTCGGGTCGTGTGGTTTTTCGCTGGCCTTGACGGTGAGCATGGTTTCGATGGGCAGGGCGTTGGTGGCGACGGGCTTGCCGTCCTGCGCCGTGAAGGCGGCTTGCGTCAGGCGGAGCGGGGTCTCGCCGAGGACGCCTGGCTTGACGCGGAAGCGCAGGCGGAAAAGCGGGCCGGAGCCGGCGGGGAGCGCGCCCGTGGCCGAGAGCGTCCACGTGCCGTCCGCGGGCGTGGCGGTGAGTGCGAGCCCTTCGGTAAGCGCCGTGGGTTCGACATCAATCGGCTCGACGAAGGCCGGGTCGTAGGTCACGGCAAGCGTGAAGGCGCCGAGCCCCTGGCTGTTGTCCACCGTGACGGGCAGGGCAATCTCCGCGTCGGCGTAGGAGGTGAGCGCCTCGGGCATCCAGAGCGTCACGCCGCCGAGGTTCACGCGCACGACCTCGCCGGGACTGCTCTCGAAGGTTTCGGGGACGGAGTTGCCCGCCGTCCAGAGGCGGCTGAGCGCCGTAACGCGATAGGCCCACTCGGCGAGGCTCGGGGGCGTGTCGCGGTAGGTCGGCAACGACGGCTCGGCGATGCGACCGAAGGCATCGCCTTGCGCCCGGTAGAAGCCGTAGCCATAGACGCGTGACTGACCGTTCGGGTCCCATTCGAGCAGGACGTTGTCGTAGCCCGCCGTCGCGCGGAGGTTGCTTGGTTTGCCGACGTTTGGGTCGCTCAAGAGGAGCAACTTGCCGCCTGCCGTGCCGCAGAGCATGTCCAGGTCGCCATCGGCCTCCCAGTCCACGGGCGCCAAGGTCAGCCCCTCGGCAAAGCCCGCGAACGAGCCGCCCCAGACGCGGTGCTCCAGCGTGAAAGCGTCGCCGTCCCGGGCGAGGAGGGCGATGCGTCCCGAGGCGTCGGCCACGAGCAGGTCGGCCGCGCCATCCCCCGTCGCATCCGCCAACGCGGCGGAGACGGGTTGCTCCACCGGCGTGTCGCACGCGAGCGTTGCGTCGCCAAGCGTTAGGGTGCCGTTCGTGACGACGCCGAAGCCATCCGTCGCTTCCCACACCGGGAAGCCCGACAGCCCCGTCTCGACAATCGCGCCGGTCGCCAAGTCGCACCGACGCACGGCCCCGCCATTGTCGCAGAACCACACCGCCGGCCCGGCCTCGGTCTCGCCTCCCACCATCACCGGCCGCGCCAATTCCTTCAGCGCCGCTTCCAGTTTCGCGAGTCCATCCAGTCCTGCGCGGGCCACGCCCGCGCCATCCTTTGTGCCCTTTGTGCCCTTTGTGATTTCCAACTCCGGCGAGCCGGGCGTCCCGGTATTCTTCATTGTCCAGAGGGTGCCATCGGCAAAGAGGAGCACGTCGAAGTTGTCGTCCTCGTCCAGGTCCACCACGGCCACGGAGACGGCGTCGCCGAAGTCCCGACCGCCGACCAAGTCGCCCGTGCCGCCGTCGGTCGTCGCGAAGAGTTCCTCCAGTGCGCCCGCCACGAGTGCCATGCGGCCCATGTCGAAGGGCTGGAGGTTCGTCTCCATCACGGCGGAGTCGCCATGCGCCACGCCGCCGAGTTGGAGGACGTTCGGAAAGAGCGGGTTCAGGCCGTATTGCAACTCCTCGGCGAAGGTGTAACCGTCGCCATCCGTGTCGGAGTCCTCGGGCTGGTCGTCCACGCCGTACCAATAGCGCGAGAGACGCGTGTGCGCGTCGTCCACGAAGTGCGCCACCAAGTCCACCTTGCCCACGCCCGGATTGCCGACGATGGTAACCGCGTCAAGTGCGCGACCCCAGGCGTCCGCCTCGCGCACGCCGTTGCGCGTCCACTGCGCGAAGTTCTTGTCCGGCGTGTAGGTGGCCGTGGTGTGCGTCTGACCGGGACGCAACACCACGCTCTCCGTGGCGAAGACGCCCGCGGGCTCCGAACGGATGGTAATCTCGGGGTATTCGTTCGGGTTGTAGAGCACCACGTTGCTGTCGCCGTGCGCCACGCCGCCGAGTTGAAGCACGTTCGGGAAGACGGGGTTCAGGCCATATTGCAACTCCTCGGCGAAGGTGTAACCGTCGCCGTCCGTGTCGCTCTCCGGCCCCGCGTCCTTGCCGTACCAATAGTGCGCTTGACGCGTCTGCTCGTCTGCCACGCACCAAGCCACCGCCTCGATGGGTTCGTTGCCCATCGTGAAGGTCGCGCGGTTCGTCGCCACGCCCCAATCGTCCGCCTGGCGCACCCCATTCACCGTCCAGTAGGCGAAGGTCGAGGTGCTCGGCGCGAAGGACTCCTGGGTCGTGATGACTGTCCCTGGCCGTACGTACGCGCTGTAAGTCGCGAAGAGTTCCCCCTCCGGCTCCGATCGCACCGTGTAAGGCTGATAACCATTCGGGTTGTAGAGCACCACATTGCTGTCGCCGTGTGCCACGCCGCCGAGCTGCAACACGTTCGGGAAAAGCGGGTTCAGACCGTACTGCAACTCCTCCGCGAAGGTGTAACCGTCCCCGTCCGTGTCGCTCGCCGCGTCCCACTGGAGCGTCCCCTCCGTGTCGTACGCGTCCGGCGTGCCATACCAATAGCGCTCGTCCGCGTCCGGGATGCCGTCCCCGTCCGAGTCCTCCGTCGCGTCCGCGTAGACCGCCGTCAGCGTCACCACGCTATCCTTCGGTACCACTGACACCGCGTCCAACGCACGCCCCCACGCGTCGCGGTTCGCGAAGTTCGTCTGCGCCGGGCTCACCGACCAATGGGTGAAGCGATAGCCCTCCCGCGCCGGCGCCTCCACCGACGTGAACGCCTCGTCCGTGTAGACATACGCCGCCTCCGCCAGCTCCGCCCCGAAGCTGTCCACCTGCCTGACCGTTACCCTCGCCGCCGATGAGCCCTGCCCCCGGCCCCACGCGCCCCACCCGACGCACAGGGCCCAGACCACGGCCGGCGCTAGCCTCCGCGCCAACCTCATGGCTCACTCCTCCTCAATCTTCACCGACACTTGGCGAAGGCCACTGTTTGCAAAATCCAGCCGTGTCGCCGATTCTGCGTACGAGATCTCCTCCCCCGCAAGCACCTTGTAGCCCATCTTGCCATAGAGATAGTTCAGTAGCGCCGTATCATTGGAAAGACTTGTCCCACTTGCAATTTGTGTCCCATCTATCGAGACGCGGCCATCCGTCACCGCTAGCTGCTCATCTCCTTCCGCGACACACCACACAAGCGCGTTGAAAAGCCACGGCTCTGCCAACGCGTTCCGTGTAATGGTCATTGCCTTGTGTGTCTTTGTTGCGGGAATGGTAACCAACTCCTGCGGTAAGAGTGTTCCTTCTTGTACGAGGATCTCCACCGCCACCTTGTCCAAGTCCGTGGCCCAGTCGCTCGCCACGTTCCATACGAACGTGTGTTCCTCATTCGTGTTCACGCTTTCGCCGTTCGGTATGTCTTCCCCCGTCCGCACCGGCACGATGTTCGCGAAACTCCGCACGCCGTCCTTCCACGCCACCGCCCGAACCTTCACGCTTGGCTGTTCGCTCTTCACCGTGTACGCAACCTTAATCGTCTTTGGCGTCGGTGTTTCCGCCTGCGCCTCAACCTACACATACTCCGGAAGCAACAAATCCAGAAATGTTGAGCTACGAGGCAAACCTTTTAATACTAATTCCCATTCCAACACATATTCCTTTGGAAAGGCAATCTGCTTACCAAGCAAAGAGCTATCAGCAAACCCTTTTGGTACATTACCCTTAAATGCCACCGATGTTAGCGACGAGCAACCATTAAACGCATCGGATCCAATCGATGTAACGCTCTCAGGAATAATCAACGACTTTAATGACGAGCAGAAATTAAACGCGTATCTTTCAATCTTTGTCACGCCATCGGGGATGTTTATCGATGTCAGCGAACTGCATCCCCAAAATAAGTTATTTTCAATCGAAGTTATACGATTTGGAATGTTCACCGATTTCAGTGAACTGCAATTAGAAAACGCGCAATCTTCAATTGTTACTACACTATCAGGGAGAACAATTGATGTTAACATTGCACACTCGGAAAACGCGTGGTCTCCAATGAATGTGACACCATTGGGTATATTTACAGAAGTCAATGAAGAACATCCATCGAATGCACTATTACCAATTTTGTTCACAGTTGAAGGAAGCTTCACCGAACTTATTCTTGTGCAATAATAAAATGCCTTATTCCCAATTGTTGTCACTGATACACCACCCAATGTCTCTGGGATTACAATGGGGCCAACCTGCTCGGTCGAGATGGCTGCAATGTTTTGTTTCCCAGTTCCAATGGTTGCCTCATCGTTCGAAATTGTGAACGTCCACTCGATGCCGTTGACGACTTCGGTGAGGGCGTGGGCGAGGGGCGCGGCGAGGGCCGCGGCAAAAAGTGAAAACAGGGTCACAAACCGTTTCATTGTCGTTCTCCTTGTGGCGGGGCACGACAAAAAAGGCGTGCTCCACCGGACCTGTTTCCACGCGGGGCTTAGCACTGCCTTGAACGAAAACATGTACGGGGACGCACGCCTGGGATAACCCAGACGCGCCTCCGCGATACAATCGTCCTCTCGTTGGAAGGTGCTAGTTTCCTGTGGACGAAAGTATGCGTGACGCATTCTTTCTGTTGCGTCTGAGGCGTGGTGGGAGGGCCCGGGGAGGGTCGCCACCTCAGCTCAAACGTCTGGGAGTAAGATACTCCTTCCTGGCGTGTTTTGTCAAACGGGGGCGGTTGGAGGTTTGGAAGTTCGGAGGCTTGGTTCGCACGACGAGGGGAAAGCGCCGATGGCGCGGATCGGGGATGGATTTTTGGGTCGGCTGCCGCCGACAGGATTGCGGGGGGCGCATGAAGCGGTCAATGGGGCATGGGGAGAACGGGGGAAGGGGGGGATTGTTGAAAGGTTGTCGATAAGTGACGCGGCGTGCCGCGTGATGGGATGGGGCGCGTCTCGAGGGGAGATGCGGCGCATCCCGGGAAACGAGCCCGCGTATAGATTGAAAAAACGGATTTGACAGACCTTTGGGTAGGTAAACTTTCGACAGGTTTTTGACAGGTTTGCGAAAGTTATCGACAGGGTGTGGTGGGGTGGGGGGATGGTTGAAGGCTTGGCCGGCACGGCGAGGGGGAACCGCGGATGGCGCGGATTGGGGATGGATTTTGGGTCGGCCGCGGCCGACGGGACCACGGGGAGGGGCACGAAGGGCAGGAAGGGTGGGTCAGCCGCCCATGTTGTAGCGTTGGGGGGGCTGGGGTTTTCCGGTGCCGACACCTTGGGCCATGAGGGCTTTGAGGTCGTCGAGGCGGTGTTCGTAGACGCCGCGGGGGGAGAGGTCGTGGCGGGCGCAGAGGGCGGCGGCCATGCCGACGACCTCGCCCATCATGCCGCAGGTGCGCATGACGCGGACGGTGCCGAGCGCCACGTGGGTGACGCTGATGTCGCGCCCGGCCATGAAGAGGTTGGCGATGTTGCGCGAGTAGAGGCATCGGTAGGGGATCGGCCAGGGGCCGCCGAAACGGGTGTGGATGGCCACGGACTTGAAGGGCATCCTGAAGCGTTTGGCGTTGGCGGGGTCGGGGAAGTGGAGGTCGATGGTCCAGCTGGTGCAGCAGCAGGCGTCGGGGAAGGCGCGGCGGGCGGCGATGTCGTTGGCGGTGAGCACCACGTCGCCCATCAGGCGGCGGCTTTCGCGCTTGCCGGCCAGGAAGGCGACCCATCCCAGGCGGCGTTTGGCGAAGGCGGCGCGGTTGGCGGCGCGGTTTTTGAGGAAGTTCCAGTTGCCGTAGACGACCGCGAGGCCGTAGTCGCGGATACGCTCGGCATCGGCGATTTGGTCCCAGGCCATGCCGGTCTCCCACTCCCATTCGCCCATGGTGACGCGCTCGCAGGTCTGCTCGTCGAAGGGCAGGCCCCATTCGACGTCGGGGAAGGCGCCCTCGGCCTCGGGGCATTTTTCGGAATACCACTGGATGGAGGCGCCCATCACCTGGCGGTCGGCCGTTTCGGGCGCGCGGCGCTCCTTGGTCTCCGCGCGGCTTTCGCGGCCGTAACGGAAGTCCGCGCCCGCCAGGGCGCCGAGCGTGCCGTCGCCCGTGGCGTCGACGAAGCGCGGCGCGGCCAGGCGGCGTTCGGCGCCGGTTTCCGTGTGGCGGACGGTCACCGCCCGGATGGCGCCGTCCGCGGCCTCAGCCGCCGTGAGGCGATAGGGCGCGAGCAGGGTGATGTTGGGCTCGGCGCGGACGGCGGCCATCTTGCGCGCGTCCTCGTAGCGGTCGGCGGGGGCGGCGTTGCCGCCCCGCGCGGGGCCGATTTCCGCCACCACCGCGCCCAGCTTGGGATAGGGCCCCACGAAGAGGTGGCCGCCGAGGTGGACGCGGATTTCCGAGCTGTTGCAGCCGCCCAGGATTTCGCGGTCGTTCACCAAGGCCACGCGCAGGCCCAGGCGCGCGGCGGAGATGGCCGCGCAGATCCCGGCGATGCCCGCGCCCGCCACCACCAGGTCGAAGCGCTCCGTCCCGCGCGGCGGCACGATCGCCCCGAGGCGGCGACGGAAGGCGTCCAGCCCCGTGAGGTCGTTCGGCAGGGACGGGTTTGGCTCGCGCGTCAGAAAGAGCGCGTCGCACCGGCCGTCGAAGCCCGTGAGATCGTGCAACGCCAGGGTGTGCGCGCCCGCGGCCAGACGGTGGCTCCCGGCTTTCTGCCAGGCCCAGTCCCGCGACCGCGTGCCCAAGGTGGCGGGGAGCGGCTCGCCGTCGAGCTCCACTTGGAAACGCCCCGGCGCGGCCTGCGTCCATTCCCGCGCCCAGTCGCGCGTGCGCACCCAGATGTGCCACTCGCCGGCCTCGGGCAACACGATCCGTGTCTTCGCGTCGGCCACGGGTCTGCCCAGGCCGTGCGCCAAGAGGAAGGGCGCGCCCATCGTGTGGGTGAACTGCGCGTCCACCGCCCAGCCGCCCTTGTCGTCGAAACGCTCCGCCTCGACCAAGAGCCCTTCCGCGGGCGCGCCCCTCGGCGCCGCATCCTCCCCGACCGCCAACGCCGGCAACGCCTGCGCCGCCGCGGCCAAGGGGAAAAGCCGCAAAAACGACCGTCTGTCACTCCGCATCATCGCCCTGTCCTTCCCGGGCCTGTCCCATGCCCGATACGCCGGCGCCACCGAGGGGCACCCTTGGCAACGCGTCCATTGTCGCACGCCCGCCCCATGCCGCCAAACGAAAACGCGCGCACAATCGCCGCCGCATACGGCACAACGCACACAAAACGAAACAAGCCCCGGGCCGCTTGGCCCGGGGCTTGTTCTGTCCTGCCGCACTGCGGCTCAGGCGGCACGGCGGCGAAGCGCCAACGCGGAGAGCCCCAGCGCGAGCAAGGCCAACGCCGCGGGCTCGGGCACGGCCTCGAGCGGCATGGCGGGGTCGGCGATGAGGGCAATCTCCTCCGCCGTCAGCACGCCGTTGTAAATGCCGATGTCCGTGTACGTGCCGGCGGCCTTGTCGCCTGCTCCGTCGCTCCCGTTGTTGCCGGAGGCGCCAAAGCCGAAGATGAGGTCGTCAGGATTGGACATGGAGGCGAACGCCTCGTTCGCGGTGAACGTGAGCGAAGCGAAGTTGCCGATGTACACGCTCACCTCTTGGTCGGTGCGCGTGACGATGATGCGCAGGGGCTTGTCGGGATCGATTTCGATGTATTGCTTGTTGGTGTTTTGGACGCCCTCGACACCCAGGTTTCCGTAAATGCTGACGGTGTTGTTCCCGGAGGTCTGCACCCGCACCATGTCGCCATGCGCCAGGCCTCGCTTGCCGACGCCCAAGATGTTGTCCCAGGCCGCCGTGTCCGCGCTCTGTTGCCAGGTGAGCACGAGCGTGAAGGATTGGGCGTCCGTCACCTTGCACCCCTCCCCGCCCCATTGCCTGTAGTCCGGCAGGCCGTCGCTGGTCCACGCCAGGCTCGCGGCCTGCAGCGAGCAGAACGAAAAAAGCGCCGCGCCAAGCGCCACAAGAAAGCGTCGTGTCATCATGCGTCCCCTCTAGAGATTGGTGAAGGAAAAACGCACATGGTATACACCTTCCCGACACGTTTCGGGTAGGCGTTTTTGTTTGTTTCGCGTTTGCGCGGGGCGGGGCTCGGCAGGGCGTGGGGCATTTGTGGTAAACTGTGCGCGTTTTCCCGATACGTGCGCCGCATGAGGCGAGGTTTCGGGCAGATGGAACGTTAAACGAATGGAAGAGACAATGAGCTTTTTTGGCAATCTGTTGGTTCGCCTTGGCCTTCGGAAGGCTGCCCCCACGGGGCCGCGCGAGAGCATCGAGATTTACGTCGGCAACCTGAGCTATGACATGACCGACGATCAGTTGCGCGCGACCTTCGCGAAATACGGCGAGGTGACGCGGGCGCGGGTCATCGAGAACCGCCACACCCACAAGAGCAAAGGTTTTGGCTTCGTGGAGATGTGCTACCGCGCCCAGGCCGAGGCCGCCATCAAGGCGCTGCACGACAAGACCGTCATGGGGCGGCGCCTGAAGGTGAACGAGGCCCGCAACGGCAAAGGCACCCGCTGAACCCCACTTTCCAAACACCAGGAGACATCGTCATGAGCACACCCACCAAGACCAAGGACGCCGCCGGGAAGGTCGTCCTCCCCGGAAATCACCCCTCCGCCGAGCTGACGGCCGAAGGGCTGGCGCAGGACTTCCTCTGGAACATGCGCTTCTCGCTGGCCAAGAGCGGCGACCGCGCGACGGAACGCGATTGCTACAAGGCGCTGGCCTATGCCGTGCGCGACCGCATCGTGGATCGGTGGATGGCGACGCAGGATGCGTACCGCGCGGCCAAGGTGCGCCGCGTCTACTACCTCTCCCTGGAGTTCCTGATCGGGCGCCTGCTCGGCAACAACGTCATCAACCTGGGCTTGGAGAATCAGTGCCGCGAGGCGATGGATTCGCTGGGGCTGGACTGGAACCGCCTGCGCGACTATGAGATGGACGCGGGGCTGGGCAACGGCGGCCTCGGGCGCCTGGCCGCGTGCTTCATGGATTCGCTGGCCACGCTGAACCTGCCGGCCATGGGCTACGGCCTGCGCTACGACTATGGCATCTTCCGCCAGCGCATCGTCAACGGCGAACAGCGCGAGGAGCCCGACAACTGGCTGAAGTATGGCTACCCCTGGGAAATCCAACGCCCCGAATACGCGTGCCTCATCGGCTTCGGCGGGCACGTGGAGCACTACACCGGGCGCACCGGCCGCGACGAGTGGGTCTGGGTGCCCGCGCAACAGGTCCAGGCCGTGCCCTACGACCTGCCCATCGTCGGCTACCAAGGCAAAACCGTCTCCACCCTCCGCCTCTGGAGCGCCAAGGCCACCAACGAGTTCTCGCTTGACGAGTTCAACCGCGGCGACTACGTGGAGGCCGTCGAGGCCAAGGTGCTCGCCGAAAACCTGACCAAGGTGCTCTACCCCAACGACAGCACCACCCAAGGCAAAGAACTGCGCCTGCGCCAGCAATACCTCTTCGTCGCGGCCTCCGTGCACGACATCCTCCGCCGCTTCCGCGAGGAAGGCCATGAATGGCGCCACCTGCCCAAATACGTCTTCGTCCAGCTCAACGACACCCATCCCACCCTCGTCATCCCCGAGCTTATGCGCATCCTCGTGGACATCGAAGGGCTCGCGTGGGACGACGCCTGGACCTACGTCCGCGCCTGCACCGGCTACACCAACCACACCGTCCTGCCCGAGGCGCTCGAAAAATGGTCCGTCCCCCTCATGGAGCGCGTCCTCCCCCGCCACATGCAGATCATCTACGAGATCAACGCGCGCTTCCTCCAGCAGGTCGCCACCCTCTATCCCGGCGACGTCGCGCGCCTCGCGCGCATGAGCCTCATCGACGAGACCGGCGACAAATCCGTCCGCATGGCCAACCTCTGCCTCGTGGGCACCAGCGCCGTCAACGGCGTGGCCGCGCTCCACACCGAAATCCTCAAGAAGACCATCTTCCGGGATTTCCACGACATCATGCCCACCCACTTCTCCAACAAGACCAACGGCATCACCCAGCGCCGCTGGCTCCTCAAGTCCAATCCCCGCCTCGCCGCGCTCATCACCGAGACCATCGGCGACGGCTGGGTCACCGACCTCGGCCAGCTCGCCAAGCTCAAGACCAAGGTCACCGACAAGGCTTTCCTTGCCCGCTTCGCCGAAATCAAACGCGCCAACAAGGAAATCCTCGCCAACACCATCTTCAACACGCTCGGCTTCCAAGTCTCCCCCGACGCCATCTTCGACGTCCAGGTCAAACGCCTCCACGAGTACAAGCGCCAGCTCCTCCTCGTGCTCTACATCATCATCCTCTTCAACCGCCTCATCGAAAAGCCCGACCTCGACGTCTACCCCCGCGTCTTCATCTTCGGCGCGAAGGCCGCCCCCGGCTACTGGATCGCCAAGCTCATCATCCGCCTCATCCACGGCGTCGCGAGCGTGGTCAACACCCATCCCCTCGTCAAAGGCCGCCTCGCCGTCGCCTTCCTCCCCGACTACCGCGTCTCCCTCGCCGAGAAAATCATCCCCGCGGCCAACGTCTCCGAGCAAATCTCGCTCGCCGGCACCGAGGCCTCCGGCACCGGCAACATGAAACTCATGCTCAACGGCGCCATCACCCTCGGCACCCTCGACGGCGCCAACGTCGAAATCGCCCAAGAGGTCGGCCCCGAAAACATCGTCATCTTCGGCCTCAAAACCGAGGAAGTCGAGAAACTCCGCCCCACCTACAACTCCCGCGCCATCTACGAGAACAACCCCGAGATCAAACGCGCGCTCGACATGATCCGCCGCAACGTCTTCTCCCTCATGGCACCCGGCGTCTTCGAGCCCCTCCTGCGCAACCTCCTCGACTACAACGATTACTATATGCTCCTCAAGGACCTGCCCGACTTCGTCAAGGCCCAGGACCGCATCGAGACCCTCTATCGCGATGCCGACGCCTGGAACAAAGCCTCCCTCATGAACGTCGCCTCCGCCGGCAAGTTCTCCAGCGACCGCACCATCCACGAATACGCCCGCGACATCTGGCACCTCGACCCCTTCGTCGTCAAGTAAGCCCGCGGCGCATCCACCCCAAAAGCGCCCCCGGAACCCCCGGGGGCGCTTTTTCGCCCCGAGGCGATTTTGAGGATTGCAGGGAACCTGCGCATTGTGCTATACTAGCCAAAGTTTTCTTTTTATGCAGGGCTCAGCCCCTGACACAACGTTCAAGGAGGTTCGTAACATGAGCCAGCACAGAAGTCTCAAAGGTTCGGGCAAAATCACGGCCAAGCGCAACGTGCTCAAGCGCTTCGAGCGTATCAACCTGCTCATCAAGCGCGGGCAGTGGCAAGAAGGCGACCGCGGCCAAGGTCTGCGCAAGACCATGCCCGAGGCCTAAGGCGAACCCCTTCGCCGAAAACAGGTGGCGGTGCCCAACGGCACCGCCGCCTTTCTTTTGCGCACCCGCGACCCCGCCATCGCACCACCGCGCCGCACCACCCGCCCGCGCTCGTGCCTCAAAAAACAAAAAGCCCCGTAAGTATCACTACTTACGGGGCTTTCAAGATGGAGCCAACTGACGGAATCGGACCGACGACCTGCGCATTACGAAGGTGGTGTTTTTGGAAGATTTGCAATGGGTTATGGTTGGCGTTGTCAGGGCGTTGTCAAATCGTGAGGGAGAAGAAGGCGTTTCCGGAGCCGGGGGGGACGAGGCCGCGGTAGTGGCGGAAGAAGATGTCGGTGCCGCGGTGGCCCATCTCGTAGGCGGTGGCGGGGGCGTCGCGGCTGAGTTCGTAGGCGTAGGAGGCGAAGGAGTGGCGGATGATGTCTTGAGCCCAGGGGAGGCCGGAGGCGCGGATGAGGGCGGTGAGGCGTTTGTTGAAGCGGTCGAGGGAGAGTCCGGCGGTGATGCCTTGGGGATGGATGGGGTGGTTGGCGAGGATGGTTCGGAGGTTGGGGCGGATGAGGACGGTGCGGGCTTGTGCGGTTTTGGTGTGGGCGGGGGTGAGGAGGATATATTCGGCGCCGATGTCGGAGGGGCGGAGGCGTTTGGTTTCTTCGGGGCGGAGGCCGGCGAAGAGGCCGATGGCGACGTAGGGGAGGAGTGCGGGGTCAGTGGCGAGGGTGTGGGCGAGGAGGGATTGGGCTTGTTCGGGCGTGAGGATGGCGCGGGTGGGCTCGGCGACGCGGGCGAGGGGGATGTTTTGTGCGGGGTTGGCGGGGAGGAGTTTGAGGCCGACGCACCAGGAGGCGAAGGCGGAGATGGCGCGGAGGGTTCGGTTTCGCGTGTGCGGGGGGAGGGGGGCGACGTAGGCGCGGATGGCGTCGTCGGTGAGGGTGTCGAGGGTGGGGCCGAGGGCGGTGGGGAGGCGGGAGAGGACTAGGCGGTAGCCTTGGAGGGAGCTGGGGAGGAGTTGGCCTGCGCGGTCGTCGAGGTAGGTGCGGACGAGGTCGGCGAGGTTGGCGGGGGCGGGTTTGGGCTGGGTGTTTTCGGCAAGGGTTTGGGCGGCTTGGAGGAGGGTGGTGCCTGGGGGGAGAAGGGCGAGGGCGGCTTGGGCGTCGCGGATCTGGGCGGCGGTGAGGGGCGGGAGGGTGGCGGTGGGGTCTTGGGCGTCGAGCCAAGCCTTGGCGGCGTCGAGGGTGGGGAGGCGGGCGCGGAGGCGGCGGCCGGAGATGGTGACGGAGGCGTCGTAGCCGCGGCCGTTGGGGGCGCGGGCGATGTGGCCGTGGCCGTAGGCGAGGGGTTTTTGGCGGCGTTTGGGCGGGCGGGGCATGGGTCAGTCGCGCCAGAAGAGGGCGAGGAAGAAGGCGGCGAGCAGGAGGGTGAGGCCGCTGGAGCCGAGCGTGATGGATCGCTTGCCGAGGAGGACGAGCGCGGCCGCGCCCTTGGCCAGCGCGAAGCAGAGCGCGCAGGCCAGGGCGAAGCGGGCGGCGGCGAGGATGAGGGCGCGCATCACTCGATGCCGAAGGTTTTCCCGCAGGCGGGGCAGCTGACGGCTTTGGCGCCGGGCGTGATGGGGATGGGCGAGCCGCAGGAGGGGCATGGGACGGTGGCGGGTTCGGGGGCTGGGGCGCGCGGCGGCTGGGCGGGGCGGGCCGCGGAGGGGGCGGTCACGCCGTGAGCGGGCTTAGCGACGACGCGGGCAGTGCGGGGGGGGGGTACCGGGGGGGCGGGGGGCCTCGGGCTTTGGGCGCGCAGGTGCTCGAGGATGCGCTGGGCGCACTCGGCGTTCTGCTTGGCGTAGTGCCAGGTCATGAGCGGGGCGATGGCGGTGCGGGTGACCCAGTTGTAGATGAGGATGGTGACGAGGATGGCGATGAGGGCGGGGATGGCGAACTGCGCGGCGCCGGGGCGACCGGTGAGGCACGCGACGAACCAGCCGCCTTCGACGAGGAAGACGAGGGCGAAGACGATGCGGTACCAGACGAGCCCGATCTGCGCGGAGCGGGCGGGGTTGATTTCTTCCAGTTTTGTCTTTTCCATGGTGGGGGTTCCTTTCGTGGTTGGTCAGAGTTTGCGCCAGAGGATGCCGAGGACCTTCCAGCGCCAGAGGATGGGGCCTTGGCGGAAGACCTCGTCCTTGGTCCATTGGTAGGTCTTGCCCTCGGGGTTGAGGGATTCGAGGCGAATGACGCCGCGCCTCCAGTGCCAGCGCTTGATGACGAGGCCTTCGGCGCGGAGGCAGACGATGGCGGTGTCGCCGGTGGCGGGGAGGGTGTTGGGGTCGACGGCGACGACGTCGCCGTCGTGGAGGTCGGGCTCCATGCTGTCGCCCTGGACGCGGAGGGCGAAGATGCCCTCGCGGTCGATGACGCAGGGGACGGTCTCCTCGGAGCCTTCCCAGAGGTCGCAGAGCTGGGAGAGGGCGGGGTCGTACATCGCCGCGGCGGCCATCCCCACGACGGGGATGCGCCGCGTCACGGCGACGGCCTCCACCGGAGGAAGCGGCGGCGGAGAGGGAATATTCTCAATTGGAATTGCCCCCAAGGGCACGCCGAGCACTTCGGAGAGGCGTGCCAACTTGTCAAGCGAGGGCTCGTTTTGGCCGAGTTCCCACTTCGTGAGGGCACCTTGGGTTACGCCAACCGCATTGGCTAGAGCGGCTTGTGTCATTCCGCGCGCTTTGCGTGCAGCCCGAATCTGATCGCCAACACTGACCATTCTCGCCTCCTTTCCTAAAAATCCAAAACGGAATAAAAGTGCTTGCACTCGGAATATTCCTTTTGCTATTATTAGGGCAGTCAAGGAACTTCCTATCGGAACTACTATGGAAACGTTAGCACAGAGACAGGGAAAGGTCAAGCCTCGGGACTTCCGGTCGAGGCGGATTGTCGGGATCGGCGCGCTGGCGAAGGAGGCCGGGGTGTCCGTGAAGAGCCTCTATTTGGTGGCTCGGGGGAGGATGACCTCGGCACGGCTGGAGGCCTTCCTGGTGGAGCGGGGCGTGAAGGTTGAGAAGCGGAGGGCGCGGTGATGGTGCGGCCGGGCGATTTGATGAGCCTGAAGGAGGCGGCGGCGCTGTTTCCGGGAAAGAACGCGCGGTGGGTGCGGGAGCGGCTGTGCGGGGCGGGGCGGGTGGACTACGTGCAGGTGCTGGGGGAGCGGTACGTGGTGAGGAAGAGCCTGGAGGCGTTTTTGGAGCGGAACCTGCACGCGGCGCACAAGTGCATGCTTCTGGAGCGGGCGCGGGAGACGCGCGGCGGGGATTGGAGGGCGGCGAAATGACGCGTGCGGAACGGATGTATCGGGAGATGCTTTGGGTGGGGCGGGCGAACCGCCGGGGGCCGCGCGTGGCGCGGTGGTGGGCTGTGGCGTGGCGGCGGGCCTTGGTGTGGGGCGGGGCGTGCGTGGCGGGGGCGTTGGCGCTGGGGGCGGCCTTGGCGGCGGTGGCTTTGGTGGCGTGGGCGGGTTGCGCGGGGCTGACGGCGCTGACGGCGTGGGGTGAGGGCGTGGGGATCTGGTGATTTTGCCGCCGGGCGGGTGCCCGGGGCAGTGAACGACAAGGACAAGACAAGGAGCAAGTGACATGGCCAATGACATGATGCGGATGCAGGAGGCGCTGGAGAAGGTCCAGTTCTCGGACGACGGCGCGCTGCAGTTGAGGAACCTGGGCGAGGCGTTTTGCGTGGCACGGTTGTTGATCGGCGCGGGGTTCGCGCCGAAGGGGGCGACGGTGGAGAGCGCGACGGTCTCGATCATGAAGGGGCGGAAGCTGGGGATGGACCCGCTGACGGCGGTGCAGGGCATCGCCTCGATCAACGGGCGGCCGACGCTGTGGGGCGACGCGATGGTGGGCGTGGTGAAGGCGAGCGGGCTGCTGGCGCGGGAGAAGACGGAGTATCTGCCGTCCGTGAAGGAGTGCCAGGGGGTGCGCTACACGTGCTGGCGGAAGGGGATGGAGGAGCCTTATGTGGGGTTCTTCACGATCCGCCAGGCGCAGCAGGCTGGGCTGTGGGGGAAGCCGGGGCCGTGGAAGACGAACCCGGAGCGGATGCTGATGCAACGCGCGCGCACGTTCGCGTTGCGCGACGGATTCTCGGATGTGCTGCAGGGCATGGGCTCTGCCGAGGAGGCGATGGACGAGGCGCGAAGCGCGGTGGTGACGGTGGAGGCCACGCCGGCCGCCGAGGGGGAGGAGGCGCGGGCGCCGAGGGCGCGGAAGCGCGCGAGCGCGGGCGCGCTGGTGGCGCCTGCGGCGGCGGTTGACGTGCCGCAGTCTCCCGCGCCGGAGGCGGTGGTCTCGCCCGATTTCGAGGGGGACGCGCCGAGGGCGGGGGACGGCGGGCAGTACACGCACAGTCTGCCAGAGAGCGCGGTGGCCGCTGGCGTGACGGAGCCTCCTTCGGCGGTGCCCGCGGGCGTGGGCGTGGACGCGCAGCCTAACGGCGGCGATTTCTTGGACTGACATCTAACCATGAGAGGCAACCCGGGAGGGGCGCGCATTCCCGGTCTCCGACATCACGCGCACTAAGGAGAGTCATCATGGGACGTTTGCAGAAGCCTGATCGCGACGACGCGCCGGTGCGGCCGGCGGAGCCGCTTACCCTTTTCGCGGCGGGTGCCGCGACCGACGGTGCCATTCCCGGAAAAATTGCTGGTGTGGCTGGGATGGCGCCGTCGGCAACCTCTTCCTCCCCGAGTGGGGAGGCCTCCCCGTCGGCGCTTGATGTGCAGGTTCCCTCCGGCGGGGAGGTCGTTTCTCCCGCGCCGACGGCGCATCATCCGATGGGGATGAGCCGGTGGCCGGCGGTGCTGGCGTGCCCGCGCTTCGAGGGCAAGGATGAGAGCGCGGACGCGGCGTTCGGCACGGGCGTGCACGCGACACTGGCGTGGTGGCTCTCGGAGCTCCGGGAGCGGGGGCGCCTGCCGGAGGTGGAGGCGGAGGGGCTCTCCTTCCACGAGCTTGGGGCGTGGAAGGCGGCGCAGACGATTGAGGCGGAACTGCGGGTGTGCGGGGCCTCGCCGCGCGCGCTGCGGGTGGAGGAGCGGGTATCGCTCTACTATCCGGGGCAGAAGGAGCACGTCTTCGGGACGGCGGACGCGCTCTTCGTGCACGACGGCGCGGTGCACGTCTTCGACTTCAAGACGTTTTTCAACCCCGGTCGGGACTACATGCCGCAGTTGCAGGGTTACGGTCTGGCGGCGGCCCGTGCGTGCAAGGAGGAGATTGACACGGTCGTCTGCTCGGTGCTTTATGGGGACGCGCCGTCGAAGGCGGAGCGGCAGGTCTTCGACAAGGCGGAATGCGAGGCGGTTGCGGAGCGCGCGCTGGACACGCTCGCGAGTTCGCGCGAGGAGCTGGACGAGGTGGCGGAGCCGACGCAGTGCGCGTGGTGCGAGCTGTGCGCGCATTTCGCCACGTGTCCGGCGTGCCATCGCGTGGCGGTTTCGGCGGCGGAGGCGGGTCTGTCGGTCGGCGGGACGGGCAAGGTGCCGAAGGACGCGGGCGTGGTGCGCGCCGAGGCGCACCCAGACGTGCCGGTCATCGGGCAGATGGCGTACTGGGCGGACATGCCCTCGGAGCGGAAGGCACAGCTGATGGTGATCGCGGAGTTCGCGTCGAATTGGGCGGATGCGGTGCGGGCGAAGGCGAAGGCGGACATGCTGGCGGGGGAGACGATCGCCGACCCCGCGAACGGCATCGCCTACGCCCTGCGCGAGACGCGCGGGCGGCTGAAGTTGGACTGCGACGCGCTGTGGGCGGCGGCGAAGAGCCACGGTGTCTCTGCTGCGGCCTTCCGCGCGTGCCTGAGGCCTGACGCCACCGAGGCGAAGAAGGTGCTTCGCGCGGCCGGGCTTAAGGCAACGGCTGCGGATGATGTGTTGGAATCCTGCGGAACGCGCGGGGCATCGAGTCAGACGTTAGTGCGGGCGTGAAGGGAAGTGCGCGATGCCGATCATGGTTTACACGGAGATTTCCAAGGCTAGGGATGTGGGGCGCTGCCCCACGCCCTGGCAGGGGGAGACACCCCCTGCACCCGCGGACGCGCCTGCGGCGCGTCTTGAGGGGACGTGCGCGGGGTGCCGGGACTGGATGGAGCACGGGCCGTTCGGGATGGCCTTCTGCCGGCGCTTCGGGCTCCAGCCTCGGAATACGGCGCGGTGCCACGCGTGGATGCCGCGGGAGGGGGTGCGGCAATGAGCGCGGCGTTGCTGAACACGGTGCTCCGGGCGGGGCGGTCGCTGCC
Source organism: uncultured Lentisphaeraceae bacterium (assembly GCA_949289005.1). Classification (GTDB taxonomy): domain Bacteria; phylum Verrucomicrobiota; class Kiritimatiellia; order RFP12; family DVOR01; genus Spyradenecus. Next base: position 47,517 of record CASEMQ010000014.1, read on the forward strand.
GCTGAACGGCGGGGAGCGGCTGGTGCTGGTGGTGGCGGCTTGGCGGGCGGACGAGAGCGGGCGGACCTTCATGCCGGGGCTGGCGGTGCTGGAGCAGGCGGGGCTCTCGACGCAGGCGGGCTATCCCGCGCTCCGACGACTGGCGAACTTCGGGCTTCTGCGGGAGACGCGGCCGGTGACGATCGACGTCTCGCGGCTGCACCAGATGGCCTGCGCGGACCTGCTCGGCGAGGGCGAGACTAGCAAGGAGGTTGCTAGCAGGCAACTTGCCAACGCTAGCAAGGAGCTTGCTAACAGTAGCAAGGAGGTTGCTAGCAAGGAAGTTGCTACGATTAGCAAGGAGGTTGCTAGCAAGGAAGTTGCTAGCAAGCAACTTGCTAGCAAGAAGGTTGCTAATTTTTTGGCAAGCAACTTGCCACAGGATGGCAAGGAACTTGCCACCTATAAACTAGAGACTATAAAGACACGCTCTGTCGCGTGCGCGCGCGAGGGAGTTCCCGAGGATTGCTCGGGCGCTTCGGGCGCCCCAAAGGGCGACGGGCAGACCGAGGTGCGGGCGGTGTCGCCGGTGACGGGTCGCGCGGAGCCGGTGACGGTGCGGGACAAGGCGAGCCTCGGGGCCTTCATGCGGGAGTACCCGAAGCGGTCGATGAACCGCCTGCTGGTGGTCTCGGCGTGGGCGGCGGTGGAGGCGGAGGGGATCTCCGGCGCGCGGATCCTCGGGGCGATGCGCGAGGCGGCGCTGACGAAGGGGTGGCAGGAGGAGGGCGGGCGGTTCGTGCCGCGCGCGGAGAACTGGCTGCGCGACCGGGGCTTCGAGCAGTTCCTGGAGGCGGCGGACCGTCGGGCGTCGGCGCCGACGCAGGCGCAGCGCGAGGCGGCGGAGGCGGCACGGGCGCGGGAGCGCATGGCCGTGGACGAGGAAGTGCTGGCGATGATGGAGGACGAGAATGGCGATCATGTTTGACCCGACCGGCAAGAGCGCGGCGGAATGCGCGGACTTCCTCTTCCGCTGGAACGCGAAGGGGATTTTGAGGCGTTGGTGGGCGGCGCGGTCGTCGGCCTCGGTGCCCGCGGCGCGGGTGCGGGAGTTGGCGGGGGACGTGGTGAGCCTGCTACTTCGTCCCGACCCGTGGCCGAATGGGCCGGAGGTGCCCTGCCCCTACGTGCGGGCCCAGCTGGGCACGGCGTTGCGGGTCTCGAAGACGGGCGCGGCGGTGGACTACGACGAGGCCGTGAGACTGGCAAGGGCGGATCTGGCGCGGGCGTGACGGGGCGACGAACGGAACCGCGGATTGCGCGGATTTTGGCGGATTTTTGGGCGGGCTCCCGCCCGCGGGACTGCCAGAAGGATTTGGGAAATCACAACGGACACGAGAAAGGACACGACGATGAGTGAGCGTTTGGCGAAGGGGGTTTTGAGCCTCTCGAAGCTGAAGTGGGAGGTGGGTGCGGACGGGCGGCGCCGGCGGAAGCCGGGGAGCTCGGACGCGGCGCCGGACTACTTCGGGACGATGGCCGCGGAGGTGGGGCGGGCGTGCGGCGGAGACGCCATCAAGCTGCGCCTGGCGGGCTGGGCGCGGAAGTCGCAGAAGACGGGGCGGCCGTACATTGAGCTGAGCCTGGAGTTTGACAGCAAGGAGTCGCGGCGGCTGGCGTTGGAGGGCGAGGCACCCGTTCCGGCGGCACCTGCGGCCTACGACGGCACGGTGCGTCCGGACGACACGTGCGACGAGGATCTGCCGTTCTAACGGCGCGAAGGAAAGGACGTGACGATGAAAGACGATGACATTGAGACGATGATGGACCGGCTGGAGCGGAAGCTGGGAGCGGGCGAGTTCGTGGTGGCGCTGGTCTTCGCCGGGCGTGTGAAGCGGCATTTCGGATCGAGCGGTCTGACGATGCGGCTGGGTATGGTGGAGCGGCGCGCACCGGACCTGATTGTCAAGGACGGGAACGACCCGGAGCGCGTGGGGCGCGCGCTGACGGCGGCCTCGGTGGCGCGTGCGGTGAGGGAGTGTCAGGACGTCATCGCCCAGACGGTGGGCGACCGGGCGCAGGCGCTGTTGCGGGATTTCGGCGAGGTGCGCGAGATCCGCTCGCCCCTGCGCGACAAGCGCAGCGGGAAGGAGGCGACCCCATGACCCTGACCCTACCCATCAACCCGCGCGACCTGCCGACGGCGCAGCAGAAGGGCGTGACGCGGGACGGGCGCGTGTACACGAAGGCTACGGTGCTGAAGGCGCACAGGCGGCTGATGTGGCTCTTGCGCGAGGCCTTTCATGCTGAGGCTGACAAGGACAAATGGCACGGCTGCTACGGCTTCCCGCAGCTCTCCTACGTGCGCCAACCCGACCGCGCGTGGAAGTGCAGCATCTTGTTTGTCTACCCGGTCGGACACCGGCCGCGCCGCTTCGAAGGCGCGCCCAAAACGACGCGCCCGGACGTGGACAACGTGGCCAAGCTGGTGCTCGACGCCATCACGGACGCGTGTGTTGCGTGGCTGGACGACGGGCAGGTGGCCGAGCTTTCGCTGGCCAAGCGTTTCGCGATCGCGGGCGAGGAGCCGCACATCGCCCTCGTCCTGTATCCGATGTCGATGTGAGGGGAGGGGAAGGCATGGACGCAAGGACTCGGAAGCGGGCCGAGGCTTTCAGGAAGAGGCTCGGCGACACCCTCGCGCCCAAGAGGAAGGGAGAGGCATGAGCACGAAGCGCGGAACGTTTGGCGAGGCGGAGGCCCCGGCGGCCGGAGGCGGGGCGTTGGCGAACGCGCGGCACGAGCGCTTCGCGCAGCTGGTGGTGGCGGGGCGGAGCCAGGCCGACGCCTACCGCGAGGTCTACCCGCGGAGCGCGGGGTGGAAGGACAAGACGGTGTGGGAGAAGGCGAGCAGGCTGGCCGGCAAGGTTGGGGCAAGGGTGAGCGCGCTCCAGCGCGCGGCGGCGGACGCGGCGGTGTGCTCGGCGCGAGAGATGCAGGAGCGGCTGAGTAGGCAGTTCCGCGCGCTCGACGAGGCCGGGGAGGTGGATGCGATGGTCAAGGTGGGCGCACTGCTGGCGAAGCTGACGGGGGCGGAGGCGGCGACGCGGTTGGAGGTGCGTAACGGGGGCGTGACGGCGGACTACGCGCCGCCGCCGGCCGTGGCGCGGATGGACGACGAGGCGCTGCTCGCGTTGGCGACGGCGCGGGAGTGAGGCGGCGAGGAGGCGCGCGGTGCCGGAGTGTCACACGTGCAAGTGGAACGGCAAGGGCAACGCCGCGGCGTGCCTGGCCTGCGGCGGGCCCGACGAGGGGCACGTCTTCGGCAACCGCACGTGGGCGCGGGAGGGCGGCGGGCGGCGCCACATGGCAAGCCTGGAGGGCGTGACGGCGGCGGTGGGGGCGCGGAGCTTCGACGACACGGGCGCGGCCTACCACGCCGGGACGCTGGCCGAGGCGATCGGCGAGCGGGCGGCCTTCGCCTGCGCGCCGGAGGCGGAGCTGGCGGTGCGGCGGATGATGGACACGCTGGCGGGGTTGCCGCCGGAGCTGCTGCTGGTCTTCATGGCGCAACACAGGGGGCGGACGGCGCGGCAGGCGGTGGCCGTCGCGGCGCGGGTGTGCAAGGTGAGCGAGCGGACGGTGTGGAGAAGTTTGGCGACGCTTCGGGCGCACGGCTCGCCTCTGGCGGCGCTCTTCGGGGACGCACCGGCGGAGAGCGAGGCGACGCGCGCCGAGGCCGTCCAGCCGGAGCTGGAGCTGGGGCTATGACGGACGGCGCGCGGCGGGCGGCGACGGAACTCCTGCGGCGGCGGGCGCGGCACGACCTGCTAGCCTTCATGGCGTGGACGTGGCAGGGGGCGGGGCCGTTCCTGGTGGGGCGGCACACGCGGGCGATCTGCGCGCGCCTGACGCGGGCGGTGGCGGACTGGGAGCGCGGGGTGAGCACGCAGCTGGTGCTCTCGGTGCCCTTCCGCCACGGCAAAAGCGAGATCGCCAAGGCCTTCCAGGCCTTCTTCTTGGGGCGGTGCGCGGCGGCCCAGCCGAGCGTGCTGGAGGCGTGCTACAACGCGGAGCTGGCGGTGGACTTCTCCAAGGCGGTGCGCGACCTCGTGCGCTCGGAGGCCTACCAGGCGCTCTTCCCCGGCGTCCTGCCGCGTCCCGGGAGCAACCGCGCGAACTTATGGCAGCTGCAGGGCTCGCAGAGCAAGGTGCGCGCCACGGGCCTCATCAACGGCAGCAGCACCGGCTTCGGCGCGAACCTGATCGTGGTGGACGACTACCTGCGCGGCCACGCCGAGAGCCGCTCCAAGACCCTCAAGCGCGCCATCCAGAACGCCTTCCAGAGCGACGTCTACACCCGCCAGAACGCGCCCGCGGCCATCGTGCTGGTGATCGCCACGCAGTGGGCGACGGATGACCTCATCGGCGCCATCGAGGCCGAGAGCGGCGAGGGCGGGCGGTTCGCGGGGTTCGAGTTCCTGCGCTTCCCGGCGCGGAGGGCAGGGGCGTACGAAACGCTCTTTCCGGAGCTCTATCCGGCGGACTGGTACGCGCGGCAGCGGGCGGCGCTGGGGCCGAGGATGGCGGCGGCATTGCTGGACTGCGCGCCCCAGCCGGAGGAGGGCGGGCGCTTCGACGTGGGCAAGGTGCGCCTGCACACGGATCTGGCGACGTGGCCGAAGGCGCGGGAGGTGCGGGCGTGGGACCTCGCCTCCAGCGCCAAGGAGCGCGACGGCGTGGACCCGGACTGGACGTGGGGCGTGCGCGCCGCGCTCACCGGCAACGCCCGCGACGGCTGGGAGCTGTGGGTGCGCCACGCGGTCTGCTGCCGCAAGGAGGCCCCCGAGCGCGACGCGCTCATCCGCGCCACCGCCCGCGCCGACGGGCCAGCCGTCGGCCAGCGTATCGAGGCTTACGGCGCGTACAAGGACGCGGCGGCGACCCTCAAGGCCGCGCTGGCGGGCGTGGCGAGCGTGCGGCCGGTGCGCCTGCCGGGCGACAAGACGGTGAAGGCCGCGCCGCTGGAGCCGCTCTTCGACGCCGGGCGCGTGCACATCTACGTCGGCCCCGGCGGGATGGACGCCGCGACGCTCGACCGCTGGCGCGAGGACTTCGCCGCCTTCCCCGAGGGCCCGCACGACGACGCGGTGGACGCCACCGCCCTGGCTTACCACGCCCTCGCCGACGCGGGGAGCCGGATGCTGATCTGAGGGTTGCGACGTTATAGCGAGTTTGCTATAATACGCGCCATGAAGAAACGCATCCGGTTTTCCACGCAGGCGAAAGATTTCATCTGGGCGCTCAAGGCGACCGCCTTTGACAAGCTCCAAGCCTCGCTTCGACGCTTGAGCGACGAAGGGCGGCTCCCCGCGCCCTACGCCGAGAAGGTCGAGGGGCGGGAGAACCTCTTCGAGATCCGGGTGAAGGACGGCGAGCAGATCCGCGTCTTCTACGCCTACGCCAAGGGCGACGACGTGTGGCTGCTCTCGGGCTTCGTGAAGAAGACGCAGAAGACGCCGCCGGCGGAGATCCGCAAGGCGCTCAAGATCAGGAAGGAGCTGGGACTATGAAGACGAAGAAGAGCTACGAGGAGCTGTGCCGCGAGAGCGACGCGTTCTGGGAGAAGATGTGCGCCCGCGCCAAGGCCGACCCGAACTACCCGGCCATCGCCGCCGAGGTGAACGCCGAGATCGACGCGGCCTTCGCGATGGAAAAGGCGCGCGCGGAGGCGGGGCTCACGCAGGCGCAGGTGGCCGAGCGCATGGGCACCACGCAGTCGAGCGTCGCGCGGATGAGCAGGGGGCGCGTCTCGCTCCCCTCCCTCGCCCGTTACCTCGCCGCCTGCGGCAAACGCATGGAGATCACGCTCCGCCAGCTGTGAGGCGCGCCTCTGGAAGTTTGGAAGTTTGGAGGCTTAGAGGCTTGGAGGGGCGCCGGAGGTTGAGGCCCGTTCCGCCGCAGTCGGCGATCGAGCCTGCATGGGTGTGGGGCGTAGCCCCACCCACGTGGAACCAAGCCTCCAAACTTCCAAGCCTCCAAACTTCCTGACGCGCCGCGCCCGCGCGCGTGTCAGCGCGTTGCGCGGGGTGGCGGAATGAGCATCATCGACGAGCGACGGCACCCCATCCTTGACCTGCGCGAGCGGAAGCTGCGCCTGAACCGCCTGGCCTGCCTGGGCGGCGAGGCTTACGTGCGCGCGCGCCTCTGGCGCGCCCCGAACGAGAGCCGCCTGAGCTGGGAGGGCCACTCGGCCATCCAGAGCTACGGCTCGTGGGACACGGGGCGGCGCGACCGCGCCGTCTGCCACCGCGAGGCCGGGCGCATCGCCGACAAAATCAACCAGTACCTCTTCGCCCGCCCACCGCGGCGCGACGGCGCGGACGAGGCGTTCGTGGCCGACGCGGGGACGGGGGGCGAGTCGCTCGCCGAGATCTGGCAGGAGGTCAGCACGGCCATCACCTGCTGCGGCTGGTGCTGGGTGGCCATCGTCTCGCCGCGCACGCCCGAGGGCATCAGCCTGGCCGAGGCGCAGGCGCGCGGACTCCGCCCTCGCCTAGCCGTCCTCTGGCCGTGGGAGGTGCCGGACTGGCGCTTCGGCGCGGACGGCGTGCTCGAATGGGCCATCACCGAGGCGCACGTGCGCGAGGACGCCGACCCGCTGGCGGACGCCAAGGACGTGCGCCTGCGCACCCTCTGGCGCACCGTCGAGGGCGGGCGCGTGGGCTACACGGTGCTGCGCGACGGGGCGCAGGTGGCCGAGGGCGAGCTCGCGCCCGGCGCGCCGATGCCGCTCTTCTGCGTGGGCCGCCCGAGCCCCGACCCTTGGTGGTTCGACGAGGCCGAGGCCGTCCAGGCCCAGCTCACCAACCTCGACAGCCTCCACAACGAGAACCTCGCGCGCACCGTCTACCCCCAGCTCATCATCTCCGCCGGCACCTTCGACAACCTGGAGGCGAAGCTGGCCGAGGTGGCCACCGGCGAGGGTGGCCGGCGCGTCATCGAGCTGGTCAAGGAGCTGACGCGCTCGGTGGACGCCCCCATCGTCGAGAGCGCGGAGGAGAGCGGCATCACCCGCTACATCCAGCCCAACGCCTCCGACCTCAAGGCCATCCCCGACACCATCCGCGAGGGCCGCGCCGCCCTCTTCGAGTCCGTCGGCCTCGCCCTCTTCAACCGCGAGCAACGCCAGATCCAGACCGCCGAGAGCAAGGCCTTCGACCACCTCGACACCGCCGCAACCCTCCGCCAGCGCGCCAACCTCCTCGAGGAGGCCGAGCGCCGCTCCGTCGCCCTCCTCCAGGCCGCCGACCCCGCCTTCCGCGCCTACGAGCCCGTCTGGAACAAGGACTTCGACGTCCCCGACGCCACCGGCGACGCGCAGGCCCTCCTCCAGGTGGGCAACCTGCCCAACCTCACGCTCACCCAGCGCAAGGCCCTCCTCCGCGCCGCCACCACCGTGCTCGACGCCGTCGCCCCCCTCTCGCAGGACGACCGCCGCGCCATCGACGCCGAGATCGACGCCCTCACCGACGATCCGGGAGGCTTGGATGTTTAGCGGCTTGGCTGATTGGAGGGGCCCCGGAGGTTGGAGCCCGGGCTGTCGCCTGACGGCGACGATTGAAGCCGAGGGGGCGTGGGGCGGAGCCCCACCGAAAAGACGCCAAGCCTCCAAACTTCCAACCATCCAAACTTCCGCGAACGACTGAAAGGAGTGAACCCACATGACCGACATCGCCGCAATCATCGCCAAGGCCGCCGACGGCCAGCCCCTCGACGACGCCGAGCGCGCCGCCCTCAAGGCCTGGAAGGCCCCAGACACCAAGGCCCTCGAGGACGCCAACGCCCAGCTTCGCGCGCAGCTCGCGCTCGCCACCGGCGCCAAGGACAAGGGCGCCGCCGAGATGGAGACCCTCCGCAAGCAGGTGGCCGACCTCACCAAGGCCGTGGAGACCGAGCGCGCCGAGCGCAAGCGCGCCTCCGAGGAGGCCGCCGCCATCCGCCGCGCCCAGACCATCGAGGGCCTCCGCGCCAAGCACCACATCGCCTTCATCGACGGCGTGGACCCCGGCCTCACCCGCCAAGCCTTCGAGCACGCCTTCCGCGACGTGCCCGACCTCGCCGACGAGGCCAAGGTCGCCTCCGCCGTCGAGGCCTTCCGCAAGGCCAACGCCGGCCTCATCAAGGCCGCCCCCGGCGGCCCCGGCATCCCCCTCGGCGGCAACGGCGCCGACCCCCTGCGCGACGCCTCCTCCGCCACCGAGGCGATGGCCCAGCGCCTCGCCAAGGCCGGCATCGTCAAGCCCGCCCAGGGCCGCTGACCTCCCCCCTCTTCACGACGCAAACGCTCACGTTGCTCCGAAACCCACGCCCGGAGGCCATCGGCCCCGGGCTTTTTGTTGGAGGCTTGGAGGCTTGGATGGTTGGAAGTTTGGAGGAGCCCCGGGGTGGAAGCCCGTCCCGCCGCCGCAGGCAGGCGACCAAGCCTCCAAGCCTCCAAACCTCCAAACCTCCCACGCCGCGCCGGGCGCGGCGTGTCAGCGCGGTGCGCGGGTGGTGAAGGGTTGGCCGCGTGGCCTCCCACGCACCAACGAAACACATCAAGGAAGGATAGGCTCACATGGCCAACAATTTCATCACCATGCCCGACGTTGCCGCCGCCGCGGCCGTCATCGCCGAAAGCCGCCTCGTCCTCGCCGGCGCGCTCGACCACCAGTGCGAGAACCGCTTCGGCCGAGGCACCGGCAAGACCGTCACCGTCCGCACCGCGGGCTCCCTCACCCCCGCCCGCGACCTCTTCGAGGACGGCACCGCCCAGAAGGACACCCTCAACGAGACCTCCGTGGACGTCACCCTGGAGAAGCACTTCTACAAGCAGATCGAGCTCTCGGCCATCGACCGCACCCTCCAGGTCGAGGACTTCTCCGCGCAGGTGCTCACCCCCGTCATCGACAGCATCGTCGCCGCCATCGAGACCTACGCCGGGCGGAAGCTCGCCGCCAACGCCGGCGGCCGCACGGGCGCCTCCTTCTCCGCCCCCACCACACTCGCCGACTGCGCCCGCGCCAACCGCTGGTTCTCCGACCGCCGCATCATCCCCACCGGCCGCTACGCCTTCATCTCCCCCGAGAGCGAGGAGGCCTTCCTCCAGCTCGACGCCTTCACCAACGCCTCCTACGGCCAGGACGGCCCCCAGGCCCTGCGCGACGCCACCATCGGCCGCCGCCTGGGCATGGACTTCGTGGTCAACCCCTACGCCACCGAGGTCGCCGCCATCCCCGGCACCCTCAAGGTCGGCACCGGCGGCGCCAAGAAGGGCGACAAGACCATCCTCGTCACCGGCATCACCGCTGACACGGCCATCCCCGCCGGCGCCCAGATCACCATCGGCGGCGAGACCTACTTCGTGGCCGAGCCCGTCGCCGCCGCCGTCGCCGCCGACCAGCCCATCGCCCTCTCGGTGCCCCTCAAGGCCGCCGCCTCCGCCGCGGCCTCCATCACCTCGTCCGCCTACAACCAGTCGTTCGTGTGCCAGAAGTCCTGCGCCGCGATCGCCATCGTCGCCCCCGAGGCCTCCCAGGGCGCCAGCTCCTCCGTGGCCTCCCACCGTGGCATCGCCATCCGCGCCACCACCAACTTCAACGACGGCACCCTCGGCGACGTCCTCACCCTCGACGTCCTCGTGGGCATGCGCGTCCTCCGCCCCGATGCCGCCGCCCTCTTCACCAAGGTGGGCTGATTGGCCGATTGGAAGTTTGGAGGCTTGGATGGTTGGAAGTTTGGAGGAGCCCCGGAGGCTGAAGCCCGTCCCGTCGCCTTTGGCGACGATGAGGCCATGCGACCAAACCTCCAAGCCCACAACCTCCCAAGCCTCCAAGGATGGGGCGTGGGGCGAAGCCCCACCCGCACGAAGCCAAGCCTCCAAACTTCCAAACCTCCAAACTTCCGCGAACGACTGAAAGGAGTGAGCATCCATGCCCGTCACCTTCTTCAACCCCGCCGCCCCCGATGGCCTCCTCGACGAGATGTGGGGCGTCCAGTCCGCCAACCCCTCCATCAGCCGCGAGCGCGCCCAAGCGCTCAAGAGCGACGGCGACGAGGGCGCCTCCTTCCTCTACGGCGAGAAGGAGACCCGCACCATCAACGCCAAGTGCATGGAGGGCACCGCCGACCAACTCGTCCTCCCCAAGGTCGGCACCATCCTCCAGGAAGGCTCCGGCGACACCGCCAAGTTCTGGCACGTCGATTCCGTGACGCTGACCTACTCCGCCACCGACTGGCCCACCATCGAGGTGCAGATCCACCGCCACGCCGAGGGCAACAGCCACGCCATCAGCGGCTCCGCCGGCAATCACCGCACCTACTCCTTCCCCGCCAACGTCCTCGCCACCCTCAAGGGCGGCAAGGGCGTGCCCCAGGGCGCCGCCGGTCTCTCCTTCTCCGACCTCTCCGTCGGCATCTCCCAGCTCTCCCTCGCCCTCACCGCCAACCACGTCGAGGCGCCCTACGTCGGCGAGCCCCCCCACATCCCCGCCTCCGACAACCACGACGGCACCCTCACCGTCACCTGCGAGACCGTCGGCCAGGCCACCCCCACCGTCGCCCAAGGCTTCGACTACGACCAGACCGAGACCTCCGCCAACACCTCCAACACGTCCAACGACGACGCCTCCCACACCTACGTCATGCACCTCGCGCACGACTGATGGAAGTTTGGAGGCTTGGATGGTTGGAAGTTTGGAGGAGCAATGGGCGGTTAGGGCCCGTCCCGTCGCCTACCGGCGACGATTGAAGCCGCAGGGGCGTGGGGCGGAGCCCCACCCGACAGGAACCAAACCTCCAAACATCCAAACTTCCAAACTTCCAAACTTCCGCGCGACTGAAAGGAGCGCCCCATGACCACCGTCACCCTCGACCCCCAGAAGCGCACCGGCACCGCCTCCGGCCCCCTCGTCGCCCTCCAGGACAACCCCCTCGCCCTCACCGGCGCCGACCTCCCCGCCGGCGCCGAGGTCGCCCTCCTCACCAAGGGCGGCATCGTCCTCGCCGCCGCCACCACCGCCGACGCCGAAGGCCACGCCACGCTCCCCTGCGCCACCCGCCAGGTCGCCGACGCCACGCGCAACCTCCCCCTCGGCCAATCCTTCCCCGCCTTCCTCGCCGTCGGCCTCCCCGACGGCCTCGTCGCCGCGCTCCCCATCGACCTCCTCCCCAACAAACTCCCCGCCCTCGCCGCCCTCCCCCCCGCGCCCCTCCCCGCCTACTGGACCGCCGACCAGACCAAGGTGGCCATCGCGGGGGCCGTCGCCACCGTCTCCAAGACCGAGGGCGGCACCGTGGCGCTCCGCTTCCGGAGCGGCGAGGCCGCGCCCTTCGAGCTCCGGCTCTACGTGGACGAGGCCCACGGCGAGCTCCAGCTCTCCGACTCCGACGGCAAGCGCGCCACCCTCCCCTTCGCCGACGCGGTCGCCGAGGCCATCGCCGACGCCCTCGCCGGCGCGCTGGCCAAGGCCGGGTGCAACCAGCTCACCGCCCCCGTCAGGCTCATCCGCAAGGACGGCTCGGCCACCCCCGTCCTCCTCATCGGCTCGCAGGTGGACGGCTCGGGGATGAAGGAGGACCGCTGGACGCTCGCGCTCCACTACGACCGCCTCGTCTTCAGAACCACCCCCGGCGGCGACGTCCATACCCTCCTCTTCAACCGCCCGGGCGAGGACAAGGCCAACAGCGACGCCATCGTCCTCTGGAAGGAGATGGTCGCCGCGCTGGCGGAGGCGACCGAGGGGCTCATCGGCGCCGACGGCGGCACCGTGGGCGGCGTGCTCCGCATGAAGAACCCGAAGGTGGCGGCGGACGACGACCCGGCGCACGACATCGCGGTGGTGCCCAACGGCGGCGGGCAGGGGCTCCAGTTCCAGTTCCCCGGCGGGAACACGACGATGGTGCGGGCGAAGACGGGGACGCTGGCGACGGTGGCGGAGGTGAACGACGCGGTTGGCGCCGAGGCCGAGGCCCGCGAACAGGCCATCGCCGCCATCGAGCTCACCCCCGGCCCGCAGGGGCCGCAGGGCGAGCAGGGCCCGAAGGGCGACCCGGGCGAGGACGGTCAGGACGGCGCGCCCGGCGCACAGGGCCCGCAAGGCCCACAAGGCGAGAAGGGGGAGAAGGGCGACAAGGGCGACCCCGGCCCCCAAGGCCCCACGGGCCCCCAAGGACCCCAAGGCGCGCCCGGCGAACAGGGC
>CASEMQ010000015.1 GCA_949289005.1 uncultured Lentisphaeraceae bacterium
AAGGGCGCGGGGTCCTCGCCGACGATCTCGAAGGTGGCCTGGGCGATGGCTTTGCCGGTGGGCGGGCCGAGGCGGAGGGTGAAGACGCCGGGCTCGACGGTCTGGCGCCAGGAGGCGTCGATAAGCGCGAGGCGGTCGCGGGGGACGGGGAGGGTGACCTCGCGGCTTTCGCCGGGCTTGAGGTGGACGCGCTCGAAGGCGGCGAGCTGCCAATCGAAGGTGGTGACGGAGGAGACGTTGTCGCGGACGTAGAGCTGGACGACCTCGTCGCCGGCGCGTTTGCCGGTGTTGGTGACGGTGACGGTGGCGGTGGGAGCCTGGCCGTTGGGGAGGCGCGTGGCGGAGAGGCGGAGGGGGCCGTAGGCGAAGGTGGTGTAGGAGAGGCCGTGGCCGAAGGGCCAGAGGGCGCCATTGACGCGGACGCGGCCGTTGGCGTTGGCGCCGGGCTTGGAGGGGAAGTTGAAGGGGATTTGGCCGACGGTTTTGGGGAAGGTGACGGTGAGGCGGCCGCCGGGGTTGAGGTCGCCGAAGAGGGCCTCGGCGACGGCGGTGCCGCCCTGTGCGCCGGGATACCAGGCCTCGAGGATGGCGGGGAGGTTGCGTGCGGCCCAGTTCACGGAGAGGGGGCGGCCGTTGACAAGCACGAGGATGACGGGCTTGCCGGTGGCGTGGAGGGCTTGGAGGAGGGCTTCCTGGCGGCCGGGGAGGTCGAGCGACGTGCGGGATTTGTTCTCGCCGCAGGTGGCGGTGTTGCCGCCCATGACGGCGACGACGGCATCGGCCTCGCGGGCGATGGCGACGGCTTCGTCGATGGCGGCCTGCTCGGCGGGCTCGATGGGGTAGTCGACGATGTCGGAATCGGGGAAATGGCTGTCCACCACATCGCAGCCCTTGGCGTAGAGGACGTCGAAGCCGTGCTTTTGGCCGTAGGCGCGGATGCCGTCGAGGACGGTGACGGCGGGGGTGGCGAGGGGGCCGTAGTGGGTGTGGATGTGGTTGGTCTCGGCGGCGTTGGGGCCGCAGACGGCGAGGGTCTTGATTTGGGCGGGGTCGAGCGGGAGCGCGGCCTTGTCGTTCTTGAGGAGGACGAGGCTTTCGCGGGCGGCGCGGAGGGAGAGGTCGACGTGTTCGGGCGCCTCGACGATGCGGTCGGCGGAGGCCGGGTCGCGGTTGTAGGGGTCGTCGAAGAGGCCGACGCGGAACTTGACGCTCAGGACGTCGCGCACGCGGCTGTCGATGACGGCCATGGGGATGGCCCCCTCGCGGACGAGTTCGCGCAGGGGGAGGACGTAGGAATCGGGGCTGCTGAAGTTGCAGCGGACGTTGAGCCCGGCGAGGACGGATTGGCGGACGGATTCCTTCATGTTCTCGGAGGTGCGGTGTTTGCCGTGGAGGTATTCCACCGCGTCGCTGTCGGAGACGACGTAGCCGCGGAAGCCGAAGTCGCCGCGCAGGCGGTCTTCCAGCCAGTAGCGGGAGGATTCGAGGGGCTCGCCGTCGTAGTCGGCGTAGGTGCTCATGACGCCGAGCAGGCCGGCCTCGCGGATGACGCGCTTGAAGGGATAGGCGTGGAGATTTTCCAGTTCGCGCGGGGGCATCCGGGGGTCGACGCGGCTCATGGCCTCGCGCGCGCCGATGTTGTTGGAATAGGCCAGGTAGTGCTTGGCGGTGGCGGCGACGAGCCCCTCCTCCTGCATACCCTCGACCATCTGGATGCCCAGCTCGGCCACGAGGTAGGGGTCCTCGCCGTAGACCTCCTCCATGCGGCCCCAGCGCTGGTCGCGCGCGACGTCGAGAATGGGGGCGTAGACGTTGGTGTAGCCGAGGGCGCGGGCCTCGCGGGCGGTGACGCGGCCCACCTCGCGGATCAGGGCGCGGTCCCAGGTGTGGCCGAGGCCGAGCTGGGTGGGGAAGCAGGTGGCGCGATAGGCCTCCACGCCGCGGATGCCCTCGTTGGTCATGTCCGCGGGGATGCCCAGGCGCGTCTCTTCCACGAAGAAACGCTGCACCTCGTTGATGGCCCAGGCGTGGCGGCTGGCCGGCCAGACGTTCGGGTTCGTGCTCACGGGGCGGCCCCATTGCACGAAGCCGTTGAGGTGCTCGTCGATCGCGCCGATGCCGTCCTTCCACAGCTTCCGCTTCCACGCCGGCGTGGGCAAATCGTCGGCCAGGACGCGCCCGTAGCCATAGAGCGTGACCATCTGGCAGGTCTTCTCCTCGATCGTCATCCGGCGCAACAAATCCTCCACCCGCGCCTCCGTGTCGGCCTTCGGGTCCTCGTAAACATCCATCTTGCCATTCTTGTTGAAGTCGATCCACCCCTCATGGTAAATCGCCCCTTGGGGTGCGTAGGGCTCGGCGACGGGCGAGCCGGCAGCCCCCAACGCCCCGCCAAACAACAATCCGGCAACGACAAACAGCACGCGTTTCATCGGCTTCCTCTCTTGTGGTGAACTGCCCACATTATAACCTCTCCCCGTGCGCCTCGGCAAACGCGCCCACCCGCCGCGCCGCCCATCGCGTACGGCAAGACGCAGGCGCGGCCGTGGGTTGTCGGGCAGGGGGCGCGCCGGCGGCCGATTGTTTGCGCGGGGGCGGGGCGCTTTGTGGTATACTGTCCGGCCAGTGACGAGGACAAGGCGATGTTGAACAAGAAAGCGCTTACGTTTCTGAAGGAATTGATGGCTTGCCGGGCGCCGAGCGGGTTCGAGCAGGATGGCCAGCGCGTGTTGGCGCGGTGGCTGCGCACGGCGGGGGTGGAGAGTGCCTTTGACGTGCATGGCAACCTGCACGCGGTGCTGAACGAGGGCGCGCCCACGAAGGTGATGTTGGAGGCGCATTGCGACGAAATCGGTTTCCTCGTGCAATATATCGACGAGCAGGGGTTTCTGTATCTCATCCCGAATGGCGGGGTCACCGTGCAGACGGTGGCGGCCGAGCGCGTGATTATCCAAGGGCGCAAGGGGCCGGTGAATGGCGTCTTCGGCGTGCGGCCGCCGCATTTGCTCTCGGCGAAGGAGCGCGAGCACGTGGCGCCGACGGATTTGAGCGAGGCGCCGGTGGACATCGGGGCGTCGTCGCGGGCGGAGGCCGAGGCGTTGGTGGAGCTGGGCGCGCCGGCGGTGGTGGATGCGGGCTGGCGGGAGCTGGCCGGCAGCCGTGTCTCGTGCCGGGGCTTCGACAATCGCATCGGGGCGTTTATCGTGGCCGAGACGATGCGCCGTTTGGCCGAGGAGCCGCTTGCGCCGCTGAACGTGGCGTTGCATTTGGTGGGGAGCGTGCAGGAAGAGCTGGGGCTGATTGGCGGGAAGACGGCCTCCTACCTGGTGAACCCGGATATCGGCATTTGCCTGGATGTGGGCTTTGCCACCGACGCCACCCCTGCCGACCGCAAGAAAATGGGCGAGGCGCGCCTGGGCGGCGGCCCCATCCTGGGCGTGGGCCCGCTCTACAACCCCAAGTTGCGCGCGCTCCTGGAGGATGCCGCGCGCACCGAGGGCATCGCCCTCCAGCCACAGGTGCGGGCGCGCGCCGCCGGCAACAACGCCTTCGCCATGCGCATGGAGCGCGGCGGCGCGGCCGTGGCGCTGATTTCCATCCCCTTGCGTTACATGCACAGCCCCGTGGAGGTGGTGGATTTGGCGGACGTGGAGCAAATCGTCCGCCTGCTCTGCGCCTTTATCGGTGGCCTGCCCGCAAAGCCGGATTTGACCCCCGAACTGTGATCGACCGGAGGAATGCCCCATGCACCCCAACCCAGACACCTTGCCCGACATCACCAAAGACCCCCGCGCCGTGCTGGCCATCCGCGCCGCGCTCAAGGAAGACATCGGCCCCGGCGATGCCACCACCCTGGCGCTCGTGGGGCCCGACGTGCTGGCCACTGGCGAGATCCAGGCGCGCGAGGAGTGCTGCGTGGCGGGCCTGAACGTGGCCCTCTACACGCTCCAGATGTTGGACCCCTCGCTCACCAGCGAGATTCTCATCCCCAACGGCGCCATCGCGCCCAAGGGCAGCGTGCTGGCGCGCTTCACCGGCCGCGCCCGCGCCATCCTCACCGCCGAGCGCACGGCGCTCAACTTCATCCAGCGCATGTGCGGCACCGCCACGCTCACGCACCGCTTCGTCGAGGCCGTCAAGCCCCACGACTGCCTGGTGCTGGACACGCGCAAGACCACACCCTGCCTGCGCGTCTTCGAGAAGTTCGCCGTGCGGTGCGGCGGCGGCGCCAACCACCGCTTCGGCCTCTACGACCGCATCCTCATGAAGGACAACCACCGCCGCCTCTGGGCCGGCGGCGACCCCAACCGCCTGGACCTGGCCGTCGAGGCCGCCCGCAAGGCCTATCCCCTCCTGGCCGTGGAAATCGAGGTGGAGAGCCTCGCCGAGCTGAAATCCGCCCTCCGCGCCGAGCCCGAGTGGATCATGCTCGACAACATGCCGCCCGACCTCATGCGCGAATGCGTCCAAGTCGTCCGCGCCTCCGGCAAAAAAACCAAACTCGAGGCATCCGGCGGCATCAACCTGCAAACGGCCAACGCCATCGCCGCCACCGGCGTGGATGCCCTCAGCGTGGGCGCGCTCACCCACTCCGCCCCCAGCGTCGACCTCGCCCTCGAGTGGAGCGCCCTCTGATGCGTCTGCTGTGCGTGGACGTGGGCAACACCTCGACCACCCTCGGGCTCTACGAGGATGGGGCCGTCTCGCGCGTGGCGCGCATCGCCGGCGGCATCCTGGCCAACCCGGAGGCGTGCTCCGACCTCATGCGCCTGATCGCCTCGGAATACGTCGAGGGCGTGAGCATCGCCTCGGTGGTGCCCAAGGCCAACGCCAAATGGCGCCGGCTGACGCGCGAGACGCTCGGCTGCGCGCCGCGCTTCGTCTCCCACGAAAGCCCGCTCGGCTTCGCGCTGGACTATCCGCACCCCGAGCGCATCGGCGCCGACCGCCTGGCCGACGCGGCGGGCGGGTTGGCACGTTACGGCGCGCCGCTTGTCGTGGTGGACTTCGGCACGGCGCTGAACTTCGAGGTGCTTGACGCGCGCCCGGCCTACGTCGGCGGCGTCATCACCCCCGGCCTGCCCCTGATGACGCGCTACCTCCACGAGAAGACCGCCCTCCTGCCCGAGGTGGAGCTGGGCGGCGAGACGCCCCCCATCGGCAAATCCACCGAGGAAGCCATCGCCCTCGGCGCGCGCGTGGGCTACCGCGGCGTCGTCCGCGAACTCGTCGCCCACCTCCAGCGCCCCCTCGGCGGCAAGGCCCGCGTGGTCGCCACGGGCGGCTACGCCTCCTGGGTGCTGGGCGAGGGCGAGACCGGCCTCGATTGCGTCATCGACCCCACGCTCACGCTCTTCGGCCTCGGCAAAATCTTCGAGAACGGAGGCCCCGACTGATGGCAAGCCTGCTCTTCGCCCTCCTGCACCTGCTGGCGCTCATCCTCGTGGTGCGCATCCTCCTGCCGCCCGTCCTCCTGCTCACCAACCCTTACGCGACGGCGGTCGGCCTTCTCCTGAACCGCCTCCTCCGCGCCGTCCGCCCCGCGCTCCCCCTGCCCGACCGTGCCCTTTGCGTGGTGCTCCTGGCGTTGGACTTCGCGGCGTGCGCGGCGCTGCTCACACGCTTGGGCGGGCCTGTGCTCCCGCTCGGCGGCTTCGCCATCGCCACCTACCCCGCGCGCGGTTTCCTCGGGTGGTTCGGGCTGGAACTGCTCCACTTCGGCGGGTTCATGCTGGCGTTGCTGGCGGGCAACACCCTCCTGCGCCTCTGGCACCTGGGCCGCACGCTCCCCGGCTACACCGGCGACCTGATTGACCTCGCCTGCCGCCCCTTCTCCGGTCTGCGCATCCCCGCCCAAATCGTCCTCATCGCCCTCCTCTCCCTCGGCTACACGGCCATCGCGCTCGCCTGCGCCTCGGATGTGGCCTACCCCTCGGCCGAGATCATGCGCCAGCTCGTCAAGGACCTCCCCGCCGCCGCGAACCTCCCCCCGATTTTCGACCTGGCCGCCGTGGCCGCCCCCCTGCGCACCCTTATCCTCGCCGCCCTCGCCATCCTCAACATCCTCGGCACGCTGGGCTACCACATCTTCGTGCTCCTGCTCCTGACGCTCCTGGCCGCCATCCTCAACGCCCGCCCCATGCTCGGCTTCCTCAACGACGCCCTCCGCCTCCTCACCGGCCCCATCCCCCCGCTCCGCCTCGGCCCCATCGACTTCGCCCCCATGGTCGCCCTCTTCACGCTCGGCTTCCTGGAAACCGCCCTGAGCACCCTGCTGCTCCTCCTCGCGCAAGGCCTCGCCCATGTGGTGTGAACCCTGGAAAGACGGCTCCGCGCTCACCGTCAAGGTCACCCCGCGCGCCTCCCGCGACGCCGTGCTCGGCGCCGAGCCCGATTGGCTTCGCCTCGCGCTCACCGCCCCGCCCGTCGATGGCAAGGCCAACGAGGCCGCCCGCCGCTTCCTCGCCGAGACCCTCGCCCTCCCCCGCGCCAACATCCGCCTCCTCGCCGGCCAGACCGCCCGCCTCAAACGCTTCGCCGTCGCCGGCCTCTCCCCCGCCGAAACCGCCGCCCGCCTCGGCCTCTGACCGCTGGCCGACCGTGCGCGAGGCCTCTTGCGGGCACCCTCCCCGGCGCACCCCCATTTCCCGGGCGCCCCCGCTTCCGCCCGCCCAAAGCCCCGAAAGGGCCGCTTGGCGTTTTTTTGCTTGCAATGGCGGAGGGATTGCGTTAGACTACAGGTAAACGTTGAGACGTCGGAGAGAAACCGTTATGAAGATTGTTTGCGACACGAATTTACCTTTGGGGCGAACGCTGTTCAGCACGTTGGGGCAGGTGACGCTGGTCGATGGCCCGCGTCTGACGCGTGGGACGTTGGCGGATGCCGATTTGCTGATGGTGCGCGACACGCCGCTCAACGCCGCGTTGCTGGAGGGGACGGCGGTGCGGTTCGTGGGGACGGCGGTGACGGGCACGGACCACGTGGACAAGGCCTGGCTGGCCGAGCAGGGCATCCGTTGGGTGAACGCGCCGCGCGCGAACGGCGAAAGCGTGGCGGATTATTGCCTGGCCGCGCTCCTGGAGTTTGGCCATATGCGCCATCGGCGGCTGGAGGGCGCCACGGTGGCGCTCATCGGGGTGGGCTGGATCGGCGGCATGGTGCGCCGGCGGTGCGAGGCGCTGGGGATGCGTGTGCTGTGTTGCGACCCGCCGCGCAAGGACAACCCGCACGACGCGGAGGCGCAAAACTTCCTGCCGTTGGAGACGGTGTTGCCCATGGCCGACTACATCATCCCCTTCGTCCCGCTCACGCACGAGGGCAAGCATCCCACCTGGCACATGCTGAACGCCGAGACGTTGGCTGCCGCCAAGTATGGCGCGGTGCTGATAAACATGGCCCGCGGCGCGGTGTGCGACACACCCGCCCTCGTCGCGGCCCTGCGCGAGGGACAAATCGGCGACGCGATTCTCGACGTCTGGGAAGGCGAGCCCGACTTCAGCCCGGAACTCGCTGGGATGACCTTCTTGGCCACGCCGCACCTGGCCGGCCACTCGTACGAGGGCAAGGTGAACGGCACGGTGGCGGTCTATCACGCGGCCTGCTCTTACCTTGGCCGCGAGCCGGCCATCCTGCCCATCATGCCCCCGCCTGTCGTGCCGCGCATCGAGCTGAACGTCCAGGGGCGCGACGACGAAGAGGTGCTCTGGTTCCTGACCCAACGCCTCGCCATGGTGGTGGCCGACCATCTCAACTTTCAGGATCTCCTGTCCCTGCCCGAAGGCGTGCGCCGCCGCCGTTTCACCGCCCAGCGCCGCACGTATCCCTATCGGCGCCAATTCAGCGCCACCACGGCGTGCCTTCGCCATGCCTCCCCCGCGCTTCTGGCCAAAGTGTCCGCGCTCGGCTTCAAGTTGCCTCCTGTCGGCTGACGCGCCGCCGGCAAGCCACGCTTCCCGTTGCGACCTTTTCCCGGCTCCCGTGCGTTGGCCGGCGTGGAGGGGAAGACACCAAAAAGCCCAGGCAGCGCGCCTAGGCTTTTTGGTGGACGTGACACGCAATCAGAATTGCGACATCGCCGTGCGCGAACGGGCGCGGATGCGAGCACGCGCGGATTTGCGGCGAGCCTTTTCGCAAGGCTTTTCATAGTAACGGGTCGCGCGCAACTGCTTGATGAGACCCTCCTTGTCGAGGATCTTCTTCAGGCGCTTCAGGCCGCGCTCCACGGATTCGCCCTTCTTCAGACGGACCATGATCATGTTTGCTCACCTCCTTTCGTCCTGCCACGTTGGATGGCGGATGGGGGCGTATGATAGCAAATCTTTCCGCTCTTGTGTGTCTTTTTCGGCCCCTCCCCGATTTTTGAATCGTCCACAATGTAATTGCGCAGGTGGAAGGATGAGGAAAGAGGCGGGAAGACGGACAGGCCGAGGCAAAGCAGGAGCGGGGCGCCGCTCGCCCGTGCGCGCCAATGGCCGGAAACAAAAACGGGCCAAGCCGCGCTTGGTCCGTCTGTCGCGGGCGAAACCCGCAAACCCGATTGGGCAAAAATGGTGGTGGGTCTACGATTCGAACGTAGGAAGGCAAAGCCAGCGGATTTACAGTCCGCCCCAGTTGGCCACTTTGGTAACCCACCAAAAGTGAAAACGGCGTATATGATAGCACACCGCGCATTCCCGCGCAAGCCCCTTTTTTCGCCGACGTGATGTGTCATAGTAAATTGCACCGAAGCGAAAGTCGCTATGCTTCCTATGCGTCAAATGCGATTGCACCGAAGGAGGCGACATGGACCACACTTTTAGGAAAGACTACATGGACAGAATGAAACGGCGCTACGCCAA
>CASEMQ010000016.1 GCA_949289005.1 uncultured Lentisphaeraceae bacterium
CCGAGCGTCTGGGCGCGGCCGTGGCGCGGGCCGCGGAGGCGGGATCCGCGGAAGGCGCGGGCGCGAGCGCGGCGCGGCTCTTCGGGCAGTTGCGTGGCTTCGGCAACGCCTATGCCGCGCACGTGACCGGGGTGACGCGTTGGTGCGCGGGGGATGCCTCGCGGAACGATTTGGCGATGGCCGCGGCATTGGCGCCGGGCAACGCGGCGGCGCAGGCGGATTGCGCGGCGGAACGGCGGGGCGCGCAGCCTTCGGCGCGGGTGTGGGTCTATGTGGAGGATGGGTTGGCGCCCCGGCGCACGGAGCGGGCCTTCACCCTGCCCTACCCCTCGTTGGCCGGCCACGGCGCGGGCTTCGGCACCGTCAGCTTCAACGTGCCCAAACTGGAAAGCCGCCCCGCCGCGGCGCGGGGCTATGCGGTAAATGGCGTGGCGTTGCAGCCGCTCGCGGACGTGGAGGCGTTGGCGCGGGATCAGTTCGACCGCGCGTGGCCGGGCATTCTCACGCGCCAAATCGCCCGCACGTTGCTGCGCGTGGCGGCGCAGGAGGGCGGCCAGGCCGTCATCCGCCACAACACCGACAACGCCCTCGCCCCGCTCCTTTACAGCCTGGCGATGGCGGCCTACGACGTCTCGACCAACGCGGCCGACCTGCGTTGCGGCGACCTGTTGCCGAAGACGGTGTGGATGGGCGCGCTGACGCGCCCCGCGGATGGCCGGCTGACGCTCTCGCCCTTGGGCGGGCGCCCGATCGCGCTGACGTTGCGCCCCAAGGGCAACGCGATTGTCTGGGTGCGCCGTCCGACGGCCGGCGGCCCGGCCACGGTGATGACAATCGATTTGGACAGAAAGGAGTGACAACCATGAAACGTTTCCCCATCTTCGCGGCCTTGGCCGCGCTGGCACTGGCCGGGTGTGCCGGCCCCTATGCCGACCATGTCTCCGGCCCGGGCGTGGATGCCGTGACGCTGATGGACGTGCGTACCATCCGCGAACCCAACAGCCTCAGCGCCCAGGTGACCCTGCGCAACGACGACTCCGACCCGCTGCGCCTGCGCTACCGCTTCACGTGGCTCGATGCCGCGGGGCTCGCGGTGGGCACCGGCACACCCACCGACGCGTGGATGACCCTCTCGCTGGCGCCCTACGAAATCCGCTACCTGCGCGCCACCGCGCCTAGCGGCGACTGCGCGGACTTCCGCCTCTACCTCCAGGAGCTGGAGTGACGCATATCGGCGGGGGCTTGGCCACGGCGGCGATCGTCGCGACGCTCTGCGTGGGCTGCGCGTCGCGAACGGCGCGTGTGGACACGGAGAACGACGCGGAAATCACCGTCTCCTACGACTGGCGCGACCTGGATGGCGCGGCGGCCGCGATGGCGCGGAGCCTGCTGGCCAGCCCGCGCCTGGCTGCCGTGGCCACCGAGGCCCGGCCGGCCGTGGTCGCGCTCGGCCCCGTGGTCAACGACACCTGCCAGCACCTCGACCCCGCCCTGCTCACCGAACGCCTCGGCGAGGCGCTCCTGGCCTCCGGCCGCTTCGAGGTCTCCGCGCTCTTCGGCGGTGCGGGCACCGACCGCGCCACCGTCTCCGCCGCCCGCACCGTGCGCGGCAACGCCGAGTTCGACGCCGCCACCATCCAGAGGAAGGGGCAGCTCAAGGCTCCCGACCTCGCCATCACAGGCAAACTCACCCAGCGCAACGTCCGCCGTGACAACGGCGGCACGCGCATCGAATATTTCCTCACCCTCAAGGCCACGCGGCTGGCCGATGGCGTCGCCCTCTGGCAAGACTCGCGCCAGACGGTCAAGGCCGTCGCCAAAGGCATGCCCACGTGGTAAACGAAAGGACCTCACCCATGAAGCACGCATTCCCCGCACTCCTCGCCGCCGCGCTCCTTCTCGCCGCGCCCGGCTGCATGGACCGCACCGAGCTGGTCGATATCGAGAACGACACCGAGATCGTCGCCGGGCTTGATTACAAGGACTTCGAGGCCGCCGCCGCCGAGGCCACCCAGACCATCCTCGCCTCCGCCAAGGTGCGCGCCGCCACCCCCGCCGGCAAAACCTACGTGGTGGCCATCGGCAAGGTGGAGGATGCCACCCCGCTGGGCATCGACACCGACCTCATCACCGCGCGCGTCTCCGAGGCCCTCCTCGCCGACGAGCGCTTCGAGATTTCCGCCGTCTTCGCCGACAAGGCATCCAACCGCGACGACACCATCACCGACGCCCGCGCCGTGCGCGGCAACGACGAGTTTGACGCCGCCACCATCCAGAAGAAGGGGCAGCTCAAGGCGCCCGACTTCTCGCTCACCGGCAAGATTATCGCCCGCGACGTTCGCCGCGACAACGGCGGCCACCAGTATGAATACTACTTCCAGTTGCGCATGAACAACCTCGCCACCGGCACCGCCGTGATGATCAAGGAGACCAAGGTCATCAAGCGCACCGGCGCGAAGGACCACACCTGGTGAGCCGGAACCCACTGCCATGACGCACGACATCCTCATCCTCGGCAGCGGCCCGGCCGGCTGCACCGCCGCGCTCTACGCCGCCCGCGCCGGCTTCAAGCCCCTCGTGCTCGAGGGCGCCCAACCCGGCGGCCAGCTCACCCAAACCACCGACGTGGAAAACTTCCCCGGCTTCCCCGGGGGCATCAACGGCTACGACCTCGTCCAAGCCATGCGCCAACAGGCCGAACGCTTCGGCGCCGTCTTCGAGATGGACGAGGCGACGGGCGCGGACTTCGCCGGCCCGGTCAAGCGCGTCGAGACGCTCGTGGGCGGCACGCGCGAAGCCCGCGCCGTCATCCTCGCCACCGGCGCCTCGGCCAAATGGCTCGGCGTTCCCGGCGAGCGGGCGCTGACGGGGCGCGGCGTCAGCGGCTGCGCCACCTGCGACGGCGCCTTCTTCCGCGGGCGCGAGGTGGCCGTGGTGGGCGGCGGCGACGTGGCCTGCGAGGACGCCCTCGTCCTCGCGCGCCTCTGCGCCAAAGTCTGGCTCATCCACCGGCGCGACGCGCTCCGCGCCAGCAAGGTCATGGCCGAGCGCGTCCTCGCCACCCCCAACGTCGAGCCAATCTGGGACACGGTGGTGGAGAACGTGCTCGACCCCGCCGCCGGCGCCGTCACCGCCCTGCGCCTGCGCAACGTCACGACCGGCGCCGTGCGCGACCTGCCCGTGGCCGCGCTCTTCGTCGCCATCGGCCACGCCCCCAACACCGCCTTCCTCCAAGGCGCGCTCGCGCTGGACGCGCAGGGCTACGTCGTCACCGACGGCGTGCGCACCTCCGCGCCCGGCGTCTTCGCCGCCGGCGACGTGATGGACCCGGCCTACAAGCAGGCCGTCATCGCCGCCGGCGCCGGTGCCCGCGCAGCCCTCGAGGCCGAGCGTTACCTCGGGTGAGGATGTGCTAGGATAGAGGTTTGCGAAAGGACTTCTTCGACGTATGGAATTGGCGTTTCCTTGGGCGTTGCTGTTGTTGGTGCCGTGGTTGGCGGCGGCGTGGCGAATGTGCCGCGCCGCGCGGGCGCGGGGCGCGACCTTCGCGGGCGCCTCGGCTCGGCTGGCGGGGGCGGGGCGTTCATGGCGTGCGCGGCTCTGCCGGGCGTTGCCCTTCGTGGCGTTGGCGGGGGCGCTGGGGCTGATCGTCGGGGCCGCGGGGCCGCGGCGGGCGGTGTCGCGCGAGGTGCGCGCCGCGGACGCGTTGGCCGTGATGATGGCGGTGGACGTCTCGGGCTCCATGCGTGGGCTGGATTTAAGCGAGGGCCGCTGGGACGCCACGCGGCTGGACG
Organism: uncultured Lentisphaeraceae bacterium; assembly: GCA_949289005.1. GTDB lineage: Bacteria > Verrucomicrobiota > Kiritimatiellia > RFP12 > DVOR01 > Spyradenecus. Next base: position 3,795 of record CASEMQ010000016.1, read on the forward strand.
TGGTAAAGCGCCTCTTCCGCGACTTCGTGGCGCAACGGCCCGATGACCTGATCGGCCTGGTGACCTTCGGCGGCTTCGCCAGCGTGCGCGCGCCGCTCACGGCCGATCACCGCGCATTGCTGCACACCTTGGCGGGGGTGGAGATCCCGGGCGGGGAGACGGGCTACGACGCGCAGGGCCGCCCCGTCTCGGAGGAGGAGTTGCTCACGGCCATCGGCGACGGCCTGGCGGTCGCCCTCCTGCGCCTGAAGGACGCCGAGCCCAAGACCAAGGTCGTCATCCTCCTCTCCGACGGCGAGAACACCGCCGGCGCCGTGACGCCCATGGAGGCCGCCCGCGCGGCCAAGGAGCTGGGCGTGCGCGTCTACACCATCGGCGTGGGCGCGAACGGCCCCACCAAAATCCGCGTGCGCAACCGCCTCGGCCAGACCCTCTTGGCCGACGTGGCGATGACGTTGGACGAGGCGACGCTCAAGGCCATCGCCAAGGAGACCGGCGGCCGCTACGCGAACGTGCGCGCGCCCCGCGACCTGGAGGCATTCCTGCGCGAAGTGTCGTCCCTGGAGACCACGCGCGTGGAGCGCCAAGTCTACACGCGCTATCGTGCCTGCGCGCGCCCTTGGCTGCTTGGCGGCGGCGCGCTTTGCCTCTTCGCCGCCTTTGCCCTCACCGCCCTCATCCGGAGGCCGCTATGACCGACGCCACACCGCCCGCCGAATCCGCGCCCATCGTCTCCAACGATGCGCTCCGCAAGGCTTTCGAGGCCAACTTGGCCGAATGCCCGGAAGACAAACTCCGCGAAATCGTGCGGAAGCACGCCCCGGGGGGAGGGCTCCGCCCCAACGCGCCCCGCGCCATTCTCGTCGCGCATATCCTGCAGCGTTGCGGCGCACTCACCGCGCATAGCCCTTTGGCCGAGGCGTGCCTTGCCATTCGCCCCGCGGCGCGCCTGATCGCGACCCTGCGCCCCGATGCCATCTATGCCCACACCCCCGAGCTCGCGGCCGCGGTCGGCCCGGCGCCCTTCTTCCTGGCCCTCCTCCAAAACAAAAACGAGGATCTCCGCGACTGGGGCGAACGCCAGCTCGCGAACCTTCGCGCGGAAGATCTCCCGGCTCCCGAGGCCGCCCGCAAAGACCTTTACGGCCTCCTCGAGGCCATCGGCGCACCCACCGCCAAGGCCGTCGCCCAAAACGGCCAGATCCGCGACCTCAAGGCACGTATCGCCGAACTCGAAAAAGAGCTCAAAAAGGCCCACGCCGAAACCCAGGCCGAACGGAATCGCGCCGACCGCGAAATCAAACACGAACGCACCCAGCTGGACTTTCACCTCGGTGAGCGCGACAGGGAAATCGCCCGCCTCAACGCGCAAATCGCCCGCGCCGGGCGCGAGCGCGAGGCCCGCGTGGCCCAAGAGGTCTCAGCCGGCCTGCTCACCGCCTTCCGCGGCTGGCTCGCCCCCGCCATCCGCCTCGAGGAAACCGCCCAGGCCGATGCCGCCGCGCCCCTGCTCGACCGCGTCGAAAAAGCCCTGGCCGACCAGGCGCGCTACGACCGCGCGTCCGCCGCCGCCGCCAAGGCCCAAGCCGACCTCCGCGCCATCGAGGCCGCCCTGCGCCGCGTGGACGCCGCGCTCGCCATCGCCCAGGCCAAGTGCCCCAACCTGCTCGACGTGCGCGAGGAACTCGTGGCCGAACGCGACAACCTCCGCGACCGCTTGGCCGACGCGGCCGCCCTGCCGGCCAACCTCACGGCCGCCCGCCTCCGCGGCGTCATCCAAGCCGCGCGCGAAGACCAGCAATCCGCGCTGGAAGACCTGATCCAACGCGCCAAACAATTCCGCCTCATCGACAACGCCGAGTACACCGCGCTCCGCCGCGACCTCCGCCGCCGCCAGGCCCTCTGGGGCATCGAGGTGGCCGACAAAGACGCCGACAAGCCCCTGCCCCCGACCGACGAGGCCACCGCCATCGCCCAACGCAACCGCGCCCTCGCCCGCGGCCTCCGCGGCGCCGCCCCCCTCCTCCTCTTCCTCGACGGCCACAACATCCTCAACGGCCTCGGCCGTTACCGTGTCGCGCGCGGCGACGCCCGCGACCACGAAACCTCCCGCAACCTCCTCGAGGCCGACATCGCCGCACTCGTCCACGACCTCCCGCTCGTCTCCGCGCGCCTCGTCTGGGACGGCGCCACGCGCTCCGACCACACCCTCGCCGCCAACTTCCACGTCCACTACTCCGGCGGCGAAGGCGAACACCGCGCCGACCGCTACATCCTCGACCTCATCGGCTGGGCCAAAGAAGCGTGCGACGACGCCACCCCCTGCGTCCTCGTCTCCAACGACAACGACTTCCAGGCCGAGGCCAAACGCCTCGGCGCCATCGCCTGCCGCCTCGACGACTTCACCGCCTTCCTCAACGCCGCCCTCCATGCCTGACCTCCCCCCCCACCCCCGCCGCCACGACTGGCGCTGGCAGCTCCGCCACGCCCTCACCGCCGCCGACCTCGGCCTGCCCGACAACCCCGCCTGGCCCTGCCGCGTCTCCCCCTACTACGCCGCGCTCGCCAACCCCGACGACCCCGACGACCCCATCGCCCGCCAGTTCCGCCCAGACCCCCACGAAACCCAGCCCGACGCCTACGGCCCCGACCCCTTCGGCGAGGATGGCCCCGCCGCCGTCGCCCCCGGCATCAAGCAACGCTTCCCCGACCGTATCCTCGCCCAAATCTCCCTCGCCTGTGCCGCCAACTGCCGCCACTGCACCCGCCGCGGCCTCCTCGGCCGCGCACGCGCCGCCCGCCTCGACGACCTGCTCGCCGCCCTCCGCGCCCGCCCCGCCGTCCGCGAGGTCCTCCTCTCCGGCGGCGACCCTCTCCTCCTGCCCGACGACGCCCTGCTGAAATGGGTGGACGCCCTCGCCGCCCTCCCCCAAATCGACGCCATCCGCCTCTGCACCCGCACGCCCGTCACTCTCCCCATGCGCTGGACGCTCCCCCTCGTGCGCCGCCTGGCGCGCTGCAAACGCCTCTGGGTGCAGACCCAATTCAACCACCCACGCGAACTCACCCCCGAGGCCATCGCCGCCTGCGCCCGCCTCGTCGACCACGGCATCCCCGTCTCCAACCAATCCGTCCTCCTGCGCGGCGTCAACGACGACCCCGCCACCATGACCGCCCTCTGCGCCGCCCTCCAACGCCACCGCATCCGCCCCTACTACGTCTTTGTCTGCGACCCCATCGCCGGCATCGGCCACTTCCGCACGCCCCCCGAGACCGCCGCCCGCCTCCGCGAACACCTCCTTACCCACCTCGGCGGCCTCGCCTGCCCCCGCATCGTCGCCGACCTCCCCGACGCCCCCCACAAACACGACGTGCCCGCGGCCGCCCCCATGCCCCCGCGGCACCCCTTGTGATTTCCCGACCCGCCGAGCCTGTCAACAACTCCTCCGCCGAACCCTTTTGGGGATGCGGCGCATCGCACCCCGAGATGCGCCGCACCTCGAGGCGAGGTACGGCGCACTCCGGGAAACGACCCCGCGTATAGATTGAAAAATGGGTTCCGGGGGCGGTCGGGGCCAGGGAAGTTATCAACAGGTTATCAACAAGGGAAATCGGAGGTTTGGATGCTTGGTGACACGGAGAGGGGAACCCCCGATTCCGCCGATTGGGACCGACCCGGGGTCGGCCGCCGCCGGCGAGACTGCCAGCGTACGCAGGTTCCCCTGACATGATTGCCCTCCGACACGTCCTTCGCCATTGCCGCCACGCCTCGCCATGCCCCACGTGCCACGCCCGCCTCGCCTCGGTTCATTGCATTGTGCAATTTCCCATGGCCGTTCCAAGGGGTCGGCGGCGAGCCTGCGCGTTTGATTTGTGTTATAATGGGGGGCATGAAAGAGGCCACTGCGGTTTATCCGGGTACGTTTGACCCCATGACGAAGGGACACTTCGACTTGATCCGTCGGAGTGCGGGGTTGTTTGACCGTTTGATTGTGGCGGTGGCGGGGATTTCGCCGAAGCCGACTCGGCTCTTCGGGATCGAGGAACGGTTGGAGATGGTGCGCGAGTCCATCGCGGAAGAGGGGCTCGGGAACGTGACGGTGTTGCCGCTGGATTGCCTGCTTGTGGAGTTCTGCCGACGGCACGGGGTGCGGGCGGTGGTGCGCGGGTTGCGCGCGTACAGTGACTTTGAGTATGAGTTCCAGATGGCGCTGACGAACCGCCGCCTGGCGCCGGAGGTGGAGACGCTCTTCCTCATGCCCAATGAGGAACACAGCTACATCACGGCCTCGACCGTGCGCGAGGTGGCGCGGTATGGCGGGGAGACGGCCTATTTCGTGCCGCCATGCGTGGAGCGGCACCTGCGGGCCTTCTTGGCGGCCCATCCGGAACAACGCATCCAGGGAGGCGCGATTGGAAACACTGGCGCATTTGATCGTTGACCTTGCCGCGTTGCGCGAGGGCGAGCCCGCGCGCCTGGCCGGCACGTTGGACGCCGCGCTCTTGGGGATCGACGACCTGGAGTGGGTGCGCCCGGCAGGCGACTTGGCGTATGACCTGGAGGCGACGCTGGTGTCCGGGGACGCGCTCGCGGTGCGCGGCGCGTTGCGGTTGCCGTGCGCCTGCGTCTGCGGGCGTTGCGGGCGGGATTTCACGGCGGAATACGCCGATTTGGCCTGGCGCGAGGACTTCGACGTGGCCGGGCTGAAAAGTGTGGACTTGACGGAATCGGCGAGAGAAGGTATTATTCTCGCCCTTCCTTCGTATCCGGTTTGCGATGAAGGTTGCAAGGGAATTTGCCCCCATTGCGGCCACAATCTCAACGAAGGGCCGTGCGGGTGCGCCGCGGGGGATGCTTCCCCATGGGGCGCGTTGGACGGCTTGGCGGCACGGACCGCGGAAAACGCTGAAGAAAGAAAGTGAGTGAATCATGGCAGTTCCTAAACGCAAGAAGTCGAAGATGCGCGTGCGTCAGCGCCGCGGGCAGATCAAGGCCGCGGTCCCCGGCACGGTAACCTGCGCGTGCGGCGCGACCCGTCTGGCGCACCGCGCCTGCCCGGCCTGCGGGCAATACGACGGGCGCCAGGTGCTCCCCGCCGCCGACGCGCAGTAAGCGCGGCCCGTGCGGCCCGTGGAACAGAGGCGGAAGAAAAAAGGAATCGAAAGCATGCGGATAGCGCTCGACGCGATGGGCGGCGACAATGCGCCGTATGAGATTGTCTGGGGTGGCGTTCTTGCCGCCGCGCGGACGGAGGATTCCGTTATCTTGGTGGGCGACGAAGCGGCCATCCGGAAGGCGCTCCGCCACCGTCACCCCAAGATCCGCCCGACGCCCGATGTCGAGGCGCTGTTGCGGGAAGGGCGGCTGAGCATTGTCCACACGGACGAATCCGTGGCGATGGAGGATGCGCCGGCCGCCGCCGTGCGCCGCAAGAAGAATTGCTCCATCAACGTCTGCATGCGTTTGGTGAAGGAGGGCAAGGCCGACGCCGCGGTTTCCGCCGGGAACTCCGGCGCGATGGCGGCCTCGGCGCTCTTCATCCTGGGGCGCATCAAAGGCGTGGCGCGCCCCGCGATCGCGACGGTGCTGCCCTCGTCCTGCGCGGATCGGCCGCTCTTGTTGCTCGACGCGGGCGCGAACACCGATTGCCACCACGAGTGGTTGCGCGAGTTCGCCGTGATGGGCGACATCTACAGCCGCCTGGTGCTGGGGCGCGAGCGGCCGGAGGTGGGGCTGATGAGCATCGGCACCGAGGATTGCAAGGGCAACGAGCTTACCAAGCACGCCTTTCCCCTCCTGCGCGACTACACGCCGGGCATCCTCTTCAAGGGCAATGTGGAGGGGCACGACGTCTTTGCGGGCGAGACCGACGTGATTGTCTGCGACGGTTTCGTCGGCAACGTGATCCTGAAGACCTCCGAGAGCGCGGCGCACGCGATGGGCGGCTGGCTCAAGCGCATCATCCTGGGCAACCTCTTCTACAAGCTGGCCGCCGTGCCGCTGTTGCCCGCGTTGCGGAAGCTGCGCCACCAGATGGATCCCGAGATTTACGGCGGGGCGCCGCTTTTGGGCGTGCCGGGCGCGGTGATTATCACGCACGGCTCCTCCACCTACCGCGCCATCTTCTACGCCTGCGCGGCGGGCTCGCGCGCAGCCGCGCACAACGTGTCGCGCGAAATCGAGGCGCGCATCGGCGAGTTGCCGGAAGTGCCGCTTGATGAGGATCTTGTGGCGCACCAGCCAGCCTCCGCGGCCGAGCCTGTTGCGCCCGGGCCCGAAAAACGCTAAACTAGAGCCCCAGAAAGGAAGGATAGCCGATGTTGAATTGGTTCTTTGCCGGGCAGGGCGCCCAGTTCCCCGGAATGGGCAAGGATTTGGCCGAGCGCGACCCCGAGGTGATGGCGCTCTTCGACCGCGCCGACGCCACGTTGGGCTTCGGCCTCAAGCAACTCTGCTTCGAGGGCCCGCAGGAGGCGCTGACGCGTTCGGACGTCTGCCAGCCGGCGATTTTCGTTGTCTCGATGGCGTGCCACCTGGCCTTCGCCAAGCGTTGCCCGAACGCACCCGTGGCGGCCGCCGCGGGCCTGTCGCTGGGCGAGTGGACGGCGCTGTGCGCGGCGGGCGTGTTGGACTTCGACGCCACGCTGAAGATTCTCCAGGCGCGCGGCAAGTTCATGCAAGAGGCCTGCGAGGCCAATCCCTCGGGCATGGTTTCGATCATGGGCGCATCGCCCGAGCAACTCGCGGCCATCTGCGAAGGCTCCGGTTGCACCGTCTCGAACATCAACTCCGACAGCCAGCAGGTCATCTCCGGCACGCATGAGGCCGTGGCCAAGGCCGCGGAACTGGCCACCGCCCAAGGTGTCAAAAACGTCGTCCTCCAAGTGGCGGGCGCCTTCCATTCGCCCTTCATGACGCCGGCGCGCGAGAAGTTGGCCGCGTTCGTCGCGGACATCCCCTTCGGCACGCCCGCCGTGCCGGTGCTCTCCAACGCCACGGGCACCTTCCACGCGAAGGACGGCGAGGCCATCAAGGTCGCCATGCTCCGCCAGGTGGACAGCCCCGTGCATTTCTCCGACTGCGTCAAGGCCGTCATGGCGCCCGACGCGCTCTTTGTCGAGTTCGGCCCCGGCAAGGTGCTCTCCGGCCTCATCCGCCGCATCGACCGCGCCAACGCCGTCACCAACGTCCAGGACTCTGCCACCCTTGAGGCGACCGTCGCCAAGGTGGGCGCCTAACCAAAGGAGCACGACATGTACGATTTCACCGGTAAGGTTGCGCTGGTCACCGGCTCGGGCGGCGGCATCGGCTTGGCCACGGCCAAGGCTTTCGCCGAGTGCGGCGCCGACGTGGCGTTGCTTGATTTCAACCCCGCGTTGCTGGAAACGGCCAAGCCCGTCGTCGAGGCCTACGGCCACCGCGTCATCACCCTCCAGTGCGACGTCTCCAAGGCCGACCAAGTGGAGCAGGCCGTCAAGGAAACCGTGGCGCAGCTCGGCCGCATCGACATCTTGGTGAACAACGCCGGCATCACCCGCGACAACCTCCTCCTGCGCATGGACGAGGCCGAGTGGGACGCCGTGCTCAACACCAACCTCAAATCCGTCTTCCTCTTCTCCAAGGCCGTCATCCGGCCGATGGGCAAGAACAAAGGCCCCGACGGCAAGCCCTGCGGCGGCTGCATCGTGAACACGGCCTCCGTCATCGGCCTCTTCGGCAACGTGGGCCAAGCCAACTACGGCGCGGCCAAGGCCGGCGTGATCAACTTCACCAAAACCTTCGCCAAGGAATACGGCAAGAAGAAGATCCGCTGCAACGCCGTCGCCCCGGGCTTCATCAAGACCAAGATGACCGAGGTGCTCTCGCAAGAGGCCAAGGACAAGATGGCGCAGATGATTCCCCTGCAGGCGCTCGGCGAGCCGGAAGACGTGGCCAAGGCCATCCGTTTCCTGGCTTCCGACGAGGCCGCCTACATCACCGGCCAGACCCTCGCCGTCAGCGGCGGCATGGCCTTTTGATTTGACTTCCCACCCTTTCAACAAGCCCCCTCCGTGGGGGCACAAACAACCCCAAGGAGCACAGAACATGTCCCTCGAACAAAAAGTCAAAGACATCATCGTCGATCAGCTCGGCGTGGACGCCGCCCAGGTGACCCCCGAGGCTTCGTTCATCGACGACCTCAGCGCGGATTCGCTCGACCAGGTGGAACTCATCATGGCCTTTGAGGAAGAGTTCGGCGCCGAGATTCCCGATGAGGATGCCGAGAAGCTGACCACCGTCGGTGCGGTTCTTCAGTACCTCAAGGACAAGGGCATCTCCGCGGACTAAGCCGCGCCAACCTTTGTGAAGCACAAGTTCGCTGTGCCCTCGGGCATGGCGAACTTGCTTTTTATGGGTGCGCACTGCAAAACGCGGGGCGTGGGAAACGAACCGGCCGGTGCATGTTGGGGCGGTGTGGCGTGTTAGAATGGTGGCATTGCGACGACGAAAGGAACGACATGAAGGCGAAACGGTATTTTCTGGCGGCATTGGCGGCACTGTTCGCGGCACCGGCGGCACTCGCGGCCGACCTGGGCGGCGAAGGCGTGGTGACCCATGCGGGGGCAACGGTAACGGTGGGGCCCACGCAGGCGATTTTCTTCCCGGCGCAGCTGAGTTTCGCGCTGTGGCAACCATCCCCGCTATGGGCGGAAGTGCCCAAACCGTTGGGCGAGGGCCTGCCCGATGGCTGGAAAGGGCTGAAAGTGGCCTTTGGCGAGGATCGGGGGCGACCGCAGGCGTTCATCCAAGCGCCGAAGGGGACGGACTTCTACGGCACGGGTGAGGTGGTGGGGACGCTCCGCCGCAACGGCTGGCAAATCACGCTGTGGAACACGGACAACTACGGCTACGGCACGTATGATTCGCGGCGGCTCTACCAGTCGCATCCCTGGGTGCTTGGCGTGCGGCCCGACGGTTCGGCCTTTGGCGTGATTGCCGACAGTACCTATCGCGGCACGATTGACTTGGGGGAGGATACCATTCGTTTCGTCTTCGAGGGCGACGTCTTCCCGGTGTTGATTTTGGAGGCCACCTCGCCGCAGGATGCCCTGCGCCAGCTGGCGGGCCTCACGGGCAAGATGCCCATGCCGCCACTCTGGGCACTGGGCTACCAACAGAGCCGTTGGGGCTACAAGGATGCCAAGGAGTGCCTGGGCGTGGCCAAGACGATGCGCGAGAAGCAAATCCCTTGCGACGTGATGTGGATGGACATCGACTACATGGACGGACACCGCATCTTCACCTTCAGCCCCCAAGGCCACCCCGACCCCAAAGGTTACATGGGCGAGCTCCACAAACTCGGCTTCAAGGGCGTGTGGATGATCGACCCCGCCTTCAAAAACGAGCCCGAGGGCAAGCATCCCTACTTTGACGAGGCGACCGAGCGCGGCTTTTGGGTGAAGCGGTCCGACGGCAAGACCGACTACGTGGGGCGCGTGTGGCCCGGCGACTGTAAGTTTCCCGACTTCCTGCGCGCCGACGTGCGCGCATGGTGGGCCGAGATCAACCGTCGCTTCGTCTCCGAAAACGCCATCGACGGCCTCTGGAACGACATGAACGAACCGGCCGTCTTCGGCGGCTTCAGCCATACCATGCCCATCGACAACCTCCACGGCGGCGACGCCCCCGGCGACTTCCCCCGCGGGCCCCACGCGCGCTACCACAACATCTACGGCCTCAACATGATCCGAGCCACCCGCGAAGGGCTCCTGCGCGCCTATCCCAACCGCCGCCCCTTCGTGCTCACGCGCGCCAACTTCCTCGGCGGCCACCGCTACGGCTACACGTGGACCGGCGACAACCTCTCCACCGATTCCCACATGCGCCTCGCCGTGCCCATGAGCCTCAATCTCTCCCTCTCCGGCCAAGCCTTTAACGGCCCCGACCTCGGCGGCTTCGGCAATCGCTCCAATCCCAAACTCATGCGCCAATGGGCCGGCTTCGGCGCCTTCTTCCCCTTCTGCCGCAACCACTCCGCCCATAGCCCCCAAGAGCCCTGGCTCTTCGGCGAGGAGACCGTCGCGGCCTTCCGTGTCGCCATCGAGCGCCGTTACGCCCTCATGCCTTATCTCTACACATGCTTCCGCAACGCCGCCGTCGAGGGCGAAACCGTGATGGCCCCCGTCTTCTTCGCCGACCCCGCCGACCCCGCCCTCCGGCGCGAGGAACAAGCCTTCATGGTCGGGGCCGACCTCATCGTCGTGCCGGCCTTTGCCAAAAACCCCGCTCTCCCCAAGGGCGACTGGAAGGTGGCCAAACTGCTGGACGCCCCCGCCGAGCAGGGGCCCGACCAAGCCAAACTCCTCCTCCGCCCCGGCGCGGCCATCCCCGTCTGCAAGCCCGCCCAACACACCGGCGCGCTCGACCTCGCCAACCTGACCCTCGTGGCCAACCTTGGCCCCGACGGCAAGGCCACCGCGCTTCTTTACGAAGATGCCGGCGAGGGCTACGCCTTCGAGAAGGGCGACTATCGCCTCACCCGCTTCACCGTCACCCTCCGGGACGGCAAGCCGGCCGTCTCCGCCGAGACGCTCTCCGGCAACCGCCCCACCGCCGTCAAGACCGTCACCGTCCGCCTCGCGGACGCCAAGTGAACCCGCCGCGGCAAGGCCGAGCCATCTCGTCGCCAACAGGGCGAACCGAACGCGCTCAGCCCCACCCGTCGCCCCTCAGGGGCGCCCTGTTCGCTGTTCACTGTCCTCTGTTCACCGGTTTGCCATACCGGGAGCCTGTCGCAACCCCGAAGCCTGGAGTACCATGACCGTTTCCGCGCCCGCACCGAAAAAGCCCTTTGTCGTCTGGATGGGCTGGCTCCGCCTCATCGCCCTGCTCATGGTCTGCGTCTGCCACGCCGGCGACCCGCTTTCTGCCTTTGGCTCCTCCGCCGAGAAACGGTGGATTGAGATTTATGGTTCCTTCGTGCGCCCCTGCGTGCCGTTGTTCGTGATGCTGACGGGGGCGTTGCTCCTGCCGGTGCGCGAGAGTTTCGGCGGAATGTTCAAGCGGCGCGTCACACGCCTGATTTGGCCTTTTCTGCTTTGGAACGCCATCTACGCGGCCATCCCTTGGCTGCTGGCCGCCTGCGGCGTGGCCACCGAGATGATCCAAAAGGTCTTCTTCCCCTTTGCCGTGCCGCTCCATGTCGACGGCGCCAGCATCGTGCGAACCTTCTTTCTTTCCCTCGGGCAATACAACCAATATGCCGTCCAGCTCTGGTATATCTACCTGCTCATCGGCCTCTACCTCTTCATGCCCATCCTCTCCCCTTGGTTGCGGCAGGCCACCCTGCGCGCGAAATGGGCCTTTCTTGGGCTCTGGGGCGCCGCGATGGCCCTCCACTATTGGCCGCTCGCCCTCGAGGCCGCCACTCGCACCGCTTGGGGCGCCGCTTTCTTCGGGGACTACGTGACGCGGTTTCTCGGTGCGCCGACCTTCGACTTGGCCACGATTGCCGCGTGGGATGCCTTCCCCGTGCTGGGCGCCTGTGACTGGAACACCTTTGGCGGGCTCTATATGTTCGGCGGTTTCGTGGGTTACCTTGTGCTCGGCCACGTGCTCAAGGAAACGCGCCTGACGCTTGGCAAGACGCTTGCCCTCGCCCTGCCGCTCTTCCTCGTGGGCTACGCCGTCGTCGGCCTCGGCTCGCACTGGATGTGGAACCGTCCGGGCGTCACGCCCAAGATGTTCGAGTTCTTCTGGTGGTATTGCTCCATCCCGGTGGCCATGATGACCGCCGCGGTCTTCCTCCTCGTCAAACACCTCACCTGGGCCCCCGCCCCCATCCTCGCCGCCCTCAAAGACCTCACCCGCTGCGGCCTTGGCGTCTTCTGCGCCCACTACGTCTTCGTGACCGGTTGCTACTACCTGCTCCACCCCGTCCTGCCCATTCCCCTCCTGGTGCCCGCCTCCGCCATCCTTGGCCTCGCCCTCTCCTGGGCCTTCGTCTCCGTCGTCGAACGCCTCCACCCCGCCCTCCGCCGCATCATGGGCTGACCGCGCGACAAACGCCGCACGATTTGTTATACTGGGCTCACATCGACACACTCAAACGGAAGGAGATTGACCATGAAGACAGCACTTGCGCTCTGCGCCGCCTGCGTGGCCGGCATCGCCTGCGCGGCCATCGACGCCGACGCCGCCGCCAACGCCGCGCTGAAGCACGCCGGCCTCAAGAAGGCCGTCGCCCCCAACGCCCTCTATGTCGAGCCCGACCGCGACGACGGCCGCTGGGTCTACGAAATCAAGTTCCACGACGGCGCCACCGCCTACGAATGCAAGGTTGACGCCGAGACCGGCGCCGTGCTCAAATTGGAGCACGAGCCGCTCAAGCAAATCCCCGGCGTCGCCGCGCCCAAGGCCACGCGGCCCGTCGCCACGGCCCCTGTCGTGCCCGCAGCCCAGCCCGGCCTCCCCGCCGGACTCCTCTCCGAAGCCCAGGCCAAAACCATCGCCCTGGCCGACGCCCGCCTCTCCGAGGCCGACGTGAAGCGCCGCGGCTACAAGGCCAAACTCGACACCGAGCGCGACACCCAAGTCTGGGAAATCGAGTTCCGCGCCGGCGACAAGGAATACGACTACGAAATCGACGCCAAGACCGGCGCCGTCCGTGCCCGCGAAATCGAGACCAAGCGCGGCCTCTTCGACTGACGCGCCGTGTCGACGGCACAAAAAAGCCCGCGAGGACACTCCTCGCGGGCTTTTTTTGTATCCTTACGCCTTCGGTTCCTCCGGCGCGAGGCGCAGCCACAGCGCATCCACCCACCCCAGCGCGGGCGCCCACCACCGCCGCGTGCCCCACACCACCAACCGCCGCGGCACGTCCAGCGCCAGGCAAACCACAAAGGTAAGGGCGGCCACCGCCAAGTAGACGGCGCCCAACGGCCACCCCTGCGTGTCGGCCCACCGCGTCTCCAACGCCGTCATCGCGGCAAAGCCAAGCCCCGAGCAATGGAGCAGCAACACCGAGAACATCGAGGGCCCCAAAAGCCGCGCCGCCGCCCCCAGCCACGCCGGCCACGCCACACGGCGATAAGCGAAGAACCACGCCGCCGCCAACGTCACCGCGAAGGGCGAGGCATACTCGCCCATGCCGATGCCCGTGCAGACCCACATCGCGACGATAACCGCCGCCAGCCGCCGCCATGTCACGAACCGCGCCACATCGAAATGCCGGCACAGCCGCGCCACCGTATAGGTCGCCAGCAACGCGAGCGGCGTGTAGGAACCCAACCCGGAGGTGCCCGGCAACAGCCGCCCGACCACAGGGAGCCCCGTGGCGAACGACCACCCGAAGGCCAGGCACCCCAACGGCAGCAACGCCGAGGCCAAATACCGCGCGGGCATCCTGCTGATGTCCAAGTCCACCAGCGGCGTCAGGCACATCATGAAGGCATAGGCATTGAGAAACCACTGCCCAAAGAACATCCCATGCAGTGCCTTGAACGATGCCTTGTCCGTCGCGAACGCATAACGCCCCAGCCAAAGATTGAGCGCCAACAACACCGCGCCGCACGCGATGGAAAGCGCGTACAGGCGAATCACCTTCGACGGTCGGAAGCGGACGCCATACCACCCCGAGATGAAGACGAATCCATTTACGCACGAAGCCAAAATGTTGGCCGCCCACACCGTCACATGCCCGTACATTGAGATACTGTGCAACAGGCAGATCCCGAACATCAGCGCGACGCGATACACCTCCGGCGCGGCCTCGCGCACCTTGGGGCGCTCACACGGAGCGGGCTCTCCCCCCCCCGTCAGTTTCAATGGGTTATGCATTCCGTTCTCCATCCGGCCGTACACCCGACCCTAGGTTGTGACGGTGACGGAGTATAGCAAATGAGCAACCGGAGAACAACAAACAGAAAACCGGACGCCCCGCTCGGGGCGACGGGCTATGCGCGTTCGGTTCGCCCCGTTTTGCCGTTCGCCGGGCGCTTGGCGAAGAGGAGGTAGACGGCGGGGATAAAGTAGAGCGCCATGATGGAGGAGAGGACGATGCCGCCGACGGAGCCGATGCCGATGGAGGCGCGGAGTTCGGAGCCGAGGCCGGTGCCGGTGGCCATGGGGAGCATGCCGAAGAGCGCGGCGACGCAGGACATGAGGATGGGGCGGAACTTGCGTTTGGCGGCGCGCAGGAGGGCGACGTGGCGGGGGGTGTGCCCGGCGTTGGCGCGGCGGATGGTGTTGACTTCGTCGATGAGGAGGATAGCGGCATTGACGACGACGCCCACGAGCATGACGCCGGCCAGGAGGCCGAACATGGTCATGCTGGAGCCGGTGAGCCAATTGGCCATGTAGAGCCCAAGATAGGAGAAGGGGACGGTGAGGAGGATGATGAAGGGCTGGACCCAGGATTCCATCATCGCGCAGAGGAGGAGGTAGGTGAGGACGATGGCGACGAAGGTGACGGTGGCGAACTCGGTAAAGGTCTCGTTCATTTTCTCGGCCATGCCGCCGATGGCGGTGGTGCAGCCGGGTGGAAGGTGTTTGCGGATGGCGACGGCCTGGTGGGCGAGGGCGGTGCCCATGCCGTTGCCGCGGGAGGCGTTGGCGTAGAGGAGGACGGCGCGGGACTTTTCGTAGCGGTTGATGATAGTGGGCTGGAGGTTTTCGCGGAATTCGGCGACGGCGCCGACGGGGGTGGGCAGGCCATCGGGGCCGGGAAGGTTGAAGGCGGCGATTTGGGCCTCGCCATCGAGCTGGCGGAAGCGGGCGCGGATGTCGTAAGAACGATCGTCGCGCTTGAAGGTGGTTTCCTCGATGCCGGCGACGTTGGCGCGCAGGGCGGTGCCGAGGGTGGAGGCGGGGATGCCTAGGTCGTGGAGAACGGCGCGGTTGGGGAGAAGGCGGACTTCGGGGCGGCCGGGGCGGACGGAGTGGGAAACGTCGGTGTTCACGGGGTCGGCGGCGAAGTCTTTGGCCATGGCCAAGCCAGCGGCGTTGAGGGCGTCGAGGTCGGAACCTTGGATGTATTGGGTGATGTCTTGGGCAGCGCCGCCGGCGGCGGAGGGGATGAGGACGGCGTAGATGACGTCTGGCTTTTCGAGGAGGAGGTCGCGCAGGCGTTGGCGGATGGCGCCGATGGGGTCGTCGGGGCGCGCGGTCATGGGGGTGAGGCGAAGGTTGATCTCGGCGAGGTAGGGGCCTTCGGAGACGGTGCCCATCTGACCCTGGACTTTGCCGCAGTTGACGTTGATGTGCGCGACGGCCTTTTCCTTGGCGCGGATTTCGTCGGCGATGGCACGGGTGCGCGCGACGTTGCGCTCCAGATTGTAATCGGCGGGATATTCGAGGCGGACGGTGATGTCGCCTTGGTCAATCTCGGAGACGAAGTCCATCTGCACATGGCGGGGGAAGTAAGCGAAGCCGGCAACGGTGAGTGCGGTGGTGACGGCGACGAAGAGCCACGGCGCGCGGGCGATGGGCTTGAGGGAGCGGACATAGGCGCGCTCCATGCGCTTGTAGAACCAATCCCAGGGGCGGAGCACCCAGGCGAGCGCGGGGTTGAGCCACCGCTCGCCCCAGTGGCGCGTGACCATCGCGAGGATGGGCGTGAGCGTGAAGGAGACAAGCAGGGAGGCAAAGGTGGCGACGACGACAACGACGGCAAAGGGTGCCAGGAACTTGCCCGCCAGGCTGCCCATGGTGGCGATGGGCGCGAAGACGACGATATTGGTGAGGGCCGAGGCGCTGACGGCGAGGGCGACGTAGGAAGTGGCGTCGGCCACCACGCGCGGGACGTCAAACGTGGAGCCGCGGCGTTTGGCGAATTCCAGCCCGATGTTTTCGAGCACCACGATGGAGTTGGCCACCAGGATGCCCACGGAGATGCCCACCGCGCACATAGTGATGATGTTGAAGGTGTAGCCGAAAAGGGGAAAGACGCCGGCGGTGATGAGCATCGTCACGGGAATGGAGACGAAGGCCGCGAAGGCGGTGCGGATGTCGGCCAGGAAGATGAGCAGGACAATGCCGGTGAGCAGGACGCCCTGCCAGACGGAGAGAAAGCCATCGTCGACGGTGGCGTTGATGTAGGTGCCGTCGTCGCGGAACCAGACGAGTTCCATGCCGCCGGGGAGCGTGTCCTTGAGCTCCTCGACGACGCGGGCGACCTCGGCGACGACGGCGGTGCCGTTGGCGTCGCCCTTCTTGGTGACCTTGAGGGTGATGCAGGGCTCGCCGTCGTAGAAGGAGAGGGAGGTCTTGCGCTCGGTGCCGAAGCCGAAGGTGGCGACGTCGCGCAGGTAGACGCGCTGACCCTGGGCGGTGCCGATCTGGAGGTCGCCAAGGCCCTGCGGGTCGTCGGGCTCGCCATCGAAGGTGAGGGAGATCTCGCGGGGGCCGGCATCGATCTGACCCATGGGGACCTTGACGTTGCCCCGGCCGAGGGTTTGGAGGACGTCGGCCATCGAGAGCCCGCGGCCGGCGAGCTTGTCGCGGTCGACCTCGACGAGGACTTGGCGCTCCATGCCGCCGATGAGCTCCACCTTGGCCACGCCGGCCAGGGAGGAAAAACGGTCGCTCAGTTTGTCGTCGGCGTAATCGTAGAGGTCGTCCAGCGGGAGGTCGCCTTTGAGGGCGAGGGTGACGACGGGGGTGGCGTTGATGTCGTACTTGAGGATTTCGGGCGTGTCGGCATCCGCGGGCAGGTCGTTGAGGATCAGGTCCACCTTCTCGCGCACGTCGGTGGCGGCGACGTCGACGTCGCGGTCGAGTTCGAACTCGATGAGGATTTGCGTGAAGTTGTTCAGGCAGGCGGAGGTGACGTGCTTGATGCCCTCGACCTGCGAGATGGAGTCCTCGATCTTGCGGGTGATGGAGGTCTCGATTTCGTCGGGCGTGGCGCCGGAATAGGTGACCGAGACGGTGACGTAGGGCACGTCGACGGTCGGGAGCAGGTCGTTACCCAGATTGCGCAGCGACATGACGCCCAAGAAGGTGAGCATGATGATCAGCACGCTCATCGCGATGGGGCGTTTGACGGAAGCATCCGCTAAGAACATGGGCACACCTCCTTGCCGACCGGGCTCACTCCACGGCCTTGACCGTGTCGCCGGGGTTGAGCAAAAGCATCCCCTCGGCCACGACGCGCTTGCCGGCGAAGGCCTCGGGGTTGAGGATTTCCACCTGCGTCCCGTTCGTCACCCCCGTCTTGGCGGGGATGCCCACCACCGTGCCATCGTCGGCCACGGCAAACGCCACGTTCCGCCCGCCGCGCAATGCCACCGCCGAGGTCGGCAAGGCATGCCCCTTGCGCCGGGCGAAGACGATGCGCACGTCGCACAGCGTGCCGGGGGGCACCGCCGCGTCGGGCTTCATCACCGCGCGCAGCTCAAAGGTGCGCGTGACGGGGTTCACCGTCGGCGCCTTGTAGGTCACCGGCAGCTCTTGGCCAAACGAGGTCACCAACAGCGTCTCGCCCACCTTCACGTCGGCGTAGCGGTCGGCTGTCAAGGTCGCGCACACCTCGCGCACCGCCGGATTGTCCATGCGGAAGATGGGCGTGCCCGCGTCCACGAAGTCGCCCCGGTCGCGCAGCTTCGCCGTCACGATGCCATCGAAGGGCGCCGGCACGCGCGAATCGGCCAAGTTCTTCTCCGCGATGCGCAGGCTCGTCTCCGCCTGGAGGATTTTCGCGTCGGCCGTCGCCACGGCGGCCTTGGCGCGCGCGAGCCCGGCGGCCGCCACGCGCAACTGCAGCTCCGCCTTCTCCCAGGCGTCCTTGGTCACCGAGCGCGACGTCTCGTAAAGGCGGCGGAAACGCTCCGCGTCGGTCTTCGCCTTGAGGTGCGACGCCTCGGCCTCGGCCTGCGCGGCGAGTGCCTCCTCGCGCGTGGCGCGGGCAACGGCGCGGTCGTCCTTGGCGATGGCCACGCGGTTCTCCAGGTTCACGCGATCAACCTGGAAGAGCGGCTGGCCGGCCTTCACCGCGTCGCCCTCGTCGGCCAACACCTCGTCGAGCGTGCCCGCCAGGCGCGAGGCCACCGCCGCGACGAACTTGGTGCGCACGTTGCCCTGCACGGTCACCCGGTCCTCGAAGGTGACCCCCCGCGCCAACGCGCAGACTTTGACGCGCGGGCGGTTGTCCACCCGCGCCCGGGCCTCGCCCGCCCCGTCCTCCGCGCAACCCGCCAACCACGGCAGGGCCGCAAACAAAGGCAACCACGCGATTTGTGCCAAACGGAATCGCTTCATTCCCGCACCTCCAATCCTTTCAACAACGGCTCCTCCCCCACCCCGCGCGCCTCGGCATCCTTCCGGGCCCCGCCGCCCTCCCGCGCGAGCGCATCGCCCCACCCCAGGCCAATCGTGTCGCGAAAGACATACTCCGCGAGCGCGTCCGCGTACGCCGCCGAAAGCGCGTCGATGCGCGCCCGCTCGCGCTCGGCGAACTTGTCAAGCACCTCCGAAAGCGTCTCCTGGGCGTCCTCGTAACGCGCCTTGGTCTCGTCGTAATCGATTTCCGCGGCGGTTTTGGCGGCATCGGCCACGGCCCGGCGGTCGCGCGCCTGGCGCCAATTGACCCACGCCTGCCACACCGAGACCATCAGCGTGGCCGCGGCATCCTCGCGCAAGGCATAGGCGGCCTCCTCGTTGGCCCGCGCGGCCTGATAATCGGCGATGGAACGGAGCCCGTCGAAGACGCTCATCACCCCGCCGATCGCGCCGGTCAGGTAACTGTGCGGCGCAATAAAGCTATTCGAACTGTAGGCCCGCCCGCCGCTCACCGAAAGCGTCGGCAGGAAATGCGCCAGCGCCGCGAGCGCCTCCACCTTGCGCAAGACGATTGCCACGTCCCACGCCCACATCTCCTTGCGCGCCACCAACGCCGTCCACAACCACTCCTCCAGCGGCGCCGCCAACGCCTCCTCGCGGCTGCGCCGCGCCCACTTCCCCCCGCCGTCCACGACGCCCCACGGCAAATCGCGCACGCCCAACAGCGACTCGCCGTCCGGGTCCGGCGCCGCCTCCGCCAACGGGTGCAGATTCAACAAGTCCAACAAATTGGCCTTGGCGGCAAAGGCATTGTCCCGCGCCACCTGCGCGTTGTAAACGTCGCTCGCGTGGAAGGCGCGGGCGCGCGCCGCCTCGCCCCGCAACGCCAGCCCCTCGGCCTCCAGCGCATCGATCTGGCGCGCGAGTTCCGCCGAGGCCTCCGCCTGCGCGTCATAGGCCGCGATGGTGCGCTCGGCCACCGCCGCCTGATAAAAGAGGCTCGCCACCTGCACATCCAGCATCTCCGCGTTGCGCGCCGCCGTCAGCTCCTGCATCTGCGCCCCCCGCCGCGCCGCCACCCACAGCAACCACGCGTTCGGCGCGAAAACCGGCTGCGTCAGCGTCAGCGCCGACTGCGTCACCCACTTGTCCTGCATCGCGAACGAAAAGCCCAACACGCCCTGGCGCAACGTCTTGTCCGTCCCAGCCCGCCGGTAAGTCCACTCCACCTGCGGCAGAAAAGCCGAGAACGCCGCCGTGCCCCGGATTTGCGCCAACCGCGCCTCCAGCCGCGCCTGCGTCAGCTTCAACGTCCGCGCCCGCGCCCACGCCCGGCACCGCCCCAGCGTCAGCGGCACCGCGTTCGTGCGGAAAAACGCCTCCGTCTCCGCCGCCTTGCCCACGTCATAGGCACGCGCCGCCCCCACGCGCTCCTCCAGCCCCGGCGCGCACGCCGAAAGCACCCCGAGCGCCACCGCCGCGGCCGCCAACGCCCAGCCCCGCCTCATTTCCCAGCCTCCCGC
Organism: uncultured Lentisphaeraceae bacterium; assembly: GCA_949289005.1. Classification (GTDB taxonomy): domain Bacteria; phylum Verrucomicrobiota; class Kiritimatiellia; order RFP12; family DVOR01; genus Spyradenecus. The sequence continues at coordinate 23,577 of CASEMQ010000016.1, forward strand.
GGCACAAAGCGGATCCCCGCGTTGATTTCCTTGATGAAAGCCGGCGCGATCCGCACCCGCGGCTTGAGCAGATTTCCCTTCGCCGGGTCCGGCCGCTCACCCTCCTCGAACGTGCCCGAGATGGACAGCTGCAACGTAAACAGATTCTTGAACGCCACGCTGTCCCCCCGCGCCAGCAATTCCTTGATGGCCGCCTGCACCGCATGCTGCACAAACAACACCGTCGGCGCGTCCAACAACGGCGAACGCACCGCCACATACTCCGCCAACTCTTCCATCGAATACGTCTTCCGCGCCACCACATGCGCGCACAGTTTCCGCCGCCCCTCCGCGTCCGGCGGCGTCGGGTGCAAAATATAACGCACCCCCGCCGAATCCCCCGCCTCCGTTCCCGCCTTCCGCTCGTCCTTCATGCCGACCTCCTTCGATTTGCCCCCACTATACACCCTCCCCACCCCCGCCGTCAAGCCCTGTTTTCGTCAAGACCCGCTCTTAGCGCGCCTCCCACGCGCTTTCACCACCCCTTCCACCCGCTCAAACCGCCCCGTTCCAATGGAGGCAAAGGGAAGTGCGGGTTTGGGACGCATGGAGTTTGGTTTCGTCGCCCTCATCCCCTTTTGTGCCTCTATGGTTTCCAAAATCCGCCATACCTGTCAAAACCTCACCAATGGCCCCCTCCCGGGATACGGCGCATCCCCCCATCCAAGAACACTCCAACAACCCAACGCGCCACCTCCGCAGAATTGTCCAAGCCGCTCACTCCCACTCCCAGAAAATGAGGAACGACCACGCAATCGTCCTCCCCGCCAACGCGCCGGGAGCGATGGCGCCCGGGCGATACGTGTCCACCACCGCATAGACGCCCGTCTCGTCCAGGCCCCACCGCGTGCCCGCGTCCGCCCCGAACGTGCCGTTCCTCCCGCGCCAACCCAACCCCGAGACGGCGCCGCCCTCCCCCGCGAAACGCACCGTCACGTCGCGCGGCGCCGTCTCGCCCCACAGATACGCGTCGAACGACCACATCGTCCCGCCGCCGTTCACCGGATACGCCACGCCCTTCAGCACCGTCCCCGCCTCCGGCGTCTGCAGCACCGTCCCGTCCGAAGCCGTCGCCGACCCCGCCTCCAAAACCAACAGCCGCGGCGCCAACCCGCCCCACACGCCCGCGCCCCACAGCATCCCCACCGCCGCCAAAACCAGCCGCGCCATCCGCTTCATCTTCGACACCTTCCCTTTGCGTGCACAAATCATCCCTCGTCACGGCCGCAGCGCCCTGCGCCGCCGCAATTCCTTCTCCGGAACCAAGTTCCGCTCCGGGTCAAACTCCAGATTCGTGTCATTCGGCCTCGGGTTGAAATAGACGGCCTGCGTATACAGATACAAATTGTTGCCCATTTCTACGACCCCATGTATTTTCCCATAGTGTGCGCGTTTGATTGTACCGTCCGTGTTATACTCCGTTCTTGTCCGAAATGTAAGATAGTGTTTTCCATCGACCATGTAGCGTGCGTTCACTTGAGAAAATGTCATTGACTGCAAAAAAGGCTGTTTACTATTCACGTGGTGCGTTGTCGGAAACTGCGACGGC
>CASEMQ010000017.1 GCA_949289005.1 uncultured Lentisphaeraceae bacterium
CCCCGCCGTTTTGCGCCTACGTAGCTCAGTAGGTAGAGCACTTCCTTGGTAAGGAAGAGGTCGCCGGTTCGATTCCGTTCGTAGGCTCCATTCGCCCCGCGCAAAAAACGCTTGACCTGTGAGGGTCGGGTGTGCTACAGTGTGGGGACTTTCTGGGTGAAGCGTCGTTTGGCGCGGAGGCCGGAAAGGCACGGGCACCCGTGAGAGGGTGCGTTTGTGCCTACGTAGCTCAGTAGGTAGAGCACTTCCTTGGTAAGGAAGAGGTCGCCGGTTCGATTCCGTTCGTAGGCTCCATATCAACCACCCCACTTCTGTTCACAGGAGTAACGAAAATGGCCAAAGAGAACTTCGAGCGCGGCGACAAGGTGCACGTGAACGTGGGCACCATCGGCCACGTCGACCACGGCAAAACCACCCTCACCGCCGCCATCACCCACGTCCAGGCCCTCAAGGGGCTCTCCGGCGAAGTCAAGTACGACGAAGTCGCCAAGGCTTCCGAGTCCGCCGGCCGCCGCGACGCCAAGAAGATCGTGACGATCGCCACCGCGCACGTCGAGTACTGCACCCCGCATCGCCACTACGCGCACGTCGACTGCCCCGGCCACGCCGACTACGTCAAGAACATGATCACCGGCGCCGCCCAGATGGATGCCGCCATCCTCCTCGTCGCGGCCGACACCGGCGTCATGCCCCAGACCCGCGAGCACGTCCTGCTCGCCCGCCAGGTCGGCGTGCCCAAAATCGTCGTCTTCCTCAACAAGATCGACCTCGTGGACGATCCCGAGCTCCTCGACCTCGTCGAGATGGAAGTGACCGAGCTCCTCGAGAAGTATGGCTACGAAGGCTCGCCCATCATCCGCGGTTGCGCCTATCCCGCCACCCAGGCCCAGAGCGCCGACGATCCCGCCTGCGCGTGCATCAACGAGCTCATGGACACCCTGGACAGCTACATCCCCGACCCCGTCCGCCTCACCGACCAGGCCTTCCTGATGCCGATTGAAGACGTCTTCTCCATCGAAGGCCGCGGCACCGTGGTCACCGGCCGTGTCGAGCGTGGCACCATCAAGGTTGGCGAGGAAGTCGAGATTGTCGGCCTCAAGCCCACCCAGAAGACCACCGTCACCGGCGTGGAGATGTTCCGCAAGCTTCTTGACCAGGGCCAGGCCGGCGACAACATCGGCTGCCTGCTCCGCGGCACCAAGAAGGAAGAGGTCGAGCGCGGCATGGTGCTCGCCAAGCCTGGCTCCATCACCCCCCACACCGAGTTCGTCGGCCAGGTCTACGTCCTCACCAAGGAAGAGGGCGGCCGCCACACCCCGTTCTTCAAGGGCTATCGTCCCCAGTTCTACATCCGCACCACGGACGTCACCGGCGACATCACCCTCCCTGACGGCGTCGAGATGGTCATGCCCGGCGACAACGTCGAGATCACCGTCAAGCTGATCGCCCCCGTGGCCCTCGAGGAGAAGATGCGCTTCGCCATCCGCGAAGGCGGCCGCACCGTCGGCGCCGGCACCGTCTCCAAGATCATCAAGTAAGCCGCACGGCTGCTTGAAGGCACGCATCCGGGGCGGGCACGCCCCGCCCCGGATGACCCCTTCGGCGAATAGGGAAGGAAGGCAACCATGCCCCGCGACCTCGCAATCCTGGCCTGCACCGAGTGCAAGCGCCGCAACTACACCACCACGCGCAACAAGAAGACGCAGACCGAGCGCGTCGAGCTCATGAAGTTCTGCCCCTTCGAGCGCAAGCGCACGCTTCACCGCGAGACCAAGTAACGCTAAAAGACCGTTTGCACACAGGGTGTTAGTTCAATGGCAGAGCAGCAGTCTCCAAAACTGCCTATGGGGGTTCGAATCCCTCACACCCTGCCATAAAGACGGAAGGCTCTCCCCATGATTCAGAAAGTTCGGCAATTCTTCGCGGACGTGGCGTTGGAAGGCAAGCGCATCAGCTGGCCCGCGCGCCAAGAGCTGGTGGAATCCTCGATTGTGGTGATTGTCTTCATCATCATTCTGGCCGTGATCATCATGGCCTGCGATGAAGTGATTCGCTTCGTGCTGCGCTTCATCCTGGGCGATGCGGCCTAACCTCCGGACGAGACGCGCGCAATGGAAGCGACCGAGAAACAATGGTATGTGCTCCAGACCCTGACCGGGCAAGAGCAAAAGGCGCAGCGTCAGATCGTCGCGCAGGCCCGTAGCGCGGGGCTGTGCGCCTACTTTGACATTCCCGAGAAAGCCTCCAAGGGCGAGGTGCTCAACGATTTCAACGTCGTCGTCCCCACCGAGCGCGTCAAAGAAATCAAAGAGGGCAAAGCCCGCGTCGTCACCCGCCGCATTTGCCCCGGCTATGTCATCGTCCGCATGGCCCTCTACGCCGACGCCGCCCACCGGCAGATCAACGACGAGCTCTGGCAGTTCGTCCTGGGCATCCCCGGCGTCACCGGCTTCGTGGGCTGCAAGCGCGGCGACAAGGCCGCCAAGCCACGCCCCATCACCGATGAGGAAGCCGCCAACCTCATCAACCGCGCCGCGGCCGACGTCGCCAAAAAGCCGCGCCTCAAAGTCGTCTTCCAAGTGGGCGAGACGGTGCGCGTCACCGAAGGCCCCTTCATGAACTTCAACGGCGTTATCGAACAAATCGATCCTGACAGCGGGCGTCTGCAAATCTCCGTCTCCATTTTCGGACGCAGCGCCCCCGTCGCGCTCGAGTATTGGCAGGTGGAGCGGATCACCGACCACCCCGAGGGCGAGTGACCGCCCCGCCGACACTCGGCTGCGTCTAACGGCCGTGCGTTTGCACCGGAAGGATCCCGGGAGCGCGGCATAAGACAAAGGACCATTCCATGGCCAAGAAAGTTACCGGGACGATCAAGCTCCAGATTCCCGCCGGAGCCGCCAATCCCGCACCCCCCGTGGGCCCCGCCCTGGGCTCCCACGGCGTGAACATCATGGCGTTCTGCAAAGAGTTCAACGCCAAAACCCAAGACAAAGGCGGCCTCACGATCCCCGTCGTCATCACCGTCTACGCGGACCGCTCCTTCTCCTTCATCCTGAAGAGCCCGCCCGCCGCAGCCCTCATCAAGAAATACGCCAACCTCCCCAAAGGCTCCGGCAAGCCCAACACCGAGAAGGTCGGCAAAATCACCCGTGCGCAGATTGCCGAGATCGTCAAGATCAAGGCCGAGGATCTCAACGCCTCCGACCCCGAGGCCGCCGCGCGCATGATCGAGGGCACCGCCCGCCAGATGGGCGTGGACGTCGTTGATTGAGGAGTGGACACACATGGCCAAGCACAGCAAGAAATATCGTGACGCCCTCAAGGCCGCCCCCAAGGCCGCCGTTCCCCTCGAAGAGGCCGTTGCCTTCATCAAGGCCCACCCCGGCGCCAAGTTCGACGAAACCGTCGACGTCGGCATCCGCTTGGGCGCCGACCCCACCAAGGGCGACCAGGCCGTCCGCGGCGTCGTCCACCTGCCCCACGGCACCGGCAAGCACGTCCGCGTCGTCGTCTTCGCCGCCGGCGAGCAGGCCGATGCCGCCAAAGCCGCCGGCGCCGACGAGGTTGGCCTCGACGAGCTCATCGAGCGCGTCAAAGGCGGTTGGGTCGACTTCGACGTGGCCATCGCCACCCCCGATGCCATGAAGCAGGTGCGCACCGTCGCCCGCGTCCTCGGCCCCCGCGGTCTCATGCCCAACCCCAAGACCGGCACCGTGACCGACGACGTCGCCGACGCCGTCAAGGCCGCCCAGGCCGGCAAGGTCGATTTCCGCATGGATCGCACGGGCAACCTCTGTGTCCCCGCCGGCAAGCTCAGCTTCGAGGCTTCCAAGCTGGTCGACAACATCCGCGCCATCATCGAGGCCGTCGAGCACGAGCGCCCCGCCGCGGCCAAAGGCGTCTTCGTCCGCAGCTGCACGATCAGCCCCACCATGGGCGTGGGCGTGCGCGTCCTCGTGAAGGAGTAATGCCATGTCCAACCAGAAGAAACGCCCCGAAATCGTCGCCATCTACAAGGAAGTCTCCGAGTTCCTCGCGGGCAAAGAGTTCTCCTTCCTGCTCAACTTTGGCGGGCTCACCGTCGCGCAGATCTCCGACCTGCGCCGCCAGCTCTCCGCCAAAGGCGCCAAGATGATGGTAATCAAGAACAGCTTCATCGCCAAGGCCCTCGGCGAGCGCAACATCGCCTTCCCCGAAGGCGTCCTTGCAGGCCCCACCGCCGTCATCGCCGGCCAGGGCGACATTGCCGACGCCGCCAAGACGGTCGTCGACTTCGTCAAGAAGAACGACAAGGCCTCCATCAAGGCCGGCCTCATGGCCGACACCGTCATCACCGCGGCCCAGGTGAACACGCTCTCCGAGCTCATCTCCCTCGCCGCCCAGCAGGCCCGCCTGCTCGGCACCCTCCAAGCCCCCGCCTCCAAGATGGCCCGTGTGCTGCAGGCCAAAGTGGACAAGGAGGCCGAGGGCGGCGCACCCGCTTCCGCCGAAGGTTCCACCGACGGCACCCCTGCGGCCTAACCGCCGTGTCGTAAAAACGCGCGGGCACCGCCCGCGCAATCCCCTCCCGGGGCCCGACCCCGGGCGGTTACACAAAGAAAGAGAAAAACCATGACCCAGGAAGAAATCATCGATGCCCTCTCCGGCATGACCGTCCTTCAAATCGCCGACCTTGTCAAGGCCCTCGAAGAGAAGTGGGGCGTCTCCGCCGCCGCTCCCGTCGCCGTCGCCGCCGCCGCCGCGCCCGCCGCCGAGGAAAAGACCGAGTTCGACGTCATCCTCGCCGCCGCCGGCGCCAACAAAATCGCCGTCATCAAGGAAGTCCGCACCATCACCGGCCTCGGCCTCAAGGATGCCAAGGACCTCGTCGAAGGCGCTCCCAAGCCCGTCAAGCAGGGCGTCGACAAGGAAGAGGCTGCCAAGATCAAGGAGCAGCTCGAGAAGGCCGGCGCCAAGGTCGAGGTCAAGTAACACCCCGCCCAACGGCATCACACGAAAAAGCCGCGACCCCACGGTCGCGGCTTTTTTTCGTCCGATCGGGACGACAGGCCAGGCGACGTCGCTTCGGCCATCCCGTTCCCCAAAACGCCGAAAACCGCAGGTCGCGCGGACGCCCAAGCGGATCTTGGGGCGGTTGCCAATGATTGGGCCGTGGTAGTTGTGGAAAACGGGTGGCATTTGTCTTGGCCATTGGCATCCATGGCCGTTATGGGGGGCGGTAGCGACAGGAGCCGTTGTGACGAACTTGCGCGACAAGCCGCACATTGCCACCCGCTTGTCGTTCAAGGCACCCTTTTTGCGCCTGTGTCCGAGCGTTGTCGTAACGTCGTTTCACTTTGTCCATGCCGTCTTTCCTAAAAACGTGCCCCATGTCGCCTCCTTCGGTGCGATCGTATTTGACGCATAGGAAGCAAGGCGACTTTCGCTTCGGCGCGATTTACTATGGCACATCATCGCCCACCTATTCCACCGTCGCCCCGCAGGGGCGCACTGTTCGCTGTTTTCTGTTCACTTTCTGCGTCTTTGCTATACTGGAGGCATGAGAACGGTTGAGGAGTTGGACGCGATCCATGCGGCGCTTGCCGAGGCGTTTGCGCAGACGCCGGCGCCGATCATGGATTTGGTGGCGGCGCAGACGCACGACCCGTATTGCGTGTTGGTGGGCACGATGCTCTCGGCGCGCACGCGCGACACGGTCACGGCGCAGGCCGTGCGGCGGTTGCTCCCCGCGGCGCCGAACGTGGCGGCGTTGGCGCGGCTTTCGGTGGAGGAGCTGGAGGCGCTCATTCGCCCGGTGGGCTTCTTCCATGCCAAGGCGCGCCATCTCGCGGCGCTCCCGGGCGCCTTGCGTGACCGTTTCGGCGGGCGCGTCCCCGACACGGTCGAGGCGCTTTGCGAACTTCCCGGCGTGGGCCGCAAGACGGCCAACCTGGTGGTGGCCCTCGGCTTTGGCAAGCCCGCCATCTGCGTGGACACACACGTCCACCGCATCAACAACCTCCTGGGCGTGGTGCGCACCAAGACGCCGCTGCAGACGGAGATGGCGCTGCGCAAATGCCTCCCCGAGCGCCTCTGGATCCCCTGGAACAGCATCTTCGTCTCCTTCGGGCAGACCCGCTGCAAGCCCGTCGGCCCCAAGTGCGCCGGCTGCCCCGTGGCCCGCTTCTGCGCCGGCCCCGCCCGCGCCAAGAAGCCCTCCCCCGCGCGAAAGGAGCCCGCCCGTGGCTGACGCCTCCCCCGCCGCCGGCCTTCCCCGGGCAGCCCTCTTCGACATCGACGGCACCCTCTTCGAATCCGAGCGCCTCTGGGCCGACGCCTTGGCGCTGACGTTGGAGCCCCGTGGCATCCGCGCCCGCGGCGACGCGCTCTCGCCCGTCATCTACGGCAAGGCCTGGCCCGACGCCTTCGCCGCCCTCCGCGCACACTTCCCCGAGGCGCTCGCGGGCGACACCGCCGCCGGCTTGGGGCGCGAACTCTGCCTGGCCTTCGAACGCCTCTTCGCCGCCGCGCCCCCCGTCATCCTCCCCGCCGTGCGCCTCCTGCGCCGCCTCCGCGCCGCCGGCGTCCCCTGCGCCTACGTCTCCGGCAGCCCGCGCGCCACCATTTTGCACGACCTCCGCGCCGCCGGCATTGCGGACCTCCTCGACCTCGCGCGCTCCGTCCCCTCCGACGACGTCACCCACGGCAAGCCGGACCCCGAGGGCTACCGCCTGGCCATGAGACGCCTCGGCGTCGCCCCCGCCGCCGTCGCCGTCTTCGAGGATTCCCGCGTGGGCGCCTTGGCCGCCCTGGCCGCCGGCGCCGGCCGCGTCTATGTCTGCCCGCCTCCCTCCGCCCCCCCGCAAACCTATCCCCCCGGCGCCCTCCGCCTCCCCTCTTGGGACGCCGCCTTTCCCGGTTTTGGGGCTTCGTGGCGTCACGTTAGGCCGACTGAAAAGTAGCCGCAAAAATGCGGCTACTTTTCAGTCGGTCGGGGTGTCGTCTTCGTGCAGGACGCGTTTTTTGACGACGCGGGCGGGGTTGCCGACGGCGATGGACCAAGGGGGGATGTCCTTGACGGCGACGGCGCGGGCGCCGACGATGGCGCCTTCGCCGATGGCGACGCCCGGCCCGACGAAGGCTTCGGCCGCAACCCACGCGTAGTCGCCGACGACGATGGGGCGGTGGGTGAGCGGCTTGAGGAGCCGCGTGACATCGTGCGAGGCGGTGCACAGGTAGGCGCGCTGGGAGATGGTGACCATTGAGCCGATCGTGATGGTGTCCACCGCGTAGAGCTCGGCACCCGGCCCGACGGCCACATAGTCGCCCAAGCGGAGGTTCCATGGCGCCCAGACGCGCACGCTGGCGTAGATGCTGCACCGCCTCCCGATCCTTGCGCCGAAGCACCGCAACACGAAAATGCGCCAATACCGGAATGGCCGCCCCGCGAACGGACGGAAGAGCAGCGCCCACGCCACGCCCCACGCCAGCCTCCCCACGCGGTTGCGCAGCGGGATCCGGTCGACATACGCCCGCGGCGCCACCCTCATTGCCGCCTCCTCAGCCACGGCCACAGCAGCCGTTTGACCCACCACACCGCGAAGCCGCGTATCCGCGCCTGTTGCCCCAATGCGCCCCAGACGGTGTGCGCGGGGGCGTTCGTTTCGTCCAATACGGTTTCGCGGGCACGCGGTCGGGGTGGCCGGGCGCGGAGTGGTGTGTTTGTGGCGATGGCGCGGGTGAGATCATAATCCTTCACAACGACATCCACTGCCTTTGATTCGTTCAATAGGCGCGCGCTCAATTCCGTATTGCAGAGCACCAAGGAAGTGCCGCGATTGTCGTCAAACTGCGGGTGCGTTGTGGCCACGCGCCAACAATCGGCCAACGTCAAATCGCCCACGCGCGCGGACGTGCAATAGGGACAGGCATAGCAGGCCTGGCGGATACTCAACTTCTTGGAATAGGCGGCGAAAAACGTATCGCACGCGGGGATGCGCCGCACGGTTTTGCCGTTGGCGAAGACGAGGCGGACGCGGGGGAAGTTCCATCCGGCGCGTTTGTCTCGGAAGTCGTAGTCGGCGATGGGGGAGCCGGCGCGGGATTCCTCCTCGCGGAGGTAACGCGAGAAGAGCGTGGGGGAGGGGACGCCGCCGCAGACGAGGTCGCAGGCGGGCGCGCGATCGCCGAAGGAGGCGGTGAGGCGCCGCCACCCAGCCACTTGGCAGGGCGTGCCGACGAAGAGGACGGCGCGGCCGGCGCGGAGCAGGGCGAGCGCCTCGCGCAGGGCGGGGGTGGTCTCGCTCTGGAGATACTTGGATTTGCGCAGGCGCGCCAGCCCGGCCTCGTCGGTGACGCACGCGTGGCGAACGCGGCCTTCCGGGAGGAGGAGTTCCGCGGCGCAGACGGCGCCGCCCTTGGCGAGCACGGCGCGGGCGAGCGCGGTGAAGGCCCCGCCGGAGGTGCTGTCGGCGCGGGTGGCGTCGTGCAACCACAGTGCGTGGGCCGAGCGGGCGGGGCGCGTCAGCCCGGTCTCGGCGCCGAGGGGGCAGACGGCGTCACACCGGCCGCAACGCACGCAACGTGCCGGGTCGATGCACGGGTAGGGGAAGCCGCCCTCGCCGGGGCGCATGGCGATGGCGTCTTTGGGGCAGGCGGCGGCGCAGGCGCCGCAACCGGAGCAGGTGGCCTCGGTGCAACGTTCAAGGGGCACGGCGGAACCCTCCTTCCAAGGCTTTGGCCAGGAAGTCGCGCGAGGCGACCCGGGCCGCCGCCAGTCGGGTGTGTGCGGCGGCCCAGTCGGGCGCGGCGGCGGGGCGCGTCCCGGCGGCGTCGGCCTCGGGGAGCAGGCGGTCGGCGAGGCCGACGGTCTCGAGCAGGCTGCGTTGGCGCCCGGCGTTGGCCATGCCGCGGGGGATGACGGAATAGAAGGGTTTGCCGAAGAGCAGGGCGAAGGCCGTGCCGTGGAACGATGTGGTCAGCACGGCCGTGGCGTTGGCGAAGAGGCCCAGAAATTCCGCCGGACCCGCGTCGCGGATGGTGTGGGCGCCCGGGTGCGGGCGGTCGGCCAGATGTCCGCAGAGGCGTACGATTGGCACGCCCAACGCCTGCGCCCAGCGGTGCGCCAACGCCCGGAGCCCGGGGGCGGCGACCAATTCGTAGACGAGGAGGTAGGGTTCGTCGAGGGGCGGCGGCGCGGCCGCGGTGCGCCAGTCCGCCGCGTCCAACAGCAGGGTGGGGTCCAGCGTCTGCGCGGCGGGCACTTCCGGGCAGAGACGCTGCATGAGCGCCACGCCCGAGGCCTCGCGGCAACCCACCGCCTCGTAGCGGGCCAGCCATCGCCGATACTGCGCGGCGACCGGCGGCGCGAGCGTCCCCACGCCGAAACTGGCCGCGTAGGCGATGCGCCGCGCATCCTCGGGCAGGAAGTCGAGGAAATAGGGGCGGAGCGTGGCGCCCATGCGCGGGTTCCACACCTGGTCGCTCCCCGTGAGGTAAACGTCGCACGCCGGCGGGGCGGCCACGAGCGCGTCGAAGGTCGCGTAGGGCCGTGTGCGCGGGATTTGGTCGCGAAAGGCCGCAAAGGCCGCCGCACGCCGTCGCCCCACGCCAGCGGCCAACCGCCGCCCCGTCGCCGTGCGTGCCGCCATGAGCCGCTCCTTCAGCCAGTTCGCGGGTGACAGCGGCAACACGGGTGCGGCCAGCGGCGTGCGCCGGAACCGCGGGCTCTTGTAAAACGGATAGTCGATGAGCCGCGCGTCATGCCCCATCGCCGCCAAGGCGCGCGGCAGGGCATACGCCTGCAACTCCGCTCCGTAATTGTCGCAGTCGAAAATCGTCACAATGCCGATGGAACAGCCCTTGCCGCGCATCTAAACGTACCTCTAGATTGTCTGCCTTTCTCGCGCACAAGTATAACAAAAACGATACCCCCAGGCAGACAATCTAGAGGTAGCGTGATGTGTCATAGTAAATTGCACCGAAGCGAAAGTCGCTATGCTTCCTATGCGTCAAATGCGATTGCACCGAAGGAGGCGACATGGATCACACTTTTAGGAAAGACTACATGGACAGAATGAAACGGCGCTACGCCAA
>CASEMQ010000018.1 GCA_949289005.1 uncultured Lentisphaeraceae bacterium
AACTGTCGCATCCCTTCCGGGTCAAGACCCATCCGGGACGCATTTGAGCGAATTTCGTTTGTCAGAGATCGGTTGTTTTTGCGTTTGGCCCGCGTTTGCCGCAGGTGTCGCGAAAACGGGGTATATAATCCCACAATCCCGACCAAAAGGCAAGCACTTTTTTCACGATTTTTCACTTTCCACACAACCACCTCTCCCGCAACCACTTCCGCAATCCCCAAAATCCCCTTCCTACCCCGCCCCCATCCGGCGCGCATGGCGCCGCGACCGCGATCACTTGGGTTCGTGGCGGTCGATGAGGGCGGTGGCGAGGGCGGAGATGCCTTCGCGGCGGCCGATGGCGCCGAGGCCTTCGACGGTGGTGGCCTTGACGGAGACGGCGGAGGCATCGATGCCGAGGGCTTCGGCGAGGCGTTGGCGCATGGCGGGGATGTGGGGCATGAGCTTGGGGCGCTCGGCGAGGATGGTGGCGTCGACGTTCACGGGGCGCCAGCCGTTGGCGGCGAGGCGGGCGACGACGGCGCGGAGCAGGGCGAGGCTGTCGGCGCCGGTCCATTTGGGGTCGGTATCAGGGAAGTGTTGGCCGATGTCGCCATCGGCGGCGGCGCCGAGGAGGGCATCCATGATGGCGTGGGTGAGGACGTCGGCGTCGGAGTGGCCGAGGAGGCCGGTCTCGTGGGGGATGGCGACGCCGCCGAGGATGAGCTTGCGCCCCGTGACGAGGCGGTGGGTGTCAAATCCGATTCCGGTGCGCATGACGAGTGGAAGTTTGGAAGGTTGGAAGTTTGGAGGCTTGGTCGTGGGCTTGCGCCGCGGGACTGCCGGTGTTGGGAAACGCGGATTTCGCAGATTTGGGCAGATTGGGGGCGTGCCGGCGCACGCCTTTTGTGTTGATTGGCACGCCCCGTGGAGGCGACGGTTTGGCTTGGGCCGTCGATTGACCGTCGCCCCGAAGGGGCGTTCTGTTCACTGTTCGCTGCCAACTGTTCACTTATCAATGGCGGACGGGGCGGAACTTGATGCGGTGGGGGCGATCGGCGTCGTCGCCAAGTTCCTTGCGGCGCATTTCGTGGTAGTCGGAGTAGGAGCCTTCGAACCAGCGGACTTTGGAGTCGCCCTCGAAGGCGAGGATGTGGGTGGCGATGCGGTCGAGGAACCAGCGGTCGTGGCTGACGACGACGGCGCAGCCGCCGAAGTCTTGGATGCCTTCCTCGAGAGAGCGGAGCGTGGCGACGTCGAGGTCGTTGGTGGGCTCGTCGAGGAGGAGGAGGTTGCCGCCGGAGCGGAGGAGTTTGGCGAGGTGGACGCGGTTGCGCTCGCCGCCGGAGAGGACGCCGACCTTCTTCTGTTGGTCGGTGCCGCGGAGGTTGAAGCGCGAGCAGTAGGCGCGACCGTTCATGAGGCCCTTGCCGGCGAGGTTGACGAGGTCGCCGCCGCCGGTGACCTCCTCGTAGACGGTATGGTTGGGGTCGAGCGCCTCGCGGGATTGGTCGACGTAGCTGAGGACGACGGTCTCGCCGACGCGGAGTTCGCCGGAGGTTGGCTTGAGCCGGCCGGTGATCAGGCGGAAGAGCGTGGTCTTGCCGGCGCCGTTCGCGCCGATGACGCCGACGATGCCGCCGCGGGGGAGGTCGAAGTTCACGTTCTCGAAGAGGATACGGTCGCCGAAGGCCATGGTGAGGTTGGTGGCGCGGACGACGAGGTTGCCCAGGCGGGGGCCGGGGGGGATCTGGATTTTGAGCTCCTCCTCGCGGGTGTCGACCTGCTGGGCGATGAGCTCTTCGTAGCGGGCGATGCGTGCCTTGCCCTTGGCGCGGCGGCCGGAGGGGTTGGTGTGGATCCATTCGAGCTCTTGCTGGATCATCTTGCGGCGGCTTTCGGCCTGTTTGGCCTGGGCGGCCATCATGGCCTGCTTCTGCTCGAGCCATTGCTCGTAGTTGCCTTTGTAGGGATAGGTGCGCCCGGCATCCATCTCCAAAATCCACTCGGTGACGTTGTTGAGGAAGTAGCGGTCGTGCGTCACCACGATAAGCGTGCCCTTGAACTTTTTGAGGAAGGCCTCGATCCAAGCGACCGATTCGGCGTCGAGGTGGTTGGTGGGCTCGTCGAGGAGGAGGACGTCGGGATTGGAGATGAGCAGGCGGCACATGGCCACGCGGCGCTTTTCGCCGCCTGAGAGGTCGCCGGCCTTCGCGTTCGGGTCCGGGCAGCGCAACGCCTCCATCGCCAGCTCCACCTGGTGGTCGAGACTCCAGAGGTCGTTCGCGTCGATGATTTCCTGCAGGCGGGCCATCTCCTCCTCCGCGCCCGGCTCGTCAAGGCGGCAGCAGAGATCCTCATACTTCTCGAGCATGGCCTGCGCCTCGGCCACGCCCTCCATCACACATTCCTGGACGGTCTTGTCCGGGTCGAGCCGCGGCTCCTGCGGCAGGTAGCCCACCTTGACGCCCTTGGCCACTTGGCAGGTGCCCATGTAATCCTTGTCCAGCCCGGCCAGGATTTTGAGCAGGGAAGACTTGCCCGCGCCGTTCGCGCCGATCACGCCAATGTGCGCGCCGTGGAAAAAGGCCAGGTTCACATCGTCCAAAATCACCTTCTTCTCATGGTGCTTGGTCACGTTTTGCAGGTTGAAGACATATTCGCCGGCCACGGGGGCCTCCTTTCGTCACGGGTTGGGAAAAGGCAAGATGGAATGATACAGAAAAGTGAAGGGCGGCGCCTCCAGGTCCACATGGAAATGCCCCGCGAACCACCGCCGGAAACGCAACCGCTCCCGCAGGCTCTCCAACCACCGCTCCGTGGAGAAATCCACCTCGCCGTATGCCTCGAAGGCCACGCGCCGCGCCACGGGGATCGCGCGCTCCGGGCACGTGTGCGAGAGCACCGCGTCCACCTGCCAGCGCGCCCCGTCCAAAGCGGCCTCCGTGCGCGCGCGGATTTCCGCCGAGGGTTGCTCATCCTCGAACCACGCCCAGTGCCGCAACAGGCGGATATACTTGTCCACCGAATACGCCCCGCCGATTGCCAACGTCCGCGCGCCCCCAAGCGTATAGAGCGCCCCGTCCACCGGGAAGACCTGATTGGGATAACGCGGGTCCACATACACCTCGCCGCCGAACCCTGCCTGCCGCCGATAGCCCGCCACCGTCTCAGGCCGCGCCTCGTGATTGCCATGCACGCAAAAAAGCGTGATGGGCAGTTGCGCCAAGTGCTGCTTCAGCGCCGTGGCCCGCGCATCCGTGAAATAATTGATTCCTGCGTCCCCCAACACGATCAACGTGTCGGCACGGCACGTCCCGGCACGGCGGCAAAAATCCGCCACCTCCTCAAACTCGCCATGCTTGTCCCCGGTGATCCAAACCATGCCGCCCAGTATAGCAAATGAGTGAGCAGAGAACAGAAAACAGAAAACAGGACGCCCCTGCGGGGCGGCGGGTGAAGCCGTGTGCGTTCGGTTCGCCCAGTATAGCAAATGAGTAGGCAGAGGACAGCGAACAGAAAACAGGGCGCCCCTGCGGGGCGGGGGGGGGACGGAGGGGTTGTCGATAACTTTCGCGAAGTTGTTGAAAACCTGTTGAGAGCGACGCGGGCCGAAGGCGGGGCAAAACCACGTTTTCAATCTATACAAGGGGTCATTTTCCGGAGTGCGCCGCATCCCGCCCCGAGACACGCCGCATCCCGGGGCGAGAGACGCCGCATCCCCGATTGCCCCGGCCCACCCGCCTGTCGGCAACCGCGCCTCTTTTTCCCCACCCGCCCGCCGCCCCGGGCAGGGCAAGCCGTTTTCGCCGTTTTCCGGTCGCTTGCCTTTTATGGTATACTGACGGGCGATGAAAGCCACAGACCTGACCGTGCTCTCCTGGACGCTGCCTTCGCCCGAGGCGGCGGATGCGTTGTTGGAGTTGGTGGACGCGGAGGCGTTCGTGCCGACGGTGTGGGAGGACGTGGAGACGGGGGAGGCGCGGTTGGAGATTTTCCTGGAGGACGCGGCGCGCGCGGAGGCGGTGCGCGGCGCGGTGCGCGGCGCGGCGGGATTGGCGGGGGTGGCGTTGCCGGAAGGGGAGACGGGGACGTTGCCGGCGGCGGATTGGGCGGAGGCGTGGAAGCGCTTTTTCCATGTGGAGCGCGTGTCGCCGCGCGTGGTCATCCGGCCTTCGTGGGAGGCCTACGCGGCGGCGCCGGGCGAGGCGACGATCACGTTGGATCCGGGCATGAGCTTTGGCACGGGCAAGCACCCGACCACGCGGGCGTGCCTGATGTTTCTGGACGAGCTGGCGGCGGGGGATCTGTCGCGCCCGGTGCTGGACATGGGCTGCGGCAGCGGCATCCTGGCCATCGCGGCGCGCAAGCTGGGCTTCACGCACGTGCGGGGCTTCGATTACGACCCGGACGCGGTGGCGGTGGCGCGCGCGAACGCGGCGCTCAACGGCGTGGCCATCCCCTTCGAGGCGCGGGACCTGGCGGCGAACCTGGACCAGGGCGCGGTGGTGCTGGCCAACATCCTGGGGCCCGTGCTCATCGCGCACGCGGCGGAGGTGGCCTGCGCGGTGCTCCCGGGCGGGGCGCTCGTCGCCTCGGGCATTCTTGAGGCGCTTTACCCGGAGGTGCGCGCCGCCTTCGAGGCACAGGGCCTGCGCGAGACGCGCGCGCGAACCATCGGCGAATGGCGCACGGGCCTCTTCGCCAAGCCGCTTGAGGCATAAGGACACGGGGACACGGACATGGGCTGGTTGCTGGCGATCGGTACGTTGGTTTTCTTCTCGTTTCTGCCGCTCTTGGAGCTGCGCGCGTCCATTCCCATCGGCTTCTTCGCGCTGGAGGCGTGGTTTGGGGTGCGGATGGATTGGTGGTGGGTGGCGCTGATTTGCCTGGCGGCGAACATCGTGCAGGGCATCGTGGTCTATGAGATTTTGCTGCCCATCCTGGAATTCCTGCGGCGCCACTGGCGGTGGTTCGACACGCGGCTGTGGCCGGTGGTGGAGCGGTGCCAGGCCAAGTTGCGCCCCGCGGTGGAGAAGTATGGCGCGTGGGGGCTGGCGCTCTTCATCGGCGTGCCCTTGCCGGGGACGGGCGCGATGTCGGGCGCGGCGGGCGCCTTCCTGCTCGGCTTCCGGCGGCGGCAGTTCTACCTGGCCAACGCGGCGGGCGTGCTCATCGCCTGCGTCTGCGTCACGGCGCTCTGCCTGCTGATCCAAAACGGCGTGGTGGCCGAGGATTCTTGGCTCCGCGCCCTCTTCCTCAAGGACGTTCACTGATGCGCGGGGGCCAAGGCATGAAACGCGTCGCGGTCGTCATGGGCGGCACCAGCCACGAGGCCGCCATCTCCCTGCTCTCCGGCGCGGCGGTGGCCGAGGCGTTGCGCCAGGCCGGCTATGGCGTGACGGAGGCCCGCCTGACGCGCGACAGCGCCGACGAGGTGCCGCGCGACGTGGACGCCGTTTTCATCGCCCTGCACGGCGGCTACGGCGAGGGCGGCGGCATCCAGGCCGACCTCGACGCCCTGCGCCTGCCCTACACGGGGCCCGGCGCGGCGGCCAGCCGCCTCTGCATGGACAAGCCTGCCACCAAGGCCGTGTTGCGCCGCGCGGGCATCCCCACCCCCGAGGGGGCGGTGGTGACGGTGGAGGCCGCGGCCTTCCCGCCGCCCTTCCCCCTGCCCGTGGTGGTCAAGCCCCCGCGCGACGGCTCCAGCGTGGGCCTTTCCAAGGTCACCGTGCCCGGGCAATGGCCCGAGGCCGTCCGCCGCGCCGCCGCGCAGGATACACGGGGCGAGGCGCTGGTGGAGCGTTACGTCCCGGGGCGCGAGCTGGACGTGGCCGTGGTGCTGGGCGAGGCGCTGCCGCCCATCGAGATCCTGGCGCCGGGCGGCTGGTATGACTGGCACGCCAAGTATGCCGAAGGCGGCTCGCGCCACGCCTTCCCCGAGGAGGATGCCATGACGCGCGAGGCCCGCCGCCTGGCCGAGCGCGCCTACGCGGCCACCGGCTGCCGCGGCGCGGTGCGCATGGACTTCCGC
This sequence comes from uncultured Lentisphaeraceae bacterium, assembly GCA_949289005.1. GTDB lineage: Bacteria > Verrucomicrobiota > Kiritimatiellia > RFP12 > DVOR01 > Spyradenecus. Next base: position 6,017 of record CASEMQ010000018.1, read on the forward strand.
CTCTCGCCCGAGGGCGACCTCTTCATGCTGGAGGTGAACACGGTGCCCGGGTGCACCGCGCGGAGCCTCCTGCCGGAGGCCGCCGCCCACGTGGGCATCCCGTTCCCCGCGCTCTGCGCGCGCATGGTGGAGGCCGCGGCCTATGGCGACTGAGCGGCGGCGCGGCGCCAAACGCAAGGCAGGCCCGGGCGCGAAGGCCCTGGCCTACGCGTTGCCGTTCCTGGCGGCGGGGGCGACGCTCCTGTCGCGGGGGCTCTTCCCGATCGTGGTGACGGTGGCGGTGCTGGCCGGCTTCCTGGCCTTCGTCCGCGCCTACTACGGGGCGAACCCCGCCTTCACGGTCGACCCCGCGGCCATCGTCATCCGCGGCAACGCCACGCTCACGCGCGAGCAGGTGTTGCAAAACTTTGGGCTGGACAGGCCCGTCAACGGTTTCGACCTGGTGCGTGGGGACCTGGTGGCGCGCCTGCGCCGCCAAAGCCCGCTCATCAAGAACGTGACGATGACCTATCAGCCCGGGCGCACGCTGGAGCTGTGGGTGGAGGAGCGCACGCCGCTGGCGCGCCTGGCGGGCACGCCCCTGCCGTTGGTGGTGGACGAGGAGGGCGTCTGCTTCATCTACCCGCGCCCGCGCGACGCCTATCCCGAGATCGGCGGCTTCGACCTGCCCGAGCAGCTGGCGCCCGGCACGCATCTCCCGCCGAACCTGCGCTGCATGCTCCACCTCATCGCGGCCACCGCCTCGCCCGACTGGCGCCTGCCCGGCACGGTGGCGCGCGTCTTCCTCCTCTCGGACGAACCGGACGACGGCCTGCGCGTGACCTTGCGCGACGGCCGCAAAATCGTCATCGCCTGGCCCGGCATGGCCACCGAGACCGGCGCCTCCGACGCCATGCTCCGCCGCCTGGCCAACGTGGGCAAAGCGCTGCGCCAGCCCAGCCTGGCCGGGAAACGACACTTCAACGCCATGGCGGCCGACGCCGTCAGCGTCTCGGATTGAGGGAAAACCATGGGAATGCTTTTGGGCGCGTTGGACATCGGCACGCAGACGACCACCCTCCTGGCGGGTGAGGCCGCCGACGGCAAACTCGTCATCGTCGGGCACGTCACGGTGCCCACGCAAGGCGTCAAGAAGGGTATCATCCGCGACATCGAGGCCGTCTCCGCCGGCATCCGCAAAGCCTGCGAGGCCATGAGCCGCGACTGCCGCATCGTGCTGGCGGACGTGGCGGCCTCCTTTTCCTGCGGCGACATCCGCCCCGTGGTGCGCACCGGGCGCGTCTCCCTGCTGCCCGGCCACGTGATCGACCAGGAGGACATCGACGCCGCCGAGGAAAACGCCAAGACCGAGGAGGCCGCCGACGCCCCGGAGACGCTCCTCCAGCGCTTCCGCCAGAAATACCTCGTCAACGACCAGCTCGTCGTCTCCGCCGCCGGCATGGCCGGCACGGAGCTGAAGGCCAACATCCTGGAGCTCACCGCCCCGCGCACGGCCATCGGCGCCCTGGGCACGGCCATCCACCAAGCCGGCCTGCGGCAGATGGACACCGTCTTCTCCGGCTTCGCGGCGGCCGAGGCCGTGCTCGACCGCAAGGCGCGCGACGACGGCGCGCTGGTGATCGACTTCGGCGCCGGCACGGTCGATTACCTCGCCGTCTGCAACGGCGTGGTGGCCGCCGCCGGCGCGTTGGGCGTGGGCGGCGCGCACCTGACCAACGACCTGGCCCTCGCCTTCCAGATCACCCAGCGCCAGGCCGAGGAGGCCAAGCTGGCGCGCGGCGCGGCCATGATCCAGCCCGACCTGGCCAACGCCCGCCACACCCTCCGCACCGCCTACGCCACCAACGACCGCACCATCGCCGTCCACGCCATCCAAACCGTCACCACCGAGCGCGTGGACGAGACCTTCCGCCTGTTGCGCGATGCGTTGCGCGACGTGCTCCCGCAGATCCACGGCGGCATCTACCTCACCGGCGGCACCGCGGCCCTGCCGCTCATCGCCGAGCAAGCCTCGGCCATCTTCGGCAAGCCCTGCGCGCTGGGCGTGCCCGTCAACGTCGCGGATCTCCCCGAACCCCTGACAGGCGAGCCCTATCGCTACGCCACCGCCATCGGCATCCTCAACTGGCGCCTGCGCACCTTGGCGCGGGAAGCGCCGGGGCCATCCCTCTTCGCGCGTTTCTGCGCCTTCCTCAAAGGCTGAAAGGCCAAGCCATGGGCACCGAAGACCTTCTCCTGCTTTCCCTCGGGGGCGCCGCGGCAACGGTCGCGCGGCGCGTCGCCGAACGCGCCACCGCCCCCCTGCGCGCGCTTATCCTCGACACCGACGACGCCGTGCTCCAGACCCTCACGCCCGCGGTCGGCGTGGCCACCTCCGTCTTCGGCGTCAAGCGCCTCGCCGGGCGCGGCACGGGCGGCGACCACAACCTGGGCGCCGGCGCCTTCCGCGACGACGCGGCGCAAATCCTCGCGCAAATCGGCACGCCGCGCCTGGTGGTGGCCCTGGCCTGCTGCGGGGGCGGCACCTCCGGCGCGTTGCCCCTGCTCCTGGAGCAGTTGCGCGCGCAGGGCATCGCCACCGTCGTCTTCGCCACCGAGCCCTTCGCCTTCGAGGGCGAGGACCGCCGCAAGTGCGCGCGCGTCCTCCTGCCCACCCTTGGCACGCGCGCCGACGCCCTCGCGCACATCCCGCTGGACACCCTCTTGGGCGCGGATCTGGATTGCCCCGCCGCCGAGGCCTTCGACCGCGCGGCCGACCGCCTGGCCGCCGGCCTGGGCGTGCTCTGGGCGCTCCTGGCGCACCCGGGCTTCCTGGCCTTCGACGCGGAGCGTTTCCGCCGCCTGGTGGATCAAGACCGCCCCACCGCCCTGCCCTTCTTCCTGGCCGACGCGACGGCCGAGGGCGAGGACCGCGCCGAACGCGTGCTGGAGGCCCTGCTCGCCAGCCCCTGCCTGCGCCCCGACGGCGTGGATCGCCTGGCCAACGCCTCCTGGCTCCTCGTGGGCGTGCTGGCGGGGCCCGACCTGCGCCTGCGCGAGCTGGGCGTGCTCATGGGCGGCCTGCGCGGCGCCTGCAAGGCGCTCCGCGAAGACTTCCTGGGCACCACCGAGGAGCCGACGCGCCAGGGGCTCTCGGCCGTGGCGCTGGCCTTTGGCGACGCGACGGCCGAGGGCGCCCCGCCCGACGCGGCGCGGCCCATCGGCGGGCGCCGGGGCAAACACGCCCATGCCGCCGCCCGGGGCACGGGCCTCGGCGCCGCGCAAAACCGTTTCTCAGACGTCGAGCACACCCTCCACGAGGGGCAGGATCTCGACATCCCCACCTATCAACGCCGCGGTATCCGCCTGACCCGATGAAGACCCCGCACGCCCGCATCACGCCCGCCTGTTGCCTGCTCGCCGCCCTCTGCCTGCTCGCGGGGTGCCGCCGCGAGGATTGGCGCGAGGCCACCTTTGCCCTGCCGCGGGGCGTTCCGGCGGCACGGGCGGCCGAGGCCTTGCGCGCGCTCGATTCCCAGACGCCGCCGGAGGTGACGGTGGAGGGGGAGACCCTCCGCATCCGCTACAATTCCATGCGCGTCGCCCCGGGCAACTTCGCCTACACCCTGCGCACCCTCGCAAACCCCGGGAAGGAGCCCACGCCGTGAAACGCCGTTTCGCCCGATCCCTTGCCGCCCTGGCCATGACGCTCGCCGCGCCGTGAAGACCGCCCGCCTCACCCTTCTCTGACCCCGGGAGCCCCACCATGCGATTGCTCATCCAACGTGTCACCCAGGCCTCCGTCACCGTGGAAGGCCGCGTCGTCTCCGCCTTCGAGGGGCCCGGCCTCCTGGCGCTGGTGGGCGTGGCGCCGGGGGACACCCCCGCCGAGGCCGACAAACTCTGCGCCAAGCTACTCAAACTGCGCATCTTCGAGGACGAGCGCGGCGCGATGAACCGCTCGGTGCTCGACGTGGGCGGCAGCGTCATCCTCGTCTCCCAATTCACGCTCTATGCCGACACGTCGCACGGCAACCGCCCGGGCTTCTCGACCGCCGCGCGCCCCGAGGTGGCCGAGCCGCTCTACCGCCACTGCCTCGCCACCCTCCGCGCCACGCTGGGCGAGCGCCTGGGCGCCGGCGTCTTCGGCGCGGAGATGGCCGTGCGCCTGCTCAACCACGGGCCCTGCACCATCCTGCTGGAGGCCTGACCGTGCGCTGGATCCCCGCGCCCGAACCCGATGCCGCGCGCGTCGCCGCGCTGGCCGCGGAGGCCGGCCTCTCG
>CASEMQ010000019.1 GCA_949289005.1 uncultured Lentisphaeraceae bacterium
ACATGGGGTCGTAGAAATGGGCAACAATTTGTATCTGTATACGCAGGCCGTCTATTTCAACCCGAGGCCGAATGACACGAATCTGGAGTTTGACCCGGAGCGGAACTTGGTTCCGGAGAAGGAATTGCGGCGGCGCAGGGTGTTGCGTCCGTGAGAGGAATGAGTTGGGCGCTCAAAGGAAAGGAGTCGGCGATGAGGCGGATGGTTTTGGCGGTGGCGGGGGTGCTGTGGGGCGCGGGGGCGTGGGGCGGGTTGGCGCCGCGGCTGTTGGTTTTGGAGGCGGGGTCGGCGACGGCTTCGGACGGGACGGTGCTACAAACGCCGGAGGCGGGGACGGTGCTGAAGGGCGTGGCGTATCCGGTGAACGGCGGCGGGACGATGTGGTCGTTCGACGCGTATCTGTGGGGCGAGACGGCGCCGCGCGACGTGACGGTGCGTTTCGTGGGGGAAGGCGGCGCGGTCTCGGCCCTGGGCTGGCGCGGGGGGAACGGCACGTTCGGGGCGGACGCTGGCACGCAGTGGGGACTGGACGGGGCGAAGGGCGTCTACGTGGTGGAGGACGCCTATCGCCCGGGGGCCATCGCGCCCGGCGCGTTGGCGGGGAGGACGATTGCGTGGTCGTTCCTCATTTTCTGGGAGTGGGAGTGAGCGGCTTGAGTAATCCGAAATGGCCTCCACCCTATCGTGGCGGGACTGCCGGCCGGAAAACCGCCGACATCGTCGAGTGAGCCGATTAGAGGAGTCCGTCCGTCTGCGGAATCGCCGGAAGTGGCGCCAGGCATTATCGGTTTCCAATCTTGGGCGGATTGCGGTATAATTGGGGTATTGATGATAGGCACAGTGCCGCGAATCGTCATGGTTTCACGGAATATCAACGAGACATCGCGTTATGGGAAAAACGGCTTTTATCACGGGTATCACGGGACAGGACGGCTCGTATCTGACGGAGCTTTTGCTGGGCAAGGGCTATGAGGTGCATGGGTTGATCCGTCGGTCGTCGAGTTTCAACACGCAGCGCATCGACCATCTCTACCAGGATCCGCACGTGGCGGGGGCGAAGCTGTTCCTGCATTACGGCGACGTGACGGACGCGGGGGGGCTTTGCCGCCTGATTTACGAGACGCAGCCCGACGAGGTCTACCACCTGGCGGCGCAAAGCCATGTCCGCGTTTCTTTTGACGCGCCGGATTACACGGGCGATGTGGTGGCGTTGGGCACGATGCGCCTGTTGGAGGCCATCCGCCAGACAGGGGTGGGCAAGAAGGTGCGCTTCTACCAGGCGTCGACCTCGGAACTCTTCGGCAAGGTACAGGAGGTGCCCCAGCGCGAGACAACCCCCTTCTATCCCCGCTCGCCTTACGCCGTGGCGAAACTCTATGGCTTTTGGGCGGTGAAGAATTACCGCGAGGCTTACGATCTCTTCGCATCCAATGGCATCCTCTTCAACCATGAGAGCCCGCGGCGCGGGCCGACCTTCGTGACGCGCAAAATCACGATGGCCGCCGCGCGCATCAAGCTGGGCATGCAGGACAAACTCTATCTCGGCAACGTGAACGCCTTGCGCGACTGGGGCTTCGCCGGCGATTACGTGGAGGGCATGTGGCGAATTTTGCAGCATGACCACGCGGACGATTTCGTGTTGGCCACCGGCGAGATGCACTCCGTCAAGGAGTTCTGCCAGGAAGCCTTCGGGCTGCTGGACATGGACTGGGAGCGTTACGTGGAGCACGATTCGCGCTACGACCGCCCCTCCGAGGTGGAGCAGTTGCTGGGCGACCCCTCCAAGGCGCGGCGTGAGCTGGGCTGGGAGCCGAAGGTCACCTTCAAGGCACTCGTCAAGATGATGGTGGAGGCCGACCTGGCCGTGGCGCGCCAAGAAGCGGCCGCCGCCCGGGAAGGGCGTGTCATCGAGCGCGCGGAGTGAAGATGGACACGCAGCAGACCTTTTACGTGGCCGGGCACCGCGGCATGGTGGGCTCGGCGGTGGTGCGGGCGCTCCGTCGGCGCGGGTGCGAGCGCATCCTCACGGCCACGCACCGCGAGCTGGACCTGACGGATCAAGCGGCGACGCGCGCGTGGTTCGCGGCGAACAAGCCGGACGCGGTGGTGGTGGCCGCCGCGCGCGTGGGTGGCATCGGCGCGAACAGCGCGGCCAACGCCACCTTTCTCATCGAAAATATCCTAATCGCGGCCAACACCGTCGACGCTGCCTATCGCGCCGGCGTGAAACGGTTGCTCTTCTTGGGCTCATCGTGCATTTACCCGCGAATGGCGCCACAACCCATCCCCGAGGATGCATTGCTGTCGGGGCCTCTGGAGAAGACGAACGAGGGCTACGCGCTGGCCAAAATCTCGGGGCTGAAGCTCTGCGAGTTCTACCGGCGCGACTTCGGCGTGTGCTACCATTCGCTCATGCCCACCAACCTTTACGGCACAGGCGACAACTACGACATCGTGGGCGGGCACGTGTTGCCGACCATGATCCGCAAGTTCGAGCTGGCCCGCACCAACGGCGATGCCTTCGTCGACCTCTGGGGCACGGGCACGCCGCTGCGCGAATTCCTCCACGTGGACGACCTGGCCGAGGCGTGTCTCCACGCGTTGGAACTGGACAATCCTCCCGATTTGATGAACGTGGGCTCGGGCCGAGAGGTCACCATCCGCCAACTGGCCGAGATGGTGCGCACAGCCACAGGCTGCCAGGCGGAAATCCGCTGGGACGCGACCAAGCCCGATGGCACGCCGCGCAAGCTGTGCGATTCGTCCCTGCTCCGCTCGCTCGGCTGGGCGCCGCGGATTGACTTGGAAGAAGGCATCGTGCGCACCGTCGCGGAATATCGCGAGGCGTTGGCCAAAGGCGAAATTCGCTTGGGACACTGATAAAAAAGGAGAGGAAGATGGACTTGGCCATTGTTTGGTTGATTGCCGGGCTGGTGCTCATGCTGATGGAGTTCGTGATCCCCGGCTTCGTCATCTTCTTCTTCGGGCTGGGTGGCATCGTCACGGGGGTGGCCGTCTGGCTCTTCCCATCCATCGAAGGCTCCATCGTGGCGCAGGGGCTCTGCTTTGCCGTGGCCTCCGTCGCCACCTTGGTGCTTGGGCGGCGTTGCTTCCGCAATCTGCTCGGCGGGAAGACGGTCGACACGCACGCCGATGCCGACGACGATGGCTTCGTGGGCACACCCGTGGTGGTGACGGAAGCCATCCGCCCGCCGCTCGCGGGGCGCGTCATGCTCAACGGCGTCGAATGGTCGGCCACGGCCGACCGTGCCATCGCGAAGGGGGAGATGGCCATCGTGGCCGCCCGCGACAACATCACCCTGCGCGTCCGCTGATTTCACACAACACCCGAAAGGAACGCAACCATGCCACTCGCGACACTCTTCATCATCGCCTTCATCGTCTTGGTGGTCGTCACCATCTTCAAGACGGCCGTGGTCGTGCCGCAGCGCTCGGCCTACATTGTCGAGCGCCTGGGCAAATACAGCGCCACGCTGGAGGCCGGCTTCCACATCCTCATGCCCTTCCTCGACCGCGTGGCCTACAAGCGCACGCTCAAGGAGACGCCGCTTGACGTGCCCCCGCAACAGTGCATCACCAAGGACAACATCACCGTGGAGGTCGATGGCATCATCTACCTGCAAGTGATGGATCCCGTCAAGGCCTCTTACGGCATTGACAACTACCTCATCGCCACCACCCAGTTGGCGCAGACCACCATGCGCTCGGAGATCGGCAAACTGGAACTCGACACCATCTTCAACGTGCGCGAGACCATGAATGCCGCCATTTGCAACGCCGTGGACGCCGCCGCGAACCCTTGGGGCGTCAAGGTCATGCGCTACGAGATCAAATCCATCACCCCGCCCCGCGCCATCCATGACGCCATGGAAAAACAAATGCGCGCCGAGCGCGAAAAGCGCGCCATGATCGCCGAATCCGAAGGCGAGCGCCAGGCCAAGATCAACCGCGCCGAAGGCGACAAGCAGGAAGCCATCGCCCGCTCCGAAGGCGAGATGCAACGCCGCATCAACGAGGCCCAAGGCCGCGCGCAGGAAATCCAGCTCGTGGCCGAGGCCACCGCCAACGGCCTCACCGCCATCGCCAACGCCATCAGCAACAACGTCGGCGGCGCGGACGCGGTGAACCTGCGCCTGGCCGAGCAATATCTCACCGAGTTCGGCAAGCTGGCCAAGGAGGGCAACACCATGATTCTGCCCTCCAACCTCACCGACATCGCCTCCGTCATCAAGGTAGCCTCCTCCGTGGTGCAGAAGAAGTGACCCCCCCCTCTCCCACCCCACCCCACACCTTTCGGGACCCGGCGCTCCTGCGCCAGGCCCTGACCGTTCCTTGCCCCAACCGCGCCGAGCCGGACAATCAACGACTGGAGTTCCTGGGCGACGCGGTGCTTGGCGTATTGGTCGCCGAGCGTCTCTTCCTCGCCCATCCGGAGCTGGACGAGGGTGGGCTGACCATCTGGCACGATGCGCTCGTCTCCACGCAAGGACTCGCGGCGCGCCTGCCGCGCCTGGGCGCGTGGTTTGAAGAGGGGCTCGACGGCCTGGGCAAGGGTTGCCATCGCGCGGAGAAAGCGAAGGTCGATGCCTGCGAGGCAGTCATCGGCGCGGCTTGGCTCGATGGCGGCCGCCCCGCGGCGGAGGCCATTTTGGCGCGGCTCTACGTGGAGGCGGACTTCGGCGAGCCCCCTGCCGCGCTCGCCGAGGCCGCCGCCCGCCTCCGCGCCCCCGACGCCAACCCCAAAGGGCGCCTGTTGCAATTCGCACAGAACAACCACATCGATTTGCCCGCCTACACGCGCCTGGCCATGAGCGGCCCCCCGCACGCGCCACGTTTCCGCGTCGCCGCCACCTGCGCGGGCCGCACCGCCGAAGGCACCGGCCCCTCCCTCAAAAAAGCCGAGACCGCCGCCGCCCAGGCGCTCCTGGACTGCCTCACCGAGGAAACCCCATGAACGATTATGCCCTCCTGGACAGCGGCGACGGCGCCAAACTGGAACGCTTCGGCGACGTCGTCCTGGCGCGCCCCTGCGCGCAGGCCGTCTGGCGCCCCCAACGCCCCGCCCTCTGGAAAACCGCGACCGCCACCTTCGATCGCGAGGAGGGCAACCGCTGGCACGGCCGTGCGCGTCTCCCCAAGGAGTGGGTCATCGATGTGGACGGCACACGTTTCCGTCTCTCCGGCACGGACTTCGGCCACCTGGGCATCTTCCCCGAGCAACGCGCCCAATGGCAGTGGATCCGCGAACGCGTCGCCGCCACCGCCGGCCCCGTGCGCGTGCTCAACCTCTTTGCCTACTCGGGCGGCTCCACGCTCGCCGCCGCCCGTGCCGGGGCAGAGGTCTGCCACCTCGATGCCTCCAAGGGCATGGTGCAATGGGCACGCGCCAACGCCGCGCTCAACGGCCTGGAAGCCCATCCCGTCCGCTGGATCGTGGACGACGCGCACAAGTTCCTCAACCGCGAGGTTCGCCGCGGCCGCCGTTACGATGGCATCATCCTCGACCCGCCCACCTACGGGCGCGGCGGCAACGGCGAAACCTACAAAATCGAGCGCGATCTCCCCGAGACGCTCCGTCTGTGCCGCGCCCTGCTCAGCGAGACGCCGCGCTTTCTCCTGCTCTCCGCGCACACACCCGGCCACACGCCCGTGGTGCTCGGCAACATCCTCACGCAAGCGCTCCGCGGCCTCGGCGGTGCCGTCGCCACCGGCGAAATGCTCCTGACCGGCGCGCCCGAAACCTTCCCCCTCCCCTCCGGGGCCTACGCACGGTGGCAGGCATGACGCGCATCCGCCTCGTCCTCCCTCTCCTCCTTGCCGTGGCCGCCCTCCACGGCGCCGTGACCCTCCGCCCCGACTACGCCGGCCTCACCATCCCCCCCAACATCGCCCCGCTCAACTTCGATGTCCAAGGCGCCCCCGCCTCCGCCACCGTCACCCTCGCCAACGGCACGCTTGCGCACGACTTCCCCGTCCATGTCCGCATTCCCGCCGATTTTTGGCGCGCCTTGCTCCAAGCCCCGGCCTACACCATCACCGTCCGCGACGGCGACGCCACGCTCCTTTGCGCCACCAACACCGTCGCCAAGCAAGCCATCGACCCCGTCCTCGCCTACCGCCTTATCCCGCCGAGTTACGAGAATTACCAGCGCATGGGGCTCTGGTGGCGCGACCTCACCACCTTCGCCGAGCACCCCCTCTTCACCAACCTGCAGACCTCCAACACCCAGTGCGTCAATTGCCATTCCTTTCGCAACGGCAACCCAGACGCCCTCCTCTTCCACCTCCGCGCCGAAAACCCCGGCACGCTCATCTACACCGGCAAGGACGACCCCGGCCGCAAGCGCAACTTCAAGGTCGGCCCCTTCTTCGCCTCCGGCGTCTATCCCGCCTGGCACCCCTCCGGCGACTTTGCGGCCTTCTCCGTCAACGACACCATGCAGGTCTTCTACTACGCCAACCGCGACAAAATCGAGGTCCTCGACACGCGTAGCGACATGCTCCTCTACGACCTCCGCGACGACTCCGTCATCCCAGTCGAGACAAATCCCCTCCTCTTCGATTGTTTTCCCGCTTGGTCCCCCGACGGCAAGACCCTCTACTCCACCGCCGCCGAGCCAGGTTTCCCCTCCATCCCCGACGACAAGGAGGAACGCTCCCGCCAAGCCATCCAAGGCTACACCAACCTCTGTTACAACCTCATCGCCCGCGACTTCGACCCCGCCCGCCGCACCTTCTCAAAGCCCCGCGTCGTCCTCAACGTCGCCGATTCCCACCGCTCCGTCACCCTCCCCCGCGTCTCCCCCGATGGCCGCTGGCTCGTCTTCTCCCTCGGCCCCCAAGGCGTCTTCCACGTCTGGCACAAAGCCTCAGACCTCTGGATACTCGACCTCCAAAAGCGCACCTTCCGCCCCCTTGACGAGCTCAACTCCCCCGATGCCGAGAGCTACCACGCCTTCTCTTCCAACGGTGCCTGGATGGTCTTTTCCTCCCGCCGCGACGACGGCGCCTACACCCGCCCCTACATCGCCCACTTCGACCCCGCCAGCGGCCGTTTCGGCAAACCTTTTATCCTCCCCCAGAAAGACCCCGCCCACCACGACCGCCGCATACTCTCCTACAACGTCCCCGAATTCGCCAAAGCCCCGCCCTCACGCACCCCGCGCGACCTCCGCCGCCTCGCCAACCAATCCGCCCGAGACGCCACCCTCGCCCGAGACGCCACCCTCGCCCGAGACGCCACCCTCGCCCGAGACGCCGCGCCGCCCCACGATGCGCACTGAAGAACGCAGGACACCGCGCACGGCAGCAGCGACCTTGCACGCGACACGGAAAGCGTGTACCATCGCATGGTGAGTTGGTTTGACTTTCAACGCCGAGACGGAGTAGCGACGATGAAGCGCATTGCAGTGTTTGTATTGGCCGCCCTGTTGGCCGGCGGCGCCTGGGCGGAGGGGGACGCGGCCTCCCTCAAGGCCATGTTGCGCAACCTCACCGAAACCTACGGCACGGCCTTTCCCGAAGGCCCCGCGCTCCTGGCCAAGGCCGAGGCGCTCGGCGACAAGCCCGCGCCCGAGGCGCTTGAGGCGTTGCGCCTGGAGGCCGCCCGCGCCAACCCGCTCCTCAAAGGCAAGCCCATCGCCTTCGTGGCGCGCCGCCAATACGCCCAAGACCACCACAACACCCACACGATGTTCCCCTCCGCCGAGGGCGAAATCAACGACGGCGCCTACCGCCCCGGCGGCGCCATCCGCATCCTGGACACCGCCACCGGCAAAACACGCACCGTCGAGGAAAGCGCCGAGGGGCTCTTCCGCGACCTGGAATGTTCGTACGACGCGACGCGCCTGCTCTACGCCTTCCGCCCCAACCTCGCGGGCAACAGCTCCATCTACGAACGCCCCGTGGCCGGAGGCCTGCCCCGCCGCCTGACGCGCCTGCCCCACGTCGACGACATGGATCCCACCTACCTGCCCTCCGGGCAAATCGTCTTCTCCTCCACGCGCGACCCCAAGTACGTGATGTGCAACCGCCACACCTCCGCCAACCTCTACCGCATGGAAGCCGACGGCGCCAACATTGTCAAAATCGCCAACAGCACCCTCTTCGAACGCCCCACCGACATCCTCCCCGACGGCCGTATCCTCTACGACCGCTGGGAATACAACGACCGCGACTTCGGCTCCGCCCAAGGCCTCTGGGCCGTCTCCCCCGACGGTACGCGCGCCCAGACCTACTACGGCAACAACTCCCCCACCGGCGCCGTCATCGACGGCCGCGTGGTTCCCGGCACCTCCCTCGTGGCCGCCACCCTCACCTCCACGCACGACCGCCCCTGGGGCGCACTCGCACTCATCGACCGCACCAAAGCCGTGGACGGCCGCGCCGCCGTGGTGCGCACCTGGCCCGCCGCCCTGCGCGACACAATCGGCGAGCCCGGCCAACCCCACCGCATCGACGCCTACAAATCGCTCAAAATCAAGTACGAGGATCCCCGCCCCCTCTCCGCCGACTACCTCCTCGCCTGCCGCCAAATCCCCGGCAAAGGCGAGAAAACCGGCCTCTACCTGCTCGATGCCTTCGGCAACGAAACCCTCCTCTACCAAGAGCCCGGCGACTGGGGCGTCTACGACCCAACCCCCCTCGTGCCCCGCGCCCGCGAGCCCATTCACACCGAAGCCCGCGACTATGCCGACCGCCCCGGCGCCTTCCTCGTCCAAAACGTCTACGAAGGCACCCACATGGCCAACGTGAAACCCGGCGAGGCCAAAACCCTGCGCATCGTGGAATCCATGCCCAAACGCTTCATCTGCCGCCGCGAGCAATGGGGCGGCGAAGGCCAGCAAAACCCAGCCGCCAACTGGCACTCCTTCGAGGCCAAGCGCGTACTCGGCGAAGTCCCCATCCACGAAGACGGCTCCGCCTGGTTCGAGGTGCCGCAAGACAAATTCGTCTACTTCCAGGTGCTGGACGCCGAAGGCCGCATGTTGCAATCCATGCGCACCGGCACCCAAGTGCAAAGCGGCGAGGCGCAAAGTTGCGTCGGCTGCCACGAGAACCGCCTGGCCGCCCCCCCGCCCGCCAAAGCCCCGCCCCTCGCCCTCCGCCAAGGCACCCCCGCGAAACCCCTCAAGCGCACGCTTGACTTCGACACCCGCACCGACACCCTCGCGGCCGACGCCCCGCGCCCCTCCTGCAACTTCATCACCGAAGTCCAGCCCATCCTCACCGCCCGCTGCGTCTCCTGCCACGGCTACGACCTCCCCGCCGCCGACCTCACCCTTGTGCCCGACAAAAACACCGTCTTCAACGCCGCCTACGTCGACCTCTGGCGCAACCGCGGCCGCAAAGGCATCCGCCACGGCAACCTCCTCGGCGCCATTGGCGCCGGCGGCACCGAGTTCGCCCCCGCAAAAACCTGGGGCTCCCACGCCAGCCCCCTCGTCAAAAAACTCTGGGACGATCCCGCCCACGCCGCGCGCGTCACCCCCGCCGAACGCCGCCGCATCCAAGAATGGGTCGACCTCAACGCCCCTTATTACGGCGACTACGCCACCAACTACGGCCAAAACCCCGGCGGCCGCTCCCCCCTCTCCTGGGCCGAACACAAAGCGCTCGGCATCGGCTGGGGGCTCTGGCATGGCGTCCGCCAACCCGCGCCCATCTACTTCGACAACCCCGAAAAAAGCCCCGGCCTCAAAAACCTCCCCGCAGACAAACGCCCCGCCGCCATCGCCCTCATCCGGAAAGGCCTCGACCGCCTCCGAGCCAACCCCGATATCGATTGGCGCGGCCTCACCGCCGTCCCCGGCAACCCATCCCTCTCCATCCAACCCTACAAGCCCTGTCCCCTCGACGCCTGGCGCCTCCAACGCACCGCCCTCCGCGACGCCCTCGAAGCCGAGAACCGCCGCGCCATCCAGTCCGGCAAACGCCACTACGACCCCGCCGAGGAGACCTTTCCTCCCTTCCCCGGCTGGCCCCGCTAAACCAACCGTCCGCACATCGAGCCCTTCAACGCCCATCCGGCCCCAGACCCTATCCGGCCGGCCGCATCGCCTGCGCAAACGCCGTGTTGCCGAGAAACGCCCGGGGCTTTCTCCCGCGCGACGCAAAGACAATCGGCAACATGGCGGAGAGGCCGGGCAAAGGTTTGTCATGTTCGCGCGGTTTTTGTGGTATACTGACTGGCATGGATAAGCGTGGAAAGAAGAAGGAAAGTTGGATTTATGGGCGGCGCCCGGTGCTTGAGACGCTTCGTGCGGGGCGGCGCGAATGCTTCGACCTGATTGTCCCCTCGGGGCCGGCGACGGAGGAAGTGGAGGAAATGGTGGCATTGGCGCGGGCGCGGCGTGTGCCGGTGCGCGCGGCGCAACGTGGGGAATGCGACCGGCTGTTGGGGCAAATCAACCACCAGTGTTGCGCGGTGCGCGTGGGGGGCTATCCTTATGTGGGCGTGGAGGACATCTACGCGGCGGCGGAGGAAGACCCGGAGGCGATGGTGTTGCTGTTGGATCATCTGGAGGATCCGCAGAACTTGGGCTCGCTGTTGCGGACGGCGGAGGCGTGCGGGGTGTGCGGGGTGATTTTGCCGGAGGATCGGGGTGTGTTGGTGACGCCGGCGGTGGTGCGGGCCTCGGTGGGCGCCTCGGAGCATTTGCGCATCGCGCACGTGGTGAACCTGACGCAGGCGATGGAGGGGCTCAAGGCGCGCAACGTGTGGCTGACGGGGCTGGATCTCACCGAGGCGGCGCGGCCTTACACGGAGATCGACTTCTGCGGGCGGTGCGGCATCGTGGTGGGCAACGAGGGCGCCGGGCTCGGGCATTTGGTCGGGAGGACGTGCGACTTCATCGGGATGATCCCGATGGCGGGGCAGGTGGCTTCGCTCAACGCCGCCGTGGCGGGGGCAATCGTCCTGGCCGAGGCGTGCCGCCAAAAGCGCGCCGCGCGGAAACGTTAAACGAAGGTGCGACATGAGTTTGCGTCAAGTGCATTTGTTGGTGGTCAACGGCATCACGTTCATGCGCGTGCCGCTGATTGTGGCGTTTCTGGTGTTGGCGTTGGTCCATGGGTGGGAGGTGCAGCGTTTCGTGCTGAAGGACGAGGTCACGGTGCACCCGGGCAACGGCTTGGCGTGGATCGCGCTCGTCTGCCTGGCGCTCTCGGCGCTGACCGACCTTTTCGACGGGGCATTGGCGCGCAAGTGGAAGGTGGTCACGAAGTTCGGGGCGATGTGCGACCCGTTGATGGACAAGGTGTTCTACCTGGTGGTCTTCCCAACCCTGCTGTGGTTGCTGCCCATCGGCAAGGCGCAGGAGCGTTGGCACGCGCTCTTCATGGTGGTGCTGACGGTGCTCTATTTGCTGCGCGACCAGTGGGTAACCTTCCTGCGGTCGGTCGGGACGCTCTATGGGGCGAATTGCGCGGCGACGATGTTGGGCAAGGTGCGCACGGCGATGACCTTCCCGCTCTGCGCCTTCATCTACTTCTACATCATGCTCTACGATTATCCCGCGGACACGCTGACGTGGTTCCGGTGCGCGATTTACGTGGGCGAGGCGTTTGCCATCTTCCTGAACTTTTGGTCGCTCTACGTCTACACGCGCAATTATCTGCCCTACATCAAGCGGAGCGTCTCCGAGAAATGATTCGCGCGCTTGCCGACAGTGCCGTCCTGCTCGTCGCCTATGTGGCGGCGTTTCTGTTGCGGTTCGACTTTGGCGTGCCGACGTGGGGCTGGGGGCGCGTGCTGTGCGGGTTCGGCGCGGCCTTTGTCTTGGGCTGGGCGGGGCTGTTGCTCTTCCGGTGCCATCGGTTGCGGGCGCGGGCGATTTCGTTGCGCAATCTGCCCCGCTTCGCCTGCGCGGCGGCCTTCACGGTGCTGTGCCAACTGTTGTTGCGCTATGTTTTCCTGCCGGAGGATGGCTTCATCTGCCTGCGCCCGCCGGCCAGCGTGGCCATCATGGCGGGCGTGCTGGAATTGGCGGGGCTTTTGGCGTTGCGTTATGTGCGGCGGCTCCAACTGCGCCCCATCGAGGTGGCGGATCTGCTCGGACGCGGCGAGAACGAGGTGGGCACCCCCGCCGTACGCGAAGGTTTCCGCGGCAAATCCGTGATCATCACGGGCGCGGGCGGTTCCATTGGCAGTGAGTTGGCGCGCCAAGTCTTGGCCGCGCACCCCAAACGCCTCATCCTGGTGGAGCTCAGCGAGGCCGCGCTTTACCGCATCCATACCGAGCTGGCCGACCGGGACGCGGCGGGGTGCCTGGTGCCTGTCGTGGCGGATTGCGGCGACCGTGCCCTCATGCGCGACCTGCTCGCGCGCGAGCGCCCGGACTTCCTGCTCCACGCCGCCGCCTACAAGCATGTCCCCATGATGGAACGCAACCCTTGTGAGGCGCTCCGCAACAATGCCATCGCCACCCGCGTCTTGGCCGAGGAGGCGCGCGAGGCAGGCGTCGGCACCTTCGTACTCATCTCCACCGACAAAGCCATCCGCCCCATCTCCGCGATGGGCATCTCCAAACGCCTGGCGGAGATTCTCGTGCGCGACTTGGCGAACGCGGGCGACACGCGCTTCTGCGCCGTGCGCTTCGGCAACGTGCTTGGCTCCTCCGGCTCCGTGGTGCCGCGCTTCCGCGAGCAAATCGCCCGGGGTGGGCCCGTCACCGTCACCGACCCCCGCATGGAGCGCTATTTCATGACCATCTCCGAGGCCAGCGGCCTGGTGCTCCAAGCCGCCACCTTCGCCAAAGGCGGCGAAATCTTCGTGCTCGACATGGGCAAGCCCATGACCATCCAAACGTTGGCCGAGACCATGATTCGCCTCGCGGGGCTCACCCCGGGCCGCGACATCGCCATCGTCTACTCCGGAATCCGCCCCGGCGAGAAACTCTCGGAGGAACTCGGCATCTCCGCCGCCCACGCCGAGCGCACCGCCCACGCACGCATCTTCGTGGGGCACATCCCGCAACTGCCGCCGGACGCGGTCAAGACACTTTTCGCGCGCATTCAGGCGCTCTCCCAACGCGGCCTCCGCCTGACGGTGGAGGATCTGCGCACACTACTCCCAGAGGAAGGAACCCAATCATGAAATCTTACAAAATTGCCGTTGTCCCCGGTGACGGCACCGGCCCCGAGGTCATCGCCGAGGGCATGAAGGTGCTCAACGCCGCCGAGCGCAAGTTCGGCTTCCGGTTGGACGCGCACACCTACGACGTCGGCGCGGGGCGCTATCTGGCCACGGGCGAAATCCTGCCGGACTCCGTGCTCGAGGAGTTTCGCGGGCATGACGCGATGTTCCTGGGCGCCATCGGCGACCCGCGCGTCACTCCCGGCATCCTGGAAAAGGGCATCCTCCTGCGGATGCGTTTTGAGCTGGATCAGTACATCAACCTCCGCCCCATCCGCCTCTATCCCGGCGTGGAGACGCCCCTCAAGGGCAAAGGCCCCGCGGACATCGACTACTGCGTGGTGCGCGAGAACTCCGGCGGCCTCTACACCGGCATGGGCGGCATTTCCCGCCCGGACAGCACCGACGCCGTGGCCACCCAGGTGATGACCTATACCTACGAGCAGGTCGAGCGGTGTTGCCGCTTCGCCTTCGAGTATGCCCGGAAATATGGCAAAAAGGCGCGCGGCGTCGGCGAGAAAAACACCCTCGCGATGGTCGGGAAATCCAACGTCCTCACCTACATGTACCAACTCTGGAACCGCGTCTTCGCCGAGGTCGGCGCCGATTATCCCGATGTCGAGCGGCAATATTTCCACGTGGACGCCACCACGCTCTACATGGTCGCCTCCCCCGAGATGTTC
Organism: uncultured Lentisphaeraceae bacterium; assembly: GCA_949289005.1. Classification (GTDB taxonomy): domain Bacteria; phylum Verrucomicrobiota; class Kiritimatiellia; order RFP12; family DVOR01; genus Spyradenecus. The sequence goes on from CASEMQ010000019.1 coordinate 13,840, forward strand.
GACGTCATCGTCACCGAGAATATGTTCGGCGACATCATCACCGACCTCGCGGCCATCACCCAGGGCGGCCTCGGCGTCAGCTCCGGCGGCAACATCAACCCCAACGGCGTCTCCATGTTCGAGCCCATCGGCGGCACCGCCCCCATGTGGACCGGCAAGCACGCCATCAACCCCATCGCCGCCATCGGCGCCGGCGCCATGATGCTCGAGCACCTCGGCGAGGCCGATGCCTCCCGCGCCATCACCCGCGCCATCGCCTCCGTCACCCCCAAGATGAAGAGCCAGCTCGCCAACGAGATGGGCTTCACCACCGAGCAGATCGGCGACATGGTCGCCGCCGCCGTCGCAGAGTGACCGCCATGGAAACGCTTGCCGCCGCCCTCACGCGCACCCGCGCCACCATCGAGGCATCCCTCGACGCCATGCTGACCCCACCCGGGGAGCCCTCGGCGCTTGACCACGCCCTGCGCCACGCCGTCATGGGCGGCGGCAAACGCGTCCGCCCCAGCCTCACGCTCCTCTGCGCCGAGGCCTGCGGTGGGGAGACGGGCCCCGAATCAGACGCCCTACGCGCCGCGGTCGCCATCGAGCTCCTCCACTGCTACACGCTCGTCCACGACGACCTCCCCGCTATGGACAACGACACCGAGCGGCGCGGCCAGCCCTCCGTCTGGGCCAAGTTCGGCGAGGATCTGGCCATCCTCGTCGGCGACCGCCTCCAAGCCATGGCCTTCGGCGAACTGTCCGAGTGCCGCCGCGCCGCCGCCCTCCTCGGCCCCCTTGTCGCCGCCGCCACGCTGGTCGTCGATGGGCAGGTCGCCGACCTCGCCACCGCCAAGCGCCCCCCCGAGACCTGGGACGCGGACACGCTCTACGGCATCTACGCCTTCAAGACCGCCGCGCTCATCCGCGCGGCCTGCCAACTCGGTGCCATTGCCGCGGACGCCCCCACCCCAATCCAACAGGCGCTCGCCGACTACGGGCGCGAGGTCGGCCTCGCCTTCCAGCTTGTCGACGACCTCTTGGACGCCGACCAGGCCGTCGAGGGTGGCGAGGGGCTCAACGCCCTCCGCGTCCTCGGCGCGGAAGAGGTCCGCCGCCGCGCCGAGGCCCACACCGCGGCCGCCCTTGCCGCGCTCGACGCCCTCCCCGATGGCGCCCCGATCCTCCGCGCCTTCGCGCAGTCGCTCCTCACGCGCCTGACCTAGCCCATGCCCGATATGTGCAAAAAAGCCCGCGAACCTCTCGGTTCGCGGGCCTTTTTTGTGGTGTGCGACGATCGCGCTCAGCGCAATTTGGCCAAGACGGCGCGTTCGTTGACAAAAGCCGCTTCCAAAAACGCCTCAGGCGTTTCCGCCGCGCGCGCCTCTTCCAGAAAGGGCGTCTCGCGAATCATCATGCACAGGCGCGCCAAAACGTGCAGGTGCCGCATATGCTCGCCGCAGCAAATCAGGCAGAAAAGATCTGTCGGCGCGTCGTCCCCCGCGCCGAACCAAATCGGCTTCCGCGCGCGCGCCACCAACATGAAGGGCTCCATGATGAGGTAAGGGTCGGGATGGTGCGGGTGCGGCAGGGCGATGCCGCCCGGAAGCGCGGTGGAGGCGAACGCCTCGCGTTCCTCCAACTGGCGCAACAAGTCCGCGGGATCGCACAGCAACTCCAGCGAATCCGCCCAGTCCACCAAATCGCGGATCACACTCGTGCGCGTCTTGGAGCGGAAATCCAAATCCACGTACGCGGGCCTGAGCAACGCGGGGAGAAGCGTATCCTCCGCCGGCGTGCGCACGTCCTGGCGCGTGGCGGCGGCATGCTCGGGTGCCAAATCGCGCTGACGCAACGCCAAAATCCGCCGCGAGCCCCACGCCTCCAATTCGTCCGCGTCGAAGACGACCTCGTCGCCCTGCTTGCGGCATGGCACCTCGCCATATTTGACCGCGTCGCGCAACACCTGCTCGGGGATGCGCAACCGCACGCAGGCTTGCTTGAAGTTGAGTTGCCGATGCATGGCTTCAGGGCACCTCCGGCACGGGAATCACCAGGCTGTCCTCCGGCTTTTCCGCGCCTTCCACCAACACCGCCGTCACCCCCGGCCGTCCCGGCTTGTTTCGCAACAGCTCCACGAGCCCCACGTTCACCTTCGGTTCCGGCACGGCAATCCCCTGCTTCTCCTTGATTTCGCGCATCTTCGGGTCGCCGCCGATGGCGAGTTTCCAGTTGGTGCGCTCGACAATCGGGTTCGCGATGCCCTGCCAGACGTTCAGCCCGCGGATAAAGACGCGGTTGTAATACTCCGGGTCATAGACGAAGAGCACCGCGAAGTTCTTGAAGTCGATGGAGGGCGGCAAGACGGTGGTGTCCTGCGTGTAGGCCGACCAGAGTTTCAGGAAGGTGGCCTGGTCGTTGATGATGCCGATGCCCGCGTGCTGGAAACGCGCGGGCAACTCCTCGTCAAAGAAGCGCTTCGGGATGTCCAGCGACTGTGCGTTTTGCACGGGGCTTTGCAGGGTGAGGGCGTTCGCGTCCACATAATCCCCCATCGTCGCCGTGCAGCCGCACAGCGCCAACACCGCCGCCCCGCCAATCGCCGCAAGCCAACACCTCATGGCCATCGTGCCTCAGTGGCGGAAACTCCGCTGCCCGGTGAAGACCATCGCCACACCATGCTCATTGCAGCAATCGATGATGTCCCAATCACGAATGGCGCCGCCCGGCTGCACCACCGCCGTCACGCCTTCCTTGATACCCACCTCGATACCGTCGCGGAATGGGAAGAACGCGTCCGACACCATGCACGCGCCCCGCAGACCCCCGTTGGTCTCCTTGGCGAAGGCGTCGCACGCCGCGCGCCGGGCGGCATCCGTCAACTCATTGTAAGGCGTGCCATAGGTCTCCCGCGCGAAACGATCCGCCAGCTTGCGGTAAGCCTTGTCGCGTGCGATTTCCGCCACACCCACACGATCCTGCTCGCCCGTGCCGATGCCCACCGTCACGCCATCCTTCACGTAGATTACCGAGTTCGAGGTGATACCGCTCTCGACCAGCCAGCCAAAGAGCATATCGTCCAATTCCTTCTCCGTCGGCTTGCGCGCGATGCTGTGCGTCACGCCCTGCTTGTCCACCACCTTCGGCACGATGAATGCATCCGTCGTCCGCGCCTCCGGCAGATAGCTCAGCTGTGCGATGATACCGCCGTCCATCAAACTCTTGAAATCCACGAAACGTTCGGCGGCATAGGTCTCCAACTTCGCCATCGCGCCGATTTTCATCACGCGCAGGTTCTTCTTGGCCGCGAAGAGCGCCAATGCGCTTTCCTCGAAATCCGGTGCCACCACCACCTCCGCGTAATTGCGCGTGATCAGCTCCGCCGTCTCGCGGTCGCACGTCCGGTTCAGCGCGATGCACCCGCCGAACGCCGCCAAGATGTCCGCCTTGTTCGCGCGGTCGTAAGCCTCCGCGATGGTCACCCCCTTCGCCACGCCGCACGGGTTGTTGTGTTTCACGATGACCGCGCACGGCGTCGCCGAGAGGAACCGCAGGATGTTCAGCGCGTTGTCCGCGTCCGTCAGATTGATTTTCCCTGGATGCTTGCCGAATTGCAGCAACTCCGCGTCCGTCACCAAGGCACGCCCCGGCTGGATGGTCTCCACCTCGCCGATGGCCAGGTTCCCGTTCGTCAGGCGGTACATCGCCGCCTCCTGCCCCGGGTTTTCCCCGTAGCGCAACCCCTTGCGCACCCCGTCAATCGTCCACGCGACCTTCTCGTAAACCAAGGTTTGCCGCTTTCCCTCCCCCACGAACGAAATCTCCAGCATCGGCGCGAAGTGGTCGTCCATCACCGTCCGATACGCTGCCTTGAGATCCATCGCCATGATACGCCCTCCCGCAAAAAAAAAAGAATGGTGCGAAAGGCGGGAATCGAACCCGCAACCTTTGGCTTCGGAGGCCAACGCTCTATCCAATTGAGCTACTATCGCACGAAGAATGGGCGAATTGTACCAAATCCTCCCTTTCTGCACAATATCAAATCGGCGCGCAACCGGATTTCGCGCGAGATGGTATAATGCGCGGCCGTTCGCAAGGGAGCCACCATGTTTTTGATTGGACTTTTTTCCGGGCTTTTCAGCGCCTTTTCGCAATCGGTCTCGTATGCGTTCAGCGCGCGTTATCTGCAGCGCCATCACAGCGCGGGGTGGCTGTTGCTCTATTCGCAGGCGCTGATGGGGGTGTGCACGCTTGTGGCATTGCCGTTTCTGTGGCCGGAGGCGTTGGGGTGGCGGCTGCTGGCGTGGCTGTTGCCGGCGTGGGTGCTCTGCTTTCTGGGCGGGCAGGGCGCGTTTTTCGCGGGACAGCGGCTCATCGAATCCAGCAAACTGGTCTCCCTCTTGGGGCTGAAGATTCCCTTCCTGGCGGTGGTCGTGGCGCTCTTTCAAGGCGCGGACTATGGGGCGCTGATGTGGGGCGGCGTGGCGCTGACGGTGGTCGGGGCGGCACTCTTCAACTGGACGGGCGGGCGGCGGATGACGTTGCGCGCGCTTGGGGCGGCCGTCACGACGATTGTGCTCTATTGCCTGTGCGATTTGATGGAGACGCACCTGGTACGGGGCGCGCTTGGGGCCGGGCTGGGTTTCTGGGCGGTGTTCAATGCCTCGCTCTTCGCGCTGTGCCTGCTCTACACGGCGCTCGGGGCGGTGTGCTGGGGGGTGTTGTTGCGGACGGGGTTCCGTGGGCGGCTCCTGTGGGCGAGCGCGCCGTTTTGCGCGTGTTGGTTCAGCTCGCAGGTGGCGCTCTTCATGTGCTTCGGGGCGATGGGGCCGGTGTACGGCAACGTGCTGAGCGCGCTGCGCGGCCCCTTCTCGGTGGGCGTGGGCATAATGGCCTCGCGGACGGGCTGGGTGCGCGGCGAGGTACGCGTGCCCGTGGGAATGTGGGCAAGGCGTGCGGTGGCCGCGTGCCTCGTGGTGGCGGGCATCGCCTGTTGCTCGCTGGCGCATTGCTGACAGATGCACGGCACTGGCGCGATTTGTGGTAGACTTACGGCAGTTTCAACGAAAGAAGGGTACGTATGAAGGATTCGAAGGCACGGGCCGATTTCGCCGCATTGTTGGCGGCGGGTGGGATGGATTATCGCCGGGGCTTCAACCCGGGCGAGGAGGTGCGCGCACGCGTCGTCTCCACCAAAGGCCACTACGTGGTGGTCGACGTGGGCGCGAAGGACGAAGGCGTGGTGCCCAAGGAAGAGTTCATCCTCGAGGACGGCTCCCTGCGCGCGCAGGAAGGTGAGCACGTGACGGTCTGGTTCGTGGGTATGCGCCAAGGCGATTTGCTTTTCACGGCGCGCAACCGTGCCACCGGCCGCGGCGACGCCGCGTTGCGCCAGGCCTTTGAGGCCGGCACGCCCATCGATGGCCTGGTCAAGGCCGAGATCAAGGGCGGCTACGAGGTGGAAGTGGCCGGCCAGCGCGCCTTTTGCCCCTATTCGCAGATGGAACCCCACCGCTCCGCCGACCCAGCGCAGTGGATTGGCACCAAGCAAACCTTCCTCATCTCGGAATACGGCGAGGACGAACGCGGCCCCAACCTGCTTGTCTCCCGACGGGCCTTCCTCGAGCGCGAACGCTCCGCGCAAAAGGATGAGCTCCTAAAGGATTTGGCCGAGGGGCAGACGCGCGAGGGCACGGTCACGCGCGTGATGGACTTCGGCGTCTTCGTTGACCTAGGCGGCGCGGAGGGACTGGTGCCCATGCGCGAACTCTCCTGGGATCGCAACGCCAAGGCCGAGGACTTGGTGAAGCCCGGCGACACGGTGGAGGTGCTGGTGCAACGCTTCGACCCCGTGACCGAACGCATCACCCTCTCGCTTCGTGCGTTGCGCCAAAACCCGTGGGAAGCCTTCGCCGCGCAGTACCGCCCCGGCGACGTGCTGAACGCCAAAATCGTCCGTATCGCCACCTTCGGCGCCTTCGCGCAGCTCGCCCCCGGCGTGGATGGGCTGCTCTCGAACGGCCGCCTCGCGGCGTTGGCCAAGGGCCGCCGGATCGCTTCCGCTCACGAGGTGGTGGAAGAGGGCCAAGAGCTGGCCGTGAAGATCGATTCCATCGACGCCGACGCCCACAAAATCGCCCTCCGCCCCGTGACCGAGGAAGCCCCGCGCGCCGGCAAACCCCACGACGCCCCGCAAAACGACCCCGACGACGACCCCGCGGCCTGGCTGCGCGCCAACCGCACCAAGAACGCCGGCGTGGGCAACAATCCCTTCGCCGGCCTCAACCTGTGAAACCGCTCAACCTCCACTTCGACGACCGCGGGTGCACCTGTCTGCGCTACTGGACGGCAGGGGGCGTGCGCACACGCATCGTCCCCTACCCCGCCGCGCTCCTGACCGCGCCGCCCGCACCCGAAGCGGGGGTCTCGCCACGCACGCTCGCCACCCCCGCCGAAGCACTCTTCCAGACCTTCCGCGCCCTCCCCCTCCGGCCGGACGGCCCTTGGGTGTTGGCGGGAGGCGACGCCTTCCCGCCCGTCTGGCGCAAAGCCTTCGCGGCCTTGCTGCGTCTCTTGCGCCGGCCGCCCGCGGAACGCTGGTGCGTGCGCGGCGAGCCGGGGTGGTTCCTGCAATTCGGCCTGCGCGAGACGGACGGAGCCTACACGATGGGCGCCTTCGTGTTGCCCAACGGTAAGCCGGCCGTGCTCACCTTCCGGCCCTGCGACCTTATCGAGGCGCTCCCACCGGCGCACCCCTTCGCCACGATGGACATCGTCTCCGAGGCCGATGGCCTCGCCGCCCGCACCGACCCGGGCCTGCCGTGGGACACGCGCGTGCGCCTGCCCATCGCCACCCCCGGCGGTGCCCTCCTCACCCTCCGTCCCAACATCTGACCAAAAGGCCCCAACGTCATCGTCACCCCCTTCCTCATGGGCCACCCTCACCCTCCGTCCCAACATCTGACCAAAAGGCCCCGCATGTCGCGTCTGCTTCCACTTCTTCTCCTTGCATTATTGGCCGGCGTCGCGGAGGCGGCAGGCGTGGCGACCGTGGTGCGCGCGCACCCGTGGTTGACCCGCGGCTTGGCACGCGAAAGCCTCATCGGGCTGCGTTTCGGCGGGGATGGCGCATATGGCGGCGCATTGGACACGCTGACCTTCACCTTTGAGCTCGCGAACTGTACGAAGGCCGACCTGACGGACATCCGCCTCTGGATTCAGCCGAGCGAGGCATACGCCTTCTACGAAGCCTCGGCCGTGCGGTTGGACTCCGGCATCATGACGCGCACCGAGACGGGCGACGCGAACGCCACAGCCTTCTCCGTGACCTTCGCCAACCCCGATTATCTTTCCGTGGGGCAAGTGCGCACGCAAGGATGGGTCTTCAAGAACGATTGGCTCTGGCTCACCGCCACCGTGAACGAACGAATTTCGCGCGATGCCGTCATTACCGCGCGCGTCGCCTCCGGTCGGCTCAATCTGGGCTACAGCGCCTACACCGTGACGGACGCCACGCCCGCGCCCCACCGCACCTACCCCTTCCAGTATCGCGTCAACGCCTATCTGCGCAGCGATCGCATGAAGGGTGTGGGCGGGCACACGAGCGACGTCCTCGATGATGCCACCGAGGCACGGTTGAACGCGCTCACCCATATCGCGCTCTCGAACGTCAAGGTGCGCTACGACGGCGTCAACGACCGTTACATCCCCGACATCACCGCGGAATATGCCTCGGGATTGCGCCGCCTCACCACTCTGCGCGACACCGTCGCCCCACACGTGCGCATCTTCGCGAGCCTCGACAAGGGCACCACCTTCGAATGGCGCAACTCCGACACCGCCCGCCCCAACTCTCACCAAGCCTATCCGCTCGGCCACGCGGCAGGCGACCGCTATCGCGCCAAGTTCGTTCAAGCCATTGTCGCGATGATGGAGGACTACGACCTGGACGGGCTGGACATCGATTGGGAGTACCCCAACATCAACACGGCGAGCGCACAAATCAACAACGGTGAGGACGAGAAGTACGGTCTCCTCCTGCGCGACCTGGCCGAAGCCTTCTTTGCACATGGGTGGGAACTATCCGCCTGCACCAACCAGAGCGGCTGGCGTATCCCGGCGGGGCCGCGCCTCGCCGCCGCCGACTTCATCAATTCCATGGCTTACGGCCCGTGGAGCCAGGTCAAGGTGCTTGGGAACGCCGTCATGAACCAAGGCATCGCCGTCTGCCGGCAACGCAACATCCCCGACCGCCGCATCGTCGTGGGCCAAGCCATGTACTCCAACGCCAAATACCAATTCGGCTGGGATGAGCTTCGCAATCGCGTGCTTGCCGCGCACTCCGACGCGAACGACCGTTTTGACTGCGACACCATCTGGGAATCGTGGGATTACAAGGACAGGCACGGCGACTTCATCAACCTCACCGGCCCCTCCACCTACCGTGCCAAGGCCATGCGCATCCGCCAAGAAGGCTTCGGCGGCATCATGAGCTGGGGTTATTATTCCGACAGCCCATGGGCCGATGCCGACCGCCTCTCGCTCGGGCGCAACCAAGCGCAGGTCGTCTGGCCGCACGATGTCTTCCCCGAACCGCCGCTTGCCGCGGACGGCTTTCGTGAGCTGGACAGCGAAGCGGATTGGCACTGGTTCACCGAGCATCCCGATTGCGACGCCCGCCTGACGGCAGACATCACACTCTCCCACGACCCCATGCCCATCCCCGTCTTCTCCCACACCCTCGATGGCGCGGGGTACACCATCACCCTCCCCACCGACACGTGGATTGCCACCTTCGCCGACAGCGCGCTCTTCCGCTCCATCTCCGGAGGCACCATCCGTAACCTGACCGTCCGCCTCCAAGGCCGCGTCCTCTCCTTGGCCGACCGCGCCAACGACACAACGGTCGCCCGCAACGCCGCCTCCACAATCGCCGGTTCGCCGAAAGCGGCATTGCTCGCAACCTCCCTCACCGGCGGTATACTCGAAAACATCACACTCATCGTCGACCGCGGAGCCGAAATCCAGGGTTGCCTCCAGACCGCCACTGCCTGCGCCAGCCTCTACGGCGACAACGGCATCGTCAACTCCCTGCATAACGTGTCCGCGACAGTGGCAGGGACCGTGCGCAACAATGCTTCCACCACCTCGGGGAACGCTGTCCACCCAACCAATCCCGTCATAGCCGGACTTCTTGGCTGGGTGGGTGGCCCAATGCCCGCCAACACCCGAATCAGCGATTGCACCGTGACGCTTGCGGCGGGGGCAAGGATCGCGAACGAGACGGGAACGAACGATAGCGCGGCGGGTGCCATCGGCCATATTCACAACAAAGGCAATCCCACCATCGAAAATCTGACCGTCCGTTGGACGCCGGGCGCGACGATTGTAGGCCGCACCGTCACCGACACCTCGCCATCGCCATGGTGCGCCACCTACTACGCACGCGAGATTTCGGCGAATACCTTCACGGGGCGCGTGTTCGTGCCGCGGGACGCGGCCTCGCGCGCGGCCTTCCGGGCTCTCTGGCCTACCTATTGGCTCGATGCATCCGCACCGCCTTCAAGCCCGGGCTTCGGTTTCTTCATCCGATAAACCCGCGTGGGCTAGTCTAACTGCGTGGGATTTGGTATGCTAAAGGCAGTGAACAACACAAGGAGTGACCGTCATGAGCGGAATCTTTAAAGCATACGACATCCGTGGCATTTACGGGCAGGACCTCACCGAGGCCATTGCCTACGACATCGGCCGGGCCTACGTGACCCTGACGCACGCGAAGAAGGTGGTGTTGGGGCGCGACTGCCGCCCGCACTCGGTGCCGTTGCAGGAGGCCCTGGCGCGCGGCATCACGGAGCTGGGCGCGGACGTCATCGACATCGGCCTCTGCTCGACCCCGATGAACTACTACGCCAACGGCTCGTTGGGCGCGGACGGCTCGGTCATGATCACCGCCTCGCACAATCCCGCCGAGTGGAACGGCTTCAAACTCTGCCGCGCGCAGGCCGTGCCGATCTCCGGCGCCACCGGCATCGCCGACATCGAGCGCATCGTCGCCGACCGGGCCTTCGACCCGCCCGCGGCCACGCCCGGCACCGTCACCGCGCACGACATCCTCCCCGCCTACCGCGCGCACATCCGCCCCGTCATGGCCTTCGCCCGCAAACCGCGCCTGGCCATCGACTACGCCAACGGCATGGGTATCGTCGAGGCCAAGACCTTCGTGGACGCCATCGACCAGACGGCGCTCTACGGCGACATCGACGGCTCCTTCCCCAACCACGAGGCCAACCCCCTCCACCACGCCACCCTCGCCAAACTCCAGGAGACCATCCGCCAGGGCGGCTACGACTTCGGCGTGGCCTTCGACGGCGACGCCGACCGCGCGGGCTTCGTGGACGAAAAGGGCGACATCATCCCGATGGATCTCGTGACCGCGCTCATCGCGCAGGATGTCCTCAAGCGCGAAAAAGGCGTCATCTTCTACGACCTGCGCTCCAGCCGCGTGGTCAAGGAGACAATCAAGGCCGCCGGCGGCACGCCCATGATGAGCCGCGTGGGCCACGCCTTCATCAAGGCCCAAATGCGCGAGCACAACGCCATCTTCGCCGGCGAACTCTCCGGCCACTACTACTTCCGCGACAACTACGTGGCCGAGAGCTCCTCCATGGCCGCCATCGCCCTCTGCAACATCGTCACCCAGAGCGGCAAGCCCCTCTCCGAGCTCATCGCGCCCCTGCGCAAGTACTGGTGCTCCGGCGAAATCAACTCCAAGGTCGCCTGCGACCCCAAGGAAATCCTGGCCAAACTGAAGGCCAAGTACGCCGATGGCCACGTCTTCGAGCTCGACGGCGTGAGCGTGGAATATCCCACGTGGTGGTTCAACGTCCGCTGCTCCAACACCGAGCCCCTCGTGCGCCTCAATCTCGAGAGCACCAAGAGCCGCGAGGAGATGGAAGCCCGGCGCGACGAGGTGCTGGCCCTCATCCGCCAGTAAGGCCAACGCGGCGGCGGTCGAACATCGACGCAACACGGACGGCGCGGGATCCCCGCGCCGTCCGTGTTGTTGGGAAACGTGAAAGAGCGCGCGGGTTCACCGCGTGACCGACGCCTTGAAGAGATAGGTAGAGTGTCCTTCCGACGGGGTGAACGCCAGCGTGGCGGTGTCGCCGGCCACTTCCCGTACGGTGACGGCGGGCGCGGTGCCCTCCGTGGTGGGCACAATGGCATAGGCGATGCCCTCGGCGAAGGTCAGGGGCATCTCGGGAAGGCCGCTCTCGACCTTGACCGTGACGACGACCTCCGACGCCTCGACGGAGATGCCGCAGACGTCGAAGGTATAGGGCAGGACCACCATGGCCGTCCCGTCCTCAAGCGTGACCGCCACCGGATCAAGCCCGGCAAAGCAGTTCAGCGCATCCTCCACGGTCGCCGGAGCGAGGAGTTCCCGAACCACGGTGCCGTCGCTGTTCTGGCGGAAGACGTCGAACGTGCCGTCGGTGATGCCGGCCTCCAAGGCGGCGGCCTGAAGGCGTTGGAGTACGGCCATGTCGGTGTATCCGGCCGCGCCATCGGGGACATTGGGCATGGCCACGGCCGCGAGCACGGCCAGTGTGAAGCCCTTCCATTTGCCGTCCGCGTCGGCCGCCGCCTTCCACGCCGCTTCCTGCGCGGCCGGGTAATAAAGCGTGGCGCCTGCGGCCAGAGAATTCTCCGTGGGGAAGGCGGATCTGTTCACCGAAGTGGGCACATCGCCCCGGATGGTGAGCGAGACCAGTTTCCTGCAGTTCCCGAAGGCGTTGGAATTGACGGTGGTCACGCTGTCCGGCAACGTGACGGCCGCCAGCTCCGTGCACCCGTAGAAGGTACTGCTCGGGATGACCGTGATCCCTTCCCCGAGCGTGGCCGAGGTCAGCGCCGTGCAATTCTGGAAGACATACGTCCCCAGCGAGGTCACCGATCCGGGCACCGAGACGGACGTCAGGCCGGACTTTTGGAAGGCGGAGTTCCCAATCTTGGTCACGCCGGAGGGGATCGTGGCGGCCGTAAGCGCCGTGCATCCGTTGAAGGCGTTAGCGCCGATTTCCGTCAGCGTCGCCGGCAGTGTCACCTTCGCCAGTGCCGAGCACCCGTCGAAGGCGTAATTGGGGATCACGGTGACGCCCTCGCCGAAGGCGGCCGAGGTCAGCGCCGCGCAATCCTGGAAGACGTACGTCCCCAGCGAGGTCACCGACCCGGGCACCGAGACGGACGTCAGGCCGGCATTTTGGAACGCTCTGCTCCCGATGGTGGTCGCACCCTCGGGGATTGCGATGGCCGAGAGCGCCGTGCAGTTCTGGAACGCGTTGCTCCCGATCTCCTCCAGACCGGCCGGCAGCGTCACTTCCGAGAGCGCCGTGCAGTCCTGGAACGCGCTGCTCCCGATTTTGGTTACGTCCTCGGGGATTGTGATGGCATCAAGCGCCGTGCAGTTCTGGAACGCGTTGCTCCCGATCTCCTTCAGCCCGGCCGGCAGCGTCACCTCCGCGAGCGCCGTGCATCCGTAGAAAGTGCGGGTGTCGAGCTTCGTAAGCCTCGCGCCGACATCCACCGAAGTCAGCGACGTGCAGTTCTGGAAGGCATAGGTCCCCAGCGAGGTCACGGTATCGGGCAGGACGGCGGCGATCAGACCGGACTTTTCAAACGCGTTGCTCCCGACCTTGGTCACGCCGGAGGGAATGTCAATGGCCGTGAGCGCCGTGCATCCGTAGAAGGCGGATCTTCCGATCTCCTTCAGGTCGGCCGGCAGCGTCACCTTCGTGAGCGCCGTGCAGTCGCCGAAGGTGTAGTTGCCGATCGTGGCGACGCCCTCGCCGACGGTGGCCGAGGTCAGCGCCGCGCAGCCCTGGAAGGTATAAGTCCCCAGTGAGGTCACCGTGTCGGGCACGACAACGGAGGTCAGGCCGGACTTTTGGAAGGCGTAGGTCCCGATCTTGGTCACGCGGGGGGGAATATCGATGGATGTGAGCGCCGTGCAGTTCCGGAAGGCGGAGTCGCCGATGGTGGTGACGGAGTCCGGCAGACGGATGGCAGTCAGCGCCGTGCAGCCGTCGAACATCGCATTCGGCACGGCGGTGGGCGATCCGCCGAGCGTCACCGTCGTGAGGTTGTCGCACCCCGCGAAGGCGCTCGCGTTGAACTTCCCGACGGTGGCCGGGATGGTGACTTCCGTCAGGCCGTCGCAATCCTGAAAGACATTCGCCGCCAGCTCCGTGACGCCCTCCGGGATGCTGATCTCCGTAAGGGCCGCGCACCCTTTGAAGGCCTGTCCGCCGATGGAGACGACCGTCTCGGGAATCGCGAAGCAGAGCGATGGGCAACCGCTGAAAGCCTGATAGCCGATCTTGGTCAACACTCCCTCCAGCGTGACGGTCTCCAGCGCGGTGCAGTTCATGAAGGCGGCCTGGGGAATCTCCGTGACCCCCGCGGGCAGGGTGATGGAGGTGAGCGCCGCGCACCCGGAGAAAGTCCCCGTATCGAGGGCGACGGTGTCCGGGCTCAGCGTCACCGAGGTGAGCCGTTTGCACCCGGAGAACCCGTAGTAGGACAGCTTCGTCAGTCCGTCCGGCAAGGTCACGGAGGTCAGTCCGCTGTCGCTGAAGGCCGACGACCCCAGCGCCGTCAGCGTGTCGGGCAGGTTAATGCTTTCCAGCGCCGTGCAACCGCTGAAGGCGTTCGTGCCGATCTTCGTCACGGCCGAACCCAGCGTGACCGTGTCCAGCGCGGCACACCTATAGAAGAGCGACTCGGGAATCTCGGTGATGACATCCGGCAAGGTAACCTTCGTCACGGCCTTGCAGCCGTAAAAGGCCTCTTCGCCGAGGGTGGTCACCGTCTCCGGGATGACGATGCCCTCGGCATCCTCCTCCGGAAGCGTGGTCAGCTTGGTGCATCCATAGAAGGCGGAGGCCCCGATGGACGTGACCTGCTCCCCGAAGGTCACGGCGGTGAGGCCGTCACAGTTGTTGAAGCAGTTGTCCGGGATGGCCGTGACCAATTTCGGGATGGCCATCTCCGTCAAAGCGTCGCAGTTCTGGAAGGCATAGTCGCCGATGACGGTCACGCTTTCGGGGATAGGCAGCGCGGAGAGCGTCGTGCAGCCGCTGAAGGCGCTTGCCCCGATCGACTCCGGCGCAAAGCCCGGCTCATAGGTCACCGCCGCCAGCTTGCCGCATCCGCCCAAGAGGTTGTCGGCGATGGCCGTCACCCCGGGCTGGAAGGCGAAGCCCGTGAGCGCACCGCACCCGGAAAAGGCTCCCTTGCCCATCGTTGCCAACTGGCTTCCCGTCTCAAAGGTCACCGTCGCAAGCTTGGAACAGCTCTGGAAGGCATAGTCGCCGATGGTCACGACACCGGCCGGGATGGTGACCTCCGTGAGCTTGTTGCAATAATAGAAGGCCCTGTTGGCGATGGTCTTCAGGGTCGAAGGCAACGTCAGCGACGTCAGATTGTATTCCGAGGCGAACGCGCTGGGGCCGATCATGGTGATGCCCTCGGGGATGCTGAGCGTGGTCAGCTTGGGCGATGACGAAACCCGGCTCAGAATAACCGTCTTGTCTGCCGAGGTGTAGATGTAGTCATCGTCTTTTGGGAGCGCGCTGCAGTTCTGGAAGGCGTTGTCGCCGATGGAGACCAGCGAGGTCGGCAGCGTCAGATTGTTCAGCGCCGTGCACCCCGAAAAGGCATAGGTGCCAATCGTGCGGAGATCGCCCAAGATCGAGACGGTCTTAAGACCGGTGCAGTCACGGAAGGCGTAGTTGCCGATGGCGCGGATGTCGCGGTCGAGCGTGACGGATTCCAGGCTCGAGCAGTCTTGGAAGGCAGAGTTGCCGATGGCCCCCTCAAGGGACGCATCGCCGATTGTTGGCACCGAAGTCAGCGCCGTACACCCCATAAAGGCCGAGTCGCCGACGGCGCCGACGGTGCCCGTGACGGTCAGCGTCGTGAACTTGCTAAGGTCATAGAAGGTTCCGGCCGCGATGGTCCCCCAATTGCCCTTCACCGTCATCGTCTCCAGGCTGTCGCAATCCGAGAGCGCAAAATTCGCCGACGTGCCGATATCGCCGTTCACCGTGAAGGAAGTCAGGCCTGCGAGACCGCCCCACGCCCGTGGAAGCTCCGGCACGCCGCACGTATAGACGACCTCCGTGACGCCGGAGCACCCGGAGAAGGGCGAGAACAACTCCGGCACGGAATTAAGCGTAATCTTGGTCAGCCCCTTGCACCCGTTAAAGGCGGAGTAGTCGACCTTCTCCACCGTGGCGGGCAGGTTCAGCTCTCCCGTAAGGCCGGTGCGGCTGAAGGCGGAACCTCCGACGATTCTGATATTGGCCGGCCAGGGGAAGGCGGTCATGGCCGCGCATCCGGCAAAAGCGGCGCCTGGGATCTCCGTCGTGGCCGGATCAAGCGTGACACCGGTGAGCTTGGCGCAGTCGCCGAAGACGGACGTTGCCAACGTCACCACCGGCTCACCGCCGGAAGCGGTCTTC
Organism: uncultured Lentisphaeraceae bacterium; assembly: GCA_949289005.1. GTDB lineage: Bacteria > Verrucomicrobiota > Kiritimatiellia > RFP12 > DVOR01 > Spyradenecus. The sequence goes on from CASEMQ010000019.1 coordinate 29,346, forward strand.
AGTCCCGTCAGCTCGGCACATCCGCCGAAGGCCCCAGCGCCAAGCGTGACGGTCTCGGCCAGCGTCACGTCCGTCAGGGCCGTAGCCCAACCGCCGCCGGTCTTGGGCAGCATCGCGAAGGCGCTCTTTCCCACCGTCGCCGCCATCGGGGCGTCCACCGAGACGAGCGACGCGCATCCCTTAAAAGCTGAGGGCCCGATGACCGTCGCCGCACGGGCGTCGACCGCTTTTATGTTCGAGCAATACGCCAGAGCGCCCTGCGGCACCTCGCTCAGAAGGCTCAGGTCCGGAGCCTCCGTCAGCGCCTGACAATTGTAAAAAGCTCTTGCGCCAAGGTTCGCCGGCTTGCATCCGGCAAGGGTCTTCAGTGAGGAGCATCCGCGGAAGGCATCCTCTCCGATAGTGCCGATCGTTCCGCCGAAGGTCACCGAGGTGAGATGCTCCTTTAAAGGGGACCATCCGTACACGTTGGATTCCTGGCTGGTAGTGGCGTCGAAGGCGCCTGCCTCAATCGTGCCGACGTCCCCTTCAAAGGTTATCGAAAGGCTGCCTTCCTCCGTCAGACTGCGAGGGGTCCCCCAGAGGACATTGCTGCGGATGGTACCGACTTTTCCTTTGAAAGTCAGCACCTGCAGATACGGAAGCTCATAGAAGGCCTTCGATTCCACCACGCCCACATTGCCGCCGAAGGTGATGGTGTGCACCTTGGCAGTCGGACTTATGAAGGCGGCGCTCCCAACGCTGTAGATTGGCCCCGTGGTCGTGATGGTTCTCGGGCTATCACTGATGTCAAGCCCACTGAGGATGTAGCGAACGCTCTCCGGAAAGACAAGATCCGACACCCGGACATTATAGTGCGTGTAGCCGGTGGTCTCGTCATGATATTCACCGACGCCGACAACCACGCGGGGACCGTTCGCGACATCAGTCTCATACATAATGCATGTCTCGGGATCTACGGGCAGGCCATAGCACTCGGCAAAGGGGTTCCCCGCGAGGGTCAGGTTCGGATCATCGCGCAACCCTGGCTTGCCGCCCATCTTCACCTCTGTTATAAACGTCCAGCCGAACGCCCGATCCCCGAGGTGCATCAGCGTGGCGGGCAAATTGAGCTCCCCGCCGATGCCGGTACCGTAAAAGGCCCCGTCCCGAATCTCCTCAAGTCCCTCGGCGAAGGTCACGGTTCCCAGATTGCCGCAATAGTAAAAAGCGGAAGCCCCGATGGAGGTTACTTTTTGGGGGAAGACAACAGAGCTCAGAGACGTGTTTTCATAAAAGGCGTAATCGGCCACGCGCCAGACGGTCTCCGGGAAATCCTCCGCGGCAATCGCGGTCTTTCCCGCGTCAATCCCGAGCACGGTCGTCTGCTCCGCATCAAGCACGAGCCCGTTCACCGGCGTCAGATTCGTGCACCCACGGAAGACATCATACCCGAAGTCTCTGACGCTCGCCGGAAGGGTGATGGACGTCAACGCCGTATGTCCATCGAAGGCATAAGGTGCAATGGCCGTCACCGTCTCGGGCACCGTGAAGGATGCCGCATTGGGGCCAATGAAAAGGAGCGTCATATCCTTGCTGTAAAGCGCGTCCTGTTCGTCCGAGGCAAAGGTTTTGTTCCCCTCCGCCACCTCAAAGCGCACATTCGGCGAACCGTCGAAGGTCTTGCCGATCTCGAACGACGTGACGGTCGCCGGCAGGCGCACCCACTCCAGCGCGGGGCAATTCGCAAAGGCGCTCTCCGTCAGTGCCGCCACCTGCGTTCCCGAAAGATCGATCTCCTCCAGCGACGTACACCCGTAGAAAGCAAACGTGCCGATGGATTTCAGCGTGTCGGGCACGGTCACCTCGCGCAGGTTCGTCATCCCCCGGCAGATGCCGCCGAGAATATCGGTAATCCCGTCCGGGATTTCCAGTCGTTCGGGGTCCCCCGGCACATAATAGAGTCCCGTCGCGGAGCGCAGCATTCCGTTTTCGACAGAGAATCTCGTCACCCCGGCATCGAGCGTGAAGGTGATATTCGGGCTCCGGGAAAACGCCATTCCCATGATCTCAGACACCGTCACCGGCAATGACACCGAGGTCAACTTCGGACAATCGGCAAACATCCCCTCCTTGATGTACGGCAATCGTTTCACCGTCACCGACTCCAGCTCCGGACATTTCCTGAAAAGATTCGTCCAATCAACAGAGCTCGTACTATCCCCTATCAGCTCCCCCTCCTCAAAGACAGCCGTCTTCAGGTCGGGGCACTCCGCGAAGACCGCTGCGCCCAGCGTCTTCACCGTGCCCGGAATCGTGACGGACTCCAGCCCCGACCCGCTGAAGGCCTGGTTCCCCAGTTTCGTCACCGAAGGCGGGATCGTGATCTGGGTCAGGCTTGTGCACCCCCTGAAAGCATACCCCCCGATCTTCTCGATCGCGCACCCCTCCTCCCAGCGGACCTCCGTCAGTTCGGTGCATCCGTAGAAGACGCCGCTCATACCGAAAAATCCGGTTTCAAACTCCGTGACCGGCGCCCCGCCCAGCGTTGCCGGCACGGTCACCGCGCCCTGCACCCCGCTGGCCTCCTCAATCACCGCATACGACGCCCCTTCCCTGGAGCGGACGCTGTACGTCCACGTGACCCCATCAATGGTTACCTGGTCGGCAAACCCCGGCGCCGCCGCACACAGCGCCCAAATCCAAAAGACAAACCGCTTCATGACCGTTCTCCAATCCCTGTTTTCACACCAACGACGAGACGGAGAGACAACAAAAAAGCGTGCCTCCCCCCGAAGTTCCTTAGAGGAGGCCTACCACAGCCTTGCTTGGAAACATACGGGAGAAAAACACGCCTGGGAATGAACCCCAAGCGCGCCTCCGCGATACATCTCGTTCAAGCTTGGGAAGGTGGTAGTTTCCTCTAAAACGAATGTATGCGTAAACGCACCGATTCTGCGCCCGAGAAACACGCCCCCGCCAACCGGCAGAACACGCGCCCTCAAGCTATCTGCCCTCAATATACTACAGAGCATTCTGACGTGTCAAGTAGGCAGAAGACCTCCCGTGATATGTCATAGTCCTGTGCATCGAAGCGAAAGTTGACGCGTCGCCTATGTGTCAATTGAATGTGCACCCAGGGAGGATACGTGGAAGCAAACTTCAAGAGGCTTTACATGCTCAAGATGAAAGCACGCTATGCCAAGGCCAAGACAAGGAAAGAGCGCTCGGCGCTCATCGATGAGGCCGTCGCGATGACGCATTATTCGCGCAAATACGTCATCCGTCTGCTCAACGGGAGCCGCCGCCATCGCAAGCACCGCGGGCGCAAACCCTCCTACTCGCGCGACGCGCACCAACTCCTCATCCGGATCTGGCGGGCGGAAGGTTACATGTGCCCGCTCTATCTCAAGAGCATAATCGAAAGCGCCATCAGGGATTACGAGGAACTCGGCCACGACGTCCCCCCGGCGCTCGCCGACGAACTCACGCGCATGAGCGCCTCCACGATGTACCGTATCCTGCGCCCCCACCACATCCGGCGCGCCCCCAACAAACGCTCCGGCAACAAAGCCTCGCTCGCGGCCCAGATCCCCGCCGGCCCCGGCGCCCTCGAGGAAACCGGCGAGCCCGGCATCCTCCAGGTGGACACCGTCGCGCTCTGCGGCGACGACATGCGCGAAAGCTTCTTCTGGATCCTCCACGTCACCGACGCGGCCACCCAATGGGGCGCCCTCGCCCCCTGCTGGAACCGCGGCGCCGAGGCCACCACAAACGCCCTCGCGCACCTCCTCGAACAACTCCCCTTCCCACCCAAAGTTATCCACGTCGACAACGGCAGCGAATTCCTCAACCACCACCTCCTCGCCTTCCTCAGAACCCACCACCCCGACGTCCGGCTCACCCGCTCCCGCCCCTACCGCAAAAACGACAACAACCGCATCGAACAGAAAAACGGCTCCATCATCCGCGCCCTCTTCGGCGACCTCCGCTTCGACGACCACGCCCAGCTCGCCCCCCTCACCGCCCTCTGCGACCAATGGAACCTCCTGCACAACCTCGCCATCCCCTGCCGCCGCCAAGTGGCGCACCACCGCCACGTCACCTCGCGTGGCATCACCCACACCCGCGCCTTCGACCGTCCCCAAACCCCCTGGCAGCGCCTCAACGCCCTCCGCCCCCAACCGCCTCCTCCCCACATCAACGCCATCCAACTCCGCCGAACCTGCGAACGCACACTCAACCACCTCTACCTCACGCAGAAACCCTGACCCTCGTTGGGGGCGGGGCTGGATCCCGCCCCGCCCCCAACGACGCCCCCTCCCTTCGGTGCACATCCTAATGACACATCATCCCTCCGCTTACCCTCCCTTCGGTGCACTTTTCATTTGACATATTACGGGGAGACGGCGCCGAAGGGGGTGTAGTCGTAGTGGGCGGCGATGCCGTTCTGGAGGGCGTGGTAGAAGACCTCGGAGACGTTCTTGTTGCCGTCGTGGGTGTAAAAGAGATTGAGGCCCCAATTCTTGGCGCGCATGACGAGCGGGCGCGTGGCGATGGGCTCGGTGGGATCCCACACAAATTCGGTGCGGACGGCGTTGCCGTTGGCGGCGTTCAGTCTTTGGACGCAAAGGAAGTTGTCGTAAACAAAGCGGAAGTGCGTGGCAACCTGCCCGGCGCGCGTCTCTTGATACTCCACGCGGCGGCCCATGCGGTCGAAAGCCATCGTGATGACCGTGTCATCCTGCGTCCAACAAGTGACTTGGGTCTTTGTCATTTTTAATTTCGCTACATCACATTTTACGAATGACATTCATATATTAGGTTTCTTTATCTATTTTGCCAAAGCTCCAAATCTATCTCTTGTCCAGAAGAGGAACCATCAATCAAGAGTCTTTCCAAGGCATAGATTGCCCAATAGGTGAACAGCAATGCCAGAAGCAATGAAAGACAAAACCTAAATATCGCGGAATGGATTTTTGCAAAAAGCAACCGATAACTTATCAATAGAAGAGATACAAATAAAAGCGAAAGGAGAAGTGTCATATGTTTTATCCTTCCGGTCAAAGTCCGCAACAATCGCGAATACATTCACTTTGGATTAGAATGTTATAAATTTCCCTCAAGGTCTCTGCGAAATCCTGACAGTTGAATTTTTGTTTTTCTCCCCACCCCAATAAAGAATATGGAGGGAGGTCAACGTATTCCAACGCCTTTCGCATAACACAATCATTAAACCCTGTTTTTGTTACACGGTACTTATCTGTAAAAGGCTCCGATTTCAGACTTCCGCCATTGTCCGCAAAAAATCCAATACTCGATGGTTCTTTCCCATCCTCGAAGAAAAGTTGTTCATGAGCAATCTCCGTATTAAAATAATCATCTAAGGGATTATTTGAAGGGGGACCAAGCCATGGAATATTTTCCAGAGGTCTCAGCGCGAAAAATGCCTCCCCAAGATGATCAATGTTTGACAATGGGTTATTCGCCAAAAATGAAAACAGGTTAATCCCGCCATCTTCTTCCATTGAATCTCGTCCCAACCATCTCCCATCATTTAAATTATAGTGACGATGATTATAATAAATGAGATTAAGCACCTCATCGTACATTTCAGATGAAAAACCAAAGGGACTCCCAAAAGGAGCGGAAGCGAAGAGGGAGCCAAATGGCGTATAATCATAGTGGATGGGAGAGGCAGAAAAGGAAACAAGATCGGAGACGTTCTTGTTGCCGTCGTGGAAATAGTAGGCGTTTTCGCCGGAGGTAGGGAGAAAGACGAGCGGGCGGGTGGCGATGGGTTCCGTGGGATCCCAAACATAGGATTGGAAGAGGATATTTTCGGTGCCCCTGAGTTGCTGGACACAGAGGTAGTTGTCGTAGACGAAGCATTGGAGGGTTTCCTCGCCATCCTTCACCGTGCGCATTTCGATTCGGCGGCCCATGCGGTCAAAGCCCATAGTGATGACCTTGTTCCCCTGTGTCCAACGGATGGGGCGATTCTCTGCGTTGTATTCCACCGCCCACGCGCCTGTTTCCGTGAGCACCGTAGTTTGGTTACCGTCGGCATCGAAGGTCGGCACGAACCCATCGATGCCGGTGTATTGGTTGAGGTTGTTGGCCGTGTAGGTTTTGCCTTCGGCGGCGGTGCGGTTGCCGATGTCGTCGTAGGCATAGGTCTGATTTTGGCCAGAGATGAGCTCGTCGCGGACGTTGTAGCCGTAGGGCTGCGTCTCGTCCGCGGCCATCATGGTACCGGACTTGGCGATGGCGGTGCGGCGGCCGAGAAGGTCGTTGATATAAGATAGAATCATGGGATAAAAGTGAGTTAGTGTCGCTGTTGGTCATAATCCAGTCTCAATATGACTATCTCCGTATACATTTGTTGAGTGTTTCAGACAAAAAATAAGTATTACTTCTGCAATCCAGTATCCCCAAAAAACATATCGGAGAAATACGAGTATTTCTAATAGTGTTTCCGAGTCGGCATGACCTTCCGCAATATGAAGTATCCCTAAAATCGGGATTATGCTCATAAAAACACTTAGATGGCGAAAAACGATGACGCCTTTTAAAATCTGTTTATAAATGCCTCTTGACAACTTCATTTCTCCTCCTCCATTCCGACAAAAAAGATTTCCAATGACCAATGGATGCAATTGTGAGAAAACACATGATACATAGGTGGATTCTTTGCTTGTCTTCTGATTGATTCTATTAATGCCTCATCTTGTTCTTTTGATGATGGAAACGACAACATGTCGGACACACTACCTGTAACTCTTTCTGATATTTTCCCTGGTGCCGCGCCACTAATCAAAGCAAACAATATCTTCACATCTTGAAAGTCTGCCGAGTATTCAAAGACTTGGTACATTCCACTGGGTTTCCATTCGCCATTCTCGCATTTCCATATATCTACAGCAATATAAACATGAAACCCTTTTGGTGGCAATGAACTTAAATATCGATTTTCCCCAAGGATGTCATAAGAAGATATTTCATTTTTAAGGAATGAATATACCCCAATTATTTCATTTTCTTCCATAGGATCACGCCCCAGCCAACGGACATCACTGGGGTTATAGTGGCGATAATTATAGTAAGAGAGGCCAAGGCTACTATCATAGAACTCGGAGGAGAAACAGAAGGGATTCTCAGATGAAGCCGAGGATGTGGGGAGGCCGAAAGGAGCATAGTCGTAGTGGACAATGCCTCCCTGAATATCCATGAGATTGGAGACGTTTTTGTTGCCATCGTGGAAGTAGTAGGCTTTTTCGCCTGAGGTAGGGAGGAAGACGAGCGGGCGGGTGGCGATGGGTTCGGTGGGATCCCAAATGTAGGATTGGTAAAGAGTGTTGGAGGGGGTGCGGAGTTGCTGGATGCAGAGGTAGTTGTCGTAGACGAAACGTTGGAGGGGCTCTTCCCCATCCTTCACCGTGCGCATTTCGATTCGGCGGCCCATGCGGTCGAAGGCCATCTCAATCACCGTGTCGCCGGACACCCAGCGGATGGGGCGGTTCTCGGCATTGTAGGTTACCTGCCAGATGCCCGTCTCGGTCTGGATAAGGGTTTGGTTCCCGTCCGCATCATACTCGGGCTTGAAGTCATCGATGGCGGTGTATTGGTTGAGGGCGTTGGCGGTGTAGGTCTTGCCCTCGGCGGTCGTGCGGTTTCCGATGTCGTCGTAATTGTAGGAGACCTCATCTGCGGAGGTCAGCTCATCGCGGGCGTTGTAACCATACTGCTCGTCATTGATAAAAACACAGCGACAACCAAGGAGGGGCGTTCCCCTCTTTGACTTCCATACGCCTGTTCCCGCAAACACCATGTATTCATGTTACCACATACCGAGAATCGTAGCAAGGGCCATCTTTAACTCTCTTCCCCTTGGCAAGTTGCACAATGGAATGGGGCAAGGGCTGGCAGGACAAGGAAGGCCCCGATATGCCCCATCTACGATTGCCATCCCCGTGCTTGGGAGAATGGTTCCATCGAACACCACCGATACGCCTCCTGCGCCTCTCTATCCCCAAAGAACACCTCGGCTCATGGAAAACACCGAAGACCTTCGTCTTCACCATCCCAGAACAAGGAACCGCAAGCCTTTATCTGAAGAGCAAGATAATGAAGTAAACGATTAGGGATACTTTTAGGTTGTATTAATTCCATTCGTTCCTTCCTTCCGTCTCATAGGGCTTTCTGTGGTATCTTCTGAAACATTTATCGGAATATGATTTTATATAAATATGTTTTTGAGTAAAAAGAATAACCGCCGATGTGCAACTCTCGATTGGATGTGTAGAAAAATGATTAAAGGAAGCAACAGAGAGGCGCCGAAATTGTGCCTTTACGATAAGCGTATTGTTTGCCGTTGCTTCACATTCTGCCATATAGGCGACGGGAATATTAAATACTTCATCAAGAAAATAATCACACATAGCAGCGGTGTTGTCGATAATTTGGTTGCGTTCTGTAAATGTCGCGATATAGCGATTATTGATTACATATGCGTAGTCTTCATTGGGAGGTTCTAGAGGGTGTAAAACAAAAATGGGAGCCCATCCTTTAAGTGCTCGTATGTAGGCAAATTCTCTAGCGTCCTTACCCCAACTGTTAAAGTTGCCTCTCGGAGACGGCGGCAACGGTAAAGGAAGAATAACATTCCGATAAGGTATCTTAACAACCTCATTATCAAGATACACTTTCTCAAATGCAAACGTCTCTATACGGGTTGGACGACAACCTTGTACACATATCGTAAATGCTACTATATACGATAGAAATAAAGAGGTACACAATAATCTCATTTAGAGCCTCCTTTTTTGGATCCCGTAGAGGGAGAGTCTGTAGAGTGATTATTGTTGCTTATATGTGGTAATCCTTCAGGTAAGTTCCCTAATTGTATATACAAATCACGAGGATTGGGAGCCGAGATATTAAAAAAGTAGGGAATCTCAATTTCGCCTTCTCCATCTGGAACGGGTATATTATGATGTCTTAGGATTTCGATTGCTTTACTCGTACAATAATTAAAAGCGGAAAACTCTTCAGGATTTTCCTTAAAATCAGACACCTCTTGTTTTAATGCACAACAAGTTTCTCGATCAGCCGTCCAACAACGTTTATTTAAGGCATATTTTGTTTGATCTTTATATTCACCTACATCCCAATCTCCTCCTTCTACTCCATTAATGAGTTCTTTCGTCGAGTTCCCCGTTGGGACAGGTCCAAACGAAAACTCAATGCTCTTAGACGGTTTCCCATCCTTTGAAGATTTGTCACCATTTTTGTTATCTTCAATTGTAAACCATGTATGTCCACTGAAACCATTACCTATGTCTAAAGGGCCTCTCAAATTGGTCGTCAATTTTATTGCGGAGTAAACACAAATGGTACAACAAGAAGTTAGACCAAGAAAATCAGACTGGGACGACGACCCCTGATATTCATATGGATTAAGTTGAAAAACGAAATCCCTTCCAAGCCACCTTCCATCTTTTGGGTTGTAGTGACGGTAGTTGTAGTAGACGAGGCCGAGGGTGTCGTCGTAGACCTCGGAGGAGAAGCGGAAGGGTTTTTCGGAGAGGAGGTCACGGTTGGTGACGCGGGTGGCGGAGGAGGTGCGGGTGACGGCGCCGAAGGGGGCGTAGTCGTAATGGGCGGCGATGCTGTTCTGAAGGGCGTGGTAGAAGACCTCGGAGACGTTCTTGTTACCGTCGTGGGTGTAGAAGAGATTGAGATCCCAATTCTTGGCACGCATGACAAGCGGTCGTGTGGCGATGGGTTCGGTGGGATCCCACACAAACTCTGTACGGACGGCGTTGCCGTTGGCGGCATTCAACCGCTGGACACAGAGAAAGTTGTCGTAAACGAAGCGGAAGTGCGTGGCAACCTGCCCGGCGCGCGTCTCTTGATACTCCACGCGGCGGCCCATGCGGTCGAAGACCATGGTGATAACCGTGTCGCCCCGCGTCCAACGGACGGGGCGATTCTCGGCGTTGTAGACGACTGACCACACGCCGGTCTCGGTCTTGATGAGGGTTTGGTTTCCGTCAGCGTCATATTGGGGCGTGAAGTCGTCGATGGCGGTGTATTGGTTGAGGTTGTTGGCCGTGTAGGTCTTGCCCTCGGCGGTGGTGCGGTTTCCGATATCATCGTAATTGTAGGAAACGACATCGGCCGCGACTAATCCATCACGGACATTGTAGGAATACTGCTCGTCGTTGATAAGAGTACAACACCAACCAAGGAGGAGCATCCCTCTCTTTGACTTCCATACACGTGTTCCCGAAAACACCATACGTTCATGCTATCACATACGGGGACTTGCAGTAAAGGTCACACTCGAGAATCCTATGGCAAGCGAATAAAAATATTTATTCTTAGCCCATTGATTCTTTGTGCCACATTCTCGTCAAATGGCCATATCAAGTCAGCCCCGAGTGATGTACCCATAAGTTATCCACTTTTATGCGTTTATCCTGTCCGTCTACTCACAAAATGAATTATGTTATAGCCCACCATTTCTCCGAAACATCGAAGATGGGTTTTATACATTTCGTGTGCCTTTCGTTCCGAGTACCAGTGTTCCGAATAACAGCGCTCTGGATCATAAAGTCTTGAAGAAACACTGTTCACCGTCTTGCGTGCACATCCCACAAGCATCACAACCAGAATAAGGACACGGTAAAACGGGGCCTTCGTCATCTCAATTCACCCTAATCACGATTCTCACCCAGCTTTTGTTCCTGCATAAGATATTGCCGAAGAAACGCCTTCCGCGACTCTGGCGTCCTTGTCGCTTTTAGTTTGTCAGACACCGCCTCCCATTCTTCTTGTGACAACTCCCCTTTGGAGACAACACATTTATAAACGGCCTCCCATTGCTTTCTCAGATTATCCATAAGTTCCAATTCCAGTTTACTTTGCTTGATCTGAAGATCGTTTATTTCTTCCCAAAATGCGTCATCGCCAAAGATTTCATAAAACCGCTGTTGCAATGGCGTCGATTTTGGTTGTATTGCCCCCATTGATAACCAAGCATCAACGATGGACGCAAACTCTGCTGTATCCTTTTGCCGCAAGCGAGAATTAGATTTCAACATCTCCCGAAGTCGAATCCCGTGCAATGCCGACAACGGCTCTCTGCAACATGCCCATCGTGAATCAGAATCCCCATAGATCAAGGATACCCCGCCAATCAATATCACGAGAAACAAAACAAAGCGTTTCATCAATTACTCCTTTTTTGCTTGTACTCGTTAATCAGAGCATTCACTCGTTGATGCCTTCCAGTCGTTTCATCCCTCTTTTGGAAATCATTGTTTTCTTTCGTAAATTGCGCGGAAAGGTGTCTGTAAGCCGTTGTCAGTTTTTCTTTTGCATTTGACTTCGCTAAATCAAGGATCCCATGTTTACTGCAAGATTCATATGCATCAGTATATTCAACGAACAACTTGTTCATGTATTTGTTCCAAATCCGCACATGCTCCTGCTCATGTTCCAATACGAGTTTATAAACTTGGCGGAATAATTCTCGTTCTGCTTCAGAAGCAGAGGACGATTTCCATTTTGGCATAACGACAGACGCAGGTGAGACATCACTCTTCGGCTTAATTGTTACAGTTGCGATGTAACGAATTCCTTCAGGATGACAATTCTCATCACAAACCGCATCAATCGTTTGGGAAATAACTTCTACCTTCGGAATTGGAAGAGCCAACGCATTCTCCCCCGTCACGGCTTTCGCATTATTAAGCAAATATTCTATTGCCTTCAAGACATCACCCCCATAAAAAATCACCTCTAACCCCAGCCAATCATAATTGTATTCTGGGCTATTCAGACAAAAGAGAAAAAGATTGATACTACCAAATGGATCACGGTTCTCCCATCTTCCGTACATCGAATTGTAGTATCTGTAATTGTAATAAACCAAGTCGAGGGTGAAGTCGTGGTATTCGGAGGAGAAGCGGAAGGGGTTTTCGGAGAGGATGTCGCGGTTGGAGACGCGGGTGGCACGGGAAGTGCGGATGACGGCGCCGAAGGGGGCATAGTCATAGTGGGCGGCGATGCCGTTCTGGAGGGCGTGGTAGAAGACCTCGGAAACGTTCTTGTTGCCGTCGTGGGTGTAGAAGAGATTGAGGCCCCAGTTTTTGGCACGCATGACGAGCGGACGCGTGGCGATGGGCTCGGTGGGATCCCACACAAACTCGGTACGGACGGCGTTGCCGTTTGCGGCATTCAACCGCTGAACGCAGAGAAAGTTGTCATAGGCAAAACGGAAGTGCGTGGCAACCTGCCCGGCTCGCGTCTCGTAGTAGTCCACGCGGCGGCCCATGCGGTCGAAAGCCATGGTGATTACGGTGTCTCCCTGCGTCCAACGGACGGGGCGATTCTCGGCGTTGTAGACGACTGACCACACGCCGGTCTCGGTCTTGATGAGGGTCTGGTTTCCATCGTCGTCGTATTGGGGCGTGAAGTCGTCAATGGCGGTGTATTGGTTGAGGTTGTTGGCTGCGTAGGTCTTGCCCTCGGCGATGGTGCGGTTGCCGATGTCGTCATAGGCGTAGGTTTTCGCTTGGCCGGAAATCAACTCGTCGCGGACATTGTAGCCATAGGGTTGCGTTTCCTCCGCGGCCATCATGGAACCGGATTTGGCGATGGCGGTACGGCGGCCGAGCAGGTCGTTGGTGTAGGTGTACTGCGAGGCGACGGTGCCATTGATGGTGTTGGTGACGCGGGCGAGCAAATTACGCGTCGGCTCATAATCCCATTCTGCGGTCGCGCCATTGGGATAGGTGAGGCGGGACTTCAGGTGCGAGCCGGGCAGATATTCCCACGCAAAATCGCCCATCGTGGCGAGCCGCCCCGTGGCGGGGTCGTAGGCGAGGGTGTTCTTGCGTGTGCCATCCACGCTGCATCCCATGTGCCGGCCGAAGGCGTCGTAATGGCGGGAGAGGGTCTTGGAATAGAGCCCCGAGACCTGTTCGGAGGAAAGTTGGCCGAAGGCGTCGTAGGTAAAGGTGGTGACGCCGACGGCGTCAGTGGCGGAGGTTTGGCGGCCCATTGCGTCGTAGGTGTAGGCGATGTTGGGAGTGGCGTCGGCGTAGTCGATGGCGAGGAGTTGGCCCCAGTCGTCGTAAGTATAAGTGGTGACGATGCCACGGGCGTTGGTGCGGGTGACGAGTTTGCCGTCGTCGGTATAGGTGTAGGCCAGCCCCTTACCGTCGGCGTAGGTCTTGGCGAGGAGGACGCCCGAGGCTTCATCATACGTCCACGTGGTGGTGTCGCCTACGCCGGAGGCCTCGTTGCGATAGGTGGTCATAGACGTTTTGTTGCCGAAGACATCATAGGTGTAACGCACGGGATAGGTGGCGCCGCCCTCGTAGGTCTTGTTACCCCGCAAATCGTATTCATAGACCGTCACGTTGCCAAGGGCATTGGTGACGGCGACGGTCTGCCCCATCACGTCGTAACCGTAGGCCGTGACGGCGCCAACGGCATCGGTGGCAGAGACGAGATTGCCCTCGGCATCGTAGGCAGAAACGGTGCGGTTGTTGCGGCCATCAATGGAAGCAATGCGGCGATCGAGCGCATCGTACTCAAAACGGTTGGTCACACAGGCCGTATCCACCGTCTCGACCAACTGGCCGAAGGCGTAACGCTCAATCTGCGGGTTCGAGCAGGAGGGTATCTGCGTGGTGCGCTGGGTGTCGTTGCCAAAGGTGCGGGTCTCATTGCCGCGGATATCCACGGTGATTTGGTTGAAGGTGTTGGTCACCGAGAGACCCGAGACCTGAACATAAGCGGTCTGCGTAAGAGGCGCAATGTCCGCATCGGAGCACGACTGCACGTCGGTCTGCTTCTGCCACACGTCACCGTCGCACAAAAGATACTCCGCTTCGCTCTGCTGTTTGCGCCACACCTCACCGACCGTCTGCGTGAGAGCGGTTTGCGCGCCCGTTACATCATAGGCATAAGACTGTACGGGCTGACCGGGCGCAGTGATTTGGTTCGTGCGTCCGTACGAATCATAGGTCGTCAGCGCTTCCAATGTGGAACCGTTCGCGCCGGAGCGGGTTTGGCGAAGGGTTTGCCCAAGCAAGTTTTGCTCGGTCTTTTGCCAACGCGCTCCCGTGGCGGATTTGCGCCAGTTCGGGCCGTAGGCAAAGACCTGCGGCTGGACGGCGGAGCCGGAGATTTCAAGAAGACGGCCCAGCGCGTCCGTCTTGCGAATCTGCGTGGCGCCATTCGGGAAGGTGGTGGTGACAGTGTTGCCGTCGAGGCTATAGTCGGTTTGCGTGACACCGCCGCGCACGTCGGTTTGGGAAATGACCTGCCCGAAGACGTCATAGGCGGTCGTTTCGGGATTGAGACCGTCCTTCCATGTCTTCACCACGCGGCCGAGCGAGTCGTACTCAAAATGCGTGGTGCAGGGAATCGGGTCAAGCTTGGTTTCGGCGATGAGGCGGCCCTCATCGTCGTAGGTGTAGGTGAAGCGGGTGCCATTCGGGAGCGTCATCGAGGACTTCCCACAGCAACTGCCGCCCCAAACGGTCGTCGTCACACGTCCCGCAAAGTCCGTCTCTTTGATAACGTGCCCTTCGAGGTCATAGTCATAAACCGTGCGGTCGATGAGATACCACGCGCCGTCGATGAAGGCCTCCTGATTGCGCTCCACTACGTTGCCGACGCGGTCATAGAGGGTGGATTGGCGCGTCGTCTTTCCCGAGACCGGTTCCGGCGCCTGTTCGTGCAATTGCGTCACGGTTTCAATCCAGCGCTCATCGTCCAATCCGTAGGTGTACACCCGAAGCGTGCCATCCTCATCACGCACGGACTTCAGACGTCCCGCACTGTAAGGCGTTTCATCATCCGGTGCGTACCACGTCCTCACGGTGCGCAGGGCGCCTGCCGCGCCATAGGCCGCCCCCGCCGTGGCGGCACGCTCCACAATCTCCTGCGTCGGCGAATAGACGGAATACGTCCGCGCCACTTCCACCATCGCACCCGTCTCGGGGTCTTTCTCGTACTTCACCTCGCACCGCGGGCGGTCATCGCTCACCACCGCGGCCACGCCCGCGTGTTCGCCAAGGATGTCCGAGGCGTCCACGGGGGCATAGGAATAGACCGTCTCGTGTCCGACGGCGGCATTCGTCTCTTTGGTCAGGCGGCCTTTGGCATCATATTCGTAGACAAAGCGGTTCCCGCGCCAATCGCGCTTCTCCCGGATTTTCCCCTTGTTTTCGCCGGAGAGGAAATAATCCCACTCCGTGACGCGCTTCCCGCTCGCGTCCGTTCCCAGCGTCTCCTTGACGGCCACCGCGCCGACGCTCCACCCATAATCCTTGAAGTAAAACGCCTTTTGCGAATAGATCGTCTGCCCGTCGGCGCTTTTCTTGACGGCCACCTGCATGCCGTCGTCATCGTCGCCGGAATAAAAGGACTTTTCCTCAACCAAACCGTTGGGGCGCGTCAGCGTCCAATCCTCCACATCGGGGACATAACGATACGTGTAGGTTTTAGGATCGCCATTTCCCTTGCGTTGCGTCGCCAGGAGCAGAAGGGCGTCATCGCCGCCGCGCTCAATCCGCCACGTTTCCACCGGCGTCACCTCCGGGATCACATAGAGCCCCTCGGCCATTTCCGGCTTCTGGGCGAAAGGATAGACGGTGACCGTGTAGGTGTGGTCATCCTCCGTCACGATGTCCGCCAAGCGCGTCGCCGTCAGGATTTGCCGCAAGAGCCCATTGGGCGCACGCACCACATCAATCCCAAAATCCTCCGCAGTGATCACGCGCCCACGCGCGTCCGTGAAAGAGACCAAGTCCCCGAATTTCCCCGTGATGTCCGTGGCGTAAAACCGCCACACCGTCCCATCCCCCGGTAAAGATCGTAATAGGCCGGATCCTCCGCCGTCGCCCATCCTTCCGCGTCCACCATCTGCAACCGCTCCGTGCTGATGGCCGTGCTCGCCGCCACCATCGTTGCCAGAGACTCCCCGTCCTCAAAGCGGAAATGCAGGCGCGCCCCCAGTTCGTTGCAAAAGACCACCTCGCGCGGCACGTTTTTGTTCGTTCTGTCGCCGCCGACATGGGAGAAGGTATAATCCATCACGAAGTTCAGCGTCTCCGGCGTAAAGATCGCCGGCGAGGCCTCCGTCTCAAAGACCTTCAGCCAACACCGCCGCCGATCTGACAGCACCGACGTCCGCCCCAAGTCGATCTGGATATGCACGCACCCGTTCGACGCCCCGCCCTCGGGACACTTCTCGCACGTCGAGGCGCTGTTCTGCCCCTCATCCAACTTACACGGTGGGTTGCGCATCATCCCCGCCCACGCCCCTCCCGCCAGGAGGGACGCCGCAACGACAAACAAACAGCCACTTCTCATCGCACTGCCTCGGCATGACACGGCCAACGCCGCAACCCAGATTCACCCCTAGTATACCCCTTCCGCCCCCGCCTGTCCACCACAATCCGCGACCGTGCCCAACGCGCAGGATCGCCGACCTCCCCCCGCCCGCGGATCGCGCCGTGTTTCGGGTCGGGATACGGCGTGTCTCGGGGGGAGATCCGCCGTGTTCCGGGGAATGGCCCGCGCAAACACGTTGGGCGGGGCGGGGGCTCCTGGGGGGCGGTCGGCGAAACGAAAAGGGGGCGAAAACCGTCATTCCCTCCGAGAACGCGCATGGCCATGCGAAGCACCCCTTCCGAAAGGCGAAGACAGGGGGGCACGCTGGCATGACGAAAGCCCGGGGCAAGCAATGTTCGCCCGCGGGAGTCGGTTTCGTCCGCAAGGCCCACGCGAAAATCGAGGGGCGGAATCGGCGGCGCTCCCAGATGACGCGGCGTCTTAGCGCACCGCGTCATCTGGGAGCGCCTCGTTGTATTTTACCCTCTCCATGTCTCCTGCCAGCTCCAAGACCTCGCCGGCGGTGTCCTCGTATCTCAGCCTCACGGTCACCCAATCGGCCTCTGTCACCTCGACGAAGATGGTTCGCGGCGCCCCAAGGGCAAGCAAAACGTGCTCCCATGGGATGTCCAGATAGAGTTTCCTGACCGTCTCCCGCTCCACCCTTCGGGACGCGTCAATGGGTTCGTAGACGTACAGTTCGGAGACGACCGTGTCGTTTTTGATGTAGATCCAATGCATGCCCTGCGTGTTGAAGAACGTCGGGGTCGGATACCACCAAACGAAGGCTTTCTGCCCTTTTCTGGAGGACGCGTCCGGCGGGGCCTCCCCGCTTTCGGCGACGCGCCTCCCATCCACGAACAAAAGATAGCGGAACGGTTTGCCTTTTTGCTCAAGCAGCTCTTCCGTCGTAAGGCCTAAAAAGCATTCTGACTGCGAAAGGCAGAACATGAACGCCGCCCATTCCCTTCCCAACGGCAGGGAGGGGGCTGGGGGCGACGCGGCCATCCGCGACATCACGGCATGACGCAGCGCGACGCCGCCCAAGACAAGCGTGCCGATGAGAAGAAGCGCGCCGCAGACGCGTCTTTGCCGGCACCCCCATTTCAGCGACAGCCAAACAACGCAACGCCGATTAAACTGTTTTATCGTGCCCATCTCAATCTCCTCATCTTTTGGCGTTGACAAGCCGTGATGTCCACGACTCTACTTTAGAACAGTGTATCCATGTTCACTCATAAACAAACCAAGGGATTGTTATCACGTAAACATAGGGAGAGGTCATAAAAGTGAGCTGCGAACAGGGCTTACGAGTCACACTGGCAGACAGGAAGTAGTACAGAGCCGGTTGTGTCAATCCGCCTGAGAGCTCATACAAAATCACACAACAATATTCTTTCGGAGCCTTGTAAATAATAGGCTTGCCATCTAAGCTAGACGGAGCCAAACAACTATTGTGAGGTTGATCACAACTACAAGCCTCAATCCCACTACTAACGACTCGACCTGGTGTTCGGATATAAGTTGCGTAGATATTTATGACTTCAGAAACTATATCAAAGCCCTTTGCAGCTCCACGATTAGAAGGATGCGTACGCCCCAATCGATTCTTATATCTTTTTGTTTTGCTCAGTCCAAGAAAATCGATCATGTCCATTGGGGAATTGTCAAGAAATAGGTATAAGTTATAAAGAGAGTCGTCTCCTTTTTCAAAACTACACCATCGACCATTATGCGTATTATAGGTTCTATAATTATATTGCATCAAATCAAGTGCTGAATCATAGACCTCTGATGAGAAGTAAAACGGATTATCAGAAAGAACAAAAAATGGTTGGGATCCAAACGGAGTATAGTCATAATGGACAACGTCTTCCTGAATATCCACCAGGTCGGAGACGTTTTTGTTGGCGTCGTGGAAGTAGTAGGAAAGCACACTAGAGGCAGGACGGAAGATCAGCGGGCGGGTGGCGATGGGTTCGGTGGGATCCCACACGTAGGAGTGGAAGAGGGTATTTTCGGGGCCTCTGAGTTGCTGGACGCAGAGGTAATTGTCGTAGACAAAGCGTTGGAGGGTCTCCTTCCCATCCTTTATCGTGCGCATTTCGACACGACGGCCCAGGCGGTCGAAGGCCATGGTAATGACGGTGTCGCCGGATTGCCAACGGATGGGGCGGTTTTCGGCATTGTAAACGACTGACCAAATACCTGTTCCGGTCTTGATGAGTGTTTGGTTACCGTCGGCGTCATACCCTGGAGCGAAGTCATCAATCGCGGTGTATTGGTTGAGATTACTGGCCGTGTAGGTTTTGCCCTCGGCGGTGGTGCGATTTCCGATATCATCGTAGGCATAAGAAGTGTCATTCACGGAAATCAGCTCATCGCGGACGTTGTAGCCGTACTGTTCGTCGTTCTTCGAGGTAGGGCGGCCGAGAAGGTCGTTGGTGTAGACGTAAGTGGAATAGGTGGCGTTGGTGACGGCGGTGAGGAGGTCACGATGGGGTTCGTAAATCCACGTGACCACATCTTCGTTGGGATAAGTGAGGGAAGATTTGAGGTTCGTTCCTGGCAAATACGTCCACTTAAAGCCATCGGATTCTGAAATACGCCCCGTGGCGGGGTCATAGACAATGGATTGTTTGCGCTCATTGTCCACGCTGTAGCCCACGTTCCGGCCGAAGGCATCCCAATGGCGGGTGAGGGTCTTGGAATAGAGCCCCGAGATCTGCTCGGAGGAAAGCTGGCCGAAGGCATCGTAGGTGAAGGTGGTGACGCCGGCGGCGTCGGTGGCGGAGGTTTGGCGGCCCATTGCGTCGTAGGTGTAGGCGATGTCGGGGGTGTCGTCGGCGTAGTCGATGGCGAGGAGCTGGCCCCAGTCGTCGTAAGTATAAGTGGTGACGATGCCGCGGGCGTTGGTGCGGGTGACGAGGCGGCCTTCGTCGGTGTAGGTGTAGGCAAGGCCCTTACCGTCGGCGTAGGTTTTGGAAAGAAGGACGCCCGAGGCTTCATCATACGTCCACGTGGTGGTATCACCCTCGCAGGAGGCCTCATCGCGGTAGGTGGTCATGGAAGTGCGGTTGCCGAAGGCGTCGTAGGCGTTCACGTCTTGAAAAATAACAAACGGTTACTCATTTCTATCATCACAATGGGGCCACACCTTTTCAACAAAATCAATTTCCTTTAATCGAGAATCACACTCTTTCTTATCGAACCGTTGTGAATAAAATCGGAATCTCGGAAAATAAGAGAGGTTGGGATTAAGGCGATGATAGAAACACATCAAAATGAACAATCGTTCCTCTGATGACTCGGAACGCCACCACTCCAACTGCAAAAAGTCATAACATTCATATTCTGCAAGGAGAAGAATGGATTCCAAGCACGTTTCATCGTACATCCCATACGTTAATCTCCATTTCGATAAGGATAACGCATCATTGTTTAGCGTTGTGGAATCAGAGGACTGCCCCATGTCTCTAAGACATTGAAGATAGGTCTTATACACCTCGTGTGCCTTTTGCTCTGAATAGCACAGCTCTGGATAACAGTGTTCCGGATAATAAAGCCTTGAGGTCGCACCATTCACTTGCTTGCGTGCACACCCCACAAGCATTATAACCATGATAAGTACACAGTAAAAAGGGAACTTCCACATCTCAATTCACCTCAATTAAATCGTGGTTTATATGCGGGCCCAAGCGAAGAGGGGGGAATATCATGGTTAGGATAGGAAAGCGAAAACCCTGAATTGGGCACCTCCTTTCGCTCCATCCAACTTCCTGCCCCACTCAGCCACGTGTTGTTTTGGGGATCCGAATGGCATGCCCCACGTGCAGCAATAACGCCACAGCCTGTAACTTTTGCCAACTTATTCGTAAAATCATCAGAGATACGACATGCATAAATCTGAATTCTGCAGTCTTCACAAAACCGGATTGTACCATTTTGAATTTCTGCCCCAAGTTCTGACAACGTGGCGGAACTAGGGTCTCGTTTATTCAAATACAATCCGGAGCTTCCCGCATCTGCACCTGGAATACCATCCCCCTGTGGCGAAGAAGACCCATTATAAGCCCAGCCATGCCCTGCGAAAGTTAAATTACGGATACAACATTCGTCCGACGACAATGTCTGTTCTTTCAGAATGTCCAATATCTCTTTTCCCGTCTTCGCCTTAGACACGCTGGTTTTGCCATCGTTGCTTGCTATGTTACGAAAATGAGTGTTTTCATTTCCCGTGCCATTTGGGATAAAGATCCCAAGCGACACAGGCTCGCGTCCAAGATAATCGATTTTATTTATCGAATTGTCAGAAGATAAGGTTTTTGACGAAATCAGTATTACCATGCGCCATTATAAGGCTTTGTTCTGAATTGAGCCCTTGCAACTCGGAAACAGGCTTATTATCAAAACGTCCCAAGATAGGAGCCATACGCGCCCGATTTTCCTTTGTGCCATAGTAAACGCCCCACTGACGACCGGGCCAACCAAGTTGGTCGCGCTTGTGTTTGGAGGTATGGTTGGCAACGTACTGGAACGCCGCCTGACACGTCTCGAGGCTTGTATATTGCGCGGCAATGTTTGGATCAAGCGACCCACGAACGAGCCCAAAGTGACGTTCCACCGCCGAACACCAATCCGCGGCGAGCTGGACTATATCCGATTGTGCGTTTGTCCACGCGACGCAGTGCAAATGCGGCGTCCGAACCTTGCCCGCATTGTTTTCGCCAGTAGTCAGCTCGATACGCCAGACGAAGCCAATATCAGGCGAGTAACCACCGCCACGGACACCACGCAACCGCCCCGACACATCAGCGCAAAACATATTCCAGAGTTTACGGAAGTCCTCGGGATCCTTGTAGCATTGCGCAGGCATCGTGAGCGTGAGCCCGTAGAGGCCGAAAAACTCGCACGGCAGACAGGCGAGCTTACGGCGCAGATTGAGCGCGGACGAGCGACTAAACCGACCGTCCATCTTGCCGCGCAATTTATGCCCGTCAAGATTGTTGCGCCGAACGCCGGCAGTACGTGACCGTTGCAACTTCACGCCGTTGCTCCCAAATTGAACGCCCGAGGGCCTTTCATCGACCACATAAAACGCACTCATGAACCTTCCTCATCAAAAAACAAGAGTAAGATAGCACATATCAGGAGACATTACAATAGCCAAGCCCCAGATTTTTCGATTTTTTTTTTTGCGCTTGAAAAGAATGGTGGGCGTTGCCCACACCCTACTTTTTTCATTCCGGGGGCTTACGCAGCCCCCAAACCCCCGCGTCCCCCACAACAGACACACTTTTAACGCGCTTTCGCGCTGTATTTTCAACCTAACGGACGGCTTTTCGCCGTCCTGTATTTTCGCATAACCCAATGCACCGCAGTATTCTACGTGGAACATTTGCCGCTCCGACGACCGTGCCGGGAGGCATACCGCCGATAGACATGCGGCGCGATGCCCAAATGCTGATGAACGAACCGCCAAACCGTCGAATACGACACCCCATATCGCCGCGCGAGCGTGGGAATGTTTACCTTGCCCCAATCCGCCCGGATTTCAGAGGCGTACGACAACAGCAGGAGCGGACGCCCCAGACGACGCCCCTCCGACTTGAGCCGCGCCAAGCTTTCCTTGACCCGTTGCGACAGGAGCTTTCTTTCGATTTCCGCCGACAGGCCAAAGGCGAAGGCCAGAACCTTGCTCATCAAATCGTCATCCAACCGGAAGCCGTCTTTTATCGTCCAAACCCTGACCTTATGTTTCAGACACCAATTCAGAATATCAATCACCATAAACAACGAGCGACCAAGCCGGGAGATTTCCGTACAGATCAGCAAATCCCCCGAGCGCAACCGACGCAGAAGACCGCCAAGCTTTCGTTTCCGGTAGTCTTTCGCCCCCGATATGGTTTCCTCTATCCATTGAACGTCCCCCAGATTTTCCCGTTTGGCGAAATTGACAATCTCATACCGTTGATTTTCCACAGTTTGCTTATCCGTGGAAACCCGAATGTAACCATAGACCATAGCCAGCTCCGATACAGGGCGGAACCATCCCCACCCCCGACCATAACCCTATCAAAGCCGACACCGCCCCACAACGGGCAGAAGACGGACGGCGACCGCTATGCGCCCGCGACAGGCGCGGGCCCACCAGCGGCCGCTGTCGCCGTCTTCACGCCCGTTTCCTTGGGCGCGGGAACCGTTTTGCCAGAGGGGACAGCGGGAAGCGGAGGGACAGGCCGCGCTATTATCCGAGCGACTCCGTCCAAGTCCACAACGACAGCCACATTTGAACCGACTTCGGCAATCACGCCATAAGGTGACACGAACGACCCCAGTTCAAACCGCTGACCATTCAGCCAGACAGAAGAACCAACCGTGCTGATTTCCGCCGAGATGAACCTATTTTCCGATTTTTTGTCCTCCGGAGGCGTTTCGGAGGCTTTTGGTTGAACGAGCTGGACATCCTGAATAATCCGGTCGACGATGTTAGTTATCGCCGTTCCTAAATCCGCGCGAATTTCCTCACGATACATTCCCTGACGATCGAGCGAGGCGACCCAGAAGACGGCGAAAACTAGCACGAGATTGACCACGACTAGAAACGCGACCAATAGAACAACAGCCCAGCCAGTCCGGCCAATGCGTAGCATGATACAAGCCCTATCAAAACCGCGTACCAAGGAAACGACTTGACCCGCGAATAGTCAGAGCCGTTGAAATCGAGCGTTTGAGCCGCGGAAGACGCCGCAAACGACCCACCGAAAAAAGCCGCCGTATCATACGCGGCGAACACTTCCCGGGACTTGGGAAGCCAGTGCATGGCAATCTTTTCTTTGCTGAGCCCGTCATACTCCGAGACAATGATAAACTGCCGCAACCCCGGAGGCAGTCCGACACCGACGACAGGAAACCGAAATTTGGCGAGATCGAAGCAATAGAGCCACCTATGGACGATAGAGCGCAAGCGTGTATGCAAAAGTGCCTCGAACTGGACGATGAAATAGACATCCTGACCGAGCTTATCCGATTGTCGAAGCCATGAAGCCACATCCGACAGTTGCGAACCTTTGTGGCGCGCGTCCGAATAACTGTCCAGCCATTCGCCAGCCTCGTCAACCACAATGATTACCCGATAATGACCGCCGGAACCACGCAAATCACCGTGCGGCAACGTCCACGGATCGACCGCCCCGAAATCCTCTAGGTAACGATACCGAGAGGCGTCAATGCCACGAGAGGCCAAGTAGTCATCTTTCAGCTTGATGTTAGAAACGACCCCCATGCCCAGACGGAGGTTTTCCACCATCATTTTAACGCAGGAAAACGATTTGCCCCCGCCGAGCTTGCCAACGACCCCATAGACCATCACGACCCCGACACAGTGGGAACCCAGGACTTGACAAAACGATACGTCAAAACAATTAAGGAGACGGGAACAACAATCGACATGAAGTAACCGACAAACGCGCCGAAATTAAGCACGTCCACGATATCCGCGAAAAACTGCGTAAATGTGCCGCCGCCGGAAACGCCATAAATTGACGAGGTTAAAATTCCGTTGACGGCATCGCCGAAACTGTCCAAAACATCGTCTTTCCCCGTCAAATCGAAGGAGAGACCTTTAATCGCTGTCTGAAGCCAATCCCAAACGGCCCAGAAAAGCCCCAAAACCGGAGAGACAATGGCCAGAACCAAAGCCCACGCATGATTGGCCGCCCAGCCTATGAAAGCCTGGAAGACCCCAAACAACATCGTGAAAAACGAGAATATGCGCCCGATAACATTAGACAGCATTAGACACCCCCGGCGACAACTTTACGAGCAATCAAAAACGCAGAGATGCAACAACAAGCCAACCAAAGATAATCGAACATGGACTTGATTACAGGCCCGGCAGTGTCCCAAATCCCTTCCCTAAACGCCTCATATGCTTCCCCCACGTCAAAATCCATCCCTTCACCGAAGTTAATCACCGTAGACCCACCACCCAAGCCCCCGGTAGGGGCGGAATACGACATCTTCCAGATATTGCCAACATAACGATCCTTCACGGAAGAATAATCCAACTGTCCTACTCGATTGGTCGAAATTAGTTGGGAAAGATACGCAAAATCATTCGTCGTCACCGGCGTGATATCGCGCATTTCAGCCGCAGTAGACCCCACGGCGGCGGACATCTGGATCTGAATGGCCCCGTTACTGGAGACCGTCGGAAACGTCCCCTTGTCCCAGTCTTTAACGTCATCCGGAGAGCCCCAATAACGCGGCAATGCCCCGACA